>NZ_CAKKLK010000025.1:0-1496 GCF_918698045.1 Microbacterium sp. Bi98 | reverse complement strand
GGGTGGGCGGGAGCGGTGCCCGCGAGAACCGCGAGCACATCGTCGAGGGACATCGAGCCCATGTTGTCGACGGCCTGGGTCGTCTGCGCGCCGAGATGCGGGGTCACGGTGACACGGTCGGCGAGGTCGTCGGCGAGCAGCGGACTCGCGCTCGCCGCGGTGTCGCCGGTCAACGTGTCGGCGGCGTATCCGCCGAGGCGTCCGTCACGCAGGGCGGCGGCGAGTGCCGCCTCGTCGACGAGATCGGGGCGGGCGGTGTTCACCAGGATCGTGCCGGGGCGGATGCGGTCGAGTCGCGCCGCATCGACGAGCGTCTGCCCGCCCGGGGCGTGCAGGGTGATGACGTCGGCGGTGCGGAACAGCTCGTCGAGGTCGACCGGTTCGGCGCCGCGCTCGGCGATCACGTCGGCCGGCAGAAAGGGATCGGCCGCGAGCACGCGTGCGCCGAAACCGCTCAGACGTCGGGCGACGCCCTGGCCGATGCGGCCGAAGCCCACGATGCCGACCGTGGCGGCTCCGAGCTCGCGACCGCGCCGCACGGCCCAGTCGCCGGCCCGCACGCGGCGATCGCCGTCGGGGATGAACCGGAGCGCGGCGAGCATGAGGCCGACGGCGTGGTCGGCGACGGCATCCGCGTTCGCCCCCGGGGTGTTCGTCACCGGGATGCCGCGCCGCAGCGCCGCGTCGAGATCGACCGCCTCGGTGCCGACGCCGTAGCGGGCCACGACCCTGAGGTTCGGCGCGGCGGCCAGGTGGTCGTCGGTCACCGGACCCGTGCCCGCGATCCACCCCTCGGCGGCAGCGAGCAGGGGTGCGAGCTCGGTGAGCCCGTGGTGGGCGGGGCCCCGGACGATCTCGTGGCCGGCGGCCCTGGCTCGCCCGACGAGGTCGAGGTCTCCGTCCGAGAACGACCGGCTGGTCGCGAGGATGACTCCCATCAGGCGCCTCGGGTGGCGGGGGCCTGGGCGAACCACGGCTCGAGTGCGGCGTAGGCGCCGACGAAGCGCGAATGCCGCTGCGCGTGCACGGCGTGCCGGCCGGCGTCCGGAGTGAACTCCGCCGTGACCTCGCTGAGCGCCCGCGCCGCCGAGAAGTCGGCGAGGCCGAGGCCGACGGCACCGGTGACAGCGGCGCCGAGGCTGTTGGCCTCTTCGACGATCGTGCGCCGTCGGATCGGCACACCCCAGACGTCGGCGAGGATGCCGAGCCAGGCGTCGCTCTGCGCTCCGCCGCCCACCGCGTCGATGCGGTCGATCGACGCACCGGATTCGCGGAACGCCTGGATGCAGGTGAGCAGGTTGTACGCGACACCCTCGAGCACGGCTCGGGTGAGGTGCGCGCGGGTGTGGTGACGGGCGAGGCCGACGAATGCTCCGCGGGCGTGCGGGTCCCACAGCGGGGATCGTTCGCCGAGCAGATAGGGGAGGAAGTAGAGGTCCTCGGTGTCGAGGTCGCCCCCGGCCTCCGTGGTGAGCCGGGCGGTGTCGGGGCGGGCG
>NZ_CAKKLK010000024.1:0-1547 GCF_918698045.1 Microbacterium sp. Bi98 | reverse complement strand
TGGAATACGGATCTGATCTGGGGTAATTCGAGGTCGTTTCGGGTCTCGGATGTCGGTGGCCCGGGGTTGACTGGGGGTATGAACAGCACTGCGGAGCTTCTGGATCGGGTCATCGCCGACCTCGACACGGTGCTGTCCGATGACGCGCTGGCGGGGTTGTCGGATGCGGATCGGGTGACTGTTCTGCAGGGTGCGGGTGCTGTCTTCCGCCGCGCGGAGGCCGTGATTGTCGAGACGATCGCGACGGGCGACGCGGCCGACTTTCCGCATTCGGCGGGGTGCCGGGGCCTGAATGAGCTGTTGCAGCGGACGGTGTCGGTGGATGTGCGGGGCGCGTCCCGGGTCGACAGGGTCGTCGATCTGGTGCGGCGACCGGTGAGTCTGGCGGGGGAGAGGATGCCGGCACGGTGGTCGGAGTTGCGTCTCGCGTTGCTGGATGGGGTGGTCGGTGTGGCCGGGTTTCTCGCGGCGACGGGGCCGATCGAGAAGGTGTGGGATCGGCTGACGGTCGATCAGCGGTTGGCGGCGGATGTCGCGTTGGCGGGGTGTGCTCGCGGCCACGGCGTCGTGGTCGACGCTGATGATGAGGGCCTGGAGGCTGATGAGCCGGGTCCGGCGCCGACCCCGCAGGACTTGAAAGCCCTCGCCGAGGATCTCGCGTCGATGTTCGACCCCGATGGGGAAGAACCCAAGGATGAGGACTCCCGTCGCCGCCGGGGCATCACGATCGGTCGTCTCACGGACGGCGTGCACGCGATCCGCGGGTATCTGACCCCGGACGTCGCGGCGCAGTTGCAGCTGATCCTGGACGCGATCCTCAACCCCAAAAGCGACGGCCCGCCCATGCCCGGAGTGCACTTCGCCCCGAGCGAGGGCGCGGATGCGGATGCGGATGCGGATGCGGGTGCTGGTGCGGGTGCTGGTGCAGACGGGGACGATACGGATCCGTTCAACTCGGATCCGCGGTGTGTGCTCGATGACCGCACCGCGGCGCAGAAGCGTCACGACGCTCTCGCGATGGTGTTCGGGATCGCCGCGCGACACAAGGACATGCCCACCCTCGGCGGTTCCGCGCCGGTCCTCGTCGTGAACGTCGACGCGAAGGATCTCGTGGGCGGAATGGGCGGAAACGGTGGGTGGGCGACGGTCGTCGGATCCGGTGCCCACGTCCCGGTTTCCGTCGCCGCGCACGTCGGATGCGCGGGGACGATTCAACGGGTGCTAACCGATGAGGGGCGGATCATCGGGATCACGACCACCGACCGGGTGTTCACCGTGCACCAACGCCGGGCGATCATCGCCCGCGACAAAGAATGCCTCATTCCCGGATGCCACGTTCCGGCATCGTGGTGCGAGATCCACCATGTCGTCGAGCATGCCAGGGGTGGTCCGACGCATACCGACAACGGGGTGCCGTTGTGCTGGTGGCACCACCGATCCCTCGGGACCTCGGGGTGGGAGATCCGCATGGACGACGGGGTCCCGCAGGTGCGGGGACCGGGATGGTGGGATCCCGACGAACGATGGCGCACACCGAGGCTCAGCGT
>NZ_CAKKLK010000023.1:0-3887 GCF_918698045.1 Microbacterium sp. Bi98 | reverse complement strand
CCCCCGCACGCCCCACGCCACCCCGCAACACCATTGAGCGACCCACGCACCCGTGCCAGGATTGCCCCGACTCGGCCCACCGGGGCTGAGACGAAGGGATTCTCATGCAGCTGGCGATGATCGGACTCGGCCGGATGGGCGCCAACATCGTGCGCCGCCTCATGCGGGCGGGGCACGAATGCGTGGTCTATGACGTCAACACGGATGCCGTGCAGGCGCTGGTCGCCGAGGGAGCCACCGGCGCCGACAGCATGGCCGACCTGGCATCGAAGCTCGAGGCGCCGCGGGCCGTGTGGATGATGGTGCCCGCATCGCTCACGGGCATGGTGGCGGATCAGGCGGCGGAGGTGCTCGACGAGGGCGACATCCTGATCGACGGCGGCAACTCGAACTATCGCGACGACGTCCGCCGGGCGAAGGCGTTCCGCGAGCGCGGCATCCATTACGTCGATGTCGGCACGAGCGGTGGGGTGTTCGGACTCGACCGCGGATACTGCCTGATGGTCGGCGGACCCGATGAGGCCGTGCAGCGCATCGAGCCGGTGCTGCGCACGATCGCTCCGGGTGTCGGGGAGATCGAGCGCACGCCCGGCCGCACCGGAGACCTCACCCCCGAGGAGCAGGGCTATCTGCACTGCGGCCCGTCGGGTGCGGGGCACTTCGTGAAGATGGTGCACAACGGCATCGAGTACGGCATCATGGCGTCGATCGCCGAGGGGCTGAACCTGCTGCACAACGCGGATGCCGGGGTGCGCGAGGCCGAGCACTCGGCCGAGATCGCTCCGCTGGAAGAGCCGGAGTTCTACCAGTTCCCCATCGACACCTCGAAGGTCGCCGAGCTGTGGCGCCGCGGATCGGTCATCTCGTCGTGGCTGCTCGACCTGACCGCTGCCGCGCTCGCCGAGAATCCGCACCTCGACGGTCTGGCCGGCCGGGTCTCCGATTCGGGCGAGGGCCGCTGGACGGTCAAGGCCGCCGTCGATGTCGGCGTGCCCGTGCCGGTGCTCGCGGCGTCGCTGTTCGAGCGCTTCGCCTCACGCGATGAAGACAAGTTCGCCAACCAGGTGCTGTCGGCGATGCGTCTGCAGTTCGGCGGGCACCAGGAGCTGCCGGCCGGAGATGTGCTCGAGGCCGGATCGCGCAAGGCGGATTCCGACAGCGCCTGACCGCGTTCTCCCGGATCGTCGAGCGGGGCCCACGGAGGTTCAGGTCCACAACTCCGGAAGAAGCGGGTGCGCCCGGCGGCTCGGCCCCGGAATCCCGGGGAACCGATGCGTCGGCCCGCTCGTCCTTCCGGAGTTGTGAACCGGCAGAACTGCCGCCGTCCGCCCGAGCCGAAGCCCTCGACCCCAGAAAGGCATCCGATGACCGCCGCCACACGTCGAGCCACCCCGCACGACGCCGCCCGTCTCGCCGAACTCCTGCACGCCTTCAACACGGAGTTCGACACCGAGACTCCGGGGGTCGAGGTGCTCGCCGAGCGGTTGCGCACGCTGCTGGGCGGAACCTCCACTTTCGCGGTGCTCGGCGGTGATCCTGCGGTCGGTCTCGCGCTCGTGACCCTGCGTCCGAATGTGTGGTCGGAGGGGCCGGTCGCGCTGCTCGATGAGATGTACGTCGAGCCCGCGCACCGCGGTGGTGGTGTCGGCGGCGCGGTCCTCCGGCACATGGTTGAGATCTGCCGGGAACTCGGCGTCGCGGCGATCGAGATCAACGTCGATGAATCGGATGCCGCGGCGATGCGCTTCTACGAACGACACGGGTTCAGCGGCGTCGACCCGGATTCCGGCGAGCGGGCGTTCTACTTCTATTGGTCGCTGGAGGTCGGGGACTAGCTGCCGGGGCTGGAGGTGTCGCGCACCCCGGTGGCTATCCTGGCGCCATGGATCCTTTCCTCACCATCGTCCTCTTCTACGTCGCCGGGTTCCTGATCGGCATCCTGATCCTGTGGCTCGTGATCTACACGGCCGTGCGGTCGGCCTTGACGTCGCATCGTCAGGCGCTGGCGGAAGAGGGACGACCGGCGCAGCGCTACTCCGGGCGCTGACGAATGGCCTCTGTCACGACGCTCTCGGGGTCGGACGCGGCAGGGCTCGACGGCGAGATCCTCGAGGTCTGGGCTGAGGTCTTCGGCCCGGTGGACTAGCGCTCAGTCGCAGGCGATGCCGTCTCCGTCGCGGTCGAGGTCGTAGATGTCCGAGCCGACGACCTGCACGGGGCCCTGCACATATCCGGGTCCGTCTCCGCTGCCGCCGGCGCAATCGACGTCACTCGAGATCGGAACACACGCTCCCGTGTAGTTCGAGTCGCACCCTCCGCCACCCTGCTGCACGAGCGGCACGGGGGCGGGAGCGGGTGCCGGAGCCGCGACCGGTGCCGGCGCTTTGCTTCCGATCGCCGTGACCTCGTTCACCGGCTGCACGGAGATCGCCTCGCTGACGACCTCGCGCGACACCTCGACGCCGTCGATCAGAGTCAGGCGATAGGTGATCACCTTCACGCCATTCACGCCCGCGGCGACGAGCGCCGTGGCGCCCTGGTCGAGCTGCGGGTCGTCGACCGTGGTCGCCGTGAACGGCACGGGCACCTCTTCGGTCGCGGTCTCGAACGTCGTCGGCGTGGGAGTGGGCGTCGGCGTCGGAGCCGACGTCGTCACCGCGGCGAAGGTCTGAGGTTCGGATGCCGTCGGGGCGGTGCCGCTGCTGGCACTTGCGATTCCGCCGCCGGTGACGAGCAGAGCGGCCAGGCCGAGGGCGATCACGCCCGACATCCGCGATCGGAGTCCTAGAGCCGGGAGGGGGCGCGCGATCATGACATAGAGAGCGATGCCGACGACGGCGGTGGCGACGAGCAGGATCGCGATCGGCGACAGGCGGGCGAGCGCGCCGCCGACGACGAGTGCGGCGACGATGATCCCGGCAGTGCGCCAACCGGTCTTGCGCTTCGCGAGTGCGAGTGCGAGTGCGGGTGCCGGCGCGGTGGCGGACGCGATCTGCGTCGTCGCGACAGCCGCCGGGGACGGAGCGGTCGAGGCGGTCCAACGATGGCCGTCCCACCAGCGCAGCTGATGCGGATTCTCCGGATCGGGATGCCAGGCGGCAGGCGGCTGTGACATGAGAGTTCCCCTCGACGATGAGGCGACGAATCGCCGGCGCCCCCAGAGCGCCTCGACCTGTATATCGGTTCAGATCGCCGGGCGGCAACAGCCGAATCTGAAACGTGACAATGGCCTGCTACGTTCAACTTCGTTGCTTGATCCCCAAACGAGAGTCACAGATGAACACCGCAGTCACCAGGGCCGCTGCCGCATTCGCCCTTCTCGCCCTGCTCGGGCTCGGAACTGTCGCGTGCTCCGCTCCCGCCGAGTCCACCGACTCGAAGTCTGACTCGCAGCCGGCCGCGCCCGAAGCGGTCGAAGAAGTTGAGGAGGTGGCAGAGCCCGTCGATCTCGCCGGCGAATGGACGCAGATCAACTCGAACTCACCCGACAGCTTCCAGAGCGCCACGATCACGGCAGACACGATCGAGGTCTCGTGGAACTCGACCGACACGAAGTCGCTGTACTGGGCGGGTACTGTCACGGTGCCCGAGGACGGTTCGACCTCGTTCACCTTCGATTCGGCGAACGACACGTCGAAGACAGATTCGGCCATGCTTGCCTCGAGCGATCCGACGAAGACCTTCACCTATGCCGACGGTGAGCTCTCCTACGAGGTGACTGCCCTCGGCACCACGATGACCGTGCGCCTCGAGAAGCAGTAGGTCGGCCGTCCGGGAATATTGAGGGATGCCGGCCCGCAAAGCTGGACCGGCATCCTTCGTTGTTTCGCTGATGACGCAGCGCGGGGGCAGGCTCCGTCACGCCGTCGGGCGCTCCCAGCCCACCC
>NZ_CAKKLK010000022.1:0-5527 GCF_918698045.1 Microbacterium sp. Bi98 | reverse complement strand
TAAGATAGAGAAGTTGCCCTTCGGGCCTGGTTGTGATGACTGGGTCGTGGGAGCATCCGATCCTTGAGAACTCAACAGCGTGCACTTGTCAAATGCCAAATAACCTCGATTCAGCTTCGGCTGGATGAGATTCCTTTGGATCAAAGACCAACCTCCTTGTGGGGTTGGCAACGGATAAAGTCAGCAATGATTTGTCTCTTTGGTCAGCATCAAACTCGCTGCGTCACCGTTTTCCCGGTGTCGTATGCATTTCTTTTTTACGGAGAGTTTGATCCTGGCTCAGGATGAACGCTGGCGGCGTGCTTAACACATGCAAGTCGAACGGTGAACACGGAGCTTGCTCTGTGGGATCAGTGGCGAACGGGTGAGTAACACGTGAGCAACCTGCCCCTGACTCTGGGATAAGCGCTGGAAACGGCGTCTAATACTGGATACGAGTAGCGACCGCATGGTCAGTTACTGGAAAGATTTATTGGTTGGGGATGGGCTCGCGGCCTATCAGCTTGTTGGTGAGGTAATGGCTCACCAAGGCGTCGACGGGTAGCCGGCCTGAGAGGGTGACCGGCCACACTGGGACTGAGACACGGCCCAGACTCCTACGGGAGGCAGCAGTGGGGAATATTGCACAATGGGCGCAAGCCTGATGCAGCAACGCCGCGTGAGGGATGACGGCCTTCGGGTTGTAAACCTCTTTTAGCAGGGAAGAAGCGAAAGTGACGGTACCTGCAGAAAAAGCGCCGGCTAACTACGTGCCAGCAGCCGCGGTAATACGTAGGGCGCAAGCGTTATCCGGAATTATTGGGCGTAAAGAGCTCGTAGGCGGTTTGTCGCGTCTGCTGTGAAATCCGGAGGCTCAACCTCCGGCCTGCAGTGGGTACGGGCAGACTAGAGTGCGGTAGGGGAGATTGGAATTCCTGGTGTAGCGGTGGAATGCGCAGATATCAGGAGGAACACCGATGGCGAAGGCAGATCTCTGGGCCGTAACTGACGCTGAGGAGCGAAAGGGTGGGGAGCAAACAGGCTTAGATACCCTGGTAGTCCACCCCGTAAACGTTGGGAACTAGTTGTGGGGTCCATTCCACGGATTCCGTGACGCAGCTAACGCATTAAGTTCCCCGCCTGGGGAGTACGGCCGCAAGGCTAAAACTCAAAGGAATTGACGGGGACCCGCACAAGCGGCGGAGCATGCGGATTAATTCGATGCAACGCGAAGAACCTTACCAAGGCTTGACATATACGAGAACGGGCCAGAAATGGTCAACTCTTTGGACACTCGTAAACAGGTGGTGCATGGTTGTCGTCAGCTCGTGTCGTGAGATGTTGGGTTAAGTCCCGCAACGAGCGCAACCCTCGTTCTATGTTGCCAGCACGTAATGGTGGGAACTCATGGGATACTGCCGGGGTCAACTCGGAGGAAGGTGGGGATGACGTCAAATCATCATGCCCCTTATGTCTTGGGCTTCACGCATGCTACAATGGCCGGTACAAAGGGCTGCAATACCGCGAGGTGGAGCGAATCCCAAAAAGCCGGTCCCAGTTCGGATTGAGGTCTGCAACTCGACCTCATGAAGTCGGAGTCGCTAGTAATCGCAGATCAGCAACGCTGCGGTGAATACGTTCCCGGGTCTTGTACACACCGCCCGTCAAGTCATGAAAGTCGGTAACACCTGAAGCCGGTGGCCTAACCCTTGTGGAGGGAGCCGTCGAAGGTGGGATCGGTAATTAGGACTAAGTCGTAACAAGGTAGCCGTACCGGAAGGTGCGGCTGGATCACCTCCTTTCTAAGGAGCATCTGACTCTTCGGAGTCCAGAACCCAGATCGAAGACGTTCGTTCTTCGCTGGGAGCTCATGGGTGGAACATTTGACATGGTGCGAAGGAAGAAGCTCTCGCTTAGTACACCGCTTGCGGTGGGAACGGGGAGGGTTTCGGATGTCGCACCTGCACGCTGTTGGGTCCTGAGGGACCGGATGCGATCTTCGGATCGTTTCTGTACCTCTGGGCCTCTTGTTGTTTCCCCTGTGGGGGTGGCGAGAAGGGGTACCGCCCGTACTTTGAGAACTACACAGTGGACGCGAGCATCTTGCAGCCGGCTTCGGTCGGTTGCACAAGATGATCTTAAAGATCATTAGTCAATTTCATGCCAGGCCTTCGTGCCTGGTGTCGATTCTGATTCAAACTCATGTGATTTCAAGTCTTTAAGAGCAAACGGTGGATGCCTTGGCATCTGGAGCCGAAGAAGGACGTAGCAATCTGCGATAAGCCTCGGGGAACTGATAAGCAAGTTTTGATCCGAGGGTGTCCGAATGGGGAAACCCCGCTGGGCGGCGTGCCGACCTAGTGACTCCCGCCTGAATATATAGGGCGGGTAGAGGGAACGTGGGGAAGTGAAACATCTCAGTACCCACAGGAAGAGAAAGCAACCGCGATTCCGTTAGTAGTGGCGAGCGAAACCGGAACAGGCTAAACCTAGCGTGTGTGATAGCCGGCAGGCGTTGCACGTTGGGGGTTGTGGGACTTTTCAGTCATCTCTGCCGAGATGGCGGCGTTACACGATGGTATAGACGAACGGTCTTGAAAGGCCGGTCATAGAGGGTGCCAACCCCGTAGTCGAAATGCCAACCGTGGCGCGAAGAGTATCCCAAGTAGCACGGGGCCCGTGAAATCCCGTGTGAATCTGTCAGGACCACCTGATAAGCCTAAATACTCCCAGATGACCGATAGCGGACAAGTACCGTGAGGGAAAGGTGAAAAGTACCCCGGGAGGGGAGTGAAATAGTACCTGAAACCGTTTGCTTACAAACCGTTGGAGCAGCCTTAGTAGCTGTGACAGCGTGCCTTTTGAAGAATGAGCCTGCGAGTTAGCGATATGTGGCGAGGTTAACCCGTTGAGGGGTAGCCGTAGCGAAAGCGAGTCTGAATAGGGCGATTCAGTCGCATGTCCTAGACCCGAAGCGAAGTGATCTATCCATGGCCAGGTTGAAGCGACGGTAAGACGTCGTGGAGGACCGAACCCACTTAGGTTGAAAACTGAGGGGATGAGCTGTGGATAGGGGTGAAAGGCCAATCAAACTTCGTGATAGCTGGTTCTCTCCGAAATGCATTTAGGTGCAGCGTTGCGTGTTTCTTGCCGGAGGTAGAGCTACTGGATGGCCGATGGGCCCTACAAGGTTACTGACGTCAGCCAAACTCCGAATGCCGGTAAGTGAGAGCGCAGCAGTGAGACTGTGGGGGATAAGCTTCATAGTCGAGAGGGAAACAACCCAGACCACCAACTAAGGTCCCAAAGCGCGTGCTAAGTGGGAAAGGATGTGGAGTTGCCTTGACAACCAGGAGGTTGGCTTAGAAGCAGCCACCCTTGAAAGAGTGCGTAATAGCTCACTGGTCAAGTGATTCCGCGCCGACAATGTAACGGGGCTCAAGCACGCCACCGAAGTTGTGGCATTGACATTATTGGTAGGCCTTCGTGGTCCAGCCGTGTTGATGGGTAGGAGAGCGTCGTGTGGCCAGCGAAGCGGCGGTGTAAACCAGCCGTGGAGGCTACACGAGTGAGAATGCAGGCATGAGTAGCGAAAGACGTGTGAGAAACACGTCCTCCGAAAGACCAAGGGTTCCAGGGTCAAGCTAATCTTCCCTGGGTAAGTCGGGACCTAAGGCGAGGCCGACAGGCGTAGTCGATGGACAACGGGTTGATATTCCCGTACCGGCGAAGAACCGCCCAAGCTAATCCAGTAGTGCTAAGTGTCTGAATCCCAGTGACTGATCCCTTCGGGGTGACGCGTTGGGCCTAGCGCACGACCCCATTCTGGTGCGGTTAGCGTATTAACAGGTGTGACGCAGGAAGGTAGTCCAAGCCAGGCGATGGTTGTCCTGGTGCAAGTGCGTAGGCCGAGAGATAGGCAAATCCGTCTCTCACATAGGCTGAGACACGATGCGGATAAAAAGTGGATGATCCTATGCTGCCAAGAAAAGCATCGACGCGAGGTTCTAGCCGCCCGTACCCCAAACCGACTCAGGTGGTCAGGTAGAGAATACCAAGGAGATCGAGAGAATCGTGGTTAAGGAACTCGGCAAAATGCCCCCGTAACTTCGGGAGAAGGGGGGCCTTCGACGTATTAGGACTTGCTCCGAAAGCGTTTGGAGGCCGCAGAGACTAGTGGGTAGCGACTGTTTACTAAAAACACAGGTCCGTGCCAAGTCGCAAGACGATGTATACGGACTGACGCCTGCCCGGTGCTGGAAGGTTAAGAGGACCGGTTAGCCGCAAGGCGAAGCTGAGAATTTAAGCCCCAGTAAACGGCGGTGGTAACTATAACCATCCTAAGGTAGCGAAATTCCTTGTCGGGTAAGTTCCGACCTGCACGAATGGCGTAACGACTTCCCAACTGTCTCAACCGCGAACTCGGCGAAATTGCATTACGAGTAAAGATGCTCGTTACGCGCAGCAGGACGGAAAGACCCCGTGACCTTTACTACAGCTTGGTATTGGTGTTCGGTGTGGCTTGTGTAGGATAGGTGGGAGACTGTGAAGCATGGACGCCAGTTCATGTGGAGTCATTGTTGAAATACCACTCTGGTCACTCTGGATATCTAACTTCGAACCGTAATCCGGTTCAGGGACAGTGCCTGGTGGGTAGTTTAACTGGGGCGGTTGCCTCCCAAAAAGTAACGGAGGCGCCCAAAGGTTCCCTCAACCTGGTTGGCAATCAGGTGTCGAGTGTAAGTGCACAAGGGAGCTTGACTGTGAGACTGACAGGTCGAGCAGGGACGAAAGTCGGGACTAGTGATCCGGCAGTGGCTTGTGGAAGCGCTGTCGCTCAACGGATAAAAGGTACCTCGGGGATAACAGGCTGATCTTGCCCAAGAGTCCATATCGACGGCATGGTTTGGCACCTCGATGTCGGCTCGTCGCATCCTGGGGCTGGAGTAGGTCCCAAGGGTTGGGCTGTTCGCCCATTAAAGCGGTACGCGAGCTGGGTTTAGAACGTCGTGAGACAGTTCGGTCCCTATCCGCTGCGCGCGTAGGAAATTTGAGAGGATCTGACCCTAGTACGAGAGGACCGGGTTGGACGAACCTCTGGTGTGTCAGTTGTTCCGCCAGGAGCACCGCTGATTAGCTACGTTCGGGATGGATAACCGCTGAAAGCATCTAAGCGGGAAGCCGGCCTCAAGATGAGATTTCCATACCTTCGGGTGAGAGGCTCCCAGCCAGACTACTGGGTTGATAGGCCAGATGTGGAAGTGCAGTAATGCATGCAGCTGACTGGTACTAATAAGCCGATGACTTGATAACACACCGTTTGTTGGTGCTACGCGTCCACTGAGTGGTTCTCGATGTACGGTCGAGAACCCTACAGACAACAATGATTTGTCTATAGGTTTGATTGAAACATCAATAGTGTTTCGGCGGCCATAGCGTGAGGGAAACGCCCGGTTTACATTCCGAACCCGGAAGCTAAGCCTCACAGCGCCGATGGTACTGCAGGGGGGACCCTGTGGGAGAGTAGGACACCGCCGGACTTCTTTTA
>NZ_CAKKLK010000021.1:0-16286 GCF_918698045.1 Microbacterium sp. Bi98 | reverse complement strand
TGATGTGCGCCCGAAGGGACTCGAACCCCTAACCTTCTGGTTGGTAGTCCACGAGCTGCTCGACCTGGACGCTGAGTGGGCTGCGTGGCGCGCCGCAGAAGGCGTCGGCGCATGAACGAGTACGCCGCCACGGTGCTGCGCCCGGTGTGTCCTGAGTGCGGCATGGACGTGTCTGCGCTGCTGCGGTCGATCGATCTCGACTGGCGCGACGAACGGGAGCGGATCACCGGCGAGAACGCTCGAGCAGTCCAGGAGCATCGTGCGAGCGCCCACGTGGTCGCGCCGGCGCTCGGTGATCTGGTCGCCTACTTCCAGCCGTGGCGCGGAATGCTCATCGGCAGCGGCCCGCTGCTCGTGCGAGGCATCCGAGAGTACGACATCAACGAGTACGCCCGTTCGATGGGGCAGACCCACCTCGAGGTCGAGCTGGGAGTGAAGTACTGGCTCGCGGACCCGAGCCGGCCCGGGTCTCAGGGCCAGTGGTCCTGGCCCTCGACCGGCGATATCCGGTCCCCGATCACGTTCGAGATCCTTGCGGAGTATGTCGCACCGATCAAGGCGGCGACGCTGCTCGATCTGCTCGGTGATGAGTGGTGGGACGAGGACGAGCTGTGATCCTCAAACGCCGGCGCGATCTCGCCCGTCTAAGCAAGATCGAACTAATCGATCGCGTGCTCGAGTTGGAGAGCGCAGCGGAATGTTATGGGAAGGATGCCGCATGCGCTCAGGAGCCCGAGCCGGTCGATTTAGGCTTGAAGCAATGATGCGGCTGGGGGGCATGTGTCGTATCGAGAGGACTCCCGCCGTGCTGTGCAGCACCACGTCTAACCCCCCGAAGTCGTAGCGCGTGGCACTCCCACTCTCGGCGTCCTGGACGGACGCCCTCGACGACTACGCCCTAGATCTCCGCGCAGCTAACCGGACGCCGGCGACGATCCGCGCTCGACGCGAGCAGTTGCAGCACCTCGCCCGACGTATCGGCGTCGGCCCGTGGGAGGTCACCGCCGACGCGCTGCTGATCTTCGTGGGCTCGCAGGAGTGGATGCAGGAGACCCGCCGCAACCGCTATGCGTGCTTCCGCGAGTTCTGGCGGTGGGGCAAGCGAACGGGTCGGATCAAGCACAATCCAGCCAAGCGCCTACCTCGCGTGAACGCATCCGCGCCGAACCCGGATCCGGTCCCCGAGCACGTCTACGTCGAGTCGATGCGCCGAGCGGACGATCGGACGTCGCTCATCATGCGACTAGCCCACGACGCCGGCCTGAGGCGCGGCGAGATCGCACAGATTCACTCAGATGACCTGAGGCCCGATCTGCTCGGCTGGTCGCTCCTAGTGCACGGGAAAGGCCGCAAGCTGCGGATCGTGCCGCTGACGCCGCGCCTCGCGCTAGACCTACGGGCGCTGCCTGAGGGCTTCGCGTTTCCAGGAGCGATCGACGGGCACCTGTCGCCGAGGCGCGTCTATGAGCTGGTCGACGACGTCATGCCGAACCCGTGGACGTTGCACAACCTGCGCCACTCATTCGCGACGAACGCGCACGAGGCATCTAACGGCGACGTCCTCACGCTGCGCAATCTGATGGGCCACGCATCCGCCGACACGACCGGTCGCTACGTGCGCCTGTCGGACGCACGAGGCCGCAGCGTCGTCTATGCGGCTGCGGGCCTCGCGCCTCCTGAGAGGCCGGCTGCGCACCTCGTGGCGGTCTAGTCCTCGAGCTGAAGTTGCAGCCGCGAGCGTTCGACCGTCCATGCGCTGCCGGCTTCGGAGTACGGGCACGCCGCGTTGGAGCAACGGTCAGGCAGCGGCACGCCGTCGACGGTCACGTAGACGAGTTCTGATCCGTCGTATGCGCACACAAGGTCCATGACGCCCAATCTAGCGTGCGTCATGGACCTTGTGGAAGGACTAGAGGGTGTCCTCGCCCTCACGCTCCTCGCGGAGCTGCGCACGCGTGACGATCGGCACGGCGTCCGTCTCGACCTGGCGCAGCACGTGGGGCGCGTGCTCGGCGAGGGCTGCGCGGTAGGTCGCGATCTCGTCATCCTTGCGGGAGAGCGTGCCGTTGGTGTTCTTCTTGATGGTCTGGATCTCCTTGCCCTGCTGCCCCTGCATGTAGGCCAGGCCGCCGAAGCCGCCGAGCAGCATGAGCAGCTGGAAAACGAAGTCGATGAACGTCGCGCTCGCATCCGGGCGGACGAGCTGGAGGGCGATGACGCCGACGAGCCCGAGGCCGGCGAGCACGGCGATGACGATGAAGGTGGTCTGCTTGTTCATGTGATTTTCTCCGGTCTGGGTTACTTGGTCTTGCGGTCTCTGTGCAGCCGGCGGATCTTCGCCAGCTCGGCACGGGGGAAGGTCGGGATGAGGTCGGGAATGGGTCCGCCGGCGACCGCCGGCCGCGCCTGGAAGTAGGCGACCGAGATCAGCTCGCGCGAGTATCCGATCAGCTCGAACACTTCGCCGCTCTCGGTTCCGAAGTAGATCCGGCCGGAGCTGGGGTCGTCCCCGTTTTTCTCAACGATGTTCCAGATGTCGGGTGATCCTGCCATGTCCAATTCCTCTCGTGTGATGGTCGCGCCGCCCGCGGGCGCGGGGTCAAATCGGTGGTTGTCGAGGTGTTCGAAGTGCTCGCCGTGCCAGGGTTCGTCCTTCGTGGGGTTGCCGGGATAGCGCGCCGTCTGTCGCCAGCCGTTATCCCGCCACACGGCAGCGGCTCGCGGGTCGTACCAGTCGTCACTGTCGGCGGCGTCGCCCTGGCAGTGCACGGACTCGTCAGCACCGAGCGCGAACGGGGCTTTCGGTGCCCACGGACCGCCGTTCAGGTAGCGCTCATAGTCGAGCCACTTTCGGCGGTTCTCGTTCGCCTTCTCGGGCGATCGGCCGGCCTCATTGATATCGGCCGGCCGGCCCAGCTGGCGATCGATGCGGAAGATGGATGCCGCCGCTGTCGGGCTCGCCCAGCCGCGCCCGTGACCGAGATCGATCTGCTCGGTCATGACAGGAACGAGTAGTGCTCGCGCATGGCTGCGTCGAACGCGGTGAAGTCGGGCGTGAGGAGCTGCGCGTTGTAGACGTCGATCTCGAAGATGCTGCCGAGCCAGGCGGATCCGGACCCGGAGGAGCCGACGAAGAACCGAGTGAAGCCGGCGATGTCGCCCGCGCCGACGGCGAACGACACGCCGTTGAGCATGGCGACCGCGCCGGCGGCTCGCTGCGAGAAACCGAAGGTGAAGAAGTCGCCGGGGTTGATCGTGCCGGCGGACTTCGCCGTGACGTCGGCTGTGCCGAGGCGGTCGAAGATGACCCGACTGTCGACGTCTTTCGAGATGCGGCCGTCCGTCGGCGAGACGCTCGAGGCCATTGCAAACAGGCCGTATCGGGTCGCGGCGAGAGCTGCGGGCGAGAGCCGGGCGACGCCGACGACGGATCCGCGAGACGACGGCAGCGGTGCGCCGGCGGGGATCGAGAGCGAGTTCGTGCCGGCGAGCTCGACGGCCTTGTAGCCGGCGACGTTGACGATCGTCGCGCCGCCGCCCGTGAGGGTGCCGGCGCCGTTCTTCTCGCGCCACGAGGCGACCGGCGTGCCGGCGGCGCCGGCGAGATCCTGCGCGAGCCAGCGATAGGGGATCTCGCCGCCGGGGATCTCGATGCCGGTTCCGTGCACGTAGACGGGCAGGGTGGAGTCAGTGAAGGGTCGTGCTGCTTTGATGAAGATGGTCATGTCGGCCTCCTTAGCCGTTCACAAGTGCGGGCATGGTTGCGCCCACGGAGTTCTCGACGGTGATGCGGAATGCAACCGCCGTTGACGCAGGGACAGTTGCTGCGGCCCGTGAGCCGTGCATCGTGTCGATCGACGCGAGAGCCCAAGTCGCGTTGTCCTTCTCGTCAGGCTCGAGGTCGTGGTAATCCGTGGAGTACTCCACGCGCAGCTCGTCGACGTGACAGAGCGGACGATCCCACTCGACGGTTGCCGTACTCCCGTTGCGCGTGACGCGACTGTTGAGAGGCGAGACGGGCTCGTTGGTCGAGAGATTCGCGAGGGCTTCCATGAGGCCCTCGCGCGCCATGCGGCCGGCGCGGTCGATCTGCCCCGCGTAGGAGTAGTGGACGGTCTGGCTGTATCGGTGGCCGTTCGCCGGACCCCACACGAACCCGACACGCTCGAGCCGCCGAGGCGTGTCAGCGAGCGCTCGGGCGATCTGCTCGAAGCCCTCGTGATCGGTGTGCATCTCGGGCGTCATGGATCCGACGATGACCGGCAGTGCGGGGTAGCCCACGGCCGCGCGGAATGCCGCGATGAGGTCGTCCAGCTTCGCCGCGTACTGCTCCTGAGTCATCCCGCCGTCGGCTTCGCCCTGAGACCAGAGCATCGCGATCAGGCGCGATCCGGGACCGGCAGCGGCCAGCGCGGCGAGCGTCATGGACACGGCCATCGCGAACCGGTTGCGGGTATCGGCGGTCAGCGTCCGGTCCCACGTGCCGTTGAAGTGGTAGCGGTACCCCTCCGGCGGAGGGTTGATGCTCGTGGTACCGAAGCCCAGCGATCCGACCGCCGCCTGAACGATGAGCACGCGCCGGCCGGTCTGCGAGGCGTGCTTCGCGTAGGCGCGGATGAACTCAGAGCCGAGGTTCACTTGACTCTCGCCGAGAGGAACGATCTGACCGTTCTCCCATGCCCACAGGAGCGAATCCTGGCCTCGGAAATTGGCGAGCTCGAGATACGACGCGATCATCCCGTTCGACTGGCCACAGACGACGCCGATGTCCATGCCGCCGCCCGTGCCGCCGCGCACGTAGTTCGCGATGAACTCGAGCGTTTCAGGGATGAAGTGTCCCTTCTCGTCGACGGTGTTGTGGGACATGCGTTCGCCGTCCCAGTAGCTGAAGCCGATCCCGGATCCGGCTGCGCGGCGCGTGATGGTGTCGTCATCGTCGCCGATGCCGAGAGTGTCGATGGTCGCAAGTGGCATGTACTGGCCTCCGGTGTCAGCTTTCATGGCGCGAGATACGCGCCCGATCGAGTCGGTCTCCGCGATCAGGTATCGCGGGTCGTCGGGGAACTGGCCCTCTTCGGGGATGCCGGGATCGCCGAACTGCACGATGTCGAGTAGAGCGACGATCGCCTCGACTGCGGTCACGGCCGCCTCCTCGACGGTGGGAGCCGCTGCGAGCTCGGCGATCACGCGCTTGCGGATGCCGGCGGGAAGGGAGAGCGTGAGCTTGTTGAGCAGCTCGGAGACGCCCGCGCCGGGGTCGGCGGCGTCGGCCTCCTCGTGCATCCAGAAACCGTCCGGGTTGTAGTAGCCCATGTCAGGCAACCTCTCTGAGAGTGATGGTCATTTGGTCGGCGGCGAGACGCCAGGTCACGGACGCAACGCGCCCCGTTCGGGTGCCAGTCGCGGTGGTCGCGATGACGGTCTCGCCAGGCGTGATGATCGGCTCGGATACGGCCGTGATGGTGACGGCCTTTCCGCGCGGTCGGAGCTGCGCGAGCATCCGGGCAGCTCGTCCGGGTCCGGGGTACGGCGTCTCGTAGCGGACGATCTTCGCTTTCTCGGGGTTCGGTGCGCCGGGATATGCGATGTCGTACTGCGTGACGCCGGCCCACGTGTAGACGAGCATCACGGCTGTGACCCATCCGACGTCTCGGGATCTGACTTCGGTCATGTTGACGATCGTTCGGTCGGATCCGAGCGAGGTGAGCGACCTCGAGGCAGACCGGTTCCGGCTCGAGGCGAGTCGCCAGAGGCCGGCCTCGTCGCACCACGCGATGAGATCGTGCTTGCGCGTGATCTGTTGGAGCCACTCGAGCGCGGACTGACCGGGCGTGCGCAGCGCCTCGTCGCCGATCTGCGCGTCTGTCGGGACGCTCGATGGGTAGGACGCGAGGCCGGCCGGAAAGCCCGCGAGAGCGAGCATGTGGTTGATCTTGGCGACGAGGTTCGCGCCGGGCTCGCGATCGGGGTTCGGTCCCATGTGGTCCCAGTCCGTGAGTCGCGCCTCTCCCGAAGCGAGCTTGAGCGTCATCGTCGCTGCGGCGTGGTCGACGCGCACCTCGCGCAGCATGAGCCGGAAGGTGCGCAGCTCGTCGTGACGCGCAGCGCCGGGCGTCTCGTAGTCGTGGTAGAGGCTGCGGGTGATCGCCGCGATGGTGCGGCCGGCGAATTCGGTGGTGATCGCGGCGAGCGTCTTGCCGGCGTAGCGCAGCGAGACGTCTCGGATGCGGTCGGTGCGGCCGTGTGAGCGGGTGACTGTGAGCGTTACCCAGATGTCTGCGGCCTGCGGGTCGAGGTCGTCGACTTCGGGCGTGTATGGGCACGTGACGTCGCCCTGGATGTACGGGATCCATTCGTCGCTCATCGAGATCTGACCGTCGAGCACGGGAAGGTCGATCGGCGGCTCGCCGGCGATCGCGACTCGAGTGGTGTGCTGCGTCAGGCCGGCCATTAGTTGACCGCCTCGTAGTCGACGTAGACGGTCCAGATCTTCGCGGCGTCCTCGTGCTGCGAGACCCTGAGGCCGCGCACGATGATGCGGCTGGGAAGGTCGTCCGAGTCCGTGCTGACGATCGTGTAGACGGCCGCTGCGGTGAGACGGTCCTTCGCCTGGTGCGCGCGAGCGGACGTCGCGAATAGCAGCTCGAGCGTGCCGGTCTGCGGGCGTGCCGGCCGCATCGTGTGAACGGGAGGACCGTCGAGGATCTCGTGCGTGATCGTGCGGCTGACGATCTCGGCGTCGCCGGATCCGACGACGGTGAAATCGGGCTGGATCGGCGTGCCGCCGGCGTAGGAAAGTGTGGTGCTCATTCGAAGGGCACTCCTGATTCGACGTCGAATCGGCCGGCGATCCGGATGGTGCGGCCGTTGTTCCGGATGATCCAGTTGTCGAGGTCTCGATCCGCTGCCGATGCGTCGAACTGCGCGCGGGTCGTCACGGTCTCGGGGACACCGTCGAGGTCGCCCTTGAAGCCGTCGACGTTGGTCGTCGCCTGCTGCGTCTCGGCGTTGATGAGCACCTGAGTCTGATCGGGCAGGGTGTAGAGCTTGTTGCCAAGCTCGTCGACCTCGACAGTCGCGCTGCCGGCGTCGTCGATCATGGCTTTCAGCGAGTCGCTGTAGAGCTGCGCACGCTGCGTCGCGGTGTCCTGCCGATCGGAGTACACCTCGAGCGCGTTGCTCTGATCGATGACGGCGCGGCGCTCCTCCTGAATCTCGATGATCCGCTGCGCGCTGAGTTCGGTGCCGGTGTTCATCTTGTCGTTCACAACCGCCTGTCGGTCGGCGAGGATGCCCTGCGCGCCGGCGAGAGCGTTCGCGTCGCCGGCGACGATGCGGACCGCCTCAGCGAGATCGATACCGATGGTCTCGGCGAGCTTGGTCGCCTCCTCGCGCAGCTCCTTGTCGGTGACGACTTGACTCACCCGAGCCGCTGCGTCGATCGTCGAGAGCACGGTGGTGCCGGCCTCGATGTATGCGCCGGCGAGTTCGCTCGCCCGCTCCTCAGATTTTTCGGCTGCGGCGTTGATGTTGTCGATCGCGCCGACGATCAGGCCGAGCCCGGCAGCGCCGGCAGCGGTCGCAGCGAGGCCGGCGATGCCGCCGATCGCGCCCGAGCCGGCGAGCCCGCCGAGCGTGTCTTGCGCGATCTGCGGGAGGTCCTCGAGGTCGCCGCGGAATGACGAGAATGTCTCGCCGAGGTTCTGGCGCAGCTCGCCCGATACCTCACTGCCGGCGTCGCTCAGCTTGCGGAAGCTGTTGCCGCCTCGCGTGCCGATGTCGTCGATCGCGTCCTCGGTGCGGCCGGCCTGTCGCTGGACGTCGCGCAGCGAGTCCTCGAGGCGGTCGAGATCGCGAGCGCGGCCGGCGTCCTCGACGGCGTCCTCGAGCTTGCCGATTGCGGTCTCGGCATCCTTCGCGCCCTTCGCGACGTCGGAGGCATTGAGACCCATATCGATCTCGAAGCGCTTGCTTGCCACTAGCGGATGCCTTTCTCGATGGTTTCGGCGACGGAGCGATAGGCGGTCTGGACGTAGAGCGCGCCGGCGCGGGGGATCATTTCGGCGACTGCGGGGATGACGACGCGGCCGGCCTTGACGAAGTGGTGGAACTGGCGCTGCGTGCGTCGGGTGACGGATCCGCGCCGGGAGTTGTAGGTGTTGTAGTCCTCGCGGTACGCGCCGAATTCGGTCTCGCGCGGGAACATGCCGGCCCGGTTGGATCCGGCGATGAGCTTGACGCCCCGATCGGAGACGTAGGCGGTCGACGGATTCACGAGGCGTTCGTGGAAGACCCGATCGGGTGCACGCTCCGCGAGAGCTTTCTTCCACTCAGGGACGATGACGGCCTTGGTCTGCTGCCGAATGTCTTTCGCGACGTTCCGGGGAATCGTCGCCATGACCTGGACGAGCGCGGTCAGCTCAGGGCTGCGGCGAACGTCCAGGCGCATGACGACTCTCCGCTCAGCCGGCCGCTGCGGCGACGCGCCTCGGCTTGCCGACGACGCCGAGCGTGACGGACGACGTCGCCACGGCGTTGATCTGACCGCCGATGGATCCGGGGACGATGAACACGTCGACCTCGAAGCCGGGACCGCCGGCCTCGGGACGGAATGTCATGGTGACCTGCTCGCCCTCGTGGTCGAACAGATAGGCAGACAGACTGTTGGGCGTGTCCCAGTCCTGCGCGTAGTCGAGCTGCGCGGCCCAGGTGGTCGAGGTGGGGAACGTGAAGGATGCTTCGGGATCCATTCCGTTCCACGAGACGGAGCCCGTGGTCGGCGTCAGGGTGACGCCGGAAACGTGCTTCGCGTAGTCGTCGGCGGCGACGGTGCAGAGCACGTTCCGCAGGACGATCGGCTTGACATCGATCTTGGACATTTGGTTACTCCTCAGTGGGCTTGGTGATGACGGTGAGGGTGAGACGCCAGCCGAAGTAGGCATCCCAGAAGACGGTCTTGCTTGCGCGGATCCCGTAGAAGGTGTTGCCGGCGAGAGCGGCCTCGTACAGCTCGGCGATGCTCTCGTCGGCGTCGGCCTCGCCTTTGCGGACGTCGGTCTTATTCGTGACGATGCAGACGTCGACGGTCGCGGCGATCTTCGCCGGCGCTTCGGGCAGCGGCTCGAGCGCCGTGTACTCGAGCCACAGGAGAGGGCTCGAGAGCGAGTGCATGCGCGAGGGGATCCCCTCCTCGACTTTCCAGTCGGCCGGGAGGTTCGGGCGCAGCGTCTCGAGCACGTAGCCGCGCACGGTGTCAGAGGACATGGAGCTTTCCGTCCGTCGGGCGGATGATGCCGCGGATGGTCTTGTCGAGCGGGCGCGGCGTGAACGTGAACTGTTCGATGCCGCCCTCGCCGCCGCTTGAGACCCGGCCGGCGTTCCACAGGTTGGTGGCCTGTTGGAGCTGCGCGTAAACCCAGCGCGCCGGCACGGGCTCGCCGTCGGGGAGGACAGGAGCGTAGGCGATGATCTGATCGCGCGCGGTCTCGAGGATCATTCCGCAGAGTTCCTCGTTCTCGACGGGTGCGTCGGACCAGGCAGCGCTGATGCGCTCCTGATCCTCAGCGGTCTCGACGCTGTACCAATTGGCCATGCTTACGCTCCTGCCCTACTCAGCCGGCCGTCAGACCAGGCGTACCCAGGTCACGCCGCCGTCGACGACGGTGGCCCCGACAGCGGGAGCCTCGGGCACTGCGCCTCCGGTCTTGCCGGCGACGACGGCCTGGTAGATGACCGCGCCGGCCTTCGCCAGCTCGCCCGCCTCGTAGTCGGTGGCGTTCGCTCGAGCGTCCGCGACGCCGATGTGCACGACCGCCTCCGGTCGCACGATGAACACCTGCAGGTATCCGTGGATCGCACGGTCGACGCCGCCCTTCGCGAGCTCGAGAGCGTCGATCCGCAGCGGTCCGCCGGGCAGCTCGTCGAACTGCACGGACTTGCCGTCGCCGACGATGACGCTCGGCGTCGAGGTGATGCCGGTGTCTCCCACGACGAGCACGAGGCCGTCGCCGGATCCTTCCCAGTCGGTCGAAGCGGTGAACTTGACGAACTCGGGGATCTGATCCTTCGGGGTGTGAATCAGCTCCTCAAACGCGAGTTCGTTCGCGATGATGAAGGTGGGCTTGTCGCGGCGCTTGTCGGACTTCTTGGCCTTGACGGCGAGGATGCCCTGGATGACCATGCCGAGCGCGGTCGGGTAGGAGTGCCCCTCGACGTCGGGGTACGCCTTGGGTGCGATCGGTGCGCCGGCGACGGCGCGCCACGTCTCGAGGGCCTTCTGGTCGGACCAGATCAGGTGGTCCTCGAGCACGAGGACGAAGAATGCTTCGATCGCTTCCTCAGCGCCGGGGAGGTCGAAGAATTCGCGGGCGATGTCCGCGCCGAATGCCCACTTGAGGAGCGAGGACGACTGCGACTTGGTGAAGCCGACGCCGGATGCGATCGGGGTCTTGTTGCCGGCCCACTGCTCGCCGAGGTGGTTGACGGGCGCGTCGGCCTTGCCACGGTGCAGGGTGTAGCCCTGCTTTCCGCCGAAGGTGATCGCGGTGCCGAGCGTGCCGAGCACGATGTACTCACGCTCGTAGGGGATGCCCTGGTAGAGCTGTCCGAGCCAGTTGGGGCGAGCAACCTCGCCGCCGGCGGCGAGGTCCTCGGTGATGTCCTGCAGCGCGGCGAGGACGCCCTCAGCGTCGGCGACGGCCTGACCCGAGAGGAGCGGCGTGCGGACGGCCGCGAATGCGGCCATGACCTCAGCGGCGCTCGGAGCGGTAGAGGTGGC
This sequence comes from Microbacterium sp. Bi98, assembly GCF_918698045.1. Taxonomy (NCBI): domain Bacteria; kingdom Bacillati; phylum Actinomycetota; class Actinomycetes; order Micrococcales; family Microbacteriaceae; genus Microbacterium; species Microbacterium sp. Bi98. The sequence continues at coordinate 5,509 of NZ_CAKKLK010000021.1, read as the reverse complement.
AGCGGTCTCGGTGGGTGCTCCGTTGCGCTGGGTGGCGGGTACTGCGGATGCGGTCACTTCGTTCTCCTGTTCGGTCTCGACTTCGGCAGCCGCCTCGGTCTCTTCCTCGGTGATGGTGGTGGTGATGGTGGTCTCGGTGCCGTTGTCGGTCGCGGCTTCGGTGGTGACGGAGTCGTAGACGCGCCGGTAGGTGCGCCCGTCGGGGTCGGTGTAGACGGCCTCGGAGTGGTCCTCGGAGACCGTGGCGGTGTCGCCGGCCTCGAGGACGGTTGCCTCGTCGTCGATCTCGGCGTCGGCTGCGAGAACCTGTGCGGACGGGAACGCGCCGCGCGGGACCTTCGCGGCTGCGGCGAGGACGCCGCCGGTCGCGCGGCCGTTGCGGATGCCGGTCTTGAATTCGGCGGACAGGCAGCGCCGGCCGGTATCGGCGAGAGCTGCGTCGCCGGCTGCGGTGCGTCCGATCTGGAAGGTGGCCATGATGCCGGCTGCGGTCTCCCAGAGCCGCGTCGCGCGGCCGATGGGCTGGTAGCGGTCGTGATCGACGTTGAGGGATACGACGGAGGGATCTTCGGGGATCGCGATGTCGCCGGCCATGACGGAGAATCGGCCGACGTTCGTGCGGCCCTCCTCGCCGTAGGGCAGCAGCAGTCCGGTCAGGGTGCGATCGTTGAGGTTGGCGAGTACTTCGCCGCCCTCGATCTGAATGTCAGGCATGTTCTAGTCCTCACTCGTGGGTGTCGTGTTGGGTGCGGGGACGGCCTGCATGGAGGTCAGGTCGCCACGGATGCTGAAGCCGGGATCGCAGATGTCGTCGAGGGACATGCGCGCCTCGAAGGCCATGAGCATGCGCTTGGCCTGACCGAAGTCCCACAGCTCGGAGCGCGTCGCGCCGTTCTGGACGCCGGTGTAGGTGATCTCGCTGCCGCCGCCGCCCTGCTTCGCGCCCTCGAGGATGGAGGCCGGCAGCGCGACGTGGTTCGCGACGTCGAGACGCACAGCGTTGCGGCCGGTCTCGTAGAGGTCGGTCTGCACGGTGCCGGGCATATCGACGTGGATCCACGACGGTTTCATCGCGGTCGAGTTCTTGCGCCGGCCTTCGTTCCACTCGTCGCGCAGCGCGGCGCGCTCCTCGGGCGACGATCCGTCCCATCGGTCTTGGTCGAGAGTGAGGACGGTGAGCGGGATCGGGTTCTCGAGGCGGTCCTGGTATGCGGCCTCGACGTTGCGGGCCTGGCGGATGGTGTCGATCCCGTCGACGAGGAGTCCGTTCTCGCCGTATCCGAGCGGCACGGCGACGAGGTGAGCCTTGTACGCGGAAGGGATCTCGTCGGACTCGACGCGGACGATCCCGGTCTTCGGGTCCATCTTCCACATGCCATGCGGAATGTGGAGGCAGTCGCTGCGGTCGTCGGTGAAGCCGAAGCACGCCCAGCCGTGGAAGAACCAATCGGAGGCCGCGCCGAACATGCGGTGATACGGCGCGACGCCGGATGCGCTGTCGGTGAGCCATTCGGGCTGCTCGTCGGTGCGGGCGTCGCCGTCCATCTGGAAGAGCGGGATGCCGGCGAGCTGCGCGCAGATGATGCCGTGCGCACGTTTGACGCCGGGGACGCGGAGTGCGATCTCGCGGGTGATGCGCGCGGTCTGCTTGCCGAGGATCTCGCCGAGCGCGTCGTCGACGGCGATCGTCTCGAGCCCGGTCTGAGGAGACCACGGCGAGACGATCGGCAGCGTGACCGCTGCCGGCGGCGTCGCGTACGCGGCGTTGATTCTCTTCTTGAAGATTCCCACGTGTTTGACCCTCTCTGTCGTTTCGTACGTTCAGTGACTCGCCGGCGGCGTGACACGCCGGCGCAGCTTGCGTAGCCGGCGCGCTTCGCGGTGGCGGTTGTCCATCGCGTGCTCGCGCTCCTCGTGAGCGCACGCGGCGTCGCGAGCGTCGTCGAGGTGGAAGCGGCATGCGCGATACCACTCGTGGTCGGCGCAGTGAATGACGATGAGCGCGTCGGACTTGTCGAGGCGGATCGGGCTCGTGGTGTCGGTGGTCATGGCGGTTCCTAACCGAATGAGAGAGCGCCGGCGAGACCTTCGGGCACGTGGGCGTCGGGTGCGAATTGGAGAGCGAGCGTGCACGCCTCGAGAGGCGTGATGTCGGCGTCTGGCTGGTCTTTTGGCCGTCCGAGCCCGAAGCCGCCATAGGTGCCGATCGCGCGCTTGGTCGCGATGCTCGCGGCTCGGTCGAGCCGCTCGGAAGGCCAGTGCGCAAGCTCGTTCGCCTCGAGGAGCTTGAGGAGCTTCGTCGCGCCCTGGCGGACGTCGGCGGTCTTAGCCGGCTCGAATGCCGGGCGCGGTGTCGCGCGCATGAGCTGCTCGATCTCGACCGCTGCGGACTGGCTCGCGCTGTCGTAGATGATCGGGACACGGTGCTTTCGAGCGAGGAGCAGTACGCGCTGCCAGAATCCCTTGACGCCCTGCTGATGGTGCAAGAGGCCGATCGCGGTGCGCTGCTCGAGCGGAGCGCCGGCGTCGTGCAGCGCGTGCGCGACGAGGTCAGCCGGCTCGAGGTCGCACTGCCATGCGACGCCGACGGATGCCCAGAGCCCGTCCGGGTGAATGGCGATCGCGAGCGAGAACTTGCCGGGGTTGTCGGGAGTCGCGCCCTCGATGGTGGTCTTCTCCCAGAGAGCCGGCGAGACGAGCGTGGTCGCGGTGCCCTCGTCGCCGAAGATCCCGAGATACTCGAAGATGAACTTTGCTCGGGGCTGTAGACGGAAGTTACGTTCGACCGCCTCGAGTGTCGTGAGGTTGCCGATGCCCGGGTGATGACGCTCGACCAGCTCGCGCACGTTGGCGAACGGGTTCGCCTCGGTGGGTTCCCAGTCGGCGAGCTGCTCCTCGGTGGTCGAGTCGGGCGCGTTGTAGCGGAGGATGCCGGCGCCGAGCTCGGCGGCTTTCGCAAACAGCACTTCGTAGAGAAGGTTGCCGGTTCGGATCTTGTCTGCGGTGCCGGCGACGATGAACTGACCGCCGGTCGTGTCGAACGTCGGCGGGATCGCGGCGAGGAGATCCTCAGTCATGTCGGGCTTCGCGCGACCGGACTCGTCAATGAAAACGGCGTCATAGGCGGATGCTCGGAAGTTGTCGCCGATCGGCGCGTGCACGGAGAACACCGAACGGTTAGGGAACGTGATGGACTCCGCGCCGGCCTGCCTCGAGACCTTTACCGGGCGATCACGCTTCTCGGGATATGCAGCCTCGATCACGTCGAGCACCTCTTTGCCGAACTTCTCGCGAGCCTTGAGGCCGGTCGTCGCGAGCGTGAACGCAGAGTTCTGCCGTGGCCGGCACGCGCAGCGCCCGATGACCACGGCGAGGATGGTCGCCGTCTTGGTCGATCGACGCGGCATGATGACGGCGTTGATGGTGTGGCCGACCGCGAGCATGTCCACGACGAGGAGCTGCTGCGGCTTCGGGTCTTGGACCTCGCCGGCTCGGTCGACGAGTAGGCCCATGATCTGCATGCCGGTCAGGAACTCGCGGCGATCGCGCTCGGTGGTGCGGAGACCAGTGACCCCGTCGGGTGTCAGCGCGGTATCGCGGTGCGCGATCCACGCGGCTTCGTCCATGAGCCAGTGGTGCTCAAGATCGGGGAAAAATACTGCTGTAGAGCCGAAGGCGGGGGTTGCACGTGACATCTAAAAAAACCTGGCCAGACTGTGATTCACCACGACAGGATGCCGGTCTTGGTGACGGTTGATGAGCGGGGAGTCGTGGGTGTAGCCGGCCGGCGTCGAGCTGCGCCGAGCTTGCCGCCGTCGGCTCGGTTGCCGATGCATCGCGTGGTCTTGTAGCGATGCTCGGGTCCGAGGTTGTCGAGGCCAGGCCCGCCGTCGGGATCGAAGTGCCCGACGTCGAAGCGCTGCTCGGGATCTATCTCGAAGCCGCAGCGCCAGCACCTGACCTCCTGCCCCGAGCGTCGCGCCGCTGCCACGCGCTGCCGCACGATGCGCGCGTTGCGCAGGTACTCGGGGTCTCGGTGCTTAGCCGTCACGGTCTATGTCCCCGGTGAGGTGGTTGACATGGATGCCGGTGTGCTCGAAGGATCGAGTGCAGATCACCCATAGCCCGCTGTCCTCGCCGAGCCAGAGCGCAGGACAGAGGCCGTGGTCGTAAATGCGATCGTGCAGCGCCGCGGCGAGAGAGGCCTCGACGATGAGTGCGCGCCGCCTCGCGTTGATCCCGAGCGAGAGCCAGATGCCGACGATGATCGTGAGCGCGACGAGGAATGCGAGCGGCTCGACGTTGTCGGTCATGCGTGGACACCACGGATGCGGGCCTCGATGCGGACGGCGTCGAGGTGTGCGTCGATGATCGACAGGCCGGCCGACACGAATGCTTCGGCCGCGTCGATGTAGTTCTCTCCGTCGATGCCGAGCTGATCTTCGGCGGTGTCGAGGCACAGAGCTACGTCGATGAGCTGCTCGGCGATCCGATCACATCCGACCTTGAATGCGAACGCAGCGCGCTTGAGGCTTTCGCGAGTGAGGTCGATCAGGTCTTTGTGGGCTCGCTCGATGCGGGCCTCGTCGTCGAGGATCGCGAGGAGTGCGGGAGATGTCATCGGGGTTCCTTGGGTTCGTAGGTGGGACCGAGGATTGCTCGGATTGCGGTTCGGTCGAGCGGCTTCGGCAGGTCACGTTCACTGCGTCCGTCGTCTCGGTGGTGGCCGCAGGTGCACCAGCCCGATTCGAGGTAGGTGTGTTCCATCTCGTCCTGCTTCGGTGGTGAGTGGTTGAGGGAGTACTGGCCCCCTCCACAACGGGAAGGGACCACTGATCTCGTTGCTTCGGCGGAGCCGGGCGTCGGTCGATCACTGGGCGCGTCTCTCGACAGCGCTACTGACAGGCGTGTGAGATCGGGGAGCCATATGGGAAGGTCTCGCGCCCGGTCGTACCACTAACCGCGAGGCCCCGATCTCTCGGGCGGCATCTTGTTCGATTTCGCGGAGCGCCTCCCGCGTGTCCCGCCCGATCGTGGCGTCGCGTCCTGCTTTGTGGTCTCCCCTACGACGGGGAGCATGGTGGTGGTCGCGTGCGTGGTGTCGCATTCTTGTGCATGAGTCACAGATTTATCCACAGTGTGCATAACCTTGTGGATTGTGTGCGGCGTGTCGCGCTTTTGGGCGCGGGATCGCTAAAGTGGGATCCATGACACTCATGGACAACCCCACGTGGACGCTCGAGGTACGGCTGCGCAAGTCGCGCATCATGGCTGACCTCGAGCAAGCTCAGATCGCAGAGGCGATCGGCGTCTCGCGCAACACGGTGAGCAACTGGGAGACAGGCCGCTCAGAGCCGAGCGCGACGTTCTTCGTGCGGTGGGCTCAGGCGACCGGCGTAACGCTCGATTGGCTCGCTGAGGGCCTTAACGCAGGAAGCCCCGCCGCTAGTGCGACGGGGCTTCCCGGTGGTGATGTGCGCCCGAAGGGACTCGAACCCCTAACCTTCTG
>NZ_CAKKLK010000020.1:0-23882 GCF_918698045.1 Microbacterium sp. Bi98 | reverse complement strand
CCCCAGCACCGCCCGCACCCCCCGCGCCCACCGCGACGCCGTCCCACGATGGTGAGACCGTTCCCGTCGCGCCGGTCGCGGCTGAGAACGCCGCCCCGGCATCCGCGTCCGCAGCTCCCGCGAAGCGCGGTCGCAAGCGCGCTCTGCTGATCGGCGGCGGAGTCGCCGCTGCCCTGATCCTCGCCGGTGGAGGCGTGGCCGTCGGAGCAGCCATCGGAGACGACATCGGCGACGACGACGACCGCCCCTCGGTCTCGGACGGGCCCCGCGACGGCGACGGAGACCGCGGTGGACAGCCCGGCGACGACCGTGACGACGACGACAGCGACAGCGACGATCAGGGCGCACCGCAGGGCGGCGGCCCCGTGACCGGGATCGGCACGGACTCGGCCGACGAGCTCGTGGACATCGCGGATGCCGCCCGCGGAGCCGCCGAGGGCGACGTCACCTCGATCGACGCGAAGCGCGATGGCAGCTGGGAGGTCCAGCTGACCGCCGCGAACGGCAGCGAGACCGAGGTGCGAGTGGATGCCGACCTCGCCGCCACCGTGATCTCGACCGAGCAGGAGGACGACGACTCGGCTCCGACCCACACCCTCGACGAGGCCGCGATCCGTGCCCTCGTGGATGCCGCATTGGCCGAGGCCGACGGGATGATCACCGACCTCGACGCCGACAACGACGAGGTCAGCCCCTACGACGCGTCGGTGATCACCAGCGACCGCCGCTCGATCGACATCGACTTCAGCGCCGACTACGCGGTCGTCGGCACCGACATCGACGACTGATCGCCCTCGTCGTTCTTCGAGCCGCCGGCCCTCTGGGGTCGGCGGCTCGACGCGGTTTCAGCCAGACGTCCCGGCAGCGGAACCCGGCTCCCGCAGGCGATTCCCCCGCGTAGCGTCATGATCCGTCACTCATCGGGTCTCTCTCAGTGAGTTCGGTCGCCATCGCGCGCCGACGATGCGGACACCGGGGGGATCCATGCCAGTCACGGCGCACACCTACTTCTACACACCCGCTCGAGCGGACTCCGTCGTGCAGGCACTGCAGCACCTCGTGACCGACCTGAAGCACGTCGAGCGGCGATACTTCGACAGCCGTTCGGTCGCGTTCAGCACCCGCGGGTCGCTGTTCGAGGCACCGGCCGACGTGACGATCGTGACGACTCCCCTGACGACCGGCGGATCGGATGTGAGGATCGCGCTGCAGACGACGACCCGGCGGACGGCGAGCCGCCGGTCGCTGACCACCAGGGCCGCCGACCGCCTCAGCGCGCGGATTCAGAAGGCGCTGGGCTGACCGCGAGCCAGACGTATCCTCTCGCGGCGCTCGCTCGGAGCTGAGCACCGCCGGATACCATCGGAGTCATGACGAATTCCGGTCCGATCGACGATGTCTCCATCGGCGGAGAGATGATCCGCCTCGGCCAGTTCCTGAAGTACTCGGGACTGCTCGACTCGGGCGGTGACGCCAAGGAGGTCGTGATCGACGGATTCGTGAAGGTCAACGGCGAGGTCGATCGACGGCGCGGACGCCAGCTGCATGACGGCGATCTGGTCACCTTCGAGTGCCGTACCGTTCGCGTACGCCCCTGATCACGCGGGCCGCTTCCGGTCACACCCGCGTCGTGTAGCGGAGGAACATCACGCCGCTGTCGAAGCGCCGATCCTCGGCGAGCTCCAGGTCGACGTGCACCCCGTCGGGGAAGAACGGCTTGCCACCACCGACGATCGCCGGTCCGATGAAGAGACCGAACTCGTCGACCAGTCCCGCGCGGATCGCCTCGGCGGCGAGAGTGGGGCCGTCGACGGAGAAGTCGCTGTCGGACTCAGCCTTCCACCGCGCGATCACCTCCGGATCGAACGTGCGCTCGAGCCGCGTGCGCTCGCTCGACACCTCTGCGAGGGTCTTCGAGAAGACGACCTTCTGCGCGGCCTGCCACACCCGCGCGTAGTCGATGCCGACCTGCGGCTGATCGGGTTCGAGATGAGCGGTCTCCCAATAGACCATGGTCTCGTACATGCGCCGCCCGTAGAGGTAGGTGCCGACGTCTGCGAACTGCTTGTTGATGAAGTCGTGCAGGTCGTCGTCGAGCGCCCAGGCGAACCCGCCGTCCGGCCCACTGACGTATCCGTCGAGCGACGTGATCATGGAGTAGATGAGTCGGGCCATGCGGCGAGGCTACTCCCGGCGTCCGCACGGGTCGACCCCTTCTCGGCGTCCTCTCTAGCGACCCTCGGCGTGAGACGCAAGGTGCTGGCCGACATTCCGACGTCGGCGCACGCTGGAGACATACCCCCAGACCAGCGACCGAGAGGAACCCCCATGTCTCGCGACCAGTACACCTTCACCAACCCGGCCGAGCTCTACTCCGACATCGAACCCGAGAAGCAGCACATGCCGGAGCCCGGCCTCGATGCCGACCTCGGTCCGAAGGCCGACCTCGGTGAGGAGAGCTACCGCGGCACCGGCCGACTGACCGGACGCAAGGCGCTCATCACCGGCGGCGACTCCGGCATCGGCGCGGCGACTGCGATCGCCTTCGCACGCGAGGGCGCGGACGTCGCGCTCTCGTACCTGCCCGAAGAGGAAGAGGATGCGGCGCGCATCGCCGGCATCCTCCGCGACGCCGGCGCGACCGTGGCGCAGATCCCCGGTGATCTCCGTGACCCCGAGTACTGCCGCACGCTCGTCTCGGAGGCGGTCGGTGCGCTCGGCGGCCTCGACATCCTCGTCAACAACGGCGGCAAGCAGATCTACAAGGAGTCGCTGACCGACATCACCGACGAGCAGTTCGACGACACCTTCAAGACCAACGTCTACGCGATGTTCTGGATCACGAAGGCCGCGCTGCCGCACCTCCCGGCAGGCTCGACCATCATCAACACCACGTCGATCCAGGCCTACTCGCCGTCGGGAATCCTCGTCGACTACGCATCGACCAAAGCCACGATCAACGCGTTCACGAAGGGCCTCGCCGAGCAGCTCGCGCCGAAGGGCATCCGTGTGAACGCCGTGGCACCGGGACCGATCTGGACGCCGCTGCAGCCGAGCGACGGACAGCCGCAGGAGAAGCTCCCGGAGTTCGGGGAGGACACCCCGCTCGGCCGCATGGGCCAGCCCGCAGAACTCGCCCCCGCCTACGTCTTCCTCGCCTCCGCGGAGTCGAGCTACGTCGCCGGCGAGACGCTCAACGTCAACGGCGGCATGCCCACGCCGTGAGTCGCTGACCGCGGACGCCCCCTCCCGAGCTCACGTCGGAGGGGGCGTTCGCGTGTGCGGCGGGGCCGGGGCGATGTCGGTGGAACCAGGCAGTATGTCGGTATGGCAGACGGATACGACCTCGACTTCCTTCCGACGCGAGTGCCCCTGCCCGGGCCGGCCCGCGATGCGACGGAGCTGACCTACCCCCACTTCAGCGTGCTGCTCGACCGCGAGCGCCGCCTGGCCGCCGTGACGGGCGTGAACATCGACGGGGCGCTGCTGCGCGAGCTGCCCCGCACCGGGGACTGGCAGCTCGACCCCCGAGTCGATGCAGCACTGCAGACCGGACCCGAGGTGTATGCGCGCAACGACCTCGATCGCGGCCACCTCGTGCGCCGACGCGACCCCGGCTGGGGTGATGTCGACGACGCTCGGGCGGCGACCGAGGCGACGTTCTTCTATCCGAACGCCGCCCCGCAGGCCGCCGGTTTCAATCAGTCCGCAGAGCTCTGGCTCGGTCTGGAAGACCACGTGCTCGAGTATGCCGAGACGACGGATCAGCGGATCTCGGTGTTCACGGCCCCTGTGCTGGGAGACGACGATCCGCCGTACCGCGGCATCCGCATCCCTCTTCTCTTCTGGAAGATCGCGGCGTGGCAGGGCCCCGACGGTCTGTCAGCGGCCGGGTTCGTGCTCGATCAGTCAGAGCTCGTCCAGTCACCGGACGGTCTCTTCGCGGTTCCGCCGCTCGGCGCCTTCCGCACCTTCCAGGTTCCGATCACCGAGATCGTCCGGGTGACGGGGCTGGCTGTCGGCCCGCTGCTCGATGCCGATGTGCTCGACCGGCGCAGCGCCCGATCGACCGAGTGGCGGGCGCTCGCCTCGGCATCCGACATCTCGCTCTAGCCGTCGCGGCGTCGATTCCAGTGAATGAGCTTGTCAGGGTTGCAGACGACCCAGATGCGCGACAGCAGCCCTGATCTGCTCTCGACCGACACCGCCGCGACGACTGCGCCGTCTCGTTCCAGCACGAGTCCGGGGGCGCCGTTGATCGACGCGATCGAGACCATGGGGCCGGTCGCCACCAGTGCCGCCAGCTCCGCTGATGCCGTGTGGGGCCCGTCGACGGCGGTCGACGACTGCGGCATGCGACCTCCGCTGTCGATGATCATCACCACGTCAGGGTGCAGCATCGACCGGATGCCGGCGCGGTCGCCCGCGGCGAGCGCCAGCCGGAGTTCTTCCACAGCGATCGGTTCGGAGGCATCCCGAGGTCGCCGGCCCAGACGAGCCGGATGCCGCCCGCGAGTCATGTCGCGACCGCGGTGATGTGTCCGAGCTTCTGGGGACTCATCACCCAGAGCAGCTGCTCGATCCCTTCGTCGGACGCCGTGACGGTGACCATCGTGGTGACTTCACCGTTCTCGATGAGCGTCGCGGCGGGCTGACCGTTGACCTCCACCCACCCGATCGACTTGCCCGTCCAGAAGTGGTGCGCGAACGCAGCCACGAACTGCGCCACGCGGCCACGACCGATCACCGGGATCCGCGCCGCCAGCTTCACCCCGTTGCCGTCGGTGTAGCTGACCACGTCGGCGGCGAAGAGCTTCTCGAGCTCCCGAGCATCGCCCTTCCGCGCGGCGGCGAGGAAGGCCTCGAGCAGGTGACGTTGATGCGAGGGCTCGACGGTGATCTGCTTCGCCGAGGCCAGGTGCGCGCGAGCCCGGCTCACCAGCTGTCGAGCGCTCACCGCACTCGACGAGATGATCTCGGCGATGCGGGGATACGGATAGTCGAACGCCTCGCGGAGGATGTATGCCGCACGCTCGGTCGGGGTGAGCTTCTCGAGCGTCAGCAGGATCGCGAACTGCAGCGCCTCGGCGCGCTCGGCGCCGAGCGAGGGATCGTCGTCGGTGTTGACCGGTTCAGGCAGCCACGGCCCGATGTAGGTCTCCCGCTTCACGCGAGCCGACTGGAGAACGTTGATCGACAGACGCGTCGTGATGGTCGTGAGGAAAGCGGCGGGTTCCTGCACCTGGGTCCGGTCGGTGTTCTGCCAGCGGATCCAGGTCTCCTGCACGATGTCCTCGGCGTCGGCCACGGTGCCCAGCATCCGGTAGGCGATGCCGAACAGTCGGCGGCGCTGGGCGGCGAACACCGAGACTGCGGTGCCGAGGTCTCGGATCGACCCGCTGTGCTCGTCACGTGTCGCGGTCACGTCTTCACTCTGCACCAGAGGTCGCCGCATGCGCACTCCCCTTTCCGCGCCGTCGGCGCTCCCACTCACAGCTCTGACCGGAGGGCGACGCGATCTGTGACGAATCCTGGCGATTCCGTCACAGCCGGGTCCGCCGGCCGGTCAACCAGGTACATGCGGGCTCGTCCGCATCACTCGATCGGAGGAGCGGCATGAGGATCACAGTCATCGGCGGCACGGGGTTGATCGGCACCCGCGTCACGCGCATCCTGAAGGGCGCGGGACACGACGTCGTCGTCGCGTCCCGCGCCACGGGGGTGAACTCATTCACCGGCGAGGGGCTCGACGACGCTCTCGCCGGCGCATCCGCGGTGGTCGATGTGTCGAACTCGTCGTACACCGACGAGGCCGGTGCGCAGGAGTTCTTCTCCACCTCGACGATGAACCTGCTCGCCTACGGCGAAGCCGCGGGCGTCTCCCATCACGTCGCCCTGTCGGTCGTGGGCACCGACCGCCTCGCACGCGCGCAGGGCGGATACTTCATCGCCAAGCATCAGCAGGAACGCCTCATCGCGGCATCCGGTCGCCCGTACACCCTCGTGCATGCGACGCAGTTCTTCGAGTTCATCCGCAGCATCACCGACCACGCCCTGCGCGAGGGAGCCGCACACATCGCCGATGTGCTCGTGCAGCCGATGGCGGCCGACGACGTCGCGAACGCGGTCGCAACGGCAGCGCTCGGAGAACCCCGTGTCGGGATGATCGAGTTCGGCGGCCCCGAGGTGTTCAGCCTGACGGAACTCGCGGCACTCGACCTGCGGGCGAGACAGGACGATCGGGAGGTCGTCCCGGATCCGCTCGGAACGTACTTCGGCGCGCATCTCGCCGCCCGCGACCTGCTGCCGGAGATGACCGCGACGATCGCTCCGACGAGGTATCACGACTGGAGGGTGAAGACGCCCGCCAGCATCTGAGAACCCGAGGCGTCACATCTTCGGGCACTCAGCGGTCATACCTGGCAGACGCCACCCGGGCGTCGTCACCGAAGAAAGGTTTGGACATGGCAGAGATCGTCGTCATCGGAGGCACCGGCCTCATCGGCTCGAAGGTCGTCGCGAAGCTGACGGAGCACGGCCACGACGCCGTCGCCGCATCGCCGAACACCGGCGTGAACTCGCTCACCGGCGAGGGCCTCGCGGAGGTTCTCGTCGGAGCCCACACCGTGGTCGACGTGTCGAACTCCCCCTCGTTCGCCCCCGACGATGTGCTGGAGTTCTTCACCACGTCGACTCGCAACCTGCTCGCCGCTGAGGCCGCGGCCGGTGTCACCCACCACGTCGCTCTCACGATCGTCGGCACGAACCGCCCGCAGAACATCCCCTACTTCGCGGCGAAGGTCGCGCAGGAGACGCTGATTCGTGACTCCGGGATCCGATACTCCCTCGTGCACGCCACGCAGTTCTTCGAGTTCGTGGGAAGCATCGCCGACATCTCGACCGACGGCGACACAGTGACGCTGCCCGGGGCGCTGATCCAGCCGATCGCCGCCGAGGATGTCGCCACGGCAGTGGCCCGTGCTGCGGCCGGTGAGCCGACCGGCGACATCGAGATCGCAGGCCCGGAGGCCTTCGGCATGGACGAGTTCGCGCGCCGCGCCCTGGCCTTCCGTGGCGATCCTCGCACGGTCGTGCGTGATGACGCTGCGCCGTACTACGGTGCGCAGATCGAGGAGCGCACCCTCATCCCGGTCGACGGGGCGCACATCTTCGAGACGACTCTCGAAGAGTGGCTGCCGCTGAACCCGCCTCGCGAGTAGCGGCGGCATACCGGTCGACAATAGGTCTTGCGCGGCGCGTCGGCCGGTGTCACGCTTGCGTCACAGCTCTGTCGCGCTGTAACGCGACAGCTGGGGTGCCGCTCATCGGCGGCATCGGATGGGGCGCCCTTTCTGCTACCTCCCCCGTGGTGGGGGCGTCCCGTCCTCCCCCGACCTGGCGAGCGAGCGCGACTCAGTTGAAGTCGCCGCCCGGTGCCATGTCGTGGAAGCGCGAGTAGTGGCCCTGGAAGGCCACGGTGATCGTCGCGGTCGGGCCGTTACGGTGCTTGGCGACGATCAGGTCGGCCTCGCCCGGACGCACGTCCTTGTCGTAGACCGAGTCGCGATGCAGCAGGATCACCATGTCGGCGTCCTGCTCGATCGAGCCGGACTCACGCAGGTCGCTGATCGCGGGCTTCTTGTCGGTGCGCTGTTCGGGACCACGGTTCAGTTGCGACAGAGCGATGACCGGAACCTGCAGCTCCTTGGCGATGAGCTTGAGGCTTCGCGAGAACTCCGAGACCTCCTGCTGACGCGACTCGACGCGCTTTCCTGACGTCATCAGCTGCAGGTAGTCGATGATGACCATCCGCAGACCCTCACGCTGCTTGAGTCGACGGCACTTCGCCCGGATCTCGACCAGCGTCATGTTCGGGCTGTCGTCGATGTAGAGCGGAGCGTCGTTGATGCGTCCGCGGGTCGCGGCGACCGTGGTCCAGTCCCGCGGGTCGAGGTTTCCCTTTCGCATGTTCTGCAGAGGGATCTGCCCCTCGGCACTGAGCAGACGCATGGCGATCTCGCTCTTGCCCATCTCGAGCGAGAAGAAGACCGAGGGGAGGTTGTGGCCGATGGAGGCAGCGCGGGCGAAGTCGAGCGCGAGCGTCGACTTACCCATGGCGGGACGAGCGGCGACGACGATCATCTGCCCGCCGTGCAGGCCGTTGGTGAGCTCGTCGAGCTCCTTGAAGCCGGTCGGGACACCCGTCATCGACCCGTCGCGACCGCTGGCGGCCTCGATCTCCTCGAGCGCGGCGTCGACCGCGATCTGCAGCGGCACGTAGTCCTCTGCGGTCTCGGAGCCGGTGATCGAGTAGATCTCAGCCTGGGCGTTGTTGACGAGGTCGGTCGCGTCGCCCTGTCCGTCGTAGCCGAGCTGCACGATACGCGTTCCCGCATCGACCAGACGACGCAGGATCGCCCGCTCCGACACGATGCCCGCGTAGTAGCCGGCGTTGGCGGCGGTGGGGACGATCGAGGTGAGCGTGTGCAGATAGTCGGCACCGCCGGCCCGGCTCAGCTCTCCCGTCTTGATGAGCTCGTCCGTGACGGCGACGACGTCGGTCGGCTCGCCGTGCGAGTAGAGCGACAGGATCGCCTCGAAGATCAGCTCGTGCTTGGGGATGTAGAAGTCGGCACCCTTGAGCGTCTCGATGACGTCGGCGACAGCATCCTTCGAGAGGAGCATTCCACCCAGGGCGCTCTGTTCGGCGAGAGTGTCGTGGGGAGGCGTTCGCTCCTGTGGACGCTTGCCTCCGAGGCGCTCCTCTGAGATGTCGGCGATCGACACGCTGCTCCCTTCGATGCGACGGTTCTTCCGGTGTGCTCGGTGCCGACTGCGTCGGTCACGCGATGCGAATCAGCTCGAGAAGGGCCGTCCGCACAGCAAACCAGGCACTTCCGACATCGGGTCGCTGGACCACGCTACGAGCGGGGGTTTTCGGTCGCAACACGGCCTGTGGATAACTATGTGGAAAGCGTGCGAACAAGTCCGGAGAGTCTGTGCAGAACGCATGTGGATAAGTCGGTGGAGTACCTCGAAACAGAAGTTTCTTTTTGCATCTGATCGGGTGTTTGTAGTTTCCCCACCCTGTGGATGAGATCGTGGTTCAACCGGGCATTGAAGGTTCATCGAATCCGGGATGGGATGTGTAGAACCTGGGGAAAGTCAAGCCGAGATTCCACCGGGCGCGTCACAGTGCGCAACCCTCCGAAATGTGCGCGATATGTCATCGTTTCCGAGCGGAACCCTCTAGACACGGCGATATACCGGGAGTATCGTCACCCGCTATCGACGTACTGTGCGTCGAGGACGAACGATCGCTCTCGGGGGAGGGAAGTCGACGTGAACGCTCAGGCAACCCGCCGCGGCCTACCTGCCGTCGCTCTCTGGGGTGGCGTGGGCGCGATCGCGTGGGCCACGATCACGATCCTCACGGGCGGTTCGTCCGCGAGCGCGGACGATGGATCGAACGACTCGCTGCTCGACGGCGTCTCCTCGATCGTGAGCGAGACCGTCTCATCGGTCGAAGACACCGTGACGTCGGTGACCTCCCCGATCGTCGCGCCGGTCGAGCCCGTCGTGACCGAGGTCGTCCAGCCTGTGGTCACCCAGGTCGTCCAGCCGGTCGTGACCGAGGTCGTCGAGCCCGTCGTCACTCACGTCGTCGAACCCGTGCAGCAGGTGGCACCTCCGGTCGTCGAGCACGTCGCCGAGACGATCGCTCAGGTGCCCGTCGTCGGCCCTGCAGCGTCGCCGATCATCGACGCCGCCACCGACACCACCGGGGCCGTCATCACTCCCGTGACCGATCTGTTGGACGGATCCCCGGTCGCCGAGATCGTGGCCCCGGTGCAGGATCTGATCACCGAGCTGCCGATCGTCGGAGAACTGGTCGACGATCTCGGAGTGACGCCGGTGATCGACGATGTCGTCGGCGTCATCGACGCGACCACCCCGACTGTCGGCACGGTGGTCGAGAACACTCTCCCGCCGGTGCTCGAGGCCATCACCCCCTCACGCCCCGGATCCTCCGGATCGGACCCCGACCCCGGTCCGATCGGAACAGCGCCGCTCGGAACGGTTTCCCCCCTGGCCGATGAGCCGACACGCGGTCACTTCTCCACGTCCGCGGTGCGCCAGCCGGTGATTCCGTCGGCCGGGTCCGACCTCCCGCCTACGGTGTCCGTCGCGGCATCCGAGGTGAACGAGCCGGCAGCCGACGTCGAGGAGTCCCCCTCTGCACCGCCCGCCGGAGCCCCCTCCGCGCCTACTTCCTCCGCCGGTTCGAGCGGAGCATCCTCATTCACCCCCGCGCGCCTCAGCGATGCGGGAGTTTCTGCGTTCCGCACTGTGGAGCGCACTTCCGGTGCATCCGACGACGTCCTTCCGACGTCTCTGGTCGCCGACACCGACGTCTCTCCTGACTAACGGGTTGTCCGGTCGTTCCTCGTGAACGACAGATGCCGTGCTGCGCGCGCACATGCTCTTCGCGTGCACCCATCCAGACCACCCACTTCCAGTCAGGAGAAGGTCATCATGCGTACATACATCAAGCGGGCCCTGTGGGGCACGCTTCTCGCCGGCGGGATCACCCTGCTCGGCGCAACAGCCGCCAACGCGGCAGACACCTCAGGAGAAGACGGGCTGCTCTCGGGCACCCAAGCGGATGCGCCGATCTCGGTGCCCGTGACGGTCGTCGGCAACGCGGTCTCACTGCTCGGAGACACCTCCGCCCAGCAGACCTCGGCGCCCGCTTCGTCTCCCGCTCCCGCTCCCGCACCGGCCGCCACCACGAGTGGAGATTCCGGCACCGCATCGGGCACTCAGGCCGTCGTGGACGTCGTCGTGCCTGTCACGGTGACCGACAACGCGATCACCGTGCTCGGAGACTCGTCGAGCGACACGGCGGCTGCTCCGGCTGAGGCTCCCCAGGCCCCCGCTCCGGCTCCCGCTCCCGCTCCCGCTCCCGCGATCACGACGAACGGCGCCGACGGCGTCCTCTCGGGTACCCAGGCCCTGCTGGACGTCGACGTTCCGGTCACCGTCTCAGGCAATGCCATCACCGTGCTCGGGGACAGCGAGGCAACGGGCCAGGATGCTGCAGCACCGGCATCCTCGGACGGCGGCGGCGCGGGATCGACTGAGCCGACCACTTCGGGCGACGACGGGGTCGCAAGCGGCACCCAGGTCGTCGCGCCCGTCACCGCACCGATCGACGTCACCGGTAACGCCATCTCCATCCTCGGAGACAGCGAATCCACCGGCGGCACCAGCACCGGCACCCCGTCCGGAGGCAGCAGCACCGGAGCGGAGACGTCCGGAGACGACGGAATCGCAAGCGGCACCCAGGTCATCGCACCCGTCACCGCACCGATCGACGTCACCGGCAACGCCATCTCCATCCTCGGAGACAGCGAATCCACCGGCGGCACCAGCACCGGCACCCCGTCCCGAGGCAGCAGCACCGGAGCGGAGACGTCCGGAGACGACGGAATCCTCGGCGGCACCCAGGTCACCGCACCCATCACCGCACCGATCGACGTCACCGGCAACGCCATCTCCATCCTCGGAGACAGCGAATCCACCGGCGGCACCAGCACCGGCACCGCAGGAAGCCCAACCACCGGCAGCACCACCACCGGAGACGACGGAATCCTCGGCGGCACCCAGGTCACCGCACCCATCACCGCACCGATCACGATCGGCGGCAACGCCATCTCCGTGGTCGGCGAGAGCACGGTGACGCCGCCGACGACGGACCCGGGCACTGATCCCGGAACGGACCCGGGCACCGACCCCGGCACGAACCCCGGCACCGACCCCGGCACGAACCCCGGCACCGACCCCGGCACGAACCCCGGCACCGACCCGGGAACGGACCCGGGCACCGAACCCGGAACGAACCCCGGAACTGATCCCGGAACCACCCCCGGAATCGGCATGAATCCCGGAACGGTGACAGCCGTCGGCACGGGCGCCACAGCAGCCGCTGCCGCGAGCGGCACAGCTGCGACGGCATCCGAGCCCATCGAGGGACTGGCCGCCACAGGTGGTTCGTCCTCGATCGCCTTCGTGTCGCTCGCCGCTCTCCTGCTCCTCCTCGGAGCGGGGATGCTGCGCCGCCGCCGTGTGACGGCGTAGACGCAGACCCCGGCGGTGTCGACGTCCTCGGGGGAGGAGATGCGACACCGTCGGTGTGCGGGTCCCGCGACGCCCCGCGCAGGTTCCCCAGACCTGCCCGCGTCGGCGATGCCGCACAGTTCACGGATGCCCCGCGTCCCCAGCGCGGGGCATCCGTCGTGCCCCGCCACTCCCCCGAGCGAGTGCGCTCCGACAGCCCCGCACACGCAGAACGCCCCCTGTCACGAAGGACAGGGGGCGTTCAAGAGCGTCGCGCCTTACTTGGCGGCGACGACCTGCAGCGTGATGACTGCGGTCACGTCGTCGTGCAGACGAACCGTGGCCTCGTGCTCACCGGTCGTCTTGATCGCCGACGGGATGTGCACCTTGCGCTTGTCGATCGAGCCGAGACCCGCGGCTGCGACAGCATCCGCGATGTGATCGGTCTTGACCGAACCGAAGAGACGACCCTCGTTGCCGGCCTTGACGGCCAGGCGCACCTTGGTGTTCTCGAGGGAGTTCTTCAGGGCCACGGCCTCGTCGCGGTCGTGGATCGCGCGAGCCTGACGAGCAGCCTGGATCGAAGCGACCTGCTTTTCGCCACCGCGGGTCCACGCCGTAGCGAAGCCCTGGGGGATGAGGTAGTTGCGGGCGAACCCGTTCTTGACCTCGACCACGTCACCGGCGCTACCAAGCCCGGCGACCTCGTTCGTGAGAATCAGCTTTGCCATCTCGTTACCCCTTACCGGCCGGCGCCAGCGTAGGGCAGGAGTGCCATTTCGCGCGCGTTCTTGATCGCGGTGGCGATCAGACGCTGCTCCTGCACCGAAACACCGGTGATACGACGGGCACGGATCTTGCCGCGCTCCGAGACGAACTTACGGAGGGTGGAGACATCCTTGTAATCGATGACTCCGACCCGGATCGACTTCGCGGGAGCGGTGGGCTTGCCACCCTTCCGCGGCTTGCGGCGGTCGCCGCTCGACTTTCCAGCC
Source organism: Microbacterium sp. Bi98 (assembly GCF_918698045.1). Lineage (NCBI taxonomy): Bacteria > Bacillati > Actinomycetota > Actinomycetes > Micrococcales > Microbacteriaceae > Microbacterium > Microbacterium sp. Bi98. The sequence goes on along the minus strand of NZ_CAKKLK010000020.1, from coordinate 10,767 downwards.
ATTGTTTTTCCTTAATTATGAGTCGGATGCCGAAGCATCCGGAGATCCTGTTTCAGAAGGGGGTGTCGTCACCGAAGCTGCCCGGAGTGCTCCAGGCATCTGCGCTGGTCGACGAGCCGGGCGTAGACCACGGCTCTTCCGACACCTGCTGCTGCTGTGCGGGACGGGACTGTCCGCCACCGCCGCCGCCACCGGTCGACGCCGCACGGGTGACCTGCGCCGTCGCGTACCGAAGCGAGGGGCCGATCTCGTCGACCTCCAGCTCGATCGCGGTGCGCTGGTTGCCCTCGCGGTCCTGGTAGGAGCGCTGACGCAGACGGCCCTGCGCCATGACGCGCATGCCCTTGGTCAGCGAACCCGCCACGTGCTCGGCGAACTCGCGCCAGACCGACGCGCGGAGGAACAGCGCTTCGCCGTCCTTCCACTCGTTGGCGGCGCGGTCGAAGTTCCGAGGCGTCGAAGCGATGGTGAAGTTCGCCACCGGCAGTCCGTTCTGCGTGTAGCGCAGCTCGGGGTCGGCCGTGAGGTTGCCCACCACGGTGATGACTGTTTCGCCGGCCATCGGACTCAGGCCTTCGCAGCCTTGGCGGCCTTGCGGGCAGCCTTCTCTTCAGAGCGCTTGGCCTCCGAAGCGACCATCGCCTGAGCTTCCTCAGAGCGAAGGACCTTCGTGCGCATGATCTGCTCGTTCAGCTTCAGCTGACGGTCGAGCTCCTGCGTGGCCTCGCTGGTGGCGGTGAAGTTGACGACGGCGTAGATGCCCTCGTTCTTCTTCTGGATCTCGTAAGCCAGACGGCGCTTGCCCCAGATGTCGACCTTGTCAATCGAGCCACCATCGTTGGTGATGACCTTCAGGAACTTGTCGAGCGTAGGGGCGACCTGGCGCTCGTCGATCTCGGGGGTCAGAATGACCATGAGTTCGTACTGGTGCGTCACTTACCCACCTCCTTCGGACTAGAACGGCTTCCGGGACTTTCCCGGAAGCAGGAGGGTGTGTGCACGTCATCCGCCGAGCCACCCGAGTGGGTGCCTGATGGCAGACAACCTTGACAGTGTAGCGGAGAAACCTTCGGAGTGCCCCCACGCGCATCACCTCGCACTTGGCATGCTGGAATGCGTGCGTGCTGACTCTCAGTGCGCACACGACCGAAGGGGGAACGCCATGCGCGTCAACAAGTGGGGGGTCGGCATCGTCCTGGCCGCCACCGTACTGCTCACCGGGTGCACCGCGGGTGCCGAAGAGCCCGCCGATTCGGAGCCGACGTCGGCCGCCGAGGAGACGCCTGCGACCGACGGTGCCGCATCCGATTCCGACTGCCCCGAGTTGTCGGAGGGTGCGACGGTCGACGGAGCCGAGCTCGGCGCCTGCATCACCGAGGCGATGACCGACACCGCCGGCTATGCCGCCAAGACGTCGATCCTGGGCATGGACACCACCGCCCGGTTCAACCCCGAGACGGATGCCGTCGAGACGATCACGCCCATGGGCTCGCTCATCCTGATCGGCGACGACGCATGGGTGAAGACGCCGACGACCGAGTGGCAGGTCGCCGACCCGAACTCGAGTGACCCGATCGTCGCTGCTCTCAGCAGCGGTGCCGCCACGGCCGCGGGCACCGACCCGGCCACCGCCGCCGGCGCCCTCACCGGCGAGTTCACCGTCACCGGGACCGGCACGCGCCTGGGTCAGGACGTGTACCTCGTGAGCGGCACGTCCGAGGCGCAGGGCGTCGCCGTCGACGTCGTCTTCGAGGTCACCGAGGACTACGTCGTGCTGGCCACGAGCGGCAGCACCGAGGCCGCAGGCCAGATGATCGAGACCTCTCTCGAGATCACCGAGTGGGACGTCGAGCAGGACATCGTCGCCCCGCTCTGAACCACGAGCGGATGCTGCGGGCCGGGGCTGACGCCTCGGCCCGCAGTGCGTTCCGGGTCGACTCCGGGCCGGCGATGGGGTCGGCGATTCGGAGGAGATCTGCGATCGGGAGGAGCATCCGGCTCGGAGCATCCTCCCGTCCGCGGATCTCCTCCCGAACGACCGAACCGACAGCGCGGCTCAGTCGAGGACGGGGGCGATCTCCGACCAGACGGTCCGCTCGTTCGTCGAGGGGGCGACCGGGATGCGGCCCGCACCGTCGGGCTCGGGGATCGCAGCGAGCAGGGCCTGGGTGTACGGATGCTGCGGTGCAGACCACACACGGTCGGTGGCCCCGGCTTCGAGCACCCGCCCGGCGAACATCACGAAGGTGCGGTCCGCGATGCGGCGGACCACGGCGAGGTCGTGCGAGATGAACAGCATCCCCGCGCCGGATTCCGCGACGAGGTCTCGCATGAGCCCCGCGACGCTGGTCTGGGTCGATGCGTCCAGGGCCGAGATCGGCTCGTCGGCGACGAGCAGCGACGGCCGCGCGGCGAGCGCTCGTGCGATCGCGAGTCGCTGCTTCTGCCCACCCGAGAACTGGTGCGGGAACCGCGTCGCCACTTCGGTCGGCAGGCCGACGCGGTCGAGCCACTCGGCGACCGTCGACCCTTCGGCACCCCGAGCCCGAGCCGTGGCGATGCCGTCGGCGATCTGATCGCCCACGCGGCGACGAGGGTTCAGCGAGGTCGACGGATCCTGGAACACCATCTGGATGCCGGTGAGCGCCAGGTCGCGTCGACGGATGCCGAGCGGCTTCACAGGAGCGTCACGGAAGCGCACCTCTCCCCCGGCGAGCTTCTCGATGCCGACGACCGCGCGGGCGAGGCTCGACTTGCCGCTGCCGGATTCGCCCACGAGCGCGACGGTCTCTCCGGGGGCGACGGTCAGCGAGACGCCGTCGACGGCGACCACCGGAGGACTCCCGGGGTAGCGCACGACGACGCCCTGCGCGTCGAGGACGGCGACTTCACTCATCTCGGGCCTCCTCTTCGGCATCCTGCACGGCGGACTCCGGCAGCACCGGATCGAGCAGCGCGGGATCCGCGTCGGCGGTCGCGATCTTCGACCCCGGCAGCGCCGCGAGCAGCGTGCGAGTGTATTCGTGCTGCGGGTCGCGGAACAGCGTCTCGCGGTCGGCCCGCTCGACGATCTGCCCGTTCTTCATCACGGCGACCTCGTCGGCGATCGCGCTCATGACGCCCAGGTCGTGGGTGACGAGCAGCACAGCGAGGTTGCGCTCGGTCGCGAGGTCGCGCAGCAGCCGCAGGATGCCGGCCTGCACCGTGACGTCGAGTGCGGTGGTCGGCTCATCGGCCAGCAGCACCTCGGGGTCGCACGCGAGGGCGCACGCGATCGCGATGCGCTGGCGCTGTCCGCCGGAGAACTGGTGCGGATAGCGCTTCAGCGCAGCATCCGGGTTCGGCACCTGCACGGTCTCGAGCAGTTCGATGGCCCGAGCCTTCGCCGCCTCGCCTCGCAGTCCGAGGTGCACGCGCATGTGATCCGTGAGCTGGCGGCCGATCGGCAGCTGCGGGTGCAGCGACGCCGAGGGGTCCTGGAAGATCATCGCGATGCGCCTGCCGCGGATGCGGTTGAGCGCCCGCCGGCGCATGCCCACCAGCTCCTCCCCCGCGAGCGTGATCGATCCGCCCGTGCGTGCCTGCCGGGGCAGGAGTCCGAGGACGGCCAACGAGGTGAGCGTCTTGCCGGATCCTGACTCGCCGGCGAGACCGTGGATGCGTCCGGCCTCGAGGTCGAGAGAGATGCCGTGCACGAGAGGACGACCGATGTCGATCGTCAGGTCGCGGATGCTCAGAGCACTCGTGGGGGCCGAAGCGCTCATGCTGCCGCTCCCTTCGCGGAGGCCACATGCTCGGCTTGCTTCTCGTGGGTGACCTCGGCCGTCGGGTCGAGGATGTCGCGCATCGCATCACCCAGGAAGTTGAATGCCAGCACCACCGTGAGGATCGCGAGTCCCGGGAAGACTCCGAGCCACCACGCGTCGAAGTTCTGCATGGCCGCCGAGATCATGGAGCCCCATTCGGCGGTCGGCGGCTGCGCGCCGAGACCGAGGAACGAGAGTCCGGACAGCAGCAGGATCGCGGCGCCGATGTCGAGCGTCGCGAGCACCAGCACGGGGCCGGCGATGTTCGGGAGGATGTCGATGAACAGCGTCCGCAGCGGCGAGTGGCCGAGCAGGCGGCCTGCGATCACGTAGTTCTGGCCGCGGAGGCCCAGCACGATGCTGCGGGTGACTCGCGAGTACTGCGGCCACGAGACGACGATCGCCGCGATCACCGCGTTGAACAGCGACGGGCCGAGGGATGCCGCCACCACCATCGCGAGGATGACGGTCGGGAACGCCATGAACAGGTCGGTGATGCGCATCAGCGTCTCGTCGACCCAGCCGCCGAAGTACCCGGCGACGGCGCCGACCACGGTGCCGATGATCATCGCGGCGATCACGAGCATGAGCGCGAGCGGCAGGCTCACCGTCGCACCCGTCATCAGACGCGAGAAGATGTCGCGGCCGTTGCCGTCGGTGCCGAGCAGAGTGTCGATGCCCGGCGCCTGCAGTCGTGGCAGCACCTGAGCGTTGGGGCCGTACGGCACCCACCACTGCGCGGTGAAGGCGACGATGATCCAGGCGCCCGCGATCACGGTGCCGATCACGCCGAGGGGCGTGCGCCAGGCGCGCGGCCAGCGGAAGCGGAACCGCCAGGGGCCGGATGCCGAGTCGATGCGGCTCATGCGATCCTCACTCTCGGGTCGAGGACGCCGTAGAGCAGGTCGACGACGAAGTTGATGAGGAGGTAGATGAACCCGACGACCAGGCCGACTCCCATGATGCCGGGCAGGTCGAGGTTGGCCGCCGAGTTGTAGGCGTAGGTGCCCAGGCCGGGCCATGCGAACACCGACTCGACGAGCACGGTGCCCGAGAGCAGGGATCCGAAGGCGACGCCGACGACCGTGAGGATCGGGAGGGATGCCCCGCGCAGGACGTAGTCGAGGATCACGCGCATCGCCGGAAGGCCCTTGGCCCGGGCAGCACGCACGTAGTCGCTGCCCAGCACCTCGAGCACGGAGGTGCGGATGAAGCGGGTGAGCAGGCCGATCGTCACGAGCGACAGCACCATCACCGGCAGCGCCAGGTGGGCGAGCGCGTCGGCGAATCCGACGCCGTCTCCGTTGAGGAGGTAGTCGACCGTGTAGAGCCCGGTGATGCGGGGCGGCGGCGTGATCGACGGCGAGATGCGACCCGAGCCGGGGGCGATGCGCAGCTCGAGGAAGAACACGTAGAAGCTGACCAGCGCGAGCCAGAACGTCGGCACGCTCAGACCGATCAGCGTCACGATGCGGATCACCTGATCGGTGACGAGTCCGCGCCGGTAGGCGGCGAGGGTGCCGAGCACGACGCTGACCGCGAGGCTGAGGATGATGGCACCGATCGCGATCTCGATCGTCGCCGGCACCGCGGTGGCCAGGTCGCTGGTGACCGGTCGCCCGGTCACCAGCGATGTGCCGAGGTCTCCGCGAAGGAGATTCCCCATGTAGATGAAGTACTGCACGAACAGCGGCTGATCGAGGCCCTGAGCCTTGATGAACGCCTCGCGCGTCTCGGGATTCTGCGATGCTCCCTCACCCAGTGCCGCCGACACGGGATCGCCGGGCACGAGGTTCGTCAGTGCGAAGGTCACGATCGTGACCCCCACGAGAAGGAGCAGCGAAGTGCCGATTCGGCGAAGCAGGTATCCGACGAGCGGCGACCTGCGACGCTGTGCTTGCCGTCGCACGGCCACCGTCGTCATGAGTCAGCTCCGATCAGCCGGCAGGCGTGATCTCGGCGATGTCCATCTCCCACACCGAGTTGTACACGGCGCCGGTGACGGCATCCGCCGTGGCGATGTTGCGACCGGGGACGATCAGCGGAACGAAGGGACCTTCGGTCTGCATCGCCTCGGCGAACGAGGTGAAGGCCTCGCTGCGCTGGGCCTCATCGGTAGCGGCGGCAGCACCGGCTGCGATGCCTGCGATCTCGGGGTTCGCCTCAGCCGCCCAGCCGGCACGTAGGCCGACCTTCAGACCGGGAGCGAACGGAAGGAAGTTCGCCGAGTCGGCGTAGTCGGGGCCCCAGAACCACAGGCCGAAGCCCTCGGTGCCGTTGACGTACGCGTCGAGCTCGGTGGCGAACGGGGCAGGCGCGAGTTCGACGGCGATGCCGGCATCCTCGAGCTGAGCCTGGACGCGCTCGGCGAGCGGGGTGAACTCCACACCGCCGACCGGGTAGTCGTTCGGGAACTGCAGCTTCAGGGTCTGACCCGTGTAGCCGGCCTCGGCCAGAGCAGCCTTCGACTTGTCGAGGTCCTGCTCCACACCGCTGTCGAGGGCGCCCTCGAATCCGGGCGGGATCACTCCGGTCGCCTGCACGGCGCCGGCACCCGCGAGCTCGAGCAGCGCGTCGTAGTCGAGCGCGTAGCGGATCGCCTCGGCGATCTTGACGTTCGCGAGCTCGCCCGCGACGGCCTCGGACTGGTTGAGCAGCAGGAAGATCGTCTGGCCCGACGGCACCGACTCGACGTTCAGTCCGTCGCCGAGGCCTGAGACCTGGTCGCCGTTGAGGTCCATCGCGACCATCGAGTCGCCGCCCTTGAGGTTCGCGAGCTGCGTCGCGCTCTCCGAGACGTTGCGCACGACGACACGGGCGTATTCAGACTCTTCGTCGCCGTTGTACTCGTCGCTCTTGGTCAGCACGACCTGCGACGAGAGGTCGAGGGTGTCGAGCACGAACGGTCCAGAGCCGGCGGAGGTTCCGTCGAGGAACTCCTGTGCGCTGTCGGTGCCGTCGGTGGTTCCGCCGTTCTCGATCACGACGTCGGAGTTGACGATGCCGAGCGCCGGGTTCGCGAGGATCGCGGGCAGCTGCAGCAGCGGCGTCTCGGAGGTGATCGAGATCGTCTTCTCGTCGACCTCGGTGATGGTCAGACCGCCCAGGAGGAAGTTCGGCTTGGCATCGGTCATGCCCTGGATGCGCTGCAGGGTGAAGACGACGTCCTTCGCCTCGATCGGCGAGCCGTCGGAGAAGACGCGGTCCCCCTCGAGCGTGAACGTGAACTCGGTCGCCTCGTCGTTCTGCTCCCACGATGCGAGGCCGGGGACGGGGGTCGAGACGTCGGAGCCCTCGAAGTCGACGAGCGTCTCGTAGAGCGCCTTGGCGATCATGTTGCCGGTCGGGTCGTAGGTGTGACCCGGGTCGGCGGTCTCGATCGAGAACGCGGTGTCGATGACGAGCGAGTCGGAACCGGAGGATTCTCCGCCGTTGTTCGCCGAGTTGCCACCGGAGCAACCAGCGAGGGCGAAGAGAGCGACGGCTCCGATCGCGATGACGGACGTGCTGCGACGTGACGACATATGGGCCTCCAGGGGCGAGGAGTTTCATCGGGTTCGGTCGACGCCGGGTGGACGACCGGTGATCAGATTCGCATTGTATGGGACTATGTGTCCAGCAAGAATGCAGACGTCATCACAGTCTGTCCAAGACCCCGCCCGTGAGGAGCATTGTGTCCACCAAGAGCGACGAAGCCACGAGGCAATCTGGACGAAGTGCCGCCCCACTGGACGACATCGGATACAGAATCCTCGAGACGCTGCGTGATAACGGTCGCATCTCGATCGCCGCACTGGCCGAGACCGTCGGGATCTCGCGGGCCAACGCCTACACCCGCGTCGAGACGCTGATGCAGGACGGAGTGATCACGGGCTTCAGCGCCCGCGTCGACCAGTCGAAGGCCGGGCTGTCGATCGGTGCGCTGGTCTTCGTCACCGTGCACCCGCAGGCCTGGGCGTCGTTCCGCGAGAGCGTGCTCGAGATGCCCGATGTCGAGTGGTGCGCCATCACCACCGGCGAGCACGACGCCATGCTGCTGATCCGTGCGGTCGACGTGAGCGGCGTGCACGAGTTCACGACGGGTGTCATCGCGCAGCTGCCCGAGGTGCGCACGGTCGTCAGCGTGGTCGTGCTCGACGAGGTCATCCGCCGGTCGTTCCTGCTGCCGAGCGACCTGCCCGAGCGCGACCTGGCCACGCCGCTGGGCATGACGCGGTGGACGCCGGCGACGCCGGGCCGCGACATGCTCCCGCCACGCTGACCCGCGGCGGAACGAGCCGTCAGGCGGCTGCGGGCTCTTCGCAGACGCTGAGCTGCGGCAGTCCGTGCATCTCGTAGTGCTCGACGAGGCGGATGCGACCGTCATCCGTGAGCTCGAGCCGGCTCTCCCCGTCTCCGGTCACGACGGTGCCGTCGGAGACGAGCACGTGCACGAACGAGACCCAGATGGTGTCGCCGGTGCGGGTGCCGACGAAGCGCCCGAAGGTGACGGTGTCACCGGAGTAGTCGCCCCAGATCGCCCCGTCCTTCTCCCAGTACACGAACTCGCTGGGCGATTCGGGATCCACGGCCGAGGTGGTCGACGAGACCATCAGGAACCGGCGGCCGTCGAGGGAGGGGATGGTTGCAGTCGTGCTCACCCTCCGATTATGGAGGGGGTGGCGGCGACTCTCATCTCGCCTCGTGAACCGTCTGGGTCGGCCGCCGGACGGGCGCGCGGAGCGAGACGAATTCCGCAGAGAGGCTCCCCGGCGCGCCCTTTCGTCTGACCACACGATCGGGGTCGAGGTGCCGCATCGCCGTCGAGACCTCGGGAGTCGGGAAGGCCCCCGGGTACCGTGGGTCGCATGCACTGGATGCCTGACACCTCTGCCGGAGACTGGCTGCGCGAGCGTCTCGACGACCCCTGGAACTCGACGATGCACGCCGTGGTGCCGCACGGCTTCCCCGCGTATGCGCGCATCCTGCACCCTGCGATCGTGCGATCGCTCCCCGACCGACCGGTGCCGACCTACGACGACTACGACCGGATGCCGGGGGCCGAGCGACAGTCGCTCCTCGATCGGTTCATCGATGAACCGGCGACATGGGCGCAGACGGCCGCCGCCTTCGGCACGACGCTGCATCCTCTCGCTCAATGGCAGCGGATCGTGCGCACTCCGCCGGAGACCGACTGGAACGCGCGGATCTCCCCCGACGGGCGCGAGTTCACCGCGCCGATGGACGGCGCCGTATCGTCCGAGATGCTCGCGACCGTCGTGGGTCATCTCGTCTCGCACACCGCGACGCCGGATGCCGGATTCGCCGCGCTCTGGGAGGGCACGGGCGGGTTGCTGGGTCACCTCGGACACGGCCCCTCGCGCACCTTCCTCACGTTCGACGACGACCCGAACCACCGGGCGATGCTCGACCGCAGCATCCGCGATCCGCTCAACAACGCGTTCCGCAAGCCGACGTGGCAGGAGGGCATCCTGTCGCGCGAGGTCTCGGAGGGTCCTCGGCTGCAGCTGCGGGACCGCGATCACGTGCTGTTCCGTGGTGCGCCGAGCACGTTCGCGCGTCGGGACTGGGTGCTCGACGTGCCGTGGCGGGATCGCGAGTCCGAGGAGCACGGGTTCGCGCCGGCCGCGCAGAGCCCCAGCATCCTGTGGCCCGACGATCACGCCTGGGTGCTCGTCACCGAGGTCGACTACGACTCGACGATCATCGCGGGGTCCGCCGAGCTGATCGCCGAGCTCATCGCCGACGACCTCCTCGAGGTCTTCGCCATCCCCGAGAACGCCGAACTCACGTGGGACTCCGACGAGGTGAACCGATGACGGCACCGCAGCCGGCCGCATCGTTCGACGCCCGCCCGCTCACCGATCCCGTCGACGCCCGGGCCGTCAGCACCTTCAACGCCGAGCTGCGCTCGCGGGGCAAGATGGGCGGCTCGGCCACGACGATCGTCGCCTTCGTGATCTTCGGCATCGTGTTCCTCACCGCCATGACGGTCGTCGGCGCGACGATGGTCTCGCTGCTCACCGATGCAGGGTCGTCGTCGTTCGCCGGCATCGGGATCCTCGTCGCCGCAGTCGTCGGGATCACGATCGCCACCGTCGGCTGGCGCCGATCCCGCATCGCGCGGTACCGCCTCGACGCATTCGCCCGGGCGAACGGGATGACGTACGAGGCCAGGGTCGCCGACCCTGCCCTTCCGGGCATGCTGTTCGGCCTCGGACGCTCCCGAGAAGCCACCGATCTCGTGCGAGGCGCGAAGCCTCGCTTCGTCGAGTTCGGCAACTACCGATACACGACCGGGTCGGGGAAGAACTCGACCACCCACCGCTGGGGCTACGTCGCCGTCAAGCTCGATGTGCCCCTGCCGAACATCGTGCTCGACGCCAAGGGCAACAACGGCTTCGGGTCGAATCTGCCCGCGTCGTTCCAGCGCGAGCAGCGCCTCTCGCTGGAGGGCGACTTCGATCAGTACTTCACGCTGTACTGCCCCGAGGGGTACGAGCGTGACGCGCTGTATCTGTTCACGCCCGACATCATGGCCAGGTTCATCGACAATGCCGCCGAGCTCGATGTCGAGATCGTCGACGACTGGATGTTCCTCTATACACAGCGCAAGGCGTCGACCCTCGACCCTGCGACCTGGGCGTGGCTGTTCGGAGCCGTCGGCGCCTTGATGACGAAGCTCGATCAGTGGGAGCGCTGGCGCGATGAGCGTCTGCGGCTCGAGAGTGCGGCTCCGGCATCTCCGTCGCCCGCCCTCGCACCGGTGGGCGCGTCCGCGAGCCTGCCCTTCGCTCCGCCGGCCGGTCTTCTCGCTCCCCCGCCAGGAGTCGCGCGTGAGGGACGCCGGCTGAAGCGCAGCTTCCAGTGGGTGCCGATCGTGTTCCTCGTCGGTTTCGCACTGATCTGGTTCTGGTTCAGGTCGTTCTGAGGGAACCCCCGAGGGTGGGTTGTGGGGGTG
>NZ_CAKKLK010000019.1:0-33322 GCF_918698045.1 Microbacterium sp. Bi98 | reverse complement strand
CATCCAGCCGAAGCTGAATCGAGGTTATTTGGCATTTGACAAGTGCACGCTGTTGAGTTCTCAAGGATCGGATGCTCCCACGACCCAGTCATCACAACCAGGCCCGAAGGGCAACTTCTCTATCTTAGCCATCCCGTCCCGCTTGTCAAATCAGCGCGCCGCGCGGATCTTGGATCCGCTGCGCAGCTCTTGACAGCCGCAGATGGGGTGGATCTCCCATCCTAGACGCAGGCGCCTGTTCTCACAAGTGAGTGGATCGGGAGGTGGTTCTCCGCTTGAGGGGGGTGAAGCTCTCGGCTCCTCCGCTTCCCTGTGGGGCGAACAAGTAATAAGTTACGTGGGTTCTGGGGTTCTGGCAAATCGGGCCACCACCCCCGGGCGTGTCGCCGCACCAGGTGGCAACACTTTTCCCAGTCCAGCGCCGGTATTCCGCCGAGATCGCCGCCACGAGTACGATCGCAGCGTGACCCAGCTGCCGAATCGCGCCCCCTCCGCTGCTCTGTTGGACCGCGTGTGGTCCGCCCTCGGGCTCGCGCCGGTGGAGGTCGATTCCGGCGCCCCCTTCGTTCACGCCGTGCCTCTCGAGTCGCGCCTCGCGACGGCGGATCTGGCCTGGGCGAGCGTTCGGGCCGTGTGTCTGGCGGCCGGCGTCGACTCCCTCCCCGACCCCGATCGCATCGCCGTCGCGTACCGGAGCGATCGGGTGCTCACCGTCGACGGACGCGCCCCCGATGTCTGGTCTCCGTACTCGGGATTCTTCCGGGCGTCCGACGGGTGGATCCGCACCCATGGCAACTACCCCCACCACGCGATGCGCCTTCTGACCGGTCTCGGGCTCGGAATCGACGCAGCGGGCGAAGACGTCCGAGCGGCCATCCTGACTCAGTCGGCCGCCGACGCTGTCGATCGGATCGTCGATGCGGGCGGACTCGCCGTGCCCGTGCTGCCGGAGAACCCCATCCACGACGCTCAGCTGCGGTCCGCTCCCCTGCTCCAGGTCGATCGGATGCCCTCCCCGAGCGGCGAGGAGCCGCGCCGGCGAGACGGCGACGATCGTCGTGCACCACTCACCGGCACCCGCGTGCTCGATCTCACCCGGGTGATCGCCGGTCCCGTCTGCACCCGCACGCTCGCACTGCTGGGAGCAGACGTGCTGCGCGTCGATCCCCCGCAGCTGCCCGAGCCCGAGTGGCAGCACTTCGACACCGGTCACGGGAAGCGATCGACGCTGCTCGACGCCGGAACCGAGCGTTTCGACCAGCTGCTCGCCGAGGCTGACGTCGTCGTCCTCGGGTACCGACCGGCAGCCCTCGCGCGACTCGGCCTCTCCGCATCCGCCCTGATCGAGCGGCACCCGAGTCTGGTGATCGCGGAGCTCAGTGCGTGGGGCGACGACCACCCCTCTCGCGCAGGGTTCGACAGTCTGGTGCAAGCGGAGTCCGGGATCGCCATGATCGAGACGCCGGACGGCGACCGCCCGGGGGTCCTCCCCGCGCAGGCCCTCGATCACAGTGCCGGGTACCTGCTCGCAGCCTCGATCATCTCGCTGCTCGAGCGGCGCCGTCGAGAAGGTGGTGGCTGGGTGGTGCGCACGTCGCTGCGTCGAATGGCCGCCGAGCTTCTCGGGATGCCACGGTCCTCGGGATCGCGATCGGTACCGGCGTCGGAGCGGGAACGGGTGCTGGACCTCGCCGCCCACACCGCGACGTTCGACGTCGCAGGGCAGACGATCACCACGGCACGATCGGCGCTTCCCGGCCTCGATCTCGCCGCCCCCCATCGCTGGGGATCCGATCAGCCGCGCTGGTGAATGCGCCGGAACACCGGCAGCGACAGACAGAGCACGAAAGTGAGCACACCCCACAGGGCGCACGCCGGCGGCAGCATCCGGTAGGCCAGATGCCGGTAGGTGAACTCCTCGGTGAACGGCCCGTAGCCGGCGTAGCCGAGGGCCCACGCCGTGATCAGCACCACGGGAAGTGACAGCCACCAGGCGATTCGGACGCCCGACGGCAGCACGCGATCCACTCGTTCGCGGGGAACAGCGCGGTTCACCCGGAGAATCCCCCAGATACCGATCACGAGCAGGCCGATCACGCTCGAGCCGTACTGCAGCCACTTGTATCCGATGAACGGCCCCCACACATCGTCGAGCGCGGGAAGCACATCGACGCCCCAACGCCCCTCGTGCGTGAAGAGATCCCAGACGATGTGCGACAGCACTCCCAGCACCAGCGATGCCGCGAGCATCGCCGGGTACAGCCGATCTCGAGCACCGACGCCGACGGCGGCTCGGGCCGCTTCGACGCCGGACTGCGACCAGTCGACAGGAACCCGGCGAGCCAGCCAGAGCGGAGAGAGCTCACCGACGGCCGGGCGCAGCACGACGCGCCACAGCAGGAACAGCACGAAAGCGACCAGCGCGGTCCACACGACGTTGCCGAATGAGTGGGTGAACGAGTACGGCAGGCCGACCCCGCGGATGAACAGCGGAAGGTCGGGCGTCATGGCGCCGATCGCGATCGCAGCGGGCACGAGCGGCGTGCGGATGAACGGGAGGGCGACCACTGCATGACTCGGCGTGAACGGCATCGGCAGGCTCCTGTCGAGTGTGAACGGTGGAAGCGTGACGGCGGCCGTCCGAGGACTCTCAGACGACCGCCGTCAGGCGATCAGGGTCGGATGTTCACGCGAGGAAGACACCTGCGAGGGTCTTCTTGCCGCGACGGAGCACAGAAACCCCACCGGGCAGAGATCCCTTGACGGTGGCTGCATCGTCTTCCACACGCGATCCGTCGAGCGACACTCCACCCTGGCTGATCGCGCGTCGCGCTTCGGACGAGCTGGAGACCAATCCCGTGGCGACGAGCGCATCGACCACCGATGACCCGGAATCGACCGTCGCGTTCGGCAGCTCTTCGAGCGCTGTGCGCAAGGTCGACGCGTCGAGGGCAGTCAGGTCGCCCTGTCCGAACAGGGCCTCGGATGCCGCGATCACCGCAGCGGCCGCATCGATGCCGTGCACGGTGGCGACGACCTCGAGCGCGAGACGCTTCTGTGCGGCGCGACGGAAGGGCTCGGACTCGACCAGCGCCTCGTACTCCTCGATCTCGGCGCGGGTGAGGAAGGTGAAGACCTTCAGCCTGCCGATCACGTCGGCATCCGCGGTGCTCAGCCAGAACTGGTACATCCGGTACGGACTGCACATCTCGGGGTCGAGCCAGATGGCGTTCCCCTCGCTCTTGCCGAACTTGGTCCCGTCGCTGTTCGTGATCAGCGGTGTGCCGATCGCGTGCGCCGACGCACCCTCGGCACGACGGATGAGGTCGGTGCCGCTGGTCAGGTTCCCCCATTGGTCGGAGCCGCCGGTCTGCAGGACGCAGTCGTACTGACGGTAGAGCTCGAGGAAGTCCATCCCCTGCAGGATCTGGTAGCTGAACTCCGTGTAGCTGATGCCCTCGTCGGAGTTCAGTCGCGCGGCGACCGCATCCTTCTTGAGCATGGTCCCGACGCGGTAGTGCTTGCCGATCTCCCGCAGGAAGTCGATCGCCGACAGCGGCGCCGTCCAATCGAGATTGTTGACGATGCGGGCGGCGTTCTCGCCCTCGAAGCTCAGGTAGCGCTCGACCTGCGTCCGCAGGCGTCCCACCCACTCCTCGACGGTCTCGCGAGTGTTGAGCGTGCGCTCGGCCGTGGGGCGCGGGTCGCCGATCAGACCGGTGGAGCCGCCGACGAGACCGAGCGGCTTGTGGCCGGCGAGCTGGATGCGACGCAACGTCAGCAGCTGCACCAGGTTGCCCAGATGCAGGCTGGGAGCAGTCGGATCGAAGCCGCAGTAATACGTGATCGGGTCCCCGGCGAGAAGGGCGCGCAGCGCCTCCTGGTCAGTGGACACGTGGACGAGGCCGCGCCACAGCAGTTCGTCCCACACGTTCTCGAACGTGGGGTCGATCGCCGGCGGGGCGGTCGTCAGAGCGGAATTCGACACGCGCCCCAGGCTATCAGCGGTGAGGGTCGGTGAATCGCCGGGCCGCCGTGGATCAGGTGTGTGCCGCCCACCACACGAGGAACGCCGCGCCCAACCCGATGACCCAGCTGACGAGACTGCCGACGAGGAAGTACTCGGCCCTGGCACCTGTCTCACCGTCGCGGGAGATCTCAGGGAAGCGCACGATCCCCTTCGCCGCCAGCATCGCGGCGAGGATCGGATACGCCGCAGCCAGGGTGAGCAGCATCACCAGGACGCGCTCGAGCGGGCCGATCAGTCGACCGCCCTTGAATCCCGCGCGCGGGTCGCGCAGAGCCGTGGCTTCATCCGGTCGGCCGGGCTTGTCCGCCATCGTGGCGTCGGTCGACTCCCTGCCGCCGATCGCGTCGCCGGGCGTGGTGGCCTCGGGCGCCGCAGGTTCCGCGTCGACCTCGTCGCGCATCGCCGATCGACGCAGTTCAGCCGGTCGCCAGGTGTGCTCACCGTCGAGCGCCGCGCGCACCACGAGGTTCGCCGACTCCAGGAGGAAGACCCCGGTGCCGAGCGTCAGGATCGCAAGATCGAACGGGACGTCGCCGAACGGTGAACGGAGGTTCCACACGGTGCCGATCAGGCCGGCATCAGTGCGCGCCCCCAGCCATACGACCGATCCGATGCTCACGAGACCGAGCAGCACCGCGGGCCAGAACCCGAGCGGTGCGCGGCGCTCCGACGGCATGCACCAGACCCAGATCGCTCCGACCACGAGCCCTGCGAGCATGGGCAGCAGCGCGTCGCTCACGCTGCCGAGCAGCAGGAACATCACGGCCACCGTCAGGTACCCGGCCCATCGATGCGGAGCGAACTGGCGGACGAGATCGGCGGATCCGACCGCGAGCAGGATGAATCCGGCGACGATCATGCGCTCGCTCCCCTCAGCGTGATCGCACCTTCGATGAGTGCGGCGCTGCCGGCGTTGCGCAACGACTTCGAGACGCTGGGCTGCGAGATGCCCTCTTCGGCGGCGAGGTCGTGCTGCGATCTGCCGACCATCCGTCCGTAGGTGAGGCGGCGCTCGCGCTCGTTCATGGCGCCGACCAGCTCGTCACGGACGAGGAGGTAGGCGTTCGATGCTGCGATCACGCTCTCCATGACCTCATCCTGCCCCGGGGCTCCGACAATCCAGATCCGGGTGCGCGGCACGGTGCGTGCCTCTCTCGCGTGGACGGTCTCGATCGCCGCGCGCGCCGCATACCACCCCGGCCCGTCGGCGAGCTCGCCGTGGACGGAGTCGACGGTGCGCACCTCGCCGATCCCGATGCCGAAACGGAAGGCGATGCCGTCGGGAAGAGCGAGCTGGATCATGAGAAGGGACACCATAGCGTCTTCGAGCCGAAGATAGACACCCTGCTGCTCATCCCCCACCGTGGGGGTGAGCGGGTGATGTGCCAGAGGCAGGTCGGCCTCCACCCGAGCGATCGTGTCATCGAGCACGCGCTGCGCCGCCGTGCGATCGTCGAGCTTGCGCGATCCCACGATGTCGGCGAGTACGGCGATGACCATGTGATAACCGTATCACGAATAACTGTTATTTATGCCCTATTAGGTTATATACTTGGAACATGCCTGAATCAGACATCATCCGGTGGGACGAAGGTTCCTGGACCCACTCACCCGCCGCACTCACCACGATCTCCGCCGACGGGGTCGAGCACCTGGACGTGACCGCCGCGGAAGGCAGCGACGCCTGGCGACACACGGCGTACGGATTCGTCCACGACACCGAGCACGCGCTGCTGGCTCCCCTGGCCGTGGGCGAGGCGATGGACGTCTCATTCCGCGCGCCATGGGACGGCCAGTTCGACCAGGCAGGAGTCTTCGTGCGCATCGACGACGAGCACTGGATCAAAGCGGGCATCGAGTACGCCGACGAGCACCTCGGACTCGGCGCCGTCGTCACCGACATCCGCTCCGACTGGTCCGTCGGATACGTCGACGACTGGCACGGCCGAGAGATCACCGTCCGCGTGAGCCGGTGGCCGGACGCGGTGATCGTGCGCGCACGCGCGGACGACGAGGACTGGCGACTGGTTCGCGTCGCTCCGTTCACCGGCGACGCCGCTGCATCCGCCGGCCCGTTCCTCGCCGGTCCGACGCGCGCGGGACTCGTCGTGCGCTTCACCCGGTGGACGAGGTCGACCGCCGACGTCGCGCTGCACTGAGGTGCCCCGCCGGTCGCCGCACATCGCGTCGACCGGCGGTGCACAACCGACTACAGGCCCAGGGCGTGCGCCGCAGCCTGGGCTCTGGCGACGAGCTCGGCACGCTGCTCGGCGACTCGGACGGGAGCCGTTCCCCCGGCTCCGGCGCGCGATGCCACGGAACCCTCGATCGTGAGAACCTCACGCACCTCGGGGACCAGATGCGGAGAGACCGAGAGCAGCAGCTCGTCGGAAGCGTCCTCGAGACCGATCCCCTGTTCTTCGCAGGCCCGCACGAGCGCGCCCGAGATCTCGTGCGCGTCGCGGAACGGCACCCGGCGCTTCACGAGCCACTCGGCGACATCGGTCGCGAGCGAGAATCCCTGGGGGGCGAGTGCCGCCATCCGCTCGGTGTCGAAGCGCAGCGTCGCGATCATGCCGGCGAACGCGGGAAGGACGACCTCGAGGGTCTGGACCGAATCGAAGACCGGCTCCTTGTCCTCCTGCAGGTCGCGGTTATAGGCCAACGGGAGGCCCTTGAGCGTCGCCATGAGCCCCGACAGATTGCCGATCAGGCGCCCCGACTTTCCGCGAGCGAGCTCCGCGATGTCGGGGTTCTTCTTCTGCGGCATGATGCTCGACCCCGTCGAGTACCCGTCGTGCAGCGTGACGAAGCCGAACTCACGTGTGTTCCAGAGGATGATCTCCTCGCTCAGACGCGAGATGTCGACACCCGTCATCGCCGCGATGAAGGCGAACTCGGCGACGACGTCGCGTGCCGCGGTGCCGTCGAGCGAGTTCTCCGCCGGTCGATCGAGTCCGAGTTCCGATGCGACCAGCGCAGGATCGAGTCCGAGGGTCGAGCCCGCGAGCGCTCCCCCGCCATACGGCGAGACGCCTGCGCGACGACGCCAGTCGACGAGACGCTCGAGCTCGCGCACGAGCGGCCAGCCATGGGCCTGGAGGTGGTGCGCGAGGAGCACCGGCTGCGCGTGCTGCAGATGCGTGCGGCCGGGGAGGATCGCGTCGGGGTGGGCCTCGGCCTGCGCGACGAGCGCGTCGATGACACGGAGGATGTCGCGCGCGATCACTCGAGCGTGATCGATCAGGTACATGCGCACGAGAGTGGCGATCTGATCGTTGCGGCTGCGTCCGGCGCGCAGGCGTCCGCCCAGTTCGGGACCGAGCTCGGCGATCAGCGCCTGCTCGAGCGCACCGTGCACGTCCTCATCGGAGGGGACGGGCTGCAGCGTGCCGTCGGCGACCTTGCGCGCCACGGCATCGAGCCCCTCATGCATCCTGGCCGCCTCAGCAGGTTCGAGGTAGCCGGCAGCCGCGAGCGCCGTCGCGTGCGCATGCGAGCCCGCGATGTCGTACGGGGCGAGGATCCAGTCGAAATGCGTCGATCTGCTGAGCTCGACGAGCTCGGGCGACGGCCCGCTCGCGAAGCGGGCGCCCCACAGTGCGCCTTCGTTCGTGCCTTCGTTCTTCGAGTCGACCATCACGCGTCCTTCTTGCCGAGCAGCCAGACGAGCAGGGCCTTCTGCGCGTGGAGACGGTTCTCGGCCTCATCCCAGACGACGCTCTGCGGTCCGTCGATGACCTCGGAGTCCACCTCGTAGCCGCGGTCGGCGGGAAGGCAGTGGATGAAGATGGCCTCGGAATCGGCGATCTCCATCGTCTCGGGGGTCACCTTGTAGCCGCCGAGATCGCGGATGCGCGCGAGCTTCTCCTCCTCCTTGCCCATCGACACCCAGGTGTCGGTGACCACCACGTCGGCGCCGGCCGCAGCCTCGACCGCATCCGTGAACAGCGTGATCGAGCCGCCGGTCTCCGCAGCCCGGCGGTCGGCCGCCTCGACGACGTCGGCGCGCGGGGCGTACTCCGCAGGTGACGCGATGCGCACATGCATGCCGGCAGTGACACCGGCCAGTGCGTAGGAGTGCGCCATGTTGCTCTGCCCGTCGCCGAAGAACGTCAGGGTCAGCCCCTTGAGCTCGCCCTTGTGCTCTCGGATCGTGAGCAGGTCGGCGAGCAGCTGGCACGGGTGGAAGTCGTCCGAGAGGGCGTTGACGACTGGCACCGTGGTGCCGGCGGCCATCTCTTCGAGCCCCGCCTGCGCATAGGTGCGCCAGACGATCGCCGCGACCTGGCGCTCGAGAACCCGCGCGGTGTCGGACGGCGTCTCCTTGCCGCCGAGCTGGCTGCTCGCGGTCGAGATGATCAGCGGCGTGCCGCCGAGGTCGGCGATGCCCACCGCGAAGGAGACGCGGGTGCGGGTGGACGACTTGTCGAAGATCACCGCGACCGTCTGGGGACCGGCGAGAGCCTTGTTCGCCCAGCGGTCCTTCTTCAGCTCGATGGCGAGATCGAGGATCTCCGCCTGCTCGGCGGGGGTCAGATCGTCGTCACGCAGCAGGTGGCGGGTCATGCGAGGGCCTTTCCGGATTCGGCGAGGGATGTCTGTACGTCAGCGAGCGAATCGGCGAAGAGCTTGCGGAACTCGGCGAGTTCAGCGTCTCCGATCGTGAGAGCCGGGGCGATGCGCACCGTCTCGGGGTTGGCTGCGTTCACCATGAGGCCGCGCTCCTGAGCGGCGGCGACCACGTCGTTCGCGACGGGGGCGCCGAGTGCCACTCCGATGAGGAGCCCTCGGCCACGCACTCCCGTGACGAGGGGCGAGTCGATGTCCGCGATGATCTGTCGGATCTCCTCGCCGCGACGCGCAGCGTTCTCGACGAGTCCGGCGTTCTCGATCTCGGTGAGCACGGCGTCGGCCACGGCGGTGGCCAGCGGGTTGCCGCCGAACGTCGATCCGTGCGAACCCGGCGTGAAGAGCGAGCTCGCCGCACCGTAGGTGACGAGAGCGCCGATCGGGAAGCCTCCGCCGATGCCCTTCGCGAGCGTGATCGCGTCGGGAGTGATGCCCTCGTGGCTGAAGCCGAACCAGGCCCCCGTGCGTCCGGCACCCGTCTGGATCTCGTCGACGATCAGCAGCGCCCCGTGCTTCAGCGTGAGCGAACGGGCGGCCTGCAGATAGCCGTCCGGAAGCTCGACCACGCCGGCCTCGCCCTGGATCGGCTCCACGATGACGGCGGCGACCCGGTCATCGATCGCGGCTTCCAGAGCCTCGACGGTCGCCGGGATGTGCTCCACTCCTCCGGGCATCGGCTCGAACGGCGCGCGCATCGCGGCCTTGGCCGTCAGCGCGAGTGACCCCATGGTGCGCCCGTGGAATCCGTTCTCGAGCGCGAGGATGCGCGGCTTGTCCGTTCCCCCGTGGAGTCGGGCGAGCTTGAACGCCGCTTCGTTCGCCTCGGCGCCGGAGTTCGAGAAGAACACGCGGCCGTCGATCCCGGCGCCCGCGAGGCGCTTCAGCCGTGCGGCGAGCGCGAGCTGCCAGGGCGTCGCGAAGTAGTTCGACACGTGCGCGAGAGTCGCGGCCTGTCTCGACACGGCCTCGACGAACACCGGGTGCGCGTGACCGAGCGAGGTCACCGCGATGCCGGCGAGGAAGTCGAGGTGGCGCTTGCCCTCGGAGTCCCAGAGGTAGGACCCCTCGCCTCGTGTCAGCATCGCCAGGCGCGGGCCCGCGTTGAGGACCAGATCGCTCGCTGCGTCATCCTGCCAGTTGCTCATGCGTTCATCCCTGCGCTTCCCAAGACCACTTCAGTTCCGATTCCCTTGCTGGTGAAGAGTTCGACGAGCACCGAGTGCGGCACGCGTCCGTCGATGATCGCGGCGGCATCAACGCCGCCTTCGATCGCATCCAGGCAGGCCTTCATCTTCGGGATCATGCCGGATTCGAGTGTCGGCAGCATCTCGATGAGAGCCTCCGAGGTGAGGTGCGACACGAGCGAGTCGCGGTTGGGCCAGTCGGCATAGAGCCCCGGCACGTCGGTGAGGATGACGAGCTTGCGAGCGTTGAGCGCCACGGCGAGGGCGGCCGCCGCGGCATCCGCGTTCACGTTGAGCGACTGGCCGGGGTGATCGAGGTCGGGCGCGATGCTCGAGACGACGGGCACGCGTCCCGCCGCGAGGTGATCGAGCACGGGCGTCGGGTCGACCTCCACGACGTCGCCGACGCGTCCGAGGTCGATCTCCTCGCCGTCGATCACGACACCGCGACGACGACCACCGAACAGGCCGGCGTCCTCCCCGCTCAACCCGGTGGCGATCGGACCGTGCGAGTTGATCTTCGAGACGAGCTGCGGGTTCACCTGGCCCGTGAGGACCATGCGCACGACGCTGATCGCCTCGGTGTTGGTGACCCGGTAGCCGCCCTTGAACTCGCTCGGGATCTCGAGTCGCTGGAGCATGTCGGAGATCTGCGGTCCGCCGCCGTGCACGACGACCGGCAGCACGCCGACGTAGCGCAGGTACGCGATGTCCTGTGCGAACGCCTCCTGCAGCTCGTCGGAGACCATCGCATTGCCGCCGTACTTGACGACGACGATCTGGTCGCGGAACTTCTTCAGCCACGGGAGCGACTCGATGAGCGTCGCGGCCTTCACGGCGGCGACGTCCGGGGTGGTGTCCTGAATGTCGGTCATGAGGCGTAGGCGCTGTTCTCGTGCACGTAATCGTGGGTGAGGTCGTTCGTGAGGATCGTCGCGGTGGCATCGCCGACCTTGAGATCGATCACGAGATGCGTGGCACGCGGAGTGAGGTCGACCTCCTCGCGCGGACGGTCGGGGCCGCCCTCGCTGCACACCCGGACGCCGTTCATCCAGACGTCGACGTCGTACGGGTCGAACTGGGCGTTCGTGGTGCCGATCGCTGCGAGCACCCGCCCCCAGTTGGGGTCGTTGCCGAAGATGGCGGCCTTGAAGAGATTGTTGCGCGCGACGGAGCGGCCGACCTCGACCGCCTCCGCCTCGGTCGCGGCGTGCTGCACCTCGATGGTGATGTCGTGGCTGGCCCCCTCGGCATCGCCCTGCAGCTTGACCGCGAGCTCCTGGCATAGCTCTGCCAGCGCGGCGGAGAAGTCCTTGAGGTCGGGCACCACCTCGGAAGCGCCGTTCGCGAGCAGTGTGACCTGATCGTTGGTCGACATGCATCCGTCCGAATCGAGGCGGTCGAACGTCGTGCCGGTGGCGAATCGCAGCGCCGCATCCGCCTCGAGAGGCTCGAGCACGGCATCCGTCGTGATGACGACGAGCATCGTGGCGAGCCCGGGAGCGAGCATGCCCGCTCCCTTGGCCATGCCGCCGATGGTCCAGCCGTCTCGGCTGACCACGGCGGTCTTCGACACGCTGTCGGTGGTCATGATGGCCTCGGCCGCGACATCGCCGCCGTCTGTCGACAGCTCGGCGATCGCCTGTTCGGTGCCCGAGAGGACCTTCGCGCGGAAGACCTCGTCTCCGACTCCGATGAGGCCGGTCGAGCACACGAGCACGTCGCCGGCGCCGACGCCGAGCAGCTCGGCCGCCTTCTCTGCGGTCTGGTGCGTCGTCTGGAAGCCGAAGCTGCCGGTGAAGCAGTTCGCGCCTCCGGAGTTCAGCACGACGGCCTCGACCACACGATCGGCGACGGCCTGCTGCGACCAGATGATGGGGTTCGCCTTGGCGCGGTTGCTGGTGAACACAGCCGCACCGACCTTGCGCGGGCCACGATTGACCACGACGGCGACATCGGGCTTTCCGGTCGATTTGAGACCTGCGGCGACTCCGGCCGCTTCGAATCCTGCGGGGGCGGTGACGCTCACGGCGCGACTCCGTTCACTGAGAGGGCGCGGGACTCGGGCAGCCCCAGCGCGAGGTTCATGGATTGGACGGCAGCGCCGGCGGTGCCCTTGACGAGGTTGTCGACCGCGGTGACCACCGTCACGCGGTTCGCCGCGCGATCGATCGCGAGACCGATCAGGGCGGTGTTCGCACCGAGGACATCGGCCGTGCGCGGGAACTGACCGGCGGGCAGCAACTGCACGAAGGTCTCGTCGCGGTAGGCGTCCTCCCAGGCGGCGCGAATCTCCGCATCGCTGACATCGCCGACGATCGGCGCGGTCGAGGTGGCGAGGATGCCCCGCGACATCGGAACCAGCACAGGCGTGAACGAGATGCGGATGCCGTCGGCTGGGGAGCCGGATGCCGCGGCGAGCGCCTGGCGGATCTCCGGGATGTGCCGGTGCGTGCCCCCGACCGCGTAGGGATTGGCTGTGCCGAGGATCTCGCCGGCGAGCAGGTTGGTCTTGAGGCTCTTCCCCGCTCCGGACGGGCCGACGGCGAGCACCGAGACGATGTCCCCCGCGTCGATCACCCCTGCGGCGACCCCGGGGGCCAGGCTCAGGCTCACGGTCGAGGCGTTGCAGCCGGGAGCGGCGATGCGCTTCGCCTCGCGCAGCCTCTCGCGCTGCTTGACACCGCCGACGAGCAGCTCGGGAACGCCGTAGGCCCACGGTTCGTGGAAGTCGCCGCCGTAGAACGCGTCCCAGGAATCCTGCGACGTCAGTCGGTGGTCCGCTCCCGCGTCGATCACGAGCGGCGTGTCGCCGAGCGCGTCGGTGTATTGCCCGGACTGCCCGTGCGGCAGAGCGAGGAAGACGATGTCGTGCCCGGCGAGCGTCTCGGGCGTGGTGTCCTGCAGGGTGAGGTGTGCGAGCGACCGCAGGTGCGGCTGATGCTGCACGAGCGGCTGACCGGCGTTCGAGTGCGCCGTCACCGTGCGGATCTCGATGTCGGGATGAGACGCGAGGAGGCGCAGGATCTCGCCGCCCGCGTAGCCGGATGCGCCGGAGACGGCGACGGAGTACGTCATTCTTCTACCTTAACGGTCGGACCCCTCGGCGAACGCGGGGTGGAGTGTCGGGAACCGGGGCGGCGACACCGGCACTCGACCGCCGTGCGTACGCAGGCAGAAGCGCAGGGTCGCCTAGAGTCGGCGGCCGCTGCGGCGTCGGCGCACGGCGATGACGCTCGGAACGAGCGTCAGAGGAGCGGTGGCGGCCGAAGGCATGCCGCGACGATAGCGCGCTCGTCGCGGCATGCGCAAATCCGGTCCGTCATCCGCCGGACGCGCGGAGTGCCGGCGCCGCGAAGAAGGCGAGTTCGTGCGCGCTGGAGACCTCGAAGGCGCGGAGCATCCGTCGCCGCCCCGCGGCATCCGACTCCGTCGCCGCATGCATCACATGGTCGATCGCCTGCTCCGTCGCCTTCTCGAACGCGGGATCGGCATATGTCGCGAGCCACGATGCGTAGGGATGCTGCGGGTCTCGGGCGTACGCGTCGAACTCCCCCGCGTGCAGGCGGGTTCCGAGATCGGTGTACAGCCGGAAGCACGGCAGCACGGCCGCGATGAGCTCGGCGTAGTCGCCGCCGAAGGCCACGGAGCGCAGGTGGTCGAGGTACGCGACGGTCGCAGGCGCCGGATCGACGGCGAAGGTCGCCGCTTCCACTCCCGCGCCCGGCGCCAGCCACGATGCATGGAGCTCGAGCTCTCCGGTGATCGCCCCCTGCGCCGACTGAGCCCAGAACGCCTGCTCGTGCGGTGTGGGCGCGATCCGCGCGGCCGCTGCGAGCACTCGGGCGTACTCCCGGAGATAGAGGGCGTCCTGTCGGAGGTAGAAGAGGAACCGTTCGCGGTCGAGAGTCCCGTCGGCCAGAGCGCGGATGAAGGACAGCTCGTCGATGTCGGCCCGCACGTGCGCGATCCGGTCCCACCACCGATCGCGGAGGTCGGCACGGTCGGGTGCGGCCTCGAGTCCCCCTCGTCGCCAGAGGCCGCCGAAGTGGTTCACCGGTCCGTGACCGCTGCCGATGTCGAGCGCATCGCTCTGCCTCAGGGATTCCCGCAGCCAGGTCCTCGCCGATTCCACCGCGTCGACAGGGGACTCCCCTCCGGCGAGGCGGGTGGCGAGGGCCGACGACAGCGAGCATCCGGTGCCGTGCGTGTTGTGTGTCATGATGCGCGACCCGGGATAGCCGTGTCTGACGCCTCCGGCGACATCGATCAACGCGTCCGGAACGTCGTCGCCGTCGAGGTGCCCTCCCTTGACGAGCACCGCCCCGCCGATGCGGGCGGAGAGCTCGGCCCCGGCCTCGAGCGCGTCGTCCCACCCCGTGATCGGACGATCGGAGAGCTCGGCGAGCTCGGCGAGGTTGGGCGTCACGACATGAGCGCGCTCGAGGAGCCCGCGGAGTGCGCGCTCGGCATCCTCATCGAGAAGGCGATCACCGCTGGTCGCGACCATGACCGGGTCGAGCACGACGATCGGCGGACGGACGGCGTCGAGCCAGGCGGCGACGGTGGCGATCACCTCCGTGTTCGCCAGCATCCCGATCTTCACCGCGTCGATGACGATGTCGTCCGAGATGGCATCGAGCTGCTGCCGGAGGAACTCGGCAGGAGGCACGTGCACCGCTCGGACTCCCCTGGTGTTCTGCGCCGTGAGCGCCGTGACAGCCGCCATGCCATAGCCCCCGTTCGCGGCGATCGACTTGAGATCGGCCTGGATCCCCGCCCCGCCCGACGGGTCGCTCCCCGCGATGCTGAGCACGCGAGGTGTGCCCGAAGCCCTCCATCGGCTGAGGAATGCCCGGGCCGTCCTCGTCGGATCGACGGCGGCGCAGATGGCGGAGACGACGGCGAGCCCCGCCGCACCCGCATCCCGAAGGCGCTCGATGTCGTCGATTCCCACGCCGCCGATGGCGACGCATGGCAGTGCGGTCCTCGCGGCGAGCGCACCGAAGCCGTCGATTCCCAGGGCCGGCGGGTGATCCGGCTTGGTGGCGGTGGGACGGATCACGCCGACGCCGAGATAGTCGACCGTTCCCGCCGGCAGCGCGGCCACGGCGTCGAGATGCTCCGACGTGTTCGCCGTCAACCCGATGATCGCCTCGGGTCCCAGCCGCTCGCGTGCCCGCAGCACCGATACGTCGCCTTGGCCGAGGTGCACGCCGTCGACCCGCGCTCCCCTGGCGCGAGCGATCAGCGCCGCCTCGACGCGGTCGTTCACCACGAGCAGTGCACGGCCGTCGATCACCCGAGAGAGCTCGATCAACTGATCGGCGGTCTCGGCATCCGTCGCGCCCTTGTCGCGCAGCTGGACGATGCGCACGCCCCCGTCGACGGCGAGTCGCACCGTCTCCGCGACGCCCCGCGCGCCGCAGAGGGTGGGATCCGTGACGAGATAGAGGGAGAGGTCCGCGATCACAGCGCGTGCTCCTGCACACGCGCGGCGAGGGCGAGGTCCTCCGGCTGCACGGCGGCGAGCGCGTCGAGCAGTGCGACGGCGAAGCTGCCGGGGCCCGCGGCCCGCGCCGCGGCACGCTCGGCGGCGATCGTGTACACGAGGCTCGCCGCCGAGACGGCGGTGAGCGGATCCGCAGCCGTCGAGCGCGCCGCACCGAGGAACGCCGCCATGACGGCACCCAGCGCGCATCCGCCGCCGGTGACACGGGTGAGCAGTTCATGACCGTTCGCGATGCGGAGCAATCGTGCTCCATCCGTCACCAGGTCGACCGGTCCCGACACCGCGACCACCGCGCCGTGCCGCGAAGCGAGTGCGAGTGCCGCTTCGGCCGCGGCATCGGTCGTGTCCGTCGCATCGACGCCGCGCCCCCCAGCGCTGAGCCCCGCGAGGGCGAGGATCTCCGAGGCGTTCCCCCTGATCGCCGTGGGGCGTGCGTCGGCCAGCTCGTGCGCGAGTGCCGTGCGCACCGGCAGCGCGCCGATCGCGACGGGATCCAGCACCCACGGAGTACCTGCGGCGAGGGCTCCTGCCGCGGCTTCACGGCTCGCCGCACGCTGCTCCGGAGTCGGCGTACCGAGGTTGATCAGCACCCCGGAGGCCACCCCGGCGAACATCCCCGCCTCACCGACGATGTCGACCATCGCCGGCGCCGCGCCGAGGGCGAGCAGCACGTTCGCGGTGAAGCCCGTGACGACGCTGTTGGTGATGCAATGGGTCAAGGGTGGGCTGTCGCGCAGCCCTGTCAGGAGCTCAGCCGCCGAGGTGGCCAAGGTCGATTCGGAGTCAGGACGCAGACGATCGCTCAACGCGACATCCCTTCGCTAGTACGAACTAGATCAGGTTCGACGGGTCTGTTCTCAGCCGCGGATGCGGCACCCCGTGTCACTGATCGCAGTCTAGCGAGGCCCCGATCAGTCGATCAGCTGCAACAGCGCGAGTTCGTCGGCGCGAGTGAGCCCTGCCCGCCGGTCCCGATCGACGCCGCGCGCCTGCTCGTCATCGACCACGGCGGCGATCGTCTCGTCGAGCGGACGAAGCCGACCTCCTGCCGCGCGGTAGCGGGCGTTCGACCTGGTCATGAATCCGGTCATCTCGCTCGGCAGCCACAGCGGCAGCGACCGCTCCCCCGCCCAATACGCCACACCGTGCTCGACGAGCCAGGCGTCAGATGCCGCGACCGTGTCTCCCCGGTGCCCCGCACGTCTGCGCACGGCGTCGAGGACTTCGCTCAGCCGATGCCGATCGCCGATCGTGTTGATCACGCCGGTGGCCCCCGTGGTGGCGACGAACTCGGACAGGTCGTCGACGTCGATCACCTGCACGTCGCGCTCCTCGACAGGCGGAAGCAGCACCGGGCCGTCCTCGGCACGCAGAAAAGCGGCAGCCCAATACCCGAAACGATCACTCGGGTCGTCCGCCCCGACGATCAATCCCGGGCGCACGATCAGGGTGCGGTCGCCGAGTGCACGGACAGCGTCCTCGGCGGCCACCTTCTGCCGGCCGTACTCGTCGTCTCCCCTCTCAGCCGGCGGATGCAGCGTCGCCGACTCGTCTGCACCGACCGTCTCCTCGTCGGAGTATGCCGACATCGACGAGACGTACGTCCAGCGGCCCGCTCGCTCACCGAGTGTCGCGACCGCAGCGGAGACGTGGGCCGCGTTCGACGAGACGTCGATCACGTGATCCCACTCCCGACCGGACACCGCATCGTAGGCGTCCCTGGCGTCACGATCGGCCAGCACCAGGCTCGCGCCCTCCGGAGACGGTCGTCCTCCGCGCGCCAGGCACATCACCGTCGCCCCGCTCAGGAGCAGCCGTCTGGCGATGCGGCCGGACAGCCAGCCGGTGCCGCCGAGGATCAGAACATCCGTCATGACCCCATGCCACCATCTTCGCCGCGCGAGGGGAAGGGTCTTCCGCTCAGGGCGGATGCCGGTCAGCTCGTGCGAAGATCCGACAGGCCGGACAGTTCCGGGACCGTCCACGAGGGATCCGGGCGCCAGTAGCGCCATTCGGCGTCGAACGGCCAGTCACCGTGATGGAAGGACTCGATCGCCGCGTCCGCGTGTCGTTCGATCTGCGCGGCCTGCTCAGAGGTGAGACGTCCCTGCTCGACGGCCGCGATCACCTCGTCCTCGTCCTTGAGGTGCACCTGACCGTCCGCCTGGATCTCCACGTCGAGGATGTGATCCGATGAATACGTGTCGCGGTCGGTGCGCAGATGCGCGTTCTCGAGATTCACGTACCACCCGGCGAACTCCCACTCGGGACCGCTCACATCGCTCCAGAACAGCCACACCGACCACGCCGCACCGGCCGGAGCGATGCGGAGGATGCCGTTGCCCCACCACTCCTCCACGATCCGGGTACGCGGATCGAGCCACCGACGCTCGAGCGGAACGGTCCGGATGCGCTCGCCCGCCGGAGTACCCTGCCCCTCCTGGAGCGTGCCCGGAGCGAGCCATGCCACCAGACCGCGTTCATCGTCGCGGACCACCCGCATGGGCGTGATGGTCGACGCATCGCCGGGCTGCCAGCCGGGCTTGCGGTAGTGCCAGGAGATCTGGTCGCCGGGTTCGAGGAACGGCGCTTCACCCATCGGTCGGACACCATCGGGAACCGCCGCGGGAGTGCTGTGGGGCAGGATGCTCATCCCGACACGGTACCTCGCAGGTCCACCGCGCTCAGGTCGGCTCGGCGGCGTCGGCAGCATCCCGAGAGAGCACGCGCACGCGGACCGCACCGTTCGAGTGCGGTCCGCGTGCGGGTCGGTTCAGGCGGAGCTTCAGTCGCGCAGGGTCGCGTCGAAGCGCTCAGCTGCGACAGAGACACCCGCGAGCTTCGCCTCTGTCGCCTCGGCTGCGGTGAGCGTGCGGTCGTCCGCGCGGAAGCGCAGCGCGAAGGTGAGACTCTTCTGACCATCCGCGACGCCGTCCCCCCGGTAGTCGTCGACGAGGCGGATCGACTCGAGAAGCGCACCGGCGCCCTCGGTGAGCGCAGCGCGCACGTCGCCCGCCGGCACATCAGCGCCGACCACCAGCGACACGTCCTGTGTCGCAGCGGGGAACGTCGACAGCGAGGCGGCGACCGCACGGTTCCCGCCGAGCGCGATGACCTCGTCGAGGTCGAGCTCGAGCACGGTGGCACGACCGGGAAGGTCTGCTCCGGCGGCGACCTCGGGGTGGAGTTCGCCGACGTAGCCGATCTCGACGTCGCCGACGGAGAGCACGCCGGTGCGTCCGGGGTGCAGCGCCGCGCGCTGCCCCTGCACCACATCGAGGTCGACTCCGGCTGCAGCCGCGATGACTCTGGCGGCGTCGAGCGCCTCGGAGAGCCCGTAGGGCTCCGCGGCGCGTCCCGGCTGCTTGGTCACGACGTTGCCCGTGAACAGCGCCGCGACATGACGGTGCTGCGGTGGGATCGACGCGTTCAGTTCGGCGAGCGTGTCGTCCGACGGACGCTCGCCGAGCGGCGGCACCTCGTCCGTGCCGTACTCGACACTCGGCTCGGGCAGGAACACGACTCCGGTCTCGAACAGCGCGAGGTCCGTGAGGCCGCGCGAGATGTTGCGGTGCGCGGTCTGCAGAAGCCCGGGGATCAGCGATCGACGCAGGAACGGAGCGGAGCCGTCGAGCGGGTTCGCGAGCCGGATGCTGGGCAGATGCTCTCCCGACGCCGAGCCGTGCAGGTCGTTCTCCGCCTCCGTCGTGAAGGGGAACGAGGGCGTCTCGACGAGACCGGCAGCCGCCAGCGCGTCGGCGACGCGGCGACGACCCTGCTGGTGTGAGGTGAGACCGCGGCCGGACGGCGGCGTCGGCAGCACGGACGGGATGCGGTCGAGACCGTGGATGCGAGCGACCTCTTCGGCGAGAGACCACTTGTCGGTGAGGTCGGGACGCCAGGTCGGCGGGATCACGGTCCACCCGGCATTCGACCCGGAGACCTCTGCGCCGATGGTCGTGAGCGCGCCGACGATCTCGTCGTCGGAGTAGTCGACGCCGATGAGCCCCTGCACGAATCCGCGCGGGAGGTCGATGTCCGCGACGAACACCTCGGCGAACAGAGCGCCGCCCTCGTCGGTGAGCGTGCCGCCGGCGAATTCGACCATCAGGTCGGCTGCACGGCGGGCTGCCACGAACGGCACGAGCGGGTCGACACCGCGCTCGAACCGCTTGGATGCCTCGCTGGGCAGCTTGTGACGGCGTGCGGTGCGGGCGATCGTCACAGGGTCGAAGGTCGCGGCCTCGATCAGCACGTTGTGCGTCGTGTCGCTCATCTCGGTCGTGCCGCCGCCCATGACGCCGGCGAGACCGATCGGACCCGACTCATCGGTGATCAGGAGGTCCTCGACGTGGAGCTTCCGCTCCTGGCCGTCGAGGGTCGTCATCGTCTCACCGGCCGTCGCACGACGCACGGTGATGCCACCGGAGAGCCTGTCGAGGTCGTACCCGTGCAGCGGCTGCCCCAATTCGAGCATCACGTAGTTGGTGATGTCGATCAGGATGCCGAGCGAGCGCATGCCGGCGAGCGACAGCCGCGCGATCATCCACGGCGGGGTCGGCCGCGCGGGGTCGACGTCTCGGACGACGCGCGTGACGAACTCGCTGGCGCCGACGCGGCCGCGTACGGGGGCTGCATCGTCGACGATCGCCGTGTGACCGGCGCCCGGCTGGAGCTCGGTGAAGTCGCGCTCGGCCGGGTCGCGGAACGGTGCTCCGGTCGCGTGGGAGTACTCACGGGCGACACCGCGCAGCGAGAACGCGTACCCGCGGTCGGGCGTGACGTTGATCTCGACCGCGACATCGTCGAGTCCGAGCAGGCTGATGGCGTCTGTGCCGACGGGTGCATCGATACCGAGGTCCGCGAGGACGAGGATGCCGTTGTGTTCGTCGCCGAGCCCCAGCTCACGCGCAGAGGCGATCATGCCGTCGGACACGTGCCCGTAGGTCTTGCGGGCGGCGATCGGGAACGGCCCCGGCAGCACTGCACCGGGAAGCGTCACGACGACCTTGTCACCCGCGACGAAGTTGTGCGCGCCGCAGACGATTCCACGGATTCCGCCGTTCGCCTCACCGACATCGACCTGGCACCAGTTGATCGTCTTGCCGTTGGACTGCGGCTCGGCCTCGAGCGAGACGACCTGTCCGACGACGACGGGACCCGAGATCTCGAAGCGGTGGACGTCCTCCTCCTCGAATCCGACGGTCACGAGCGCTGCGAGGACGTCTTCCGGTGTCGTATCCGCTGCCAGATCGACGTACTCACGCAGCCACGAAAGCGGGACGCGCATCACACCACCATCCCGTACTGCTCGCTGAAACGGACATCGCCCTCTGCCATGTCCCGCATGTCCTGCACATCGCTGCGGAACATGAGTCCCCGCTCGACGCCCATTCCGAACGCGAAGCCGCTGTAGACGTCGGGATCGATCCCCGCCGCGCGGAGCACGTTCGGGTTGATCATGCCGCAGCCGCCCCACTCGATCCAACGGGCGCCGCCCTTGAAGGTGGGGTGCCAGAGGTCGAGCTCGGCCGACGGCTCGGTGAAGGGGAAGAAGTTCGTGCGGAAGCGCGTCTTGGCCTCGGGGCCGAAGAGCTGACGCGCGACGTGGTCGAGCGTTCCCTTGAGATGCGCCATCGAGATGCCCTTGTCGACGACGAGTCCTTCGAACTGGGTGAAGACGGGGAGGTGCGTCGCGTCGAACTCGTCGGTGCGGTACACGCGGCCGGGGCAGAGCACGTAGATCGGCACCTCGCGATCGAGCATCGAGCGCACCTGCACGGGGCTCGTGTGCGTGCGCATGACGAGGTGGCGCGACGGCGGGTCGACGTAGAAGGTGTCCTGTTCCTGACGGGCGGGGTGGTCGACGTCGAAGTTCAGAGCGTCGAAGTTGAACCACTCGTGCTCGAGCTCGGGTCCTTCCGCGATCTCCCAGCCCATGCCCACGAAGATGTCCGAGATCTGCTCGCTCAGCAGGGTCAGCGGATGCCGGGCGCCGACGCGTGTGCGCGAGGGTATCGCCGTGATGTCCAGCCGCTCGGCCTCGAGGCGCTCAGCGACCTCCGCGGCGGCGAGCTCCTCCTCCTTGGCGGCGAGGGCCTTGGTGACCTGACCGCGGCCCTGGCCGACGAGCTTGCCGAAGGCGGCCTTGTTCTCGGGGGCGACCTGACGCATCGAGGCGTTCAGGACGGCGAGCGGCGATCCGTCGGCGACGTGCGCGGCGCGAGCGGCTTTCAGTTCGGTCGTATCGGCGGCTGCGGCGATCGCTTCGAGCGCGGCCGCCACGGCGGCTTCGACCGCTTCCGGGGTGATTTCGGGAGACTCAGACACGAGACAGGAGTCTACCGGCGCGAGGCGGTCGCCCCGCGCCGGTGGACATCACTTCGGATCGGAGCTGTCCAGCCCGCCTACACCACCGGTGCCGCCGAAGCCGCTGCCCCCGCGCTGCAGCGTGATGAGCTCGGTGTCGGTGCCGTCGCCGTGCTGGCGGGGATCCTCTGCCGCGTGGATCGCCTTCACCTTCGGCGAGCGACGGGTCTGGATCTCGACCCACTTCGCGATGCCCGACAGGATGAGGCACATGACGATGTAGATGCCGCCGATGACGAAGGCCGACTGCAGGATCGGGCGACCCTGCTGCGACGTCAGCTGCTTCGCGTAGTACAGCAGCTCGGGGTAGGTGATGATGAAGCCCAGAGCGGTGTCCTTCATCGTGACGACCAGCTGCGCGACGATCACCGGGAGCATCGCCCGGATCGCCTGCGGCAGGAGGATGAGACGCATCACGCCGCTCTTGCGGAGCCCGATCGCGTAGCCCGCTTCTTTCTGCCCGCGAGGCAGGGACTCGATGCCGGCCCTCAGCACCTCGGCGAGCACGGAGCCGTTGTAGGCCATCAGTGCGATCACGACGGCCCAGTAGGGATCCATCTTGATTCCGACCACGGGGAGCCCGTAGTAGAGCAGCATCATGAACACCAGCACTGGAACGGCACGGAAGAGCTCGGTGACGGCTGTCACGGGGATCCGCACCCACGCGTGCTCGGAGAGCCGCCCGATGGCCAGCACGAAGCCGAGGACGACGCTGAGGACGGCGGCGAGCGCGAAGGCTGCGAGCGTGTTGCCCAGGGCCTTGAAGATACCCATCCACACGTTGGAGAACGTGAACACGTACCACTTCTCCGCCGAGAACTGGCCTGTCTCCACCATGCGGAGCACGATGAAGCCGATGGCGGCCAGGACGAGGACGACGGTGGCGACCGCGATGATCCGGTTGCGGGCGATCGCCCGGGGTCCGGGGACGTCGTACAGTACAGAGCTCATCGCGCGATCCTCCAACGGTTCTCGAGATATCGCTGCAGCCAGCTCAACAGCAGCACCAGGGCGACGAACACGACGGCGACCCAGAGGAGGACCTCCATCGGGTTGCCCGGACGGTCGGCCGAATCGTTGATGGTCGACCGGAGAGCCGCGAGCTCGGCGACCGAGAACCCGGCTGCGACGGTCGTGTTCTTCAGGAGCGCGATGAAGACGCTCATCATCGGCGGGACGACCGAGCGGAACGCCTGCGGCAGGATCACGAGACCCATCACCTGTCCGAAGGGAAGTCCGATGGCCCGCGCGGCCTCGGCCTGACCGACGGGCACCGTGTTGATACCCGCCCTCAGGACCTCGGCCACATAGGTCGCCGTGTAGATGCCGATGGCGAGGATGCCGAGCACGAGGTTCGACAGTTCGGGCAACCCGAGTTGCGGGTACCCGAAGATGAAGAAGAAGAACACGAGGGTGAGCGGGGTGTTGCGCACGGTGTTCACGTACACCGTGCCGACGCCGCGGGCGATGGGCACCGGGGAGACACGCATGGCCCCGACGATCAGACCCAGGATCAGTGCGATGATCCCGCCCGCGAAGAACACGATCAGCGTGTTGCTGATCGCCTGTCCCCACAGGTCGAGGTTGCCGAAGATGACGTCCACGCCACCCTCCCTTCTTCAGAGTGAATGGGCGGCCCCCCTGAGGGGGCCGCCCATGTCGATCAGTAAGCGTCGACCTCGGGCTGTTCGACCTCGATGCCGCTGGAACCGAGGTTCGCGTCGAAGATCGCCTGCCAGATGTCGCCACCGTCGGTGAAGAGCTCGTTGATGTGCGTGCGCAGCGCGTCGTCGCCCTTCGTGAGGCCGACACCGTAGCGCTCCTCGGTGAAGAGGCCGCCGGTCACCTTGACGTCATCCGGGTACTGGGCCGCGTAGCCGATCAGGATCGCCTGGTCGGTGGTCACGGCGTCGACCTTGCCGTCGATGAGGTCCTGGACGCAGGCGGAGTACAGGTCGTACTCCTGCGTCTTGATCTCGGGGAAGTTCGCCTTGATGTTCTGGATCGGCGTCGAGCCGGTCGCCGAGCAGACGGTCTTGCCGTTGAAGTCCTCGAGAGCCTCGGCGTCGTCCGCGTCGGCGGCGACCAGGAGTCCCTGACCGGTGATGAAGTAGGGACCCGCGAAGTCGATGAGCTCCTTGCGCTTGTCGTTGATCGAGTAGGTGCCGACGTAGTAGTCGATGTCACCGTTGGTGATCGCCTGCTCGCGGTTCGCCGAAGCGATCGGCTTGAACTCGATCTTGTCCTCGTCGTAGCCCAGGGATGCGGCGATCCACCGTGCGATGTCGACGTCGAAGCCGGTGCGCTCTCCGGTCGTGACATCGAGGTAGCCGAGCCCGGGCTGGTCCTCCTTGACGCCGACGATCACCTTGTCGCGCTCCTGGATGGCGTCGAACGTCGGGCTGCCCTCGAGCTGGACGTCGTCAGCGACCTCGAACCAGGTGGAGTCCTCGCTCTCTTCGCCGCCGGTTCCGGCGCCGGGGCTGGACGGGCTGCCGCTGTTGCAGGCCGTCAGCGCGAACAGTGCAACCGTCGCGATCCCGATTCCTGCCAGTGTCCGTGTGCGTCGCATGTGCGTCTCCTTCGTGTGCTGTGTGTGCAAAGGTCTGTGAGGCTCGTCAGTGCGTGAGGAGCTTGGAGAGGAAGTCCTTGGCGCGGTCGCTCTTCGGGTTCGTGAAGAACTCCTCAGGCGTCGCCTCCTCGACGATCTTGCCGTCGGCCATGAACACGACCCGGTTGGCGGCCTTGCGAGCGAAGCCCATCTCGTGGGTCACGACGATCATCGTCATGCCGTCACGGGCGAGCTCCACCATGACGTCGAGGACCTCGTTGATCATCTCGGGGTCGAGCGCGCTGGTCGGCTCGTCGAAGAGCATGACCTTGGGCTGCATGGCGAGAGCGCGGGCGATCGCGACGCGCTGCTGCTGTCCGCCGGAGAGCTGTGCGGGAAGCTTCGAGGCCTGCTGGGCGACGCCGACGCGCTCGAGAAGCATCATCGCCTCCTTGTCGGCATCGGCCTTCTTCATGCCGCGGACCTTGATCGGGCCGAGCGTCACGTTCTCGAGGATCGTGAGGTGCGCGAAGAGGTTGAACGACTGGAACACCATGCCGACGTCTGCGCGCAGATGCGCGAGGCCCTTTCCCTCAGCGGGGAGCGCCTTGCCGTCGATGCTGATCGTGCCGCTCGTGATCGTCTCGAGGCGGTTGATCGTGCGACACAGTGTCGACTTGCCCGAGCCTGAGGGACCGATCACCACGACGACCTCGCCGGCGTTCACCGTGAGGTCGATATCCGTGAGCGCCTGGAAGTCGCCGTAGTGCTTCTGGACGTTGTCGACAACGACGAGGGGCTTACCGGTGGTCATCATTTCTCCAAACTAGCCAGGTCGCTCACGTGGCTCCACAGTGATGCGTCGACATTTACACGTTCGTAACCACGCGATGGGGCCGATCCCGCCCGATAACCGGAGTGCCCCACGGTCCGCCCCCGCGGACCGTGGGGGCGTCCCTGCTGCTCCGTTCCTCCCCCGAGTAGAACGTGGCAGCAAGCCTCCGACCGGATCCGATCGCAGGACGACTCCGGAGAATGGCCGAGTCCGCGCCTCAATGAGGGGCGTGGACTCTGTGGCATCTGAATTCTCCGTTGAATCGAGCGCGATCGACCCCCACATTGGCAGAGTGACATGCCGGAATGAGACTTCTTGAGGATTTCTTGAGGCCTCAGTCCCGCTGGTCCCGGTAGTACTCGACGGCCCCCGGATGCAGGTCGACCGGCCCCGTGAAGATCGCCTGCCTGCGGTCGAGCAGGGACGCGACCGGAACCCGCTGCGCGATATCGGTGCGGACCGTGAAGAGGCTCGTGAGGACGTCCCGTACGACGCCGTCCGGAGTGTCGGACGAGGTGACCAGATAGTTCGGCACCGCCATCGTGGGCGCGGACTCGTCGAGTCCATAGAGCCCGACGGGGAAGTCGGACGGCCGATACGCATCGGAGTATCGAGCGTTGATCGTCGTGACCCATGTCTGCTCGATCGGCACCAGCCGCACGGGCGTCGTCGTCGCGAGCTCCGCGATGCCCGGTGTCGGGATGCCGCCGACCCAGAAGAATCCGTCGATCTCGGATCTCTCGAGCGCGCTGATCGACTCACCGAGATCGAGCCGGGGATCCGTGATCGTCGCGACGTCGACGTCGGCGGCGTCGAGTGCTCGCGCCGCGATCACATTGACGCCGGAATTCTCGGCCCCGAGCGACACCGTCCTGCCCGCAAGGTCGCTGAGGGCGGCGATGTCCGAATCCGCGCGTACGACCACGTGGAGGTACTCGTCGTACAGGCGAGCGACAGCCTGCACCGGCATGGGCTCGTCGAACGCTCCCGCTCCGGCGACGGCGTCGGCCGCGGCATCCCCTTGCGCGAAGCCGAGGAGGGCCTCCCCCGAGCTCACCCGCAGGAGGTTGTCGACGGACCCGGCGGTCTCGGCTGCCGACACGCGGATGCCCAAGGACTCCGACAGCTCCCGAGCGAGTTCGTCGCCGTAGGCGTAATAGACCCCGTTGGCTCCCCCGCCGGCGATCTCGTAGGCAGAGTCGTTCCACTCCGTCGATCGAGCGCTGCACGCGCTGCTCGTGGCGGCGAGCAGCAGCACGAGTGCCGTCGCCACCCCTCTGCGCCACCATGCGCGGCGGCTAGCCCGCCCGCTCATCCCTCAGCTCCGTCCGGCAGCATCAGCGACACCAGCAGACCGCCGTCGTCCGGCGTATCGACCCGCAGCTCGCCGCCGATCGACTCCAAGAGGTCGGTCGCTATCGCGAGGCCGAGCCCTGACCCCGGAACCCCGCCGCTGTCGTCGCTGCGCCAGAACCGGTCGGCGGCGTTCGCGGCCTGCTCTCGCGTCAGGCCGGGGCCGTGGTCGCGGACTGTCAGCACGCAGAGTCCACCGCTGCGGTGCGCGTCGACCTCGACGGCCGACTCGGCGGGCGAGAACTTCACCGCATTGTCGATGACGGCGTCGAGCGCGCTCTCGACGATCGTGCGGTCGGTGATGCTCATCACCGGGCCCACTCCTGTCGAGAGCATCCGGACGCGTCGCTGTGACGCGACCTCGCTCCAGGCGTCTGCGCGGCGGGTGGCGAGCGTCGTCAGATCGACGGCTGAGATCGTCGTGTCGGCGCGTCCGCCGCGCGCGAGTCCGAGGAGCGTCTCGAGGATGCGAGCCATCCGGCGCCCTTCCTCCCTCGTCTCCTCGACGTCGTCCTTCCAGTCGGCTCCGAGACCGGTCGAGAGGTGCTCGACACGCAGCAGCAGCGCGTTGAGGGGATTGCGGAGCTCGTGCGAGGCGTTCAGGGCGAACTCCTGCTGACGCGTCATGACGCGCTCGATCTCATCCGCCATGCCGTTGAACACGCGCGTCATCCGGCGTAGCTCAGGAGGCCCCGTGTCCTCCGCGACCCTCGCATCCATCTCGCCGCGTTCGATCGCGATCATCGCCTCATCGAGACGTCGGACCGGAGAGAGCACCCACCGGGCGAGTTGGAAGACGAGGAGCACGCCGAGTCCGATCGAGACGATCGACACGACCGTCAGCACAAGAATCTGCTGCAGGATCTGGGTCCGTGGCGCCTCGACGTCCGCGGAGAGCATCACGGCGCCGATCACGTCGCCGTCGTCGAAGACCGGCTCGACGAGCGAGGACTCTGCCGCGATCCAGGGGAACACCGGCTCGGGCGCCTCGGCGCGGCGCCCCGAGAGCGCGAGGCCGACCCGTGCGGCATCGTCCTCTGACAGGACTTCGCCGCCGCCGTCGCGCGCTGACCACACCCCACCGGAAAGATCGAAGACGATCACATCGATCCCGTACACCTCGTGGAAGCGGGCGACCTCGGCATCGATCACCGTCGCGCTGCCCGACCGCAGCGCCTGCCGCGCGCTGGTCACGAAATACCCGAGGTCACCGAGCTGCTCGGTGTAGAAGGCCTGCTGGATGCTGCGGGTCGCGCTCCACGCCGTGGCGCCGCCCAACGACAGCAGGATCGCGACGAGCGGCACCAGGAAGACGACGACGAGACGTCTGCGCATCGAACGCTACCCGGCCAACCGATAGCCGACACCGCGCACGGTCTCGATCAGATGCCGCTGACCCGCCTTCTTGCGGATCGCGCCGACGTGCACCTCGAGCGAGTGCCCGAAGCCGCGCCAGTCGGTGTTCCAGACCTCGCGGATGAGTCTCTCCTTCGGCACGGCGACGCCGGGGTACCGGGCGAGCACCGCCACGATGTCGAATTCCTTGCGAGTGAGTTCGATCGGAGCGCGTCCGATGATCACCTGCCTGGCGACGAGGTCGATCTCGATCTCGCCATCCTGCAGACGTACGCGCGCCTCGGATTCCGGTCGCACGGGTCGAGAGCGTCGTGTGACCGCCTCGATCCGGGCGAGGAGCTCGTGGACGTCGTAGGGCTTGACGACGAAATCGTCAGCGCCGGCACGCAACCCTCTGATGCGCTCCGTGACCTGGTTGCGTGCGGTGACGATCACGATCGGCACCTCGGAGCGTGCGCGGATCCGACGGCAGAGATCGATGCCGTCGACATCGGGCAGACCGAGGTCGAGGAGCACCACCTCGGTGTCCGCACCCAATTCCTGCAGCGCGGAGGCTCCGTCCGCGGCTCGCACGGTGGCGTACCCGGATCGCGCGAGGAAGGCCTCGAGTGCAGCGGCGACACGCTCGTCGTCCTCCACGATCAGAATCTGCATCGACCCTGGGTCCCCTTCTCCGCTCGAGCAGGGACAAACCTACCAGCAGGACGGGCGGCCGCTCGTCCGCCGGAGATCAGGCCGAGGATGCCGCCCGCTGCGCGAACGCGCTCTCGTACAGGCAGACGCTCGCTGCCGTGGCGAGGTTCAAGGATTCGGCGCGGCCGAAGATCGGCAGCTTCAGCACCTGGTCGGCCTGCGCGAGCGCCTCGTCCTCGAGACCGCGCGCCTCATTGCCGAACAGCCACGCCGTAGGCTCGGCGAGCACTCCGTCCGCCCGCGCATGAAGAAGATCCTCGCCCTTGACGTCCGCGGCCAGAATCCGGAGTCCGGCGGCGTGAGCCTTCTCGACCACATCCGAGAGCTCTGCGCCCACGGACACGGGCAGATGGAACAGCGAACCTGTCGTGGCGCGCACGACCTTCGGGTTGTAGGGGTCGACCGTGCGGCCCGTCAGCACGACGGCGTCGGCTCCCGCCGCATCGGCGGCCCTGATGATCGTGCCGAGGTTTCCCGGGTCCCTGATCTCCTCGCAGATCGCCACCAGACGGGGGGATGCCGCGAAGATGTCCCGCACCGACGTGGGCGCCTGCCGGACGACGGCCACCAGCCCCTGCGGAGTGACCGTGTCGGCCATCGCGTTCAGCACGTACTCCGTGACGTACTCCACGTCGATGCCGGCATCCGATGCCTTCGCGCGGATGTCCGGATGCTTCTCCCAGCCGGTCGGGGTCGCGAACAGCTCCACGATCGCCTGAGGACTGTAGGTCAGCGCCTCGCGAACCGCCTGGGGACCTTCGAGGAGGTAGAGCCCTGTCTCGGCGCGCGCGCTGCGCTTGGTCAGCTTGGCGACGGCACGGACTCGGGGCGAACGGGGGTTCTCCAGCACGTTCACAGTCTAGAGAACGGCAGGACCGTTCCTGCGCAAACGCCGGACGAACGACAGAGGACGCCCTCCCGAAGGAGAGCGTCCTCTGTGGTGAAGAGCTGCTTACGCAGCCGACTTCGGAGCGTTGACGTCGGAAGGCAGAGCCTTCTTCGCCGTCTCGACCAGCGTCGTGAAGGTCGCTGCGTCGTTGACCGCGAGGTCGGCGAGCATGCGACGGTCGACGGTGACACCCGCGAGACCGAGGCCCTGGATGAAGCGGTTGTACGTGATGCCGTTCTGGCGTGCAGCGGCGTTGATGCGCTGGATCCAGAGACGACGGAAGTCGCCCTTGCGCTTGCGACGGTCACGGTACGAGTAGACCAGCGAGTGGATGACCTGCTCTTTGGCCTTGCGGTAGAGGCGCGAACGCTGACCGCGGTAGCCGGAGGCGCGCTCGAGGATGACCCGACGCTTCTTGTGGGCGTTTACCGCCCGCTTGACTCTTGCCATTTTCCTGTGTTCCTATCGTGCGTTCGGGCGCGTCAGCGACCGAGAAGCTTCTTCGCGACCTTGGTGTCAGCCTTCGACAGCACCTGGTCCTGGTTGAGGCGGCGGGTGCGACGGCTCGACTTGTGCTCGAGGTTGTGGCGCATTCCGGCCTGCTGCTTCTTCAGCTTGCCGCTGCCGGTGATCTTGAAGCGCTTCTTAGCACCCGAGTGGGTCTTCTGCTTCGGCATCTTCTCTTCCTTCGTATGGCGCCTTCTCAGGCGACGGTGTCAACCCGCGGTGCGGGAGTCTGGGGGCGGGAGTTACTCCGCTGCGGCCTCGGCCGGCTCGTCGGCGTCGGTCTTGGCTTCGCGGGCGGCCTGCTTGTTCGCTGCGCGCTGGGCGTCGCGAACCGCATTCTGCTCCTGCTTCGCCTCGGACTTGCTCTTGAGCGGAGCCACGATCATGACCATGTTGCGGCCGTCGATGGTCGGGTTCGACTCGACGGTTCCGAGTTCGGCGACATCCTCGGCGAACTTGCGGAGGAGACGGACGCCCTGCTCGGGACGCGACTGCTCGCGACCACGGAACAGGATCATGGCCTTCACCTTGTCGCCGGCCTTGAGGAAGCCCTCGGCGCGCTTGAGCTTCGTCGTGTAGTCGTGCGCCTCGATCTTCAGTCGGAAGCGGACCTCTTTGAGGATGGTGTTCGCCTGGTTGCGGCGAGCTTCCTTCTCCTTCTGGGCGGCTTCGTACTTGAACTTGCCGTAGTCCATGATCTTGACCACGGGCGGCTTCGAGTTGGGCGCGACCTCGACGAGGTCGAGATCTGCTTCCTGCGCAAGGCGCAGCGCCGCCTCGATGCGGACGACGCCGATCTGCTCACCCGCGGGACCGACGAGGCGGACCTCGGGGACGCGGATGCGCTCATTGGTGCGGGGATCGCTGATGCGTAGCTCCTTAGACGATGGGATTCGGCCACCAGGATGCTGTCAGCACCCCGGGCGAAATCAGAATCGTCCCACCCACCGGCATTCAGACGCCGGCTCCGCACCCTGCCTGCCGGACCCCGTCTGACGACGCGATCCGGTGGAGTGCAAGACCCGGTAGCCTGGAACGGCAAGCGCGGGTGGGAAGTGAATCCTCTTTCGTACCGGAGCATGACGCTCCGGAGCCCGACAAAGTCTAACAGAAGGCAAGGCGAAGTGACGAACCAGGCATCGGATGAGGCTGCACGCGAGCGCGAAGAGCGCTGGGCACGGCAGGAGGAGGCGGCGTCCTCCGCCACGCGGGACATCGCCGATGTGCCGGCGGTCGAGGTCATCACGACCGCAGCCGTCCACCTCATGAGTGCCGCGGCGGTCAAGCTCGGCCTCGCCGACGACCCGCACGCGGCGGAGCAGCTCGACCTCGATGAGGCGCGCAAGCTCATCAACGCCCTCGCCGGGCTGATCACCGCCGGCGCACCGGAGATCAGCGACATGCACGCGCGGTCCCTCCGAGACGGGCTGCGCTCGCTGCAGCTCGCGTTCCGCGAGGCGTCGACCATTCCCGACCCGATCGGCAAGGGTCCGGGCGAGAAGTGGACAGGCCCGGTCAACTAGGGACTGCCGGCCGCTGCGGCTGACCGGTCGGTGGCAGCACCGAGCCGGTCAGGCCGAGCGACGCAGCTTCACGGTGAGAGAGTCGGCGAGCACCGCGATACGATCATCCGCCGCCCACCGCTGCGCCAGGCGCGCGAGCACGGCGTCGAGCAACTCGCGCTCGAGCCCGTCGACCAGCTCGAGGATGACGATCAGTTCTGGTCCGCGCAGACGGGCGTCCGGGTCTCCGGCCGCGACGGCGACGTCGATCACGGCGAGTTCATGCGCGACACTCTCCTGCAGAGCAGTCAAGACCTCGGGCGAGAGGAAACTCGGCTCCCACCGATGACCCTGCGCGACTGCCCACACCGCGGGACGACGGAGGACGAACTCGGTGTCGGACGTCGGGTCGAGAACGATCAGATCCGTCTCCTCCGCCGACGCTGCGAGAGCGGCGCGCACGGCTTCCACCGGGATCGGACGGGCCGTCGCGTCCCAGCGCTGCATCGCCTCGACCGACGAGAACACCGGCTGCACGCGACGGCCGTCGGGAGCCGCGACCGTCACGATCGAGAGCTCCTGAGTCTTGTCGACAGCGAGACCGCTCGGCGCCACGCCCTCCTCGCCCTTCTCGGCGATGAGCGGGATCAGGACCCGCGCCGAACGGAACGCGTCGACGACCTCGGTCTGAGCACCGTCGCCCGCCCGAAAACGCAGCAGCGCGTCGAGCAGAACCGGGTCGGCCGATCCGTCGTCGGCGGCATGAGGGTTCGACTGGAAGCTGCGGCCTTCCCAGGGCACACCGGCCGAGTCGCCCCGATCGCTGGACGGGTGCTCGTGCGACCCATGACGGTCGTGGGGACCGTGGTCCCCGGCGTCGTCAGTCCCCTGCGACATCCAGCGCCTCAGCCAGCGTGAACGCGCCGGCGTAGAGTGCCTTGCCGACGATGGCGCCTTCGACGCCCAGCGGCACCAGTTCGCGGAGCGCCACGATGTCATCGAGGTTCGAGATGCCTCCGGATGCCACGACGGGCTTCGGGGTGCGGGCTGTGACCTCGCGCAACAGCTCGAGGTTCGGCCCCTTGAGGGTCCCGTCCTTGGTGACGTC
Organism: Microbacterium sp. Bi98; assembly: GCF_918698045.1. Lineage (NCBI taxonomy): Bacteria > Bacillati > Actinomycetota > Actinomycetes > Micrococcales > Microbacteriaceae > Microbacterium > Microbacterium sp. Bi98. The sequence goes on along the minus strand of NZ_CAKKLK010000019.1, from coordinate 801 downwards.
GGTCACGACGTAACGGCTGCAGCCGGCATCCTCGAGGCGCTCGAGCACCTCCCAGAGGTCGCCGCCCTCCTTCGTCCACCCGCGAGCGGCCAGCGTCGTACCGCGGACGTCGAGCCCGACAGCGATCGCTTCGCCGTAACGGCTGATCACGTCGGCGGCCCACTCGGGGTTCTCCAGCGCGGCCGTGCCGAGGTTGATGCGGGTCGCACCGCTCTCGAGAGCCGCCTCGAGCGTCGCGTCGTCACGGATGCCGCCGGACAGCTCGACGTTGACGTTCTTGAACTGCTTGATGACCTTGCGGAGGATCGGCGCGTTGCTGCCGCGTCCGAAAGCGGCATCGAGGTCGACGAGATGGATCCACTTCGCCCCCTGTGCGACCCACTCCCCCGCGGCGTCGAGCGGGTCGCCGTAGCTGGTCTCGGTGCCGGCCTCACCCTGAGTGAGGCGGACGGCCTTGCCCCCGGCGACATCGACGGCGGGAAGCAGGGTGAGAGCGGGAGACTGCGCGAAGTCGTTCATGACGTCCTCAGGTGAGATGGAGAGACCGATTCGTCGGCACGAGAATCGACACTAGCCCGCGTATCGGCCCGCTCCAAAACGATGACAGCAGAGAACCTCCCGTGCCACGCGGTAGCCTCGATGACGCCCCTGTTTCGGTGTGTGAGGAGATGTTCCATGGTGCGCGATGCGGAAGCGCGAGGAGGCGGACCCCTGCGACGCGGGAATGCGCTGCCTCCCGAGACTCCGGATGAGCGCGCTCAGATGCCGGCTGGACCCGACGCGGAGCCCACAGCCCCGCAC
>NZ_CAKKLK010000018.1:0-34901 GCF_918698045.1 Microbacterium sp. Bi98 | reverse complement strand
CGGCGTACTCGTTCATGCGCCGACGCCTTCTGCGGCGCGCCACGCAGCCCACTCAGCGTCCAGGTCGAGCAGCTCGTGGACTACCAACCAGAAGGTTAGGGGTTCGAGTCCCTTCGGGCGCACATCAGCTGAAACCCCCGTCGCGAAAGCGGCGGGGGTTTTGCGTTGTCCGGCATCCATTCGGTCTCCATCTTCGGCTCCACTTTTCGGCCCTCACGCCCGTCCAGCGAAGGAGAACTCACGCTGCGAAGGAGCGGATGCGAGTTTCAGACCTTCGGCACGGGTGATCTCCGTCGCAGCGAGCGAGCGGTGACATGACTGCAGGTCAGTCCCTGCGCCACATCTCGCCGAGGGTGGACGTGCGGGGGAGCAGGCGCGGCTCGAGGGTGACGCTGCGCGCCGCCGCACCGGGGTCGGCGATGCGCTCCAGCAGGAGATCTGCTGCGACGGCGCCCATCTCCTCGCCCGGCTGACTCACCGTGCTGATCGGGATCGCACTCTCGGACGCGAAGTGGTTGTTGTCGTAGCCGGTGATGGCGATGTCGTTCGGAACCGAGAATCCGGGCACCTCGTTGAGGATCTGGATGAGGCCGATGGCCACGAGATCGGATGCCGCGACGATCGCGTCGTAGGTGCCCGCACCGCGGGCGAGGATCTGCCGTCCGGCATCCCGTCCGTGCCTGATGTTCACGCCTCGCGTCTCGAGGATCTCGATGCGCGCGTCGGGGTGCGCGGCGGTCGCCTGCTCGGCGCCCTCCCAGCGCTGGTTGACGGCCGTGAGGAAACGCGGACCGCCTACGAAGAGAAGTCGTCGGCGCCCGAGCGCGATCAGGTGCGATGCGGCGAGCGCCCCGCCGTGGCGCTCGTCGACGGTGACCCCCGGGTACGCGAGAGACGGGGACTCGAAGTTCACCAGCACGGTCGGAGTGGTGCGGTTCTCGGGGTGCGGCGACTTCGCGAGCGCCGTGTCGAGAGGGGCGAGGATGATGCCGGCCACGCGCGAACGGTCGAGCAGCTCGAGGTTGTGCACCTCGCGATCGGGGTCGACGTCCGAGTTGACGATCAGCACGTCCATCTTGTGGCGCCGCAGCGCTCTCTCGGCGCCGCGCGCGATGTCGACGAAGAAGGAGTTGCCGAGGTCGGCCAGCACCAGGCCGACCGAGGTGCTGTTTCCCGCGGCGAGAGAGCGCGCAGCATCATTGCGGACGAATCCGAGCTCGGCGATGGATGACAGCACCTTGCGGCGGGTCGCCTCTCGCACCTTCTCGGGATTGTTGAGGGTGTTGGACACAGTGCCGAGGGCGACTCCCGCGTGAGCGGCGACGTCCGCCATGCTGGGCTTCGAGCGCCCGGGCGGGGGAGTGTCGGTCACGTCATCCTCCTCGGCATCGTCGCCATGACCTGGCCCTTCAACTCTAGAGCATCACTATTCGTGAAGCGCTTCATTTGTGATGCGTAACTCTCTTGACAATGCCTTTTTTTCTATGGCATGGTGTGAATGAAGCGCTTCAAAAGAGGCGTCGCTCTTCAAGGAGGAACAGTGACCACAGCAATGAGGCGCGCCCGTCGCCTGGCCCCCGCAATCGCGCTCATCGGCGTCGGCGCTCTCGCGCTCTCCGCCTGCTCCGGCGGCTCCGGAGGATCGGGCTCCGAGTCCGGCGCCGGTTCCGGCGAATTCACCTATCTCGGCCAGACCGAGAACACCACGATCATCAGCACGCTCGAGACCCTCACCGGCGACCAGTGCAAGGCTGCGGCCGACGCGGCGCCGCTGACGTCCGATGACATCTCGGGCACGCAGTGGGACCAGCAGCTCCAGCTGCTCGCGAGTCAGGACGGTCTGTCGGACATGCAGATGGCTGCCGGCACCCCCGCGCTCATGTCGGAGTTCATCGACGGGGGCAAGGTTCTCGACCTCTCCCAGGCACTCGACGACCTGGGCGTCTCCGACCGGCTGCTGCCCGCGGCTGAATCGACGGTCAAGGCGCTCTATGGTGACGGTGCGCTGTACGCACTGCCGACCGAGTTCAACATCGAGGGGTTCTGGTACAACAAGGAGCTTCTCGAGAAGAACGACATCGAGGTGCCCGAGACGTGGGACGACCTCGTCGATGCCGCAGCCACGCTCAAGGACGCCGGCGTCCAGCCGTTCGCCACCGCGGGCAAGGACGGCTGGCCCGTCACCCGCCTCGTCGGCGACTACATCTTTCGCACGCTCGGCCCCGACGCACTCCAGAAGGTCGCGGACGGCGATGCGAAGCTGACGGACCCCGAATACGTCGCCGCCGCAGACGCGGTCGCTGAACTCGGCAAGGCCGGATACTTCGGTGACGCCGTCGGCTCGATCGACTACAACGCCTCGATGAACCTGTTCCTCAGCGGGAAAGCCGCCTTCTACTACATGGGCAGCTGGGCGCTGGCGAACTTCAACGACGAGGAGCAGAACCAGATCGGGGTCGACAACGTCGGCTTCGCGCGCTTCCCCGCAGTCGAGGGCGGCGAGGGCAGCATCGACCAGATCCCGGCCAACGTCGGCATCCCGGTGATGTTCGCCGAGAAGAACTACGACGATGAAGCGGCCGCGTGGCTGAAGTGCATCGCTGAGGGCTACGGCGACACGGCGCTGAACGAGAGCGGTGTCGTCTCGGGCTTCGTGGTCGACAACCCTCCCGCCGATCTGCCCTCCACGACGCAGACCGTGCAGGACGAGATCGCGAACGCTCCGTCGAGCGTGCTCTGGTTCGAGGCGCTCTTCACCCCGAAGGCGACCGGCATCAGCCAGAACAACGGTGCAGGTCTCGCCAACGGCAGCCTCTCCGGCGAAGAGTTCATGACGCTCGTCCAGGCCGCCAACGACGAAGGCTGACCCACTCTCGGGGCGGGCATCCGCCCGCCCCGAGACCGTCCTCGTCGCATCAGGAGATCCACCATGCACAAAGTCCTCGGTGACAAGCGCGCCATCTTCGTCCTGCTCGGACCCGCGCTGCTCGTCTACTCCCTCGTCATGCTCGTCCCGATCGTGTGGTCGCTGTTCTACACGGTGCAGGACGGCAACCCCATCACGGGCTTCACCTTCAACGGGTTCGACAATTTCACCAAGTTCTTCCAGGACCCCGCCGCCTGGGACGCGATCTTCTTCACCCTGAAGTACGCGCTCATCCTCACCGCCCTGCAGGTGATCGTGGGCTATCTGCTCTCTCTGATGTACGTCTTCTGGCTGCGCAAGGGATCGGGGATCATCCGCACGATCGTGTTCTTCCCCGTGGTACTCCCCACGGTGGCGGTCGCGCTGCTGTTCCAGCGACTGTTCGAGGCCGCGCCGACCGTCGGACCGGTGAACTCGTTCCTCGGGATCCTCGGCGGGCAGAACCTCGACTGGTTCGGCACTCCTGACGCCTCCTTCTGGGTGATCATCGCGATGGACCTCTGGCGGTCGATGGGCTTCTATGCCGTGCTGCTGTACGCCGGACTCGTCGACATCCCTGACGAGCTCATCGAATCGGCGCGCATCGACGGGGCATCCGGCTGGAAGCTCATCCGCACGATCGTCCTGCCGCTGTCGCTGCCCGTGCTGCTGTCATCGATCATCTTCAGCATCAACGGCACGCTGAAGGTCTTCGACACGGTCGTGGCGCTGACCAACGGCGGACCCGGCAACGCGACCACGCCGCTGACCCTGTACATGTTCCGCACCTCGTTCGCCTACGGCGACTACGGGTACGGGAGCACGATCGCCCTCATGCTGACGATCCTGTGCCTGCTGTTCACGGTCTTCATCTTCCGCTCCACCCGCCGCGATCTGACGAAGGACTGAACCAGTGAGTGCGACAACCGCCATCGTCACGGGCACCCCGCTGCCCACCCGCCGCGACGTCGATCCGAACCGTCGAGGCGCCAGAGACTTCTTCCGACGGCTGCCGATCCGGCTGCTCATCGCCGTGCTGCTCATCGTCGAGGTCTATCCGATCCTGTGGATGCTGCTCGGGTCGTTCAAGACGCAGAACGAGTTCCTCAACGAGCCGTTCTGGGCTCTGCCGCAGTCGTGGGACATCGTCAACTACATCGAGGTGTTCACCACCGGCGAGTTCGGCAAGTACATCCTCAACAGCGTCGTCGCAGTGTTCCCGTCGCTGGCGATCATCCTGGTCTTCGGCACCGCAGCCGGCTTCGCGCTCGAGGTCATGGTCTGGAAGGGGCGCGGCACGGTGCTGCTGCTCTTCCTCGCGGGCATCATGGTGCCTGCGCAGATGATCCTGCTGCCGCTGTTCACGATCTACTTCCGCACGAACATGACCGGCACGCTGTGGCCGCTCATCATCACCTACGTGGCGCTGGGGATGCCGTTGACCGTGTTCATGATGGCGACCTTCTTCCGCTCGGTGCCTCGGGAGATCTTCGAGGCTTCGACACTCGACGGCGCATCCATCTTCCGTTCGTTCTTCTCGATCGGCCTCCCGCTGGTAAAGAACGCCCTGTTCACGATCGGTCTCGTGCAGTTCTTCTTCCTCTGGAACGACCTGCTCATCGCCCTGACGTTCACCAACAGCAGCGACCTGCGCACGATCCAGGTCGGATTGCTCAACTTCACCGGAGAGTACGGAGCGGTGCAGTACGGGCCGACCTTCGCCGCGATCTCGGTCAACGTGCTCGGGACGCTGCTCATCTACGTGTTCCTCAACCAGCAGGTCATGAAGGGCCTGACCGCCGGATCGGTGAAGGGCTGACATGACGAACATCATCGAGATCTGGCTGGAGAACAGGCGCGGAGGCAAGACCCTCGGCATCGGCGAAGCCGAACCGCGGATCTCCTTCGTGGCGGATGCTGCGGCCGACGCCTTCGAACTGGAGTTCGTCGCCGACGACCGAACGGTGCGCGCCGAGCGCACGACGTCGACGCAGCGCGTCGCCTGGCCGTTCGCGCCTCTCGCGCCACGCGCCGGGGGAGACCTGCGCATCCGCGCCCTCGATTCCGGGCCCTGGAGCGAACCGGTGCGGATCGAGTCCGGGCTCGGTGACGACTGGCAGGTCGACTTCGTCTCGCCCTCGGTCGTGGCCGACCGCACGGCACCGCGGCCCGCGTATCTGCTGCGGGCTGCCATCGCCGAGGGTGCACTGCCCGGCGACATCGTGCGGGCCCGGATCCACTCCACGGCGCACGGCGTGTACGAGCTCGAGGTCAACGGTGAGCGTGTCGGGGACGACGTGCTCGCACCGGGGTGGACGAGCTATGGCCATCGTCTGCGCTACCAGACGCACGACGTCACCGCGGCGCTTCGTGCCGGAGAGAACGTGATCGGCGCATGGCTCGCCGACGGCTGGTACCGCGGCCACATCGGGTTCGACGGGGGCGTGTGGGACATCTACGGATCGGATGTCGCGCTGCTCGCGCAGCTCGAGGTCACCACGGCGGACGGTGTCACTCGACAGGTGGCCCTCGAGTGGCTCACGGCGCCGTCGCCGATCACCGCGGTCGGGTTGTATGAGGGCGAGAGCTTCGATGCGCGGTTGACGGAGGACGGCTGGTCCGCGCCGGGATTCGACGCCTCCAGCTGGAGTCCGGCGGCCATGTTGCCCCGAACCGATTTCCCGGCGGCGATCGAACCGCCGACCGCTCTGCCGGTGCAGGAGACCGAGACGCTGCGCCCGGTCACGGTCGAGCGTCAGCCGAGCGGCCGCATCCGTCTCGACTTCGGTCAGAACATCTCGGGGGTGCTCCGTATCCGGGTGCGAGCGGATGCCGGTCACACCGTGACGCTCCACCACGCGGAGGTCATCGAGAACGGCGAACTCGGCATCCGTCCGCTCCGGGCGGCGACATCGGTCGACAGCTACACCGCCGCGGGTTCGGGTGAGGAGATCTACACCCCTCGCTTCACGATCCACGGCTTCCAGTACGCCGAGCTCGAGAACTGGCCGGGCGAGCTCCGCGACGGAGACGTCGAGGCGGTGGTGATCCACACCGGCATGCGGCGCACCGGCTGGTTCGAGTCGTCGAACGACGGGCTCGACAGGCTGCACTCGAACGTCGTGTGGAGCATGCGCGACAACTTCGTCGATCTGCCGACCGACTGCCCGCAGCGTGACGAGCGCGTGGGGTGGACCGGCGACATCCAGGTGTTCGCGCCCACCGCGCTGCGCCTGTTCGCGGCCCACGGCACTCTCACCGGATGGCTGCGCGACCTCGCTGTCGAGCAGGCTGATCAGGGGCACGTACCCAACTTCGTACCGTGGGTCGAGTGCGGCTTCCCGAACTTCCCGACGGCCGCGTGGGGCGATGCGGCCGTGATCGTGCCGTGGGAGATGTACCGCAACGACGGCGACATCCGGATCCTCTCCGACCAGTACCCGAGCATGCGCGCCTGGGTCGACCTGGTCGACGAGCTCACCGATCACACAGGACTCTGGAACACCGGCTTCCAGCTGGGCGACTGGCTCGACCCGACCGCACCACCGGAGGACCCCGGCAAGTCCCACACCGACAAATACCTGGTCGCGACGGCCTATCACGTGCGCACGGCGCGCATCGTGGCCGACGCTGCTGCTCTGCTCGGCGAGGAGGCGGATGCCGCGCACTATCGCGGTGTCGCCGAACGAGCGTCCGGGGCCTTCCAGGATGAATTCCTCAGCGACAGCGGCCGCGTGGTCAGCGACACTCCGACCTCGATCGCCGTCGCGCTGGTGTTCGAGCTCTTCGAGAACGAGGAGCAGGTGCGGCGGGCCGGTTCGCGGCTGCAGGAGCTCGTCGGAGCGGGCGGCTTCCACATCTCGACCGGTTTCGTCGGCACCCCGATCATCTGCGATGCGCTGGTGCGCGCCGGGAGCATGGACTACGCCTATCACCTGCTGCTGCAGGACGAGCTGCCGTCTTGGCTGTATCCGGTCAGCATGGGCGCGACGACGATCTGGGAGCGCTGGGACAGCATGCTGCCGGACGGATCCATCAACCCCGGCGACATGACGTCGTTCAACCACTACGCGCTCGGAGCCGTCGCCGACTTCCTGCACCGGGTGGTCGCGGGGCTCGCGGCGGATGCGCCCGGGTGGGAGAGGATCCGCTTCGAGCCGCAGCCGGGCGGTCGTCTCGAGCACGCGAGTGCGCGGTACGACAGCGTTCGCGGCACGGCGTCGATCGCGTGGCGGCGTGACGGCGAGCGCCTGTCCATCGACGTCGAGGTGCCCGCGGCATCCGTCGGCGTGCTCGTTCTTCCGGGATCCGCGGAGGAGATCCCCGTCGGCCCCGGGCGCCACTCGTTCACCACGACGTTCCGCGCCGTGGAGGACGACCCCGAACGGCCGTTCTTCGGCTGGCGCAGACCGGAGCCCGTTCTCGAGACCGAGGGAGCAGCATGACTCAGCAGCACATCCGGCCGGGGCAGGTGTGGCTCGACACGAAAGGCGAGCGCATCCACGCCCACGGCGGATCCGTCATCACCGTCGACGGCGTGCACTACTGGTACGGCGAGAACAAGGAGTTCTCGACGCCGGGGAGCGGGATCTGGCACTGGGGAGTGCGGTGCTACTCGTCGATCGACCTCGTGAACTGGGACGACCGGGGTGTCATCATCCCGCCGGACGAGGACGACGAGTCCTCACCGCTGCATCCGACTCAGGGGCTCGACCGACCGCACATCATCTTCAACGCCGAGACCCGCACGTACGTGTGCTGGGTCAAGGTCATGACGAAGGGATCGGTGCAGCGCTCGACGGTGCTCACCAGTGACAGCATCCTCGGTCCGTACGAGATCCAGCGCACCTGGCTGCGTCCGCTCGACATGAGCGCCGGGGATTTCGATCTGGTCGTCGATCCGCACGACGGCAAGGGGTACTACTACTTCGAACGGGTGCATTCCGAGATGATCTGCGCCGACCTCACCAGCGACTACACCGATGTCACCGGGTACTACTCGACCCACTTCCCGCAGCCGCAGCCGCCGTACGTGCGCGAGGCTCCGGCGCACTTCCAGCGCGGCGGACTGCACTACCTGCTGACCTCCGGCACCACGGGGTACTACCCGAACCCGTCCGAGTCGGCGGTGGCGCGCAGCTATCACGGTCCGTTCGAGGTGCTCGGCGACCTGCATCCGGGCGACGAGTCGCGCACCTCGTACCACTCCCAGATCTCATCGGTGTTCCGGCATCCAAGAAAGAAGGACCTCTATATCGCCGTCGCCGATCGGTGGCTGCCGCGGTATCTCGAGCACGGCGACCGCGCGCGACAGGCGTTCATCGAGCATTTCGCACCGGGGAAGGACGGCGACGAGCCGATGGAGGAATTCGCCTACGTCGACACCTCGATCGCCGACTACGTCTGGCTGCCGATCCGATTCGAGGGCGACCGGCCGATCATCGACTGGCGCGACGAGTGGTCTCCCGACGAGTACGAGGACGCCTGAGCGACCTCAGTCGAGCAGGCTCGTGATGGCAGGGTCTCGGCGGGCGACCTCAGCGGCCGTGCCGACGATCACGTGACGCATCGCGGCCACCGCGACGGCCGGCGTGACGTCCGCACGGTGGGCCAGGCTCACCGTGCGCCTCATCATCGGGTGCGAGATCCTGACCGACCGCAGCGCCGGCTGATCGAGCAGCACCATCGCCGGAACCACGGCCACGCCGACGCCTCGTTCGACGAAGCGGAGCAGCGCGTCCATCTCGGCGCCCTCGAGGACGAAGTTCGGGGTCAGCCCTGCCGAGCGGAAGGCCGCATCTGTCGTCGCCCGCAGCTCATAGGTCTCGTCGAGCGCGATCAGCGGCAGGGTGGCGAGGTGGGCGAGGCTCATCACCGTGGAGGTCGAGACGGGAGGCTCGGATGCCGCGGACACGACCACCAGCTCTTCGGTCAGCAGCGGCATGCGCGTCAGGCTGAAGCCCGACGGCGGCGGACCTTCCGACTCCGTGATGAGCGCGATGTCGACGGCACCCACGGCCAGCTGATCGACGAGCAGCCTCGACCCACTCTCGGTGAGGTGCAGGTCGACGCCCGGGTGGGCGGCGTGGAAGGTGCTGATCGCCTCGGCGACGAGGCTGATGCAGAGGGTGGGCGGTGCGCCGAGTCGCACGCGGCCACGGCGGAGTCCGGCGAGTTCGGCCATCTCCTCGCGGATCGCGTCGGACTCGGCGAGCATGCGCTGAGCGCGGGGGAGCAGGGCCTCTCCGGCGGCGGTGAGTCCGATGTGCCCGCGCGCCCGGTGGAAGAGCTCGGCGCCGAGCTCGCGTTCGAGTGTCGAGATCTGTCGGCTCAGCGACGGCTGCGCGAGGTGCAGGTGCTCGGAGGCACGGGTGAAATGGCCGAGGCGGGCGACCTCGACGAACCCGCGGAGCTGCTCGAGGTTCATGTTTTCAGTGTATCGATACCAGTAGAACAATGCATTGGAGTTATCGGGACACCGTACTTAGCGTGGAAGGCATGAGCACTCGCGAACGTCAGATCTCCACCACGGTCCTGGTCATCGGCACCGGCGGCTCCGGGCTGCGGGCGGCGATCGAGGTCGCCGAGCACGGCATCGACGTCCTCGCCGTCGGCAAGCGCCCGCGCCAGGACGCGCACACCTCTCTCGCCGCCGGCGGCATCAACGCCGCTCTGGGCACCATGGACGAGGCCGACAGCTGGCAACAGCACGCCGCGGACACGATCAAGGAGAGCTACCTGCTCGCCAACCCGCACACGGTCGAGATCGTGACGCAGGGGGCCGAGCGCGGCATCCGGGATCTCGAGCGCTGGGGCATGGACTTCGCCCGCGAGGACGACGGCCGCATCTCGCAGCGGTTCTTCGGGGCGCACACCTTCCGTCGCACGGCCTTCGCCGGCGACTACACGGGTCTCGAGATCCAGCGCACCCTCGTCGCGAAGGCCGAACAGCTCGAGGTGCCGATCCTCGACCACGTCTACATCACGCGTCTGCTCGTGCGCGACAACGTCGTCTTCGGCGCCTATGGCTTCGACCAGTCGGACGGCACGCGCTACCTCATCCACGCGGATGCCGTGATCCTCGCCGCGGGCGGGCACAACCGCATCTGGCGCCGCACCTCGTCACGACGGGATGAGAACACCGGAGACTCGTTCCGGCTCGCGGTCGATGCGGGCGCCCGCCTGCGGGACCCGGAGCTCGTGCAGTTCCACCCGTCCGGGATCATCGAGCCCGAGAACGCCGCCGGGACCCTGATCTCGGAGGCGGCCCGCGGCGAGGGCGGGATCCTGCGCAACGCCCTCGGTGAGCGCTTCATGTCGAAGTACGATCCGGAGCGCATGGAACTCTCGACACGCGACCGTGTCGCGCTCGCCGCGTACACCGAGATCGCCGAAGGACGGGGCACCGAGAACGGCGGCGTCTGGCTCGACGTCTCCCATCTGCCGCGCGAGACGATCATGACCCGTCTGCCCCGCGTCTACCAGACGATGATGGAGTTGCAGATGCTCGACATCACGACCGATCCGATCGAGATCGCGCCCACCGCGCACTACTCGATGGGTGGCGTGTGGGTGCGTCCCGACGACCACCAGACCGACGTCGACGGGCTCTACGCGATCGGCGAGGCATCGAGCGGCCTGCACGGAGCCAACCGCCTCGGCGGCAATTCGCTCATCGAGCTGCTCGTCTACGGGCGCATCGTCGGGCAGGCGGCCATGGCGCATGCCGCGGGGCTCGACGCTCAGCGCCGCTCGGCGGACGCGGTCGCCCAGGCCCGCGCCGAGATCGACGACCTTCTCGCGGCCGACGGTCGCGAGAATGTGCGAGCTCTGCAGCGCGCGATCCGCAACACCATGACCCAGCACGCCGGTGTCGTGCGGTCGGAGGACGGACTCCGTGCCGGCCTCGCCGAACTCGACATGATCGAGGGGCGGATGGAGGACATCGGCATCCACCCGGACATCGCCGGATTCCAGGATCTCGCGCATGCCTTCGACCTCAAGGCATCGGCGCTCGCCGCCCGAGCCACTCTCGAGGCGGCGCTGGAGCGTCGGGAGACGCGCGGCTGTCACAACCGCAGCGACTACCCCGACACCGACCCGACGCTGCAGGTCAACCTCGTCTGGTCGCCGACCGGCGGAGTCACGCGCGAGTCGATCCCGGAGATCCCCGCCGAGATCGCCGAGCTCATGCGCGAGGTCGACACCGAGGGCAAGCTCGTCGAATAGCCGCATCCGAACTCGCTCCCGTCGCAGGGTGCATCGCGACGGGAGCGGTGGGGTGGTCGAGCGAGGTAGGAGTCGCTCAGTCGCCCTCGTCGGTCTCCGGACCGTCGATGACCCCGATCCCGACCGCCTCATGGTCGGGCTCGGGGTCGTTTCGCGACGGAGCCTTGGGCTCTTCCGAGGGCTCCTTCTCGGTGCTCGGCTCTTCGAGTTCGTCGTTGCTCGGAACCTCCGACGGATCCGCGTCTTCGGGGGACTCCGCCTCCGCCGGCTTCTCGGCGGTGTTCGCCGGTTCCTTGAACTCGCCGGCATCGCCGGACGAGGGCGTGGGAGTGGGGGTCTGGGCCTCGGGGTCGAGGCCGGAGGTCGGGTCCTGCTCGGGCGTGCTGTTCGTCATGATCGTCCCTTTCGCATCGAGTGCACCCCCAGCATCCGTCAGCGGCTGCGAGGCGAGAAGGGCCTTGACGACAGCCTCCGGAGCGTCCGTCTTCCTGCGCACGACGTAGGCTGAAGAGGTGACAGCGTACGTCTCGGCCTTCGATCTCTTCTCCATCGGAGTGGGCCCCTCGAGCTCCCACACGGTCGGGCCGATGCGGGCGGCCCTCGCGTTCGCTCAGCGCCTGCGCTCGTCCGGAGCTCTCGATCGCGTCGCCCGCATCGCATGCACGCTGTACGGCTCTCTCGGCGCCACCGGAATCGGTCACGGCACGCCGGATGCGGTCGTCGCGGGCCTTCGCGGGCTGTCGCCGGAGAGCTGCGACCCGGCCGACGTGCGCGCCGCCTGGACCGACCTTCGCGACGGCGCCACGGTGCGCGTCGACGGGGTCCATGAGATCCCGCTCTCGAAGGCCGACATCGTCTTCGAGCCGCGAACCCGGCTGCCCGGTCATCCGAACGCGATGACCATCACCGCCCGGGACGATGCCGGCGGTGTCGTCGCCGAAGAGACCTATTACTCCGTCGGCGGCGGGTTCATCCGCCGGGACGGCGAGGAGGCGAAGCTCGCCTCGGCCCCACTGCCCTACTCGTATGCCGACGCCGCGTCGCTGCTCGCACTGTGCGACGAGCACGGACTGTCGATCGCCGAGATCGCGCGACTCAACGAGACCGCTGAGCGCTCGGAAGAAGAGGTCGCCGCCGGACTCGATGCGATCTGGGACGCCATGGCTGCGTGCGTCGAGAACGGACTGCACTCGGACGGCGTCCTGCCGGGGATGCTCAAGGTCAAGAGGCGGGCGAGCATGATCCGCGCGCAGCTCGAGGAGGCGGAGGCCGACGGTCATCGCGAGCTACCGGGAGAGTGGCTCGGTGCCTTCGCGCTCGCGGTCAACGAAGAGAACGCGGCGGGCGGTCGCGTCGTCACGGCGCCGACCAACGGCGCCGCCGGCATCCTTCCCGCCGTCGCGATGTACTGGTGGCGGTTCCTGGCGGACTCGGGCCTCGGTGCGGGCAATGCCGTGACGCCGTACGGAGAACTCGTCGGCAGTGCGCTGCTCGGCTTCGACGGCACGCGGGCGATCGAGGCGGCGCAGGCCGAGGACGATGACGCCGTCGCCGACGCGAACCGCCGCCGTGGCATCCGTCGGTTCCTCCTCACGGCCACGGCACTGGGCTCGCTGTTCAAGGCCAACGCCTCGATCTCGGGGGCCGAGGGCGGCTGCCAGGCCGAGGTCGGCTCGGCCTGCGCGATGGCTGCCGGAGGGCTCACCGCCGTGATGGGCGGCACCAACCGGCAGATCGAGAACGCCGCCGAGATCGCGATGGAGCACCACCTCGGGCTCACCTGCGATCCGATCGGCGGCCTCGTGCAGATTCCGTGCATCGAGCGCAATGCGATCGCCGCGTCGACGGCGGTCACTGCCGCCCGTCTGGCGCTGCGCGGCGACGGCAGCCACTACGTCTCCCTCGACGCGGTGGTCGAGACGATGCGCCAGACCGGAATCGACATGTCGACCAAGTACAAGGAGACCAGCGAGGGTGGTCTCGCGGTCAACGTCATCGAGTGCTGAGTCACTCCGAGCGCGTCGGTGGCTGCGGATAGCCTCCTCTGAGGAGGCGCGCATGGAATCGATCTGGACCCCGGGCAGTCGCAGGCGGCGGGAGCAGCCCATCGTCGCCGTGCGCGCGAATGGTGACGCGCCGGATTCCGGCCGCATGTGGCCGACCACCATTCCCGCCGTCGCCCAGGTGCTCGAGGAAGGCATCGATCTCGCTCCCGGGGTGACCTTCCTCGTCGGCGAGAACGGCAGCGGCAAGTCGACGATCGTCGAGGGCATCGCCGTCGCCTACGGGCTCTCGCCCGAGGGAGGGTCCCGCCAGGCGATGCACAGCACGCGCCCCAGCGAGTCGCCGCTGTCGGAGTGGCTGCAGCTGCAGCGCGGAGTCGGAGCCAACCGCTGGGGATTCTTCCTGCGAGCCGAGACCATGCACTCGTTCTACACCTACCTCGAAGAGAATCCCTCCGCGAGGGGCGACGTGGCGTTCCACGAGATGAGCCACGGCGAGTCCTTCCTCGCTCTGCTCGACAGCCGATTCGATGAACCCGGCTTCTACTGTCTCGACGAGCCAGAGGCAGCGCTCTCGTTCCAGTCCACCCTCGCCCTGATCGCGGTGCTGCAGCGCATCGTCGACGACGGAGGTCAGGTGCTGTGCGCGACGCACTCGCCGGTGCTCGCCGCGCTGCCGGGAGCTCGCATCCTCGAAGTGGGGGAGTGGGGCATCCGTCCCGCCGAGTGGAACGACCTCGAGCTGGTGAACCACTGGCGGTCGTTCCTGCAGGACCCGCCGCGGTACCTGCGGCATCTGCTCGACTGAGGGGAGCGCGCAGATCTGGTCGTAGGCTGGCGCCATGACCGAGCAGCGTGCGCCCAAGAAGCGCGGGCGTCCGCGTGGCGTGTCCGATGCGCGCGAACGCATCATCGCCGCCGCAGTCGACGAGTTCGGCGAGCACGGATACGACGGCACGACGGTGCGCTCGATCGCGGCTCGTGCCGACGTCGACTCGGCGCTCGTGCACCACTACTTCGGCACGAAGGCAGACCTCTTCGCTGAGGCGGTCGGCATTCCGCTGCGCCCCGACATCGACGTGCCGGCCATCGTCGCGGGTCCGCGTGACGCCGTCGGCGAGCGTCTCGTGCGGTACGTGCTCGAGGCCTTCGAGCAGCCCGACATCCGTCGCCGCGGCGTCATGCTCATTCGGACGGCGATCGGCAGCCGGCTCACCACGCCCCTTCTCGCGGGGTTCCTCTCTCGCGAACTCATCGGCCGGATCGCGAAGACGCTCGGCGTCGCGGATGCCGAGCTGCGCGCCACACTCGTCGCCTCGCAGATCGCCGGCCTGCTGCTCACGCGCTACGTGCTGCGGCTCGCGCCGATCGCCGCGGCATCCGTCGATGACATCGTCTTGCGGGTCGGACCGACCGTGCAGCGCTACCTCTTCGAATAGCGCGGGCCACGCGCCGCACTGCCGCCTGCATCCCGCCTCGGCTTCGGGCACGAGTACCCGTTGACCCCGCGACTCGCGCGGCGCATAATTCATCACATGATGAATAACGCGGCGGTCGAGATCTCGGGGCTGCGAGTGCGACGGGGAAGGACGCAGGTCTTCGACGGTGTCGACCTGGTGATCCCCCGGGGCGAGATCACCGGCTTGCTGGGTCCCTCGGGATGTGGCAAGACCACGCTGATGCGCGCGATCGTGGGTGTGCAGCGGATCACCGCCGGCATGGTGACGGTGCTGGGAGAACCGGGCGGATCGCCGCGGCTGCGTCATCGGGTGGCGTACGGAACACAGGGTGCCGCCGTGTACGGCGATCTCACCGTCCGGCAGAACCTCTCGTACTTCGCGGCGGTGCTGAAAGCACCGAAGGGCGACGTCGACCGGGTGCTCGACGAGGTCGGGCTTCGGGCGCAGGCCGCCCAGCTCGTCGACTCGCTCAGCGGTGGCCAGGCGACGCGCATCTCGCTGGGGATGGCACTGATCGGATCCCCCGAGCTCATCGTTCTCGACGAACCCACGGTCGGCCTCGACCCCGTGCTGCGCGCCGAACTGTGGGACCTGTTCCGCGGCCTCGCCGCGCGCGGCGTCACCATGATCGTCTCGAGTCACGTGATGGACGAGGCGCTGCGATGCGATCGGCTCGTGCTGATGCGGGGCGGGCGGATCATCGCCGACACGGACCCAGCCGGACTCCTCGCCGACACGGGCACGACGGAGCCCGAGGCGGCGTTCCTCGCCCTGATCGAGCGGGACAGCCGAGCGACCGGGGGTCCAGCGGCGGGCAGCACCCGGCGCGCACGGCGGGAGGCCTCGGAATGAACGGCGGTCGGATGCTCGCCACCGCCGCCCGGGTGCTCGGACAGCTGCGGCACGATCCTCGCTCGATCGCGCTGATGCTGATCGCGCCGAGCCTGCTGGTCGGACTCTTCGCGTGGCTCTTCAGCGATCAGGACGGCGTGTTCGATCAGTTCGGGGGAGCGATCCTCGCGCTGTTCCCGTTCATCGTGATGTTCCTGATCACCTCGATCACCACTCTGCGGGAGCGACGCTCCGGCACCCTCGAACGTCTGATGACCACTCCGCTCGGCAAGGCCGACTTCATTCTCGGCTATGCCCTGGCGTTCGGGCTGATGGCGCTGCTGCAGGCGATCATCACCGTGTCGTTCGCGGTCGGCGTCTGCGGGCTCGACGTCGACGGTGAGCTCTGGCAGCTCGGGCTCGTCGCCGTCGTCGACGCTCTCCTGGGCACCGCGCTTGGGCTCCTCGCGAGCGCCTTCGCGCAGACCGAGTTCCAGGCGGTGCAGTTCATGCCGCTGCTCGTCTTCCCGCAGATCATCCTCGGCGGGCTCTTCATGCCGCGCGATCAGATGCCCGACGTGCTGTACGCCATCTCGGACTGGCTGCCCCTGAGCTATGCGATCGACACGATCAACGCCGTCACGGCCGGCGACGAGGGGTGGGACGTGTACAGACCCCTGCTGGTCGTCGTCGCCTTCGGAGTCGGAGCGCTCGTCCTCGCATCGCTGACCCTGCGACGTCGCACCGCGTGAGGCAGGGTCAGCGCGCGGCGCGGTTCTTGGTGTGCTTCGTGGGCACGGCCGCCCACGGGTCCTCCGGCCAGGGATGCCTCGGGTAGCGCCCTCGCATCTCCGCGCGAACCTGGGCATAGGGGCCCGACCAGAACGAGGCGAGGTCGTCGGTGACCGCGAGAGGGCGCCCCGCGGGCGACAGCAGGTGGAACAGCACCGGCACGCGTCCGTCGACCAGTCGAGGGGTCTCGGCCCAGCCGAAGCACTCCTGCAGCTTCACAGCGACGACCGGGGGTGCCGAGGTGTCGTCCGGGTCGGGGTAGGTGATGCGGATACGGGATCCGCTCGGCACCGCGAGGCGCTCGGGTGCGAGCTCCTCGAGGCGCGCCGCCTCGGGCCAGGGCAGCAGTCGACGCAGAGCCGAGGACAGATCCACTCGCGCTGCGGGGGTGCCGCCCGCCAGGGTGTCGAGCTCGGGAGCGAGCCAGTCATCGAGAGTGCCGAGCAGCCCGGCATCCGACACGTCGGGCCACGGGCCGCCGAGCTCTCGCCGCAGCAGGGCCAATCGGCGTCGGAACGCGGTCGCGGCATCCGACCAGGCGAACATGCCGAGCCCGTCGCGCAGGATCGCGCGGCGCACGGCATCCCGCCCCTCTCGAGCAGAGGGTCGCACGGGCGAGGACGAACGCAGGATCGCACCGACGCGGCGCTCACGGCGCGCCTGGACGCGACCTCCCGTGAACTCCGCCTCGACTCGGTCGGTCAGCAGGTGGCTCGCAGCGCGTTCCATCTGGGCTTCCGTGAGCACAGCCGCGGATCGGATGATCGCGCCTGACCCGGCCGCCACTCGGGCCGTGGCCCGCGCGACGTCGGCGACCGCGAGCCACTCGACTGCGGCGAGCGGGCCGGTGACTCCGGCACGGGTTCCGGATGCCAGGAGGAAGACCGCTCCGTCGGCGGTGCGCTCGACGCGATGCGCGATCCGGTCGGGGAATGCGAGTGCGATCACGAGTCCGACGCCGTCGAGACTCGATCGCACGTCCCTCGCCGGAGCGACCATGCGCTCGAGGCGGCTCGCGTCGTCACGCCAGCGGCGAGCGTCCGGTGTCCGTCCGCCGCGCAGGGTGATGAGCGCCTGTGCGACGTCGGCCTCGGCGATGCGCAGGTCGCCGCCGAGCACGGCGACGACCTCTGCGGCGAGACGGCTGCCGACGACCGGGCCGCCGTCACGGAGAGCGCGGGCGAGCCGGGGGTCGGCGGGGATCCGGGCGAGAGCTCGACCCTCGGCCGTGGCGCGGCCCTCGTCGTCGATCGCGCCGAGACCGCGCAGCACCGAGACGGCATCGGCCAGGTTGTCTCGGGGCGGCGGGTCGAGCATGCGCAGGCCTTCTGCACCCGGGGCACCCCAGCAGGCGAGCAGCAGGGCGGCATCCGCGAGGTCGGTCACCGCGATCTCGGGTGCCGGGCGGGCCGGGGCGGCCGCATAGGTGCGTTCGTCGACGCAGCGGATGACGACGCCCGGTCCCTGGCGCGTGGCGCGACCGGCGCGCTGCACGCATGACGAGCGCGACGCGGCAGTCGTGACCAGGCCCGTCATGCCGCGGGCGGCATCACGCTGCGGATGCCGCGACAGACAGCTGTCGACGACGAGGCGCACTCCGGGCACGGTGAGCGACGACTCCGCGAGCGAGGTCGTCACGATGATGCGCGGAGGCTCATCCGGTCGACGCCCGCGGATCACGGCATCCTGCTCCGCCGCGGGGATCTGACCGTGCAGCTCTCGCACGTCGAACGCCGCGCTCGCGTCGCGGATGCGGCGGGCGATCTCCGACACCTCCCGCGCGCCCGGGGCGAACACCAGCACATCGGCCCGAGGGTTCTCACACCCATGTGCGTCGTCCGGCTTCTGCTCCGGCAGGAAGACCGGGTCTTCTGCTTGCCCCGGCCGGAAACCGGGCGACTCGACCTACCAATGCGGCTAGTCGGACCCAACGATCCGAGTGGCGCGTTCGGAATCACCAGCCTCGCCGAGCAGATAACCGGCTACCGTACTCAACTCAAGTTTGCGGGAGCTGTGCGAAATGTCGTCGACTCACCGCAAGATGGCTATGCCTGGCCGACGCCGCACGCACACTTCGGGGTGTGGACCTCAAAGATCGCCCCGATTGCTGAAGGCACCTGGGTGAGCATCGGCGATGACTCCCAACTGCGCGATCGACACTGGTTCCCGCTCGTACTGTGATGCGAACTACTTGACAAACTCAACCTCCGGAAACGTCTGTCAGAACCACGTTTTGAACACCGTTTGCGGCAAGGCGTCCACGGCGCTCCACGCGACTGCGCCCTAAACGATCATTTCTGGCGGACGTCTGCTGTGCGGTCCTCCTGCTGTCATCCCTCACGTGTCACCATGAGGGATGACTTCCATCCCATTGTTCCTGCCGACGCTCACCGGCGAGACGGTCACACTTCGGGCATGGCGCCACTCGGATACTGCGATTGTCATGGAGGCCTCTCAGGACCCCTTGATCCCTCAACTGACCAGCGTGCCGACGACTCCGGATGAGAGGGCGGCTTTGGCTTTCATTGAGCGGCAACATGCACGTCTGCGGGACGGAGCCGGCTACGCGTTCGCGATCGCTGATCACGACGATAAGGCAGTCGGCCACATCGGGCTCTTCTTCACCCCGGGCGCATCCGCCCGAGCCAGCGCTGGCTATTGGGTTGCCAGTTCACGTCGACGCCAGGGATTCGCGCACGACGCCTTGACCACCCTTACATCGTGGGCCGTCAGACTCGAGGAACTCGATCGAGTCGAGCTGTACGTGGAGCCTTGGAACGAAGGCTCCTGGCGGGTAGCCGAACAGGCGGGCTACGAGCGTGAGGGCCTACTCCGCAATTGGAAACGGGTGGGCGGCCAACCGCGCGATATGTACATGTACTCACGGTTAGCGCGACGACCGAACTGAGAGACTGGCGATGTGCCGGGAATACACCATGTGGAGATCTGGGTTGCCGATGCCCCAGTGCTCGCCGAATGGGGCTGGTTGCTCCGCGAGCTGAACTTCGAACGTGAGAGTAGGTGGGCTGACGGCGAGTCCTGGGCAGCGGGCGGCGCTTACGTCACGTTGACGACGTCACCAAACCTGAGCGGATCGACGCACGACCGCAGAACTCCTGGCGTGAATCATCTCGCATTCAAAGCCAGTACCGCCGCCGCCGTGGATGCGATCATGGCAACCGCCGTGGCACATGGGTGGCAGCCGCTGTATCACGATCGATACCCGCACGCGGGTGGAGCAAAACACTACGCGGGCTGGCTTGAGAACTCCGCAGGCTTCAAAGCAGAGATCGTCGCGGACGAATTCCGTCCATCGCCGGAAACCTCTGCCGCTTTACGGTTCTGACGCACCTTTGCGGCAACCGTTCCTAGATTGACCGCGATCTCCGCCGGAAACGATCGACTGCGGCAGGCGACCTGCCAGCAAAGAGCCTGTGGGCCCCTGACCAGAAGTGCTCTGGCGGGTACGCGTCTGCCCCTGATACCGTCGGGCTCATGACAGCCCAGATCGCCGAGCAGGGTTCAACGGCGGCTCCGCATCGTCGGCCGCAACTCCGGCCCATCGCGATCCTTGCACTCGGCGTTGTCGTCGTCCCGCTCGCCTTTGCGACGGCATTCAACAGCTGGGGCGCACTCACCGAAGACAGCGCTATGCGCATGGCGTTTGCTACTGTCGCCGGCCAGGTTATCGCCGTTCTGACCGGATTCTTGGTGGTCGGAATTGCGTGGAAGCGCCGATACCGTCTCACGCAAATCGCGGTTCTCGCCGCCATCGCGGTCGCTATCACCATCAACGCGTTCGCGATCGTTGCGTCGACCGGAGACCTGCTGTTGTCCCGTCTCGACCTCATCGCCGAAACGAATCTTCTCAACCAGTAGCGCGAAACGGTATCAGTCGTTGCTGACGTACACGGTAGATGTCGGACACGAGTGGGCCTTCGGCGGCGTAGTGTCCATCTCATGTGGGAGAGCGTGGGAGAAGCGGTCACGGTTCCACTGGTCGAGGGCATGTCATTCCGGGCCGCCCAAGAGATTGCCTCGGCCGCGGGTGTGACCCTCGCCAATCCAGACCCTGACGGTCCGCCGATCGGCGCACTGGCATGGGGGCGGAACTACCTCGTCTTGCATCAGACGCCCCCTGCCGGGACGATCGTGACCCGGCACTCATCGGTAGCGATTCGCGTCGATGAAGAGCCTCACGAGGAACGCTGACGAAGCGGACCCGTCGGTAGCGGGTTAGTGGTACAGGGGAGGCGGCGTAGCCAGCACGGCGATCAGCGCCCCCATCACGAGGACCGTGCTGAGCCCCACGATGCTCCATACCGTGGCACGTCGCTCGCGCTTCGGATGCACGCCGCCTAGCCCCACCAGCACGGCCGACAGCAGCAGCACGAGCCAGACCACAAGCGCGATGATGCCCATCCCGATACCGATCGCCCGCTCGGTATCGTCCGATTCGGCGTACTCGATGACCGTGACGCCGGGGCCTCCCCAGCTGAGGCCGGGGCCCGCCAAGCTGAGGCCGGCTAAGCCGAGCATGAGAGCCCCGAAAAGTCCGATGAGCGTCGCGGCGATGGTCAGGGAGGCACTGCCGACGATCCGCACGGCCCCATAGTGGCACGTGGCGGGCGCGAGCGCAGTCACGGGCGTCGGCAGCGACAGCTACTGGCAGTTCGGCGACTGGAGCAGCGGAAGCTCGAACCTGGTCAGCCTCGCGGCCGATCCGGGCTCGAGGGCGAACCATCCGGCGATCTGCCCGTCGGCGACCCGCGTGCCGTAGTCGCCGGCGGTGAACGGCTGATGGCCGTCGTCCGCGCTCGTGTGCAGGACAGGGGTGGCGAGCAGCCCATCCTGCTCGAGCACGTCTATCGATGACAGGAAGAGGAAGGACCTCTCTTCGACGACGTATCTCGATTCGCACCCGTCAACCAGTAGGGGGGTGACGAGCCACGGCATGATCAGAAACCCCCAGAACACTGCCACCACGGTTCCGCCGATCGACAGCAGTCGCCCGATCACGATCGGTCCGAGCCAGCCGGAAGGCGCCGAGACGGTGCAGAGCATGTAGCTGATCGCGATGAACGCGAGGATCGTGGATGCTCCGATGATGTGTCGTGACGGCAAGGTGCCGAGCAGCAGCTGAGCATCGCCACCGGATGCGGAATCGACCACGGCCACGCCGATCACCGCGATCGTCGCTGCGGCCACTGCCACTGTCGCCGCAATCTGCAGCATCCGCGGGCGCTCGGATGCCGTGAGGGTGCGCTCACTCATCGCCGCTCTCTTTCACGAACGCATCACGAGCAGGACAGGTGCGAATACACCTCGATGACTCGCTCGATATCGGGGTAGCCCGCTTCTTCCAGAGCGGCCCGCACGTCCTCCCGCACGGATTCCAAGTAGGCGGACCCTCGGAGCCTGATCTCGGGAACGGAGTCGAGGTCAGGATCATCGTCGAGTAGCGAATACCACTCCGACCACTGAGACTCGCTGACCGCCGCCTCATCGAGAGCTTTGGCGGCGATGCTGCTGGCCTCGGCGGGCGGATCGTCGACCGCGGGGCTGAGCCACCATTCGATCTCGCACGTGCCACCCGGCACAGGCACGGTTTCGGAGCGATCGGGACCGCTCGCCGGCGGCACGAGGCCGCAGCCGGTCATCACCAACAGGGCCGCCACCAGAGAACCACCGAACAGCCAAGGTCGACGCATGCAGAGATCATAGGTGAGCGTTCTGAGCATGCTCCGTCGCCAGCTCGACGAGCATTGCCTGACCAGAGGACATCGGTTCGGTCGTGAGTTCTACGGATCCGAAGGGGAAAGGGTAGAAGAACGTCCCTGTTCCGTCCCACTCGGTGATCGGGATCATCGCGAACCAGATCTGGCTGATCGCGACCGAGACGACGGCGAGGATCGCAACGGCAGCAGCGGCCCGATCGAGGTATCGGATTGCTGAGGGGATGTCTTGCGCGCGGCGCAGCACCGCGGTGATCGCCGCCAATGCGATCGCGGCGAACGCGAAGAGGATCAACGGGCTGGGCTGCAGAGCGAGATACACGCACGTCGGCGCGGTCTCGGTCGCCTTGCCGGCTGCATCGATGAAACCGCCGTCCGCTGCGACGCCTCCTGGGCAGTATCCCTTTCCGCTCGTCATGAACGTCGAGTAGCCCAGAGCGGCGACCAGGGCGACCACGACCAGGCGCCGAACGCGAGCGATGATCTCCATGCCCGGCACTGCGGACTCTGTCGTCGGCGCGTCCCGCCTCGCGGTCTGAGACACGATGCCCCCCTTTGTGCTTTGCCCATGACACTATCGACGGCCGCGCCGAACATCCACCGAGGAATCGGTGATCGGAACGAGCTCGCCGACGGAAGGCACACACTCATGCGCGGCATCCAGGCGGTCGCCGTCGATGCCGCACGTCAGGCGATATAGATCTTCCGCAGCGTCTCGGTGACCGTCCACGCGGTGCGCTGCCCCGCGGCGAGGCGCACGACCGACCCGGGGCCGACCTCGACGGCGGGCAGCGGGGGGTCGACGAACTCGATCCGCGCCTGACCGGTCAGCACGACGAACACCTCGTCGACCTCGATGTCCGATGCCGTGCCCGGCGTCATCTCCCAGATGCCGATCTCGACCTCACCCAGAGTCCCCAACGCCTGCGCCGCCGTCGTCGGGCGACCGATGAGCACGTCCTCCACGGGCAGCGGTTCGTGCATCAGCGGCAGCGCCGCGGCATCCACTCCGGTTCCCGGCGCGAGCTCGCCCGGCGCGAGCTCGCTCACGAGTCGAAGCCCATGCCGACGGCATCCAGCGTCTTGAGGAACTGGTTGCGCTTGCCCTCGTTGTGATCGGCCCGGTTCATCGCGGCTCGCACGAGGTTGACGCCGATCGAGGCGACGGGCTCGGGCGGGAACGGGATCGGCTTCTCGCGCACCATCGCGAGCTCGGTGCGCTCGGTCGGCTCGCCCGACAGCTTGTCGAGCATGACGTCGGCGGCGAAGCGCGCGGCGCCGACGCCGAGCCCGGTGAACCCGGTCGCGTAGGTGACGCGTCCTTTGCGGGCGGTGCCGAAGAACGCGCAGAAGCGACTCGACGAGTCGATCGCCCCCGCCCACCGATGCGTGAAGCGCAGCCCCTCGAGCTGGGGGAACGTCGTGAAGAAGTGCGAGGCGAGCTTGCGGTGGCTCTCGGCGCGGTCCTCGTACTCGGGTCGCACCTTGCCGCCGAAATGGTAGACCGCGTCGTATCCGCCGAACAGGATGCGATTGTCGGCGGTGAGGCGGTAGTAGTGGAACTGGTTGGCGCTGTCGGCCAGGCCCTGGCGGTTCGACCACCCGATCGACGCCAGTTGCTCGTCGGTCAGCGGCTCGGTCATGAGCACGTAGTCGTAGACGGGAACGGTCATCAGGCGGTTGCGCTTGAGCAGCGAGGGGAAGACGTTCGTGGCGAGAGCCACGGCATCCGCTCGCACCTGCCCGCCGTCACGTGTGACGAGCGTGATCGCGCTCGATCCGTCGCCGATGACCTCGCGCACGAGCGACTGCTCGTAGATCTCGACCCCGAGTTCGACCGCGACGCGCGCCAGCTCGAGACCGAGCTTGGCGGGGTGCACGAGCGCACAGGCATCGCGCTCCCAGGCGCCGGCGAGGAACGTGTCGGAATGCACCTCGGCCTGCACGGCCTCGCGGTCGAGGAATCCCTCCTCCTCGCGCAGCCACTCGACCTGGTGCGGCTCGACGGCGACGGCCAGCTGGCCGGTGCGCTCGAAGTCGACATCCATGCCGTACCGCTTCACGGTCTCTTCGATGCCGTCGAGGTTCTCGATCCCCAGCTCTTCCAGGCGGTCGATCTCGTCGGGCCAGCGCGTGAGGCCGTTCTCGTGCCCGTGCGTGAGGCTCGCCTCGCAGAACCCTCCGTTGCGGCCCGACGCCGCCCACGCGATGCGCGACGCCTCGAGCAGCACGACCTTGCGCTGAGGATCGCGCTCCTTCGCGCGCACGGCGGTCCAGAGACCGGCGTAGCCGCCGCCGACGATGGCGAGGTCGGCCGTGATGCTCTCGGTGAGTGCGGGGTGCGAGACACGCTCGACGTCATCGAGCCAGAACACGCTGAACGCGGTGTCGCGCAGCGAGGCATCGATCACGGCATCCGCGGGGCGGCGACGTTCGAAGACCGTGGTTCCCATGGTGTTCTCCTGGTTCCGGACCCGCGCCTCAGCGCGTGCCCCAGTTGTAGAGGTCTTTGTAGAGCCCTGCGTAGAGCAGGCTCTCGGTGTGCGTGATGCCGGGGATCGTACGGATGCGGGTCGCGATCAGATCGAGCAGGTGGCTGTCGCTCTCGCACACCGCCTCGACGAGGATGTCGAACGTGCCGAGCGTGACGACGACGTACGCGAGTTCGGTGATCTTCGTCAGCTCCTCGGCGATCAGTCGCGGGTCGCCCGTGACGCGGATGCCGATCATGGACATGCGGTTGAAGCCGAGCTGCATCGGGTCGGTCACCGCGACGATCTGGATGATGCCCGCCTCGGTCATCCGCTGCACGCGCTGACGCGCTGCCGCCTCGCTGAGCCCCACCTCTCGACCGATCTCGGCATAGGGCCGTCGACCGTCCTCCTGCAGCAGCTCAACGATCCGCTTCGAGATGTCGTCCAACACGGGCTGCTTCGGCGTGGTGCTCATGTGTCGATATTGACAGGATCGGCGCTCCCTGGCAACTGATTCCATCGTTAAGATCACTTCACTCTTCTGTATTCGTGATCCGATCGCTAGCATGGCGAGCATGGCCACAGAACTCCTACAGAACTTCATCGGCGGGCAGTACGTTCCCGTGAGCGGACAGAAGCGGATGCCGCTGATCGACCCGGTGACCGAGGAGGCCTACGGCGAGCTGCCGGTCTCGGACGCCTCCGACGTGGACGCCGCTTACGCCGCCGCATCCGCCGCGTTCCCGATCTGGCGCGACACCACTCCCGC
Source organism: Microbacterium sp. Bi98 (assembly GCF_918698045.1). Classification (NCBI taxonomy): domain Bacteria; kingdom Bacillati; phylum Actinomycetota; class Actinomycetes; order Micrococcales; family Microbacteriaceae; genus Microbacterium; species Microbacterium sp. Bi98. Next base: position 9,703 of record NZ_CAKKLK010000018.1, on the reverse strand, counting down.
CGATCGCCAGCTCGCGCTGTTCCGCATCGCCGATGAGATGCAGACCCGCGCCGAGGAGTTCGCCGACCTCGAGTCGAAGGACACCGGCAAGCCGCGTGCCAGCCTCGTGACCGACGAGATCCTGCAGTCGATCGACCAGCTGCGCTTCTTCGCCGGAGCCGCCCGCAGTCTCGAAGGACGCGCGGCGGGGGAGTACCTCGCCGGCCACACCTCGTTCGTGCGCCGCGAGCCGATCGGCGTGATCGGGCAGGTCACCCCCTGGAACTATCCGCTGAACATGGCCGTGTGGAAGATCGCCCCGGCGCTCGCCGCAGGCAACACGGTGGTGCTGAAGCCCGCCGAGTCGACGCCCCTGACCACCCTGCTGCTCGCCGAGATCGTCGCGCTGCACACGCCCGCCGGCACGCTCAACGTCGTGCTCGGCGACCGCGACACCGGCGTGGCACTGGTCGAGCATCCGACGCCGCAGATGGTCGCCATCACCGGATCCGTGCGCGCCGGGATGGCCGTCGCACGATCGGCGGCGAACGACGTCAAACGGGTGCACCTCGAGCTCGGCGGCAAGGCGCCCGCGATCGTCTTCCCCGATGCGAACCTCGACAAGGCGGCATCCGGCATTGTCACCGGCGCGTTCTTCAACGCCGGACAGGACTGCACCGCGGCCACCCGCGTGCTCGTGCACTCGTCTGTGCACGACGAGTTCGTCGCCGCGCTCGTCGAGAAGGCGAAGACGGATGCCCGCACGGGCGCCCCGCACGAGGAGGGCGTGCTCTACGGTCCCCTCAGCAGCGCTGCCCAGCTCGCTCAGGTGCAGGGCTTCGTCGACCGCCTGCCTGCACACGCCACGATCGAGACCGGCGGTGCGCGTCAGGGTGAGAAGGGCTACTTCTTCGAGGCGACCATCGTGTCGGGTCTGCATCAGGACGACGAGGCCGTGCAGGGCGAGATCTTCGGCCCGGTGCTGACCGTGCAGTCGTTCGAGACCGAGGAGCAGGCGCTCGAGATGGCGAACGACGTGCCCTACGCCCTCGCATCGTCGGTGTGGACCGCCGATCATGCCCGCGCGATGCGCTTCTCGCGCGACCTCGACTTCGGCTGCGTGTGGATCAACACCCACATCCCGTTCGTCTCGGACATGCCTCACGGCGGCTTCAAGCACTCGGGCTACGGCAAAGACCTCTCGCAGTACGGCTTCGACGACTACACGCGCATCAAGCACGTGATGTCCGCGCTGGACTGACGGCGGGTCTCGGGCTACCAGCGCGAGCGGATGAGCGACCCTCGCGTGAACCGCACCACCGAGATCGTCATCGGCACACTGCCGACGGGGGCATCGAGCGCTCGCGCGAGCAGCAGCTCTGCGGCCGATCTGACCTCGGCGAGCGTCGCGGCGACGCCGCGCACGTCGAGGTCGGCGACGTGCAGCACCCACCACCCGCGCTCCAGCAGGGCCGTCACCTCATAGGGGTACACGGCCGGGGTCGGAGTGTCGCTGCGCGACGACGGACGTCGGTCGAGCCGGTGCGGGATGGTCGGTCGCATCGGATGCCTCCTCCCTGTGGTCGTACGGGGCCGCGGTGGCTCCCTGAAGCAAGACGCGCACGGCCGTGGATCATGACGCGGATCAGGGTCCGGATCTCTCGACACGTATGACGCGATGTGTCAAGCTGGGGCGGACGTCGAATCCGGGGGGATCAATTTGGCACGACCACTTGCGGGGCCCCAGACCCTGCTCCGAACACTCAACGGCCGCGCGATCCTCGAGACGCTCGCGCGCCGAGGCCCGCTCACCCGCGCCGAACTGGTCGCCGAGACCGGTCTCTCCCGCACTGCGGTGACGCAGGTGCTGCGGATGCTCGAATCATCGTCGGCGGTCGCCGCTGCGGGCGTCGACCGTGACACGCGGGGACCGGCAGCAGGGCGCGTCTCGCTGCATCCTCATCTCGGACTCGCCGCCGCAGTGCACGTCGACGCCCACGCCGCCCACGTCGCGCTGGTCGACCCCACCGGAGCCGTGCGGGCCGAGAGCCACGCCGCCTTCCCCGTGCGCGGGGACCGCGTGCAGCACATCGCCGGGCTCATCGACGCCTGTCAGAGGGCGGTGGCCGGTCCGCTGCTGCTCGCGGTCGTCGGCATCCCGGGCATCGTCACCGCCGACGGAGGCATCCGCGACGATCAGGGCCCCGACGGCGGCGCGTTCAAGAACGCCCTGTCGACGCGCCTCGGCTGCCCGGTGCGGGTGGAGAACGACGTCAATCTCGCGGCGCTCGCCGAGCTCTCCGAGGGCGCCGGCGCGGCGCTCAGCAGCTTCGCGCTGCTGCTCCTCGACGACGGACTCGGCGCCGGCATCGTGATCGACGGCTCCCTGCACCGGGGCTTCTCGGGCGTGGCCGGCGAGGTCATGTATCTGCCGCAGAGTCCGCTGCCGATCGGCGCTCCCGTGCTCGGTGACGCCGTCGTGCGCGACCTCGCCGTGGCGAACGGGCGTGACCCGGACGAGACGATCGACCGGCATCTCGACGCCGCCTCCGCCGGCGATCCGGCCGCACTCGCCATGGCCGCCGAGATGGGACGCAGGCTCACCCTGATCGCGGGCAGCATCGCGCTCGTGCTCGACCCCGAGGCGTTCCTCCTCAGCGGCACGGCCGCCCACCCGGCGCTGGCCCGAGCGGCGGTCGCCTTCGCCGAAGAGCTCGCCCCGCAGCTCCCGCTCACCCTCCTCGTCTCGTCGTTCGGCCCGGAGGCGCCGCTGGTCGGCGCAGTCGGTGAGGCGGCATCCGCTCTTCGCGCGACCGTCTTCTCGCGGTTGCTTCCCGCATCGGACAGGAGTCGGCGATGACCTCGGACCTCGCGGATCGCCTCGGCCTCGCGCCGGGAGCCAGGGGCGTGATCATCAACGCCGACGACTTCGGCATGTGCCACGCGGCCAACACGGCGATCATGCAGCTGCTCGATGCGGGGCACATCGACTCGACGACGCTCATGGTGCCGTGCGCGTGGGCACCCGAGGCGCTCGCTTTCGCGGCCTCGCGCGCCGACCTCGACGTCGGCGTGCACCTCGTGCTCACGAGCGAGTGGACCGACTACCGCTGGCGGCCCCTCACCGGCACCGACACCACCCTCGTCGACGACGCGGGGTACTTTCCCGCCGGCGTCCTCGCGATCGAAGAGCTCGCGTCGGTCGACGACGTCACCGCCGAGATCGCCGCACAGCTGCAGACGGCGTTGGATGCCGGGGTCGACGTGACGCATCTCGACAACCACATGGGGTCTGTCTACGGTCTGCTGACCGGGCGGGACTTCCTCGGCCCGGTGTTCGAGCTCGCCGCCCGCAACGGCCTGCCGTTCCGGCTGCCGCGCAGCATGGACGGGACCGGCGACGACGCCGCCCTGCAGGCGAAGCTCGCCGAGGCCTCGGCCGCCGCCGATGCGCTCGGCGTCGAGATCATCGATCGGCTGTGGAGCCACCCGTTCGAAGAGGCGCCGGACGAGTCGTACGAACAGGTGCGCGACGGGTTCATCGCGCTGCTGCGCGCGGTTCCGGCCGGAGTGACCGAGATCTACCTGCATCCGATGGTCGACGACGACGAGCTGCGCGCGGCCGTCGACTTCGGTGCGGCCAAACGCGGGCACGAGCTTCGCCTGCTCTCCGACCCCGAGGTGCTGCAGGTGTTCGCCGACGAGGGACTGGTGCGGCTCGGATGGCGCGATCTGCGCGATCTGCAGCGGAGCCGACGCGCATGACGTCGTTGACGACGCGGCTGCGCGACCGAAGACTCGACGCCGCCCCCACGAGGGCTCAGGCCATCGCGTTCGGAGCATCGGGGTTCCCGACCCAGCTCATGGCGCAGACGTTCTCGGCTTTCGTCGTCTACTTCTACGTCACCCACCTCGGTGTCGCGCCAGCATGGGTGGCCGCGGCGATGATCGCGCACGGCGTGCTGAACGCGGTGCTCAACCCGGTCGTCGGGGCGCTGTCCGACCGCATCCGCACGCCGTGGGGCCGCCGCATCCCGTGGATCGGTCTCGGCATCGTGCCGCTCGTGGTCGCCTTCGCGCTGGTGTGGATGCCGCCGGAGCTGCCGACCGCCGGGCTGATCGTCTGGTTCCTGATCGTGGTGGCGGTGTACGACATCGCCTTCGTCGTGGTCGTGCTGAACATCTCGGCGCTGTTCCCCGAGATCTTCCGCACCACCGATGAGCGGGCGCGTGGCAACGTGCCCCGGCAGATCTTCGCGATCCTCGGCATGGTGCTCGGCACCGCGGGTGCCCCTGCGTTGTACGACTCGATCGGCTGGCCGGGAATGGCCCTCGTGCTCTCGGCGGTCTGCCTCGCGCTGCTCGTCTGGTCGTTCTTCGGCGGCATGATCGAGCGTCGAGTGCCCGAGGCCGCATCCGAGGCGATGCGCTGGGGCGACCAGCTGAAGTACACGTTCGCGAACCGGGCGTTCGTGCCCTACGTGCTCGGCTCGCTGTTCATCCAGACCTCGATCGCCGTCATCCTCGCGGCGCTGCCGTTCTACGTGCGCTACTCGCTGGGCGCCGCCGAGGGAGAGGCGAGCCTGCTGCTGGGGGCGATCTTCGTCACAGCCATCCCGTCGATCGTGCTGTGGAGCGCGATCGTGCGCCGCACCTCACCCCGCGCCGCGCTGCTGTGGAGCGTCGCCGTGTTCGGGATCTCCGTGCTCGGCTACCTGCTGCCGTCGACCGTGCTCGCCGCGGCGCTCATCGGCGTCGCGGTGGGCGTCGGCGTCGGCGGTCTGCTGCAGCTGCTCGAGGTCGTGCTCGCTCAGATCATCGACGAGGACGCCACGCGCACCGGTCATCGACGCGAGGGCGCGTACTTCGGGGTGAACGGCTTCGTCGTGCGCGGCTCGGTCGTGCTGCAGGCCGTCGTGGCGGCGGTGGTGCTCACGGCATCCGGCTTCGACGCCTCACTCGGCGAAGCGCAGCCGGAGGCCGTCGACGGCGGGATCCGCGTCATGGTCGCGGTGGTCCCGCTCGTCTTCGCCGCCCTCGCGTGGCTGTGCTTCTGGCTCTACCCGATCCGCACGCGCGATCTCTGACCGACGTCAGGACGCGGCCTGACGGGCCTCCCAGCCCGTGCGGACCATCTCGTCGACCGTGTATCGCATCTTCCAGTCGAGGTCACGCGCGGCGAGCTCGCCGGTCGCGACGATGCGGTCGGGGTCTCCCGGACGCCGAGGGCCGATCTCAGGGGTGAAGTCGATGCCCGTGACGCGTGCGACCGCGTCCATGATCTGCTTCACGCTGAGGCCGTCGCCCGAGCCGAGGTTGTATGCGGCCTCGATCGGCTCGCCACCGGCGAGACGCTTCGCTGCCGCGACGTGGGCGGCGGCGATGTCGCCGACGTGCACGTAGTCGCGCACGTTGGTGCCGTCCTCGGTGTCGTAGTCGTCGCCGTTGATGCGGGGGGTCTCGCCGGCGATGAGCTTCTCGAACACGATCGGGAAGAGGTTGTGCGGGCTCACGTCATAGACCGACGGGTCGGCCGAGCCGACCACGTTGAAGTAGCGCAGCGAGGTGTGACGCAGCGGCTTGTCGGAGTCGGCGGTCGCGATCGCCTGGTCACGGAGCAGCCACTCGCCGATGAGCTTGGACTCGCCGTAGGGGCTCGCCGGCTTCTTGGCGGTCTCCTCGACGACGAGCGCCACATCGGGAGTGCCGAACACGGCCGCCGACGACGAGAACACGATGTTGGTGACGCCCGCGGCATCCATCGCCTCGAGGATCACCCGAGTGCCCTCGACGTTCTGCGCGTAGGTGTGCAGCGGACGCTGCACCGAGACGCCGGCGTACTTGTATCCGGCGACGTGGATGACACCCTCGGCGTCGTGATCGCGCAGCGCCTTCTCGACCAGTTCACGGTCGAGGATGCTGCCCTGCACGAAAGCCACGCCTTCGGGCACGAACGATGCGACGCCGCTCGAGAGGTCGTCGAGGACGACGGGCGTGAGCCCGGCATCCGCCAGTGCGCGAACGACGTGCGAGCCGATGTAGCCGGCGCCGCCGGTCACGATCCAGGACATTGTGCTCCTCAGGGTGGGGAAGTGTTCAGTATCTCAGGTCGCGATCGGCGGACTCTGAAGCCGCGAGTTCACGCGTGGTCGAGCGGGCAGCGGTCACGCGTCGCGATGCGCTCCGGCCGACGGCGTGACGGTGAAGATCACGGGGGAAGTGAAACCGGATGCGGCGAACGCCGCCGACACCGCATCCGTCACCTGCTGCACCGAGTCCTGCTCGATCAGCGCGATCGCCGCACCGCCGAAGCCTCCGCCGGTCATGCGAGCACCGAGTGCGCCGGCCGCGAGGGCCGTCTCGACCGCCGTGTCGAGCTCGGGGACCGAGATCTCGAAGTCGTCGCGCATCGAGGCGTGCGAGGCCACGAGCAGGTCGCCGATCGCACGGGCACCGTCTTCGCGCAGCACCACGACGGTGTCGAGCACGCGCTGGTTCTCGGTGACCACGTGCCGCACGCGGCGGAACGTCACGTCGTCCATGAGCTCCTCGGCGCGGGGCAGGTCGTCGACCGAGACGTCGCGCAGGCTCGGCACGCCCATGATCGCGGCACCGCGCTCGCAGGCCGCACGGCGCTCGCCGTATCCGCCCGTGGAGTGCGCGTGCTTGACCCGGGTGTCCATCACGAGGATCGCGAGGCCGGCCTCGGCGATGCCGACCTGCACGAGGTTCGCATCGAGCGAGCGGCAGTCGAGGAAGATCGCGGCATCCGGCTCGCCGAGCATCGACGCCATCTGGTCCATGATGCCGGTCGGGGCGCCGACCGCCTCGTTCTCGGCCTTCCGACCGACGCGGGCGAGGGCGACGCGGTCGAGCCCGGCGGCCCAGAGGTCGTTGAGCGCGGATGCCGTGGCACCCTCGATCGCCGCCGACGACGAGAGCCCCGCGCCCACGGGCACGTCGGACGCGATGGCGATGTCGAGCCCTGAACCGGTGGCCGCGGACGGAGCGACACCGTCGGCCTGGCGCAGCGCCCAGGCGACACCGAGGGGGTAGGCGGCCCACTCGGGCACGCGCGGCGCGGTGCCGGTCGGGGTCGGGAACAGCTCGTCGAGGTCGTCGAGGGAGACCTCGACCGGCTCGTCGGCGAAGGTCGAGGCGACGCGGATGCGGCGGTCGTCACGGATTCCCACGGCGGCGACTGTGCGATGCGGGATGGCGAAGGGCAGCACGAATCCGTCGTTGTAGTCGGTGTGCTCGCCGATCAGGTTCACGCGCCCCGGCGCCGACCAGACGCCTTCGGGGGTGCGACCGGTGAGGTCGGTGAAGAGTGCGCGCGCGGCGTCCTGGGTGGTGGTCATGCGGATGCCTCGTCTGCGTTCTCGTCTGCGGATGCGGTGTGTGCGGCGTCGGCCTTCGCGATGGCCTCGCGGATGCGGGCCGCACCCTGCTCGGGGGTGACCTCGGCGGCCCAGGCCCACATCGCGGCCTCGGATCCCGCGAGGAACTTGAGCTTGTCGGCCGCCCGGCGGGGGCTGGTCAGCTGCAGGTGCAGGCGCACGCTGTCTCGGCCGACGTTCACCGGGGCCTGGTGCCAGGCGGCGATGTAGGGCGTCGGGGTGTCGTAGAGCGCGTCGACACCGCGGAGAAGTCGCAGGTAGAGGGGCGCGAGCTCGTCGCGTTCGGCATCCGTCGTCTCGGCGAAGTCCGGAACGTGGCGGTGCGGCATGAGGTGCACCTCCAGCGGCCAGCGGGCGGCGAAGGGCACGAACGCCGTCCAGTGCTCCCCGCGGAAGACGACCCTCTCGGACGCCTGCTCGGACTCGAGGATGTGCTGGAACAGGTCGGGCGCGGTGCGGTCGATCGAGTCGAGCAGGCGCGTGGTGCGCGGCGTCACGTAGGGGTAGGCGTAGATCTGGCCGTGGGGGTGGGGGAGCGTGACGCCGATGGCCTCGCCGCGGTTCTCGAACGGGAAGATCTGCTGAATGCCCGGCAGCTTCGACAGGGCGGCGGTGCGGTCGGCCCAGGCCTCGATCACCGTGCGGGCGCGCGTCACCGACTGGGTGCCGAACGAGCCGGTGTGCTCGGGGCTGAAGCACACGACCTCGCAGCGTCCGACCGAGGTGCGGGTGCGGCCGAGTCCGAGGGCGGCGAGATCGTCGAGCCCGCGGGGAGGGTTGCTCGCCTCAGGAGCGGTGCCGGTCGCCTCGGCGAGGGCGGGGCCGAAGGCGGGCGAGCGGTTCTCGAACACGGCGACGTCGTAGAGCGACGGCACCTCCGAGGGGTTGGTCGGCGACTGCGGAGCGAGAGGATCGGCGTCGGCGCTCGGCATCATCACGCGGTTCTGCCGGTTGGCGGCGACCGTGATCCAGTCGCCGGTGAGTACATCGAGGCGCATCGTGGCGGTCTCGCCGCGGGCGTCGAGCGTGCGGCTGTCGACGGCGCGGTCGGCGCCGAGCGTCGTGTCGGGATCGTCGAAGTAGATCAGTTCGCGGCCGTCGGCGAGCGTCGTCGCGCGCTTGACGATGCCGGCGGAGAGGGTCTCGGTTCGCAACTCAGGAGATTCGGGCGTGTTCACGTAAACATGGTACGCACAGCGCCGTGGTAACGTCAACATTCCGGAGTTGTGAGCGCGTAGAGAGGGTGCCCGTGGACGACGAGCTGCTGCGCGACGATGATCTGCGTCGCGGCGCCGCGCGCCCGCGCCGCCGCCAGGCCCCGTCCGGTCGTGTCTCGATGGCGATGGTCGCCTCCCGTGCCGGCGTCTCGGGTCAGACCGTGTCGCGCGTCGTCAACGACAGCCCTCGCGTCGACCCCGCTACCCGCCGGCGCGTCGAAGCCGCGATGGCCGAGCTCGGCTACCGCCCCCACCGCGCAGCCCGCGCTCTGCGCACCGGACGCTCGCAGACCATCGGACTCGTCGTCACCACTCTCGCGACCGTCGGCAACTCGCGGATGCTGCAGGCCACCGCCGAGGCCGCGGCCGAACGCGGCTACGCCCTCACCCTCGTCACCGCGGGCGACAGCGTGGCCGACGCCTTCGAGCGCCTGGCCGAGCAGGAGGTCGACGGCGCGATCGTGCTGAACGAGGCGTCGGCGCTGGTACCCGCAGCCGATCGGCCGGCGGGACTGCGCCTCGTGGTCGTCGACGCCCCGGGGTCTGCGGATCTCGCTGTCGTGCACAGCGACCATGTCGGAGGCGCCGCTGCGGCGACCGCTCACCTGCTGGGCCTCGGCCACGAGACGGTGCACCACCTCGCCGGGCCTGCCGACTCGTTCGCGGCCGCCGAGCGCGAGCGCGGATGGCGGAAGGCACTCGCGGATGCCGGGGTCGTGGCGACCGAGGTCGTCCGCGGCGACTGGACCGCCGAGGCAGGGTTCGCCGCGGGCGAGGCGCTGCGAGCAGCATCCGCCGTCTTCTGCGCCAACGACCAGATGGCGCTCGGGCTCCTCCGTGCGCTCGCCGAGTCGGGGCGGCGGGTTCCCGAGGACGTCAGCGTCATCGGCTTCGACGACGTGCCGGATGCCGCCAACTACCGCCCACCGCTGACGACGATCCGTCAGGACTTCGCCGCCTTGGCACACCGCGCCGTCGACCTGCTCGTCGCCGACATCGAGGGTGCCGCGGACGGTGCGGCATCCGCTGTCGTCGTGCCGACGCTTCTGGTCGAACGCTCCAGCACGCGCTGAGCCGCGCCGCCCGCACCCTCTGCCCCCGCACCCC
>NZ_CAKKLK010000017.1:0-42802 GCF_918698045.1 Microbacterium sp. Bi98 | reverse complement strand
ATTCAGGTGCGTTTCTGGCCCCGCCCCCTACGGTGCGTGGCCAGAAACGCACCTGAATCGCGCCTTTCGGATGCGTTTGTGACCACGCACGCGGCAGGGGCGGCCACGCCACCGCCCCGCGAACCCGGATAGCGGTTTCCACCCGCCGCTTGCGCGCCCGACGGAGTCGTGGCATGCTGACGGAAAGCGCTTACCCATATCGGGCGACCGGCGCACCGGCTTCCCACAGAACGGACCAGCAATGTCGCAGACGACAACCCGCGAGATCGGGATCATCATGAACGGCGTCTCCGGGCGCATGGGCTACCGGCAGCACCTCGTGCGGTCGATCCTCGCGATCCGCGACCAGGGCGGCATCGAGCTGCCCGACGGATCCCGCATCACGGTCAAGCCGCTGCTTGTCGGCCGCAACGAGGCCAAGCTCGCCGAGCTCGCCGCGAAGCACGGCATCGACGACTACACGACCGACCTCGACGCGGCTCTGGCCGACCCGAAGTGGGAGATCTACGCCGATTTCCTCGTGACCAAGGCCCGCGCCTCGGCCCTTCGCAAGGCGATCGCGGCCGGCAAGGCGATCTACACCGAGAAGCCGACCGCCGAGTCGCTCGACGAGGCTCTCGAGCTCGCGCGTCTCGCGGACGAGGCCGGCGTCAAGACCGGCGTCGTACACGACAAGCTCTACCTGCCGGGTCTGCAGAAGCTCAAGCGCCTCATCGACTCCGGTTTCTTCGGCCGCATCCTCTCGGTGCGCGGCGAGTTCGGCTACTGGGTCTTCGAGGGTGACTGGCAGCCCGCGCAGCGCCCCAGCTGGAACTACCGCACCGAAGACGGCGGCGGCATCATCGTCGACATGTTCCCGCACTGGAACTACGTGCTCGAGAACCTGTTCGGCGAGGTCAAGAGCGTCTACGCGCAGGCCGCCGTGCACATCGCGGACCGCTGGGACGAGAACGGCGAGCACTACACCGCCACCGCCGAGGACGCCGCGTACGGCATCTTCGAGATCGAGGGCGGCATCGTCGCCGAGATCAACTCCAGCTGGACGGTGCGCGTCAACCGCGACGAGCTCGTCGAGTTCCAGGTCGACGGCACCCACGGATCCGCGGTCGTCGGACTCTTCGGCGCGAAGATCCAGCCCCGCAACGCGACTCCGAAGCCGGTCTGGAACCCCGACCTCGAAGACAGCCACGACTACGACGCCGACTGGCAGAACGTCCCGACCAACGATGTGTTCCTCAACGGCTTCCGTCAGCAGTGGGAGGAATACCTGGTCTCGTTCGTCGAGGGCACGAAGTACCCGTTCGACCTGCTCTCGGGCGCCCGCGGCGTGCAGTTCGCCGAGGCGGGGCTGACCTCCAGCGCCGAAGGCCGCAAGGTCGCACTCACCCCGCTGACGCTGGGCTGAGCATGACCACTCTCCGACTTCTCGACGCCGCGGGCGCGGTGACGGATGCCGAGCTGCGCGAGGGCGGCGGGTATACGCGTCCGGCCTCTCCGCTGCAGAGCCGCGTCGCGTACGCCGCAGCCCACGTCGTGCCGAAGGTGCACGCCGACAACACCCCGGGGCAGCCCGCCGACATCGACTGGGACTCGACTCTGGCGTTCCGCCGCAACGTGTACTCGTGGGGTCTGGGCGTCGCCGACGCCATGGACACCGCTCAGCGGAACATGGGGCTGGATGCCGCGGCGACGCGCGAGCTCATCGCGCGCAGCGCCGAGGTCGCCCGCGAGGAGGGCGGCTCGGTCGTGGTCGGCGTCAACACCGATCACGTCGCCGAGTCGCACATCTCGCTCGACCAGGTGATCGACGCCTACAAGGAGCAGCTGCACTTCACCGAGGAGCAGGGGGCGGGCCCGGTGCTCATGGCCTCTCGCCACCTCGCCCGTGTCGCTGAGAACGCCGACGACTACCGTCGCGTCTATCGCGAGGTGCTCTCGGCGGCCACCGTCCCGGTCGTGCTGCACTGGCTCGGCACGGCTTTCGACCCCGAGCTCGCCGGGTACTTCGGAGCGGACGACTGGCAGACGGCATCCGCTGTGCTGCTCGACGTGATCGCCGAGAACCCCGACAAGGTCGCCGGCGTGAAGATGAGCCTCCTGAACGCCGAGTCGGAGATCTCGGTGCGCGAGCGACTGCCGCAGGGTGTGCGCATGTTCACCGGCGACGACTTCAACTACGTCGGCCTCATCGGCGGAGACACCGTGGGGCAGGGTGACGGGCGCTCCGACGCGCTGCTCGGCGCGTTCGCGGCCATCACTCCGGTCGCCTCCGCGGCGATCCAGGCGCTCGATGCCGGGGACCCCGAGCTCTACCTCGAGATCCTCGGCCCGACCGAAGAGCTCAGCCGCCAGGTGTTCGCCGCGCCGACCTTCTATTACAAGACCGGTGTCGCCTTCCTCGCCTGGCTCAACGGGCACCAGCCCGCGTTCCAGATGGTCGGCGGACTGCACTCGGCGCGCAGCCTTCCGCACCTCAGCCGCATCGTCGAGCTGGCGAACGCGTCGCTCGCCCTCGAGAATCCCGAACTCGCACGCGAGCGCTGGCACGGGATGCTCCGCCTGAACGGAGTGGACCTGTGACCGTCGACCCGCGCCTGTCGATCAACCAGGCCACGATCAAGCACGCAGACCTCGCGACGGCGCTGCGGGTGACGGCGGATGCCGGCATCCAGGCGATCGGCCTGTGGCGCGAGCCCGTGAACGAGGTCGGGCTCGACGTCGCCGCGCAGATGCTCGCCGATTCGGGGCTGCGCGTCACGACCCACTGCCGCGGTGGTTTCTTCACCCTTCCGGAGGGGCCGGATCGCATCGCTGCGCTCGACGACAACCGCCGAGCGATCGAGGAGACCGCGACCCTCGCCGCCGCGGGCGCCGACGGATCGACGGCCGTGCTCGTGCTCGTGGCCGGCGGCATCCCGGTGGGATCGCGCGATCTGATCGGCGCGCGCGAGCGTGTGCGCGACGCGATCGGCGTGCTCGCGTCCGACGCGAAGGCGGCGGGCGTGACGCTCGCGATCGAGCCCCTGCATCCGATGTACGCCTCCGACCGCGCGGTCGTCTCGACGCTCGGGCAGGCGCTCGACATCGCGGCCGATTTCGATGCCGACGTCGTGGGCGCGGCGGTGGACACGTTCCACATCTGGTGGGATCCGCAGGTGCTCGAGCAGATCACGCGCGCCGGCCGCGAAGGGCGCATCGCGACGTACCAGGTGTGCGACTGGAAGACCCCGCTCGCCGCCGATGTGCTGCTGTCGCGGCAGTACACGGGTGACGGCGTGATCGACTTCGGCTCGCTCACGCGGGCCGTGATCGACACCGGATACGACCGTGACATCGAGGTCGAGATCTTCAACGCCGACATCTGGGCGGACGCTCCCGAGCACGTCGTCCGTCGCACGGCCGAGACCTTCGGCACCGCGATCTCGCCGCATCTGCGCTGACGGCCGCCGGGATCCGGTCGGGGTCGGGTTTCGGTCGGGGCCGGCGAACCGGGTCGGGCACCGGGATCCGGTCGGGCACCGGCCGCGAACGTCCGCGAGTGGGCCACGCTTCCACCGTCTGCAGGACTCGAGCACGGATGCAGGGCCATGACACCGTTTCCGTCCTGCATCCGTGCCTGGGTCCTGCAGACGGGACGCGGTGCGGCGGTCTTCTCGTCGGACCGGACCGGACCGGACAAGACCGAACCGGACCGGCCGAGGGAACCGGAACCGGACCGGACCGTTCGCCGGAACCGGACCGGACCGTTCGCCGGAGCACGTGCAGGACCCGAGCACGGATGCAGGGCCGTAACACGGTTTCTGTCCTGCATCCGTGCCTGGGACCTGCAGATGGGACGGGGGACGGCGGTCTTCTCGTCCGACGGGACCGGACCGGACCGGACAAGACCGAACCGGTCCGGACGCCGCCGAAGACCGGATCCCCACCCGGGAACCGCCCACCTGTACGCGGCGGTCGCGCACGGCGCAAGCCCCGAGACACCCCGCCGAACGATTGAGAGGATGACGTCATGACGAAGATCCGCCCAGGACTCTGCTCGGTGACCTTCCGGTCGCTGAGCGCCGAACAGGTGGTCGACCTCGCTGCCGACGCTCGACTCGAGGTCATCGAGTGGGGAGCCGATTCGCACGTGCTGCCCGGCGACGTCGAGCAGGCCGCGAGGGTGGCGACGCTCACGACGGATGCCGGGCTCGTCGCGTGCTCCTACGGCTCGTACTTCCGTGCCGGTGCCGACGAGCCGATCACCCCCGTGCTCGACACCGCCGAGGCGCTCGGTGTCGATCGAGTGCGCGTCTGGGCAGGGCCGATCGGGTCCGACGAGGCGTCGCCGCAGGACTGGGCGTCGACGATCGCCCGACTGCAGGATGCTGTCGATGAGGCCGCCGCCCGGAGAATCTCGCTCGCGCTCGAGTTCCACTCCGGAACGCTCGCCGACACCGCCCCGACGACGCTGCGGGTGCTCGACGAGGTGGCTCGGCCGACGCTCAGCTCGTACTGGCAGCCGACGGTCGGTGCCACGGTCGATGCGGTGCTCGACGAGTACCGCGCGATCGCCGACCGGGTCAGCGCCGCGCACGTGTTCTCGTGGTGGCCGGATCACGAGAGGCTTCCGTTGCGGGCGAGGGATGCCCTGTGGACCCGCTTCTTCGCGGATGCGCTGTCCGCGACGACTCCGCCCCGAGATGCGCTGCTCGAGTTCGTACCCGGCGATGATCCGGCGCTACTGGGTGGCGAGGCGGCGACGCTGCGCGCCTACCTCTCCCTCTGAGCCATGCGCCCCCGCAGCCCGGTCGCCGGACCCTCCCCGGCATCGCCCTCACCGCGCAGTATGCTCAGGGCATGAGTCAGCAGGAAAGCCCTTCCCGCGTGCGTCAGCCGCGGCATTCGCGGGGCGCGGCCCCGACCCTGCATGACGTCGCCCGTGAGGCCGGGGTCTCGCTCGCCACGGCATCCCGTGTTCTCAATGGATCCGAGCGCAAGGTGGCCGAGTCTTTCCGCGAGCGCGTCGAGCAGGCGGCCGCCGAACTGGGCTACACGGCGAACGCATCGGCGCAGGCGACCGCCCGAGGAACCTCGCCCGTGATCGCACTCCTGGTCGCCGACATCGCCGACCCCTACTTCGGACTCATTGCAGCCGGTGTCGCCCGCGGAGCCGACGAACAGGGTCTGGTCGTGACGATCGCGATCACCGAACGAGATCCGGCACGCGAGGCGCGCATCGTGCGGGCCCTCCGTGGGCAGCGACCCCAGGGCCTGATCCTCGCCGCATCGCGCACGAACGAGCCGACGGACTCCGACACCTCACGCGAGCTCGCGGAGTACGCCCGCTTCGGTGGACGCGTGGTCACGTTCGGCGCCGGCAGCGCAGACAACCGCCACGTCGAGATCGACAACCGCGCCGGCGCCGAAGCGCTCGGTCGCCGCATGGCGTCTCTCGGATACCGCTCCGCCATCGCGATCGGCGCGGCCGAGGGAGTGCTGACGTCGGACGAGCGTCTCGCCGGATTCCGCGCCGGCTTCGAGACCGACGGCGGGGTGATCGAGCGGGTGATCCGCGGCGACTTCCGCCGCGAATCGGGTGCGCAGGCGATGACGGCGGCCCTCTCCGACGGCGTCGAACCCGGCACCCTCGTGTTCGGCATGAGCGACGTGGTCGCGATCGGAGCGATGGCGGCGATCCGCGAGGCCGGTCGTGAGGTCGGTGCCGACATCGCGGTCTGCGGCTTCGATGACGTGCCCTCGAGCAGCGATGTCACCCCGGCGCTCACCACCGTGCGCGTGCCGCTCAGCGAGGTCGGATATCAGGCCTTCCGTGCGACGGTCGACGCCGACTGGCAGCAGGCTTCGCTTCCGCTCGAGGTCATCGTGCGGGCGAGCACCCCCGGACTCACCCGATGACCCGCGTGGTGCTGGCGCCGGACAGCTTCAAGGGCACGATCACCGCGGCGGATGCGGCGGCATCCCTCGCCGAAGGCTGGTCATCGGTCGAGCCGACCGCGACGTTCGTGCACCGCCCCATGGCTGACGGCGGCGAGGGCACCGTCGCCGCGTTCGAGGCGGCCGTGCCGGGAGCGCGACGCATGCCGGTCGTCGTCGACGGACCCGCGGGGCTGGCGCTGGAGACTAGCTGGCTGCTGCTTCCCGTCTCGGGGGATTCTCCCGGGGGGACCGCCGTCGTCGACCTCGCGTCGACCTCGGGCATCGAACTGCTCGACGAACTGCGTCCGTGGGATGCCGACACCACCGGATTCGGCCAGGCGATCGCCGCCGCCCTCGACCACGGCGTCACGCGACTGGTCGTCGGCATCGGGTCGAGCGCGTCGACCGACGGCGGCACCGGGATGCTGACCGCCCTCGGCGCGCGATTCCTCGATGCCGCCGGTGAGCCGGTCGCACGAGGGGCCCGCGGTCTCGCCGACATCGCCTCCGTCGACCTGAGCGGCCTGCGCACGGCGCCGCGGGTGCGCGTGCTCACCGACGTCACGAATCCCCTCGTCGGCCCGCGGGGCGCCGCAGCCGTGTTCGGACCGCAGAAGGGTCTCGTCGGCCCGGAGCTCGCCGAAGTGGATGCCGGACTCGCGGGCCTCGCCGAACTGCTCGGCCTCGACTCCGCACTGCCGGGCACCGGAGCCGCCGGTGGCACGGGCGGTGCGCTGGTCGCCTGGGGTGCGACGCTCGCCCCGGGCGCCGCCGAGGTGGCGGACCTGATCGGCCTCGCCGACGCGATCGCCGACGCCGACCATGTCATCACAGGGGAGGGGTCGTACGACGGTCAGTCCGGAGACGGCAAGGTGCCCTCGTTCATCGCCGGCCTCGCGTCGACGACCGGTGCGACCGCCCTGCTCGCCGCCGGACGCATCACGGCCGACTCCGACACCGCGCTGTTCACGGCATCCGCGTCGCTCACCGAGATCGCCGGATCGTCGGATGCCGCGCTCGCCGACCCCGCCCGCTGGTTGCGCGAGGCCGGAGCCCTGCTCGCCCGCTCAGTCTGACGCATCGCCTCCGCGCGCGTCGGCCCGCGGTGGGGTTCGCTGTTGCGCAGCATCCGTCCGCATCCGTCCGCATCCTTCCGCCCGGTTGCCCCCGCCCCCCGCAGCATCCGCCCGCCAGCCAGTCGGGACCACTTTCGCAGCCGGCTCGCCAGCCGGGGCCACTTTCGCACCGGGGATGGCCGTTTCGGATGCGTAATTGACCCCGCACACGCAGGGGCGGCGAGATAGGGGACGCGAGGGCATTTTCGCCCGCCAGTCGGGGTCAGTTTCGCATCGCGGACGCCAGCCGGGGCCACTTTCGCATCGGGATCAGCCGTTTCGGGTGCGTAATTGACCCCGCACGCACACGGAGGGGATGCCGTGGGGCAGTCCGCCCCCGGATCCGCCACGCGGGCGTTCCGCCACGAAAGCGTTCCGCCCGGATGCACTTCTGCCCCCACACGGGCGACGTGCGGGGGCAGAAGAACAGCCCGAAGGACGCGGGGATCAGCCCCCGAGGGCGGCGGACACCACGGCTCGCGCCTCGGCCTGCACCTCGGCGAGGTGCTCCGGGCCGCGCAGGCTCTCGGCATACAGCTTGTAGACGTCTTCCGTGCCCGAGGGGCGGGCGGCGAACCAGGCGTGCTCGGTCTGCACCTTGAGGCCGCCGATCGCCGCACCGTTGCCGGGGGCGTGCGACAGCTTGGCGGTGATCTCCTCACCCGCGAGGGTCGTCGCCGAGACGGCATCCGGAGCGAGCTTGCCCAGCGTCGCCTTCTGCGCGGGCGTCGCCGGCGCGTCGACGCGCTGGTAGGCCGACGAGCCGAAGGCCTGCTCCAGCTCGGCATACCGCTCCGACGGCGTCTTGCCGGTGACCGCGATGATCTCGGCCGCGAGCAGGCACAGCAGGATGCCGTCCTTGTCGGTCGACCAGACCGTGCCGTCCTTGCGGAGGAACGATGCTCCGGCCGACTCCTCGCCGCCGAACGCGACCGAGCCGTCGAGCAGACCGGGCACGAACCACTTGAAGCCCACCGGCACCTCGAGGAGGCGGCGTCCGAGCGATTCGGCCACCCTGTCGATGATCATCGACGACACGAGGGTCTTGCCGATCGCGGCGTCGCGCGGCCACTCGGAGCGGTGCGAGAACAGGTAGTCGATCGCGACCGCGAGGTAGTGGTTCGGGTTCATGAGCCCGGCGTCGGGGGTGACGATGCCGTGGCGGTCGGCATCCGCGTCGTTGCCCGTCAGCACGTCGTAGTCGCCCTTCTTGGCGACGAGCGAGGCCATGGCCGACGGGGAGGACGGATCCATGCGGATCTTCTCGTCCCAGTCGAGTGTCATGAAGCGCCAGGTCGGGTCGACCTCGGGGTTCACGACGGTCAGGTCGAGGTCGTAGACCTCCTTGATGAGCGCCCAGTACTCGACGGATGCGCCACCGAGCGGGTCGGCGCCGATGCGCACGCCGGCGGTGCGGATGGCGTCGATGTCGATGATCGTCGCCAGGTCGCGCACGTAGGCGTCACGGAAGTCGTACCCCGGAAGCGCGTCCCAGTCGATGTCGGCGAACCGCTCGCGCTTGACGTCGACGAGACCGCCGGCGATCAGCTCGTTGGCGCGGTCGGCGATCCAGCCGGTCGCGTCGGTGTCGGCCGGTCCGCCGTGCGGCGGGTTGTACTTGAAGCCGCCGTCGCGGGGCGGGTTGTGCGACGGGGTGACGACGATGCCGTCGGCGCGGCCGGCGGCATCCGACGCGAGGTCGCGGTTGAAGGTGAGGATCGCGTGGCTGAGCGCGGGCGTCGGCACCCAGGCGTCGCGCGAGTCGACGCGGACGTCGACGCCGTTGGCCACGAGCACCTCGATGGCGCTGCGCTCGGCGGGCAGCGAGAGCGCGTGGGTGTCGCGGCCGAGGAACAGGGGACCGGTGATCCCCTGGCTCGCGCGGTAGTCGACGATCGCCTGGGTGGTCGCCAGGATGTGGTTCTCGTTGAAGCTCTTGGTCAGCGACGACCCGCGGTGACCGCTGGTGCCGAACGCGACCCGCTCGGCGGCGACCCCGGGGTCGGGCACGCGGTCGTAGTAAGCGGCGATCAGCTCGTCGACATCGATCAGATCAGATTCCTCGGCAGGGAGGCCGGCGCGGCTCGTCATGCAGACAGTCTGCCCCCATCTCGGCATCCGCGCATCTTCTGGGCGTGTGCCGGTGCCCTAAGGTGAAACGCGTGACTGAACGCCGCACCTACAGCTATCTCGGCCCCGCCGGAACATTCACCGAAGCGGCGCTCGAACAGGTCGCTGAAGCACGGGGTCAGGACTGGCGTGCCGTGCACAACGTCGGAGAAGCCCTCGCGGATGTGCTCGAGGGGCGCAGCGACGCCGCGATGATCGCGATCGAGAACTCGATCGAGGGCGGCGTCTCGACCACGCAGGATGCGCTGGCCACTCTGCCGGGCCTGCGGATCATCGGCGAGTACCTCGTGCCGGTGAACTTCGTGCTCGTGGCGCCTCGGGGCACGACCCTGGCGGACATCAGCGTGATCGCCGCGCACCCGGTCGCCTACGCCCAGTGCCACGGCTGGCTCGGGGAGCACCTGCCCCGGCACTCGCATGTGCCTGCGGCGAGCAACGTCGCGTCGGCGATCGGCATGCTCGACGGCGGCCTTCCCGCCCAGGCGGCCATCGCCGCCCCGGGCGTCGTGAAGCACCTCGACGTCGACGTGCTGGCCGAGGACATCGGCGACAACGCCCAGGCCGTCACCCGCTTCGTGCTCGTGACCCGCACCACGCCGGCGCCGGCGCCGACCGGGGCCGACAAGACCTCGCTGATCGTCGAGCTGCCGAACGATCACCCCGGATCCCTCCTCGAGATGCTCGAGCAGTTCTCGACCCGCGGCATCAACCTCTCGCTGATCCAGTCGCGTCCGATCGGCGACGAGCTCGGCCGCTACCGGTTCGTGATCGACGCCGACGGCCACATCGAGCACGAGCGCATGGCCGACGCCCTGCTCGGCATCCGCCGTTTCAGCCCGCGCGTGGTGTTCCTCGGGTCGTATCCGCGAGCCGACCGGCAGATCGTGCAGTATCCCGAGCGCTACTCCGACGACATCTTCGTCGAGGCGCGCGACTGGCTGCGCGGCATCCTCAGCGGCGAGCCGGACGACTGAGCGCCGCCTCCACGGCGCGGAGCTCGACCAGAGCCCGTTTGAACTCGGGCATCGCCGAGTGCGGATCGACCCGGTCGTCGGTGAGCAGATTGGCGCTCTCGGCATCCGCGTAGTGGAACGGCAGGAACACCGTGTCGGGCCTGATGTCGTGCGTCAGCTCGGCCCGCGCCCGCAGGGTGCCGCGGGAGTTCGAGAGACGGATGCCGTCGCCCTCGCCGATCCCATGACGACGCGCGGTCGCAGGGTGCAGCTGCGCGACGAGATCGGGCCGCTTCTCGGTGAGCTCGGGGATGCGGCGGGTCTGCGCTCCGCTCTGGTACTGCTCGAGCAGGCGCCCGGTGATCAGGGTGAGCCGGTCGGCGCTCGCCGTCCGATGCTCCCGAGCCCGCACGGCGACGAGCTTCGCGCGCCCGTCTGCGTGCGCGAAGCGGTCGGCGAACAGTCGAGGGGTGCCGAGGCTCCCGATCGGGAAGGGCCAGTGCGCCTCGATGCCGAGGTCGAGCAGTTCGTGGCTGAGGCCGGAGTAATCGGCGCGGCCGCCGGCGGAGGCGCGGGCCAGCTCGCCGAACACCTCCGACGGCACGAGGCTCCAGGTGCCGGGGGCGTCGAGGCGACGGGCGAGCTCGGCCATGATCCACAGCTCGCTGCGGGCGCCGGCGGGGGCGTCGACCGCTCGGCGGCGACGCAGCACGCGGCCCTCGAGGTTGGTCATCGTGCCCTCCTCCTCGGCCCACTGCAGCACGGGGAGCACGATGTCGGCGGCCTTCGCGGTCTCCGAGAGGAAGAAGTCCGAGACGACGAGCAGATCGAGCCGGCCCAGGGCCTCGCGCACGGTCGACACGTTCGGCGCCGACACGAACACGTTCGAGCCGTGCACGAGCAGCGCTCGCACGCCGCCCGGGAGTCCGGCGCTCTGCAGCAGCTCGACCGCGGGGATGCCGGGCCCGGGAAGGTCGTCGGGATCGACGCCCCACACGGCCGCGACCGAGGCGCGGGCGGCCGGGTCGCTGATCGACTGGTACCCCGGAAGCTGGTCGGCTTTCTGTCCGTGCTCGCGTCCGCCCTGGCCGTTGCCCTGCCCGGTCAGCGTGCCGTAGCCGCACCCCGGTGTCCCCGGAAGACCCAGGAGCAGTGCGAGGTTGATGGCGGCCGTCGCGGTGTCGGTGCCGTCGACATGCTGCTCGACGCCGCGGCCGGTGAGGATGTAGGTCGAGTCGGAGTCCGCCAGTCTGCGTGCCAGATCGCGGATGCTGCGCGCCGCCACCCCGGTGACGGTCTCGGCACGCTCGGGCCACCACGCCGACACCGACTGGCGGAGGGCGTCGAAGCCCGATGTGCGCTGGCGCACATAGCCGTCGTCGTAGAGCTCCTCGGCGATCACGACATGGATCACTGCGAGCAGCAGCGCGAGATCGGTGCCGGGCACCGGCTGCACGTGGATCCCGGCGCCGTCGGCGCTCAATCGTGCCGTCGAGCTGCGGCGAGGATCGACGACGATGAGACCGCCGCGGGCCCTGGCGCCCTGCAGATGCGAGACGAACGGCGGCATGGTGTCGCCGACGTTCGATCCCAGCAGCAGCACCGTCTCGGCGGTGTCGAGGTCGGTCAGCGGGAACGGCAGGCCGCGGTCGATTCCGAAGGAGCGGTTGGCGGCGGCCGCAGCGGATGACATGCAGAAGCGGCCGTTGTAGTCGATGCGCGACGTGCGCAGCGCGATGCGGGCGAACTTGCCCAACTGGTACGCCTTCTCGTTCGTGAGCCCGCCGCCGCCGAAGACGCCGACCGCATCGGGGCCGTCCTCCTCGGCGATCAGACGCAGCCGCGCGGCGATCAGATCGAGAGTCACGTCCCAGTCCGCCGGGTGCAGTTCGCCGTCGGTCCCGCGCACCAGGGGAGTGGTGAGGCGACCGGCGTCGGCGAGCAGCTCGGCCGAGGTCCACCCCTTCTTGCACAGCCCGCCGCGGTTCGTCGGGAAGTCGCGTCCGGCGACGGCGACCGGCAGCGGTGCGCCCACGGTCGGGGTCAGCGTCATCGCGCACTGCAGCGCGCAGTAGGGGCAGTGGGTGTCGGTCATGCGACGGCCCCCGCGTGGGCGTGCAGCATCTCGGTGATGCGGGCGCGGCATCCTCCGCATCCGGTGCCGGCGCGGGTGCACTCACCGACCGCAGCCACCGACGAGCAGCCGTCGTCGATCGCGTCCTCGATCTGGCCGACGGTGACGGCGTTGCAGATGCAGAGGGTCGCGTCACGACCGGCCGGTGCGATCGCATCAGCGTCAGGATCATCGAGACGCAGCAGCAGCGAGCGGTCGGCGGGCAGCTCGCCGCCGCGCAGGTACAGCACGCTCAGTTCGGCCGCGGCCCGCGGCATCCCGACCGCCACGAATCCGGTGAGGATGCCGTCGCGCGTCGCCATCTTCACGTAGGTGCCGTGCTCGGGGTCGGCCCAGACGGCGATGCCGGGGGCATCCTCACCGGCCGGGACAGGGGCGAAGGGGTCGGCCGAGACGTCGCCCGCGGATGCGATGTCGACCAGCTCGCCCTTGAGCACGACGACGCCGGGGTGCTCGTCGGCGAACTCGCCCGGGTGGTCGTCGGCACTGTCGAGCTCGGCGGCGATGGCCGCGGCGAGCCAGCTCGCCTGACGCCAGCCGGGGCCGACGAGGCCGTGCGGTCCGCCCGGCACCTGGCGGTCGTGCAGGAACTCGGCGGGGTCGGCGATGTGGGCGCAGTCCCCGATCGCATGGATGCGCGGATCCGACCACGAACGCAGTGCGCCGTCGACGAGCACGCCGTTGCCGACGCGGAGTCCCGCGGCCTCGGCGAGCTCGGTGCGCGCCCTGACGCCGCACGACAGCACGAGCAGATCGCCCTCGATGCGCTTGCCGTCGGAGCTCGCGAGTGCACGGAACCGGCGGATGCCGTCGTCGCCCTCGACCCCGATCACGCCCTCGGCACGGGTGTGCGGCACCAGCGTGACGCCGGCCGAGGCGAGAGCGGTCGAGAGGATGCTCGCCGATCCCCGGTCGAGTTGGCGGGGCATCGGCATCGGACCGAAGTGGGCCACGGAGGGCACGGCGCCGGCGTCAGCGAGCAGCATGGCGAGCTCGATCCCCAGCACGCCGGCTCCGAGCACCACGACCCGGCCGCCGCGTGCGACCACGGCGCGCACCTGCTCGGCATCCGACAGATCGCGGAGCACGCAGACCCCTGTGGTCAGACTGCTGTCGAGGCCGGTGGTGTCCGGACCGAGCGTCTCGAGGCCTTCGAGCGACGGGACGATCGATCGCGCGCCGGTCGCGAGCACCAGGCGGTCGTACCCGACGGTCGATCCGTCGACCAGCTCGACGACCCGCGCCTCCCGATCGATCCGCACCGCTCGCGCCCCCAGCCGCAGATCCACACCGGTGAGGCTCGCGGCAGTGGCGAGAGTGAGCTCGTCGGACGAGGCCTCGCCCACGGCGTATTCCGCGAGCAGCACCCGGTTGTACGGATCCGCCGTCTCGGCGCCCAGCACGGTGACCGTCGCCCGACCCCCTGCCACGAGCGGCAGGAGCTCTTCGGCGAAGCGGATGCCGACAGGCCCCGCGCCGATGACGACGATGCGCTCGGTCATGGTCAGATCCGGTGTCCGGCGAGCGAGGGCCGAGGCATCAGATAGACGAAGACCGTGATGAGGAGCAGCACGATGTAGGCGGCGACGAATCCGCCGAATGCCGGAGCGTACGAACCTGTGCCGCTCTTCGCCGCCGCGAGAACCTGCGGGATCACGAATCCGCCGTAGGCGCCGATGGCCGAGATCAGCCCCAGGGCGGCCGCACCCTTGCGCTGGGTGCTGACAGCGAGCGCGTCGCCCGCGGTCGCGGCACCGCGTGCGGCGAAGACGTTGGGGATCATCCGGTAGGTCGCGCCGTTGCCGACGCCCGCCGCGACGAACAGCAGCAGGAAGCATCCGAGGAAGAGCGCGAAGCTGTTCGCCTCGAGAGTGACGAGCAGCGACAGGGCGCCGACGATCATGAGCGAGAACGCGGCGATCGTCATCCGTGCTCCGCCGAAGCGGTCGGCGAGCTTTCCTCCGTAGGGGCGGGCGAGCGAGCCGACGAGGGCTCCGAGGAAGGCCAGCGACAGCGAGGCGCTGCCGATCTGGAACGTCGAGAACTCGGGGAAGGTGTCGGCGATGAGCTTCGGGAAGACGCTCGAGAAGCCGATGAACGATCCGAACGTGCCGATGTACAGCAGCGACAGCACCCACAGGTGCGGTTCGCGCAGTGCGGCGGCGGCCCCGGCGAAGTCCGCCTTGGCCGACGACAGGTTGTCCATGTGGCGCCATGCGCCCCACACGGCCACGAGGATCAGCGGCACCCACATCCAGCCGGCGAACGACAGGCTGAAGGTCGACGCGGCGGTGATCGACACGACGATCGGCACGGCGAGCTGGGCGACCGAGGTGCCGAGGTTGCCGCCGGCGGCGTTGAGTCCGAGCGCCCAGCCCTTCTCCTTCTGCGGAAAGAAGTAGGTGATGTTCGCCATGGAGCTGGCGAAGTTGCCGCCGCCGAAACCGGCGAGAGCCGCGACGGCGAGCAGCACGCCGAACGGGGTCGCGGGATCCTGCACGACGATGCCGAGCAGGATGGCGGGGATCAGCAGCAGCAGCGCCGAGACGATGGTCCAGTTGCGTCCGCCGAAGCGGGCGACGAGGAACGTGTACGGAAACCGCAGCGTCGCGCCGACGAGGCTCGGCAGCGAGATCAGCCAGAACGACTCGGTGGTGCTCAGGGTGAACCCGGCGGCGGGGAGCAGCACGACGACGATGCTCCAGAGCTGCCAGATGATGAACCCGAGGAACTCGGCGAAGATCGACCAGCCGAGGTTGCGGCGGGCGATCGCCTTGCCCTCGGTGGCCCAGAAGGCCGAATCCTCGGGGTTCCAGCCGTCGATCCACCGGCCGGGGCGGCGCGTGAGGGTCACGGCGGGGGTGTCGAGGCTGCTTCTTCCGGTGATCTGGGACATCGCGGCTCCTGCGTTCGAGAGGTGAATGCTCTGAACGTAGGCGGCGGATGTTGCAGGGCCGCACGAGTGCGATTACCGGACGATTACTTCTCGATCACATCGAGGAGGCGGCGATGAGAGAACTTCAGGAATCCTGGTCGTCGGCGCGCCATTCCCCGGCCAGCTCGGTGATGGTGGCGACCGCCGCAGCGGTGTCCTCGCGGCTGCCGCCGGCGCGACCTGCGGCGAGGCCGGCGAGGTAGGCGCTGAGCGGTGCGGCCGGGCGCGCGACGCCGTGCGCGACATCCCGGGCGAGATCCAGGAGCAGGGCGACATCGACGGACTCGCGATCGATCCCGAGCGCGCTGCAGACCGCCGTGGTCCAGTCGTCCAGGGCTTCGACCGGAAGGTGTTGCGGCTTGTCGGTCATGTCGTCTCCTCGTCTGGTGCTCCGTCGCGCGGGGGCATCGGTGCCGCGGCGCGGGCCCGTTCGAGATCGTCCCACGTGTCGACATCCGTCGCCAGGTCTCCCGCCGGAATCGCGCTGATGCGCAGGCGCGCCAGCAGCGATCGCAACGACGCGTCGCGGCCGCCGTCGGGGAGAGCCGCGGCGGCGGATCGCAGGGCATCGGTGCGGTAGCGGCCGACGAGCCACTGCATCCGTCCCGACGCGTCGATCAGGCAGACGCCGTCGATGCCGTGCGCACCATTCGTGCTGGCGGCGTCGGCCTTGCCGTCCTTGCCGTCGGCGTCGGCCTTGCCGATTTTGCCGTCGGCGTCGGCGGAGAGGGGCGGATGCCGGTGCAGCAGCGCCACGGCGCCTTCGGCGTTCGGCAGGTCGGCCGCCAGTAGCACGATGTCGGCGGTGTCGACGAGAGCGAGGCCGGCGGCGATGCCGGCGACCGGTCCGCCGAACTCCGGCGTCTCCCGGGTCCATACGACGCGAACACGGGTCGGCGCCGGCGGACCAACGACCACGATGGGGTCGCAGCCGTCGACGGCGGCGATGGCGCGGTCGAGCAGGGTGCGGCCGCCGACCTCGAGCAACGGCTTGGCAGTCCCGTCGAGTCGTGAGGCCCGCCCGCCGGCGAGGATGATCGCGGCAGTCGGCCCGGACGCCGGTGTCGCGGCGTCCGGTGTCTCGGTCGTTCGCGTCCCGGTCACGAGAGCAGCATCACATCGACCAGGTCGCCTGCTGCGACGGCTGATACGTCGGCGGGCACGACGGCATAGGCATCCGCTCTGGCGAGTCCTGCCGCCAGATGCGCGCCCGACGACCCGTCGGCGGCCGCCGGGCGCACCGACCAGGCGGCCGGGTCGGATCGGTCGAGGGCGACGGGCACGTACTGCTGTCGTCCCACCGGGCTGCGCCACGCTGCGGTGCTGGCGAGGCGGAGCATCGGGCGCTGCAGGCCTGCGCGACCCTGGAGAGCGAGCAGCGCCGGCCGCACGAAGGCCTCGAACGACGCGGCGACGCTCGCCGGATTGCCGGGCAGTCCGAACACCAGCGCGTCGCCAAGGCGCCCGAAGGCCTGAGGTCTGCCCGGCTGCATGGCGACCGCCACGAACTCGATGCGATCGCGCAGCACGTTCTTCACGACCTCGTGGGCTCCGGCGCTGACTCCGCCGGACGTGACCACGACATCGACGCGCGCATCGACGAGCGCGCGATCGAGGAGTGCGGTGAAGGCGGCATCCTCGTCTGTCACCGTGTCGACCGAGACGACGTCAGCGCCCGTCTCCGCGCACAGCGCAGCGAGCAGCACCGAGTTCGACTCGGGGATCTGCCCGCGGGCGAGGTCGGCGCCGGGGTCGGCGAGCTCGCTGCCGGTCGAAATGACCGCGACGCGAGGACGACGATGCACCGGCACAGTGTCGATGCCGGTGGCCGCGATGGCCGTGAGCTGGAGCGGGCCGAGGGTGGTGCCGGCTGTCGCGACGACAGCTCCGGCGCGCAGCTCCTCGCCGCGGCGGCGGATGTTGGCACCCGCGCGAGTCGGCGCGGTGACCACGATCGCAGGAGCGTCCCACGCCTGCAGGCCGTCGCGGGTGTGCTCGAAGGGCACGACGACGGTCGCCGTCTGTGGCACAGGCGCGCCGGTCATGATGCGTGCGGCTCGTCCCTCACGCAGCTCGGGTTCGTCGGCCGACCCCGCCGGGAGGTCGGCGACCACCGCGAGCTCGACGGGGTGCTCGGCCGTGGCCGACTCGACGTCGGTGAACAGGACCGCGTATCCGTCCATCGCCGAGTTGTCGAACAGCGGCACATCGACCCGAGCGTGCACGGTCGCGGCGAGGATGCGGCCCGCCGCCTGCGCGAGCGGCACCGATTCGGCATCCAGCGGTCGGGTGGCGGCGATCACCTTCGCCCGCTGCTCCTCGACCGTCAGCATGCCGGAGGAGCGAGGGGAGTGGTGATTCGCATGCAGTCAGCGTACGACGGTCGCGGGGATGCCCCGCGACCGCGCCGCCCCTCTGCCCCTTGTTTCCCCGTTCGAAAGTCAGTGCTCGCGGAACATCGGCCAACCGCTGCCCGGCAGCATGTGCGAATGCAACGCGCCCTTCGCCGATTCCAAGGTCGGGTACGTGCCTGTCGCCGCATCGGATCCGGCCATGACGACGGTGTATCCCTCGTCGTCATGTCGGATGCTGCCGACGACGCCGTTCGTGCCGTACGCCACCCAGAGGGCCAGGGTCTTGGTAGTGCTCATCATCGAACCCCTTCCGTTGCGGGTGACCCTACGCCCCGGCGCACCGGAATACCAGCCCCTGACGCGGAGTCTTGGCGGCATTCGCCACATGGCCCCGCCGGGACGCCGGATGCGGCGCTCGCGCGCGCGCGCGGTGACCAGCGCGCGGCGACCAGCGCGAGCGGCGCCCGCGGCGCCTACAGGGCGGCGGCGATGAGCTCGAGCGTCTGGGCGCGGCCAGCGGCGGCGTCACGAGGCTCGGACTCGTATGCACCGGCGACGGGCGACAGCATGACCTCGTCGACGCCGTACTTCTCGGCGAACGCGCGCACCTCGGCGGCGACCGACTCGCCGGTGCCGACGAACCAGCGCGAGCGGGCGGCTTCGACGACCTGGTCGGTCGCGGCATCCGATTCTGCGGCGAGGGCCTCTTCGACGGTCTCGAGTGCGATGAGCGGCTTGTTGAGGCGCAGGCGCGACATCATGCGCAGCTGCGGAAGGGCGCGCGCCTCGGCCTCTTCCTGCGTCGGCGCGGCGACGACGTTGACCGTGAGGAACGTCCGCGGCTCGGGGTGCTCTTCGCTCGGCTGGTAGCCGGTGCGGTAGAGGTCGAGCGCGCGCTCGAGGCCCTGTCCCGAGAAGTGGTTGGCGAAGACGTAGGGCAGGCCGTGGGATGCCGCGAGCTGCGCCGAGTAGTCGCTCGATCCGAGCAGCCACACCTCGGGGCTTCCGGTGGCGGCCGGGGTCGCGTGCACCGTGTACTCGCCACCCGAGGTGAAGCGCACGGTGGCGCCCTCGCCCGAGATGAGTGCGGCGATGTCCTGCACGTTGCGCGGGAACTGCTCGACGTCGCTGGTCGTGCCCGATCCACGCAGCAGCTGGGTGATGACGGGGTCGCTGCCGGGGGCGCGACCGAGGCCGAGGTCGATGCGTCCGGGCGCGATGGCCTCGAGGGCGGCGAACTGCTCGGCGACGATGAGCGGTGCATGGTTGGGGAGCATCACTCCGCCGGATCCGAGACGGATCTGCGTCGTGCGCATCGCGGCGGCGGCGATCAGCACCGGAGGAGTGGTGGATGCCACGGCCGGCATGTTGTGGTGCTCGGCGAACCAGTAGCGGCGGTAGCCGAGCCGGTCGGCGGTCGCGGCGAGATCGAGGGAGGAGGAGATCGCCTCGGCACTGGTCTGGCCGGTGCGAACCGGTACGAGGTCGAGGACGGAGAGCGCGGTGGAAGTCATCCCCGAATGCAACGGCGGGGGCGGGCGGGGCATTCCCGTCCGCCCCATCGTCGCCGGTGCGTCTCAGACAGCGACGAGACCTGCGGATGCCGAGGGCGTGAACTCCTCGGTGAGCGCGCGTCGCGTGAGGTGATAGCGGATGTGCCAGGCGGCGCTGAAGCTCTGCTCGGGAAGCTGGGCGAGGGCCGTTCGGTCATCGGGGCCGAGGCCGTCGCGGGCTGCTTCGCGGAGCAGGTCGTCTCGTGTCGCCGGGTACTCCATGCTGCGGAGGAACCGGTCGAGAGTAGAAGAGGGGCGCATGGGATCGTCCTTTCCGAAGGGAGAGCGGGGTGGGCCGGGGTGTGCGCCCCCGGCCCACCGAAGGGTCAGGCGGTGATCGACTGTCGGTTGTCGCTCGACTCGACCTCGATCTTGCGGGGCTTCGCGCGCTCGCTGACGGGGATGATCACCGAGAGCACGCCGCTCTCGTACGAGGCGCTGATCGCGTCGAGGTCGACGCCGTCCCCGAGCGAGAACTGGCGGAGGAACGAGCCCGCCCCGCGTTCGCGTGCGAGCCAGCGGACGCCTTCGCGACCGTCGGCCGTGCGCTGCGCGCGGATCGTGAGCTGTCCGCCGTCGAGGTCGACGTCGATCGAGCCCGGATCGATGCCGGGGAGGTCGGCGTGCAGGATGTACCTGTCGCCGTCGCGGTAGAGGTCCACCGGCATGAGACGCGGTGCGCGGACGGAGTCCAGCACGCTCGCAGCGAAGCGGTCGAGCTGACTGAACGGATCGAAGGACATGGCCATGAGTGTCTCCTTTCGTGTGGCCCGAGCGGGCGTTCTCCGGTGCAGATTATCTGCAACCGTTGCTATAGATTTTTTATAGAACAACGCGAGATAGAATGCAAGTGCGTCGAGAGGGAGGTGCCCATGGGTGATCGTGATCCGAGCATGCCGGTCTACGGCATCGCCGTCGCCGCGCAGCTCAGCGGGGTCCCCGAGGCCAGCCTCCGACTCTTCGAGGCGAAGGGGCTGGTCACGCCCGCGCGCAGCGAGGGCGGCACGCGCCGCTACAGCGATGACGACCTCGAGCGCATCCGCCGGGTGACCGGGCTCCGCGTCGAGGGCATCAACATCGTCGGCATCCGTCGCGTGCTCGATCTGGAGGATGAGAACGCCGGCCTCCGCGACGAGCTCGCCGACGATCGCCCCTGATCCGCGGCCCGCTGCGCCCCGTGACCGACGCGGCTGCGCCCCGCGACCGACGCGGGAGGGCAGTACTTTAGGGGCATGGATGCCGAGATCTTCTACGTGCTCGTCGGTGCTGTCGTGGTGGCCGCGATCGCCCGATGGCGCGGCTGGCCGGCGCCGCTCCTCGTCACTGTCGTGGCGCTCGCGGCATCCTTCCTGCCCTTCGTGCCGGATGTCGAGATCGACGGCCATCTGCTGCTGAACCTCGTGCTGCCGCCGCTGCTCTATT
Organism: Microbacterium sp. Bi98; assembly: GCF_918698045.1. Classification (NCBI taxonomy): domain Bacteria; kingdom Bacillati; phylum Actinomycetota; class Actinomycetes; order Micrococcales; family Microbacteriaceae; genus Microbacterium; species Microbacterium sp. Bi98. Next base: position 22,287 of record NZ_CAKKLK010000017.1, on the reverse strand, counting down.
CGGCGGCCCTGGACGTCTCGTTCGTCGGCTTCAAGCGCAGCCTCCCGCAGATCCGCCGGCTAGGCATCTGGCTCGTGCTGCTCACGGCGCTCGCGGTGGGGTTCGTGGCCTGGTGGATCATGCCGTCGCTGACCCTGCCGGGCGCCCTGCTGCTCGGCGCGATCGTGGCGCCGCCGGATGCGGTGTCGGCCGCTGCGATCGGCCGCAAGCTCGGTCTGCCGCGCCGCATCATGACCGTGCTCTCGGGCGAGAGTCTGATCAACGATGCGACCTCGCTGACGCTGTACCGCGTGTTCGCGGCGATCCTCGCGGGCGCGACCGTGTCGGTGTGGGGCGGCGTGGGACAGTTCCTGCTGGCCGTCGCCGTGGGTGTCGCGATCGGACTCGTCTTCGGCATCCTGCTGCATCAGCTCCGCATGCGGATCAACGATGCGGTCGTGATCGGGACCTTCGGCCTGCTCGCACCGTTCGGCGCCTATGCGATCGCCGAGCACCTGCTGGGTTCCGGAGTGCTCGCGGTCGTCGCGATGGGCCTGTACGTCGGATACAACTCGCCTCGCACCGACTACACGACCCGCCAGCAGGAGAAGCCGCTCTGGCTGTCGGCCGATCTGCTGCTCGAGAGCTTCGTGTTCGCGTACATCGGTCTGCAGTTCCCCCGGGTGCTCCGCGACCTCGGCGGTGAGTCCGTCGAGCAGATCCTCGTGCTGTCGGGCATCGTGCTGCTGGTCGTGCTCGTGGTGCGTCCGCTGTACATCTATCCGACGAGCGCGTGGGCGAACTTCCAGGACCGCAAGCGCCTTCAGCGCTGGGATCGCGGCGTCGAGAACGGGGAGTTCGAGAAACGTCACGAGAAGTCCCGGCGGTGGGGGCAGTTCACGGCCGACGAGCTGCGCACGCACATCGTGCGCGACCAGATGGCCGGGCTGCAGCTGACCTGGAAGGACAGCGCGGTGATCTCATGGGCCGGTATGCGCGGCGTCGTGACGCTCGCGATCGCTCTCGCGGCCGCCGATCTCGCGACGCTCGACGAAGAGGCCTCGCACGCGATCGTCGTGGTGGCGTTCGTGGTGACCGTGGGCACGCTGCTGCTGCAGGGGCTCACGCTGCCGATGCTGATCCGCCGCCTCGGGATCGAGGGAGACGTCGATCACGACGACGATCAGCGTGCGCTCGCCGCGGTGCGGGAGAAGAGCCGAGAGGCCGGCAAGGCGTTCCTGGCCGAGAAGCGCGTCGAGTGGGAGGCCAAGTACGGCGAGGTCGACCTGGGAGTGTTCGATGCGTTCACGAAGCGCATGACCCGCGTCGAGAAGGACACCGACGACGCGCAGCAGGTCGAGGATGCCGCAGCTCGCCCGTCCTTCGACGACCTGGCTGCCCTGAGCCGGGGATGGCTGCAGGTGCGCCGCGACATCCTTCTCGCGGAGAGGGACGCGGGCAACCTCGATGAAGAGCTCATGCGCGAGCTGATGACGGCGATGGATGCCGAGGAGCTCGCGCTCGACACCCGCGGTGCCACCCGCCAGCAGGGTCGCGCATAGCGGGAGACGGACGAGCGCCCCGCCCCGGAAGGGACGAGGCGCTCGGGCGGTGACGCAGAGAGGTCAGCGGGTGCTGGCCGGCTCGGTCTCGGATGCCGCGGCATCCGCCTCGGGTGCGTCGTCGTCGGCCGAGTCGTCGGCGAACGGCAGGCCCTCGCGGGGCGCGTTGTAGAGCTCCTCGTCGAGGATCCCCTCGCGCTTGGCGACGATGGTGGGCACGAGCGCCTGGCCCGCGACGTTGACCGCGGTGCGGCCCATGTCGAGGATCGGGTCGATCGCGAGCAGCAGGCCGACGCCCTCGAGCGGCAGGCCGAGCGTCGACAGCGTCAGGGTGAGCATCACGGTCGCGCCCGTGGTGCCCGCGGTGGCTGCCGAGCCGACGACTGAGACGAGCACGATCAGCAGGTACTGCACGAGGGTGAGTTCGATGCCGAAGAACTGCGCGACGAAGATCGCGGCGATGGCCGGATAGATGGCGGCGCAGCCGTCCATCTTTGTGGTCGCGCCGAACGGCACGGCGAAGGAGGCGTACGAGCGGGGAACGCCGAGGTTGCGCTCGGTCACGCGCTCGGTGAGGGGCAGGGTGCCGATCGACGAGCGGCTGACGAACGCCAGCTGCACGGCGGGCCAGACGCCCGAGAAGTACTGCCTGATCGACAGGCCGTTGGTCTTCACGAGCACCGGGTAGACGACGAAGAGCACCAGAGCGAGACCGATGTACACGGCGATCGCGAACCAGCCGAGCGAGGCGAGCTTCTCCCAGCCGTACTCGACGACTGCGGCGCCGATCAGGCCGAAGGTGCCGATGGGGGCGATGCGGATGATCCACCACAGCACGCGCTGAATGACCTTGAGCAGCGACTCCGTGAACTCGAGGAAGGGCTCGGCCTTCTTGCCGGCCTTGAGCGCCGCGATGCCGACGGCGACCGCGATCACGATGACCTGCAGGATGTTGAAGTTGACGCTCGAGGAGAACGTGCCCTCGGTCGCGCCGGGGTTGGTGCTGACGCTGAGGCCGAGGAAGTTCTGCGGGATCAGACCGAGCAGGAAGTTCCACCAGGTGCCCACGGTGTAGGGCGCGCTCGGGGCGAGGTCGTCGCCGGCGCGCGACCCGGGCTGGATCACGAGTCCGAGCACGATGCCGATGCTCACGGCGATGAACGCGGTGATCGCGAACCACAGCAGCGTCTGACCGGCCAGGCGTGCGGCGTTCTGCACGCGCCGCAGGTTCGAGATGCTCGCCACGATCGCGGTGAAGATCAGCGGCACGACGGCCGTGCGCAGCAGCGTGACGTACGAACTGCCGATCGTGTCGAGGGTGGCCGAGAGGCCGTTCGGCTCGTCGCCGGTCGCTCCGAGCTGACGGGCGATCAGGCCGGCGGCGATGCCGAGGACGAGTGCGGCGAGGATCTGGAAGCCGAACGACGTCAGCAGCTTCCGGACTGGACCGCGGGTGTCTGGCGCCTTCGTGGCGCGGACGGTGGTGCTCATTGGATCGGGGACTCCAGAATCGGTGCGCGCCGTGTGCGCGCTATCCGTCCACGCTAGGAGCCGCGCCCGCGACCGGAGGCGGAGATGACGAAGGATGACGGATGCCGCAGCATCCGTCATCCTTCGTGGTCGGCCCGGGGGTCAGCCCGCGCACTTCTCCAGGTTGTCGGTGAGGATCTGCGTGGTGAGTGCCTTGTCCTCTTCGCTGGACTGCTTGTCCTCGCCGTTGGCGATGTAGGTGAGGGTCTCGTTGCTCAGGTCGGAGTCGACGAGGGCGTCGGCGAAGCAGGTCGCGACGTCGTCCGTCACGACATCACCGAGTCCCTGCTCTTCGTAGACCTTCTGGATGCCGTCGGCGACGTCGTCGACCGCGGGGCGGGACGTTCCCCCGCAGGCGGCCAGCGAGAAGGCGAGTGCGGCGATGGGCAGAGCCATGAGGATGCGGGAGGGTGTGCGCAGGTTCCGGTCGTTGAGCTTCATGCGGTCAACGCTATCGACCCACAGGAGATTCATAGAAGGGGTTGCGCTGAGCATGCCGTCCGTGATGCTGTCCCGCGGCCGTCACCCGAGGGCGGTCATCGAAACAGGAGCCCCCATCGCGGTCCCCCCTACGCGAGCACCAGCAGGTCGCCGACCTCGCAGTCGAGCGCGTCGCAGATCGCGCGCAGGGTCGAGTACCGGATCGCCCGCGCGCGGTCGTTCTTGAGCACCGACAGGTTGACGATGCTCACCCCGACGCGTGCGCTCAGCTCGGTCAGCGTCATCCCTCGCTCGGCGAGCAGCTCGTCGAGTCGGCAGTGGATGCCGGTGAGCTCGTCGTCGTTCTCCGCCGGGCTCATACGAGACCCCGAGTCTCATCCTCGAGGGCCGCGTTCGTGCGCTGCAGGCGGATGCCCTGACGGAACGCTGCTGCGATGAGGCCCACCGCGACGCCGGTCGCGAAGATCGGGACGATGGACCAGAAGTCGATCGGATGCACCGGCTCGCCCGTGCCGATGCCCACCGCAGCGGACACCCCCTTCAGCCCCAGTTTCTCGAGCAGCACTCCGAACATCGGAGCGAGCACGAGGGTCCAGCCGATCGCGTCGAAGGCCCGTGCGTTGCTCCGCACGAAGAAGCGTCCGCGGAGGAAGTTCCAGGCGACGAGCATCACGCCGACGATGACGATCAGCGGGGCGAGCGCCCAGAGGACGAGAGAGCCGATGATCGCTGCGGTCGAAGCGGCGTCCACCCCGGTGGCGAACACCATCGCCTCCCGAGCGATCCCCTCGACCGACGCGGATCCTGAGCCGACGGTCGCGTCGATCGGCTGCTCGTCGATCGGAATGGACCACGCGATACCTTGATCTCGGAAGGTTCCAAGCACGCGGAGGACGGTGCTGATCGCGGTCACGACCAGAGCGGCTGCGCCGAAGAGGATCACGGTGATCGCATCCGCGGTCTGCGAACGTGTCGCGGTGGTTGTGCTCATCATCAGACGAGCCCGTCCGTGTCGCGCTGCAGCCGGTCGCCGATCACGAAGACCGTGCTGATGAGGGCGAGGACGAAGGCCCCGAGGACGAACGTGAACGGCTCGACGCTGATCACGGCGTTGTCCACCCCGTTGTCGGTGATCCTGGCGACCGTCGCGTTGGCCAGCATGTTGTCGAAGAAGCGCACGGTGGCGAACCCGACCAGGCCGGCGATCCCGGCGGTCGCGACGAGAGCGGTGTTGCGGCGGCTGAAGACGCGGCCGGTCAGCACGCTCCGCGCCAGCAGGATCAGGCATCCGATGACGAGGACGATCGTGAGGATCTGCGCGACCTGCCCGATGATGCCGGGCACGGCGGCGATCGCCGGAAGCTGCGGGGCGGTGATGATCGCACTGTCGAGACCGACCGTGATGGAGTCGCCGGTGCTGAGGGGCAGCTCGACAGGCGCCGTCGAGCCGACGAACTCGACCAGCACGGGCACGTCGACCCCGCGAGCCAGTTCGATGATGCGGATGATCGAGAACACCGTGATGTAGGCGGCGATCAGTGCTCCTGCGATGCAGAAGCCGATCAGGGCTCCGGAATCGCCGCGAGAGATCGTGCGGTCCTTCGTCGAGGTCATCGTCCACTCCTTATCGAGAGTCGTCATTACCGATAATCGTTAACATAACGACTGTCGATAAGTCCGTCAACCCCGGTGGTCCAGGAGACGCGTCACCGGCGGTCACGGCACTATGCCGACGGCGAACACGGGCATACTGCCTGCGCACGGTGGTTACTCTCGATGTACAAGCGCTTCACGCGTCTTCGCCAGTGTCGAACAACACGTGCGAATAAGGAGTCACAGCATGTTCGAGAGATTCACGGACCGAGCCCGTCGAGTGGTCGTCCTCGCCCAAGAAGAGGCGAAGATGCTCAACCACAACTACATCGGCACTGAGCACATCCTGCTCGGCCTCATCCACGAGGGTGAGGGTGTCGCAGCCAAGGCGCTCGAAAGCCTCGGCATCTCCCTTGACGCCGTCCGCGAGCAGGTGCAGGACATCATCGGTCAGGGCCAGCAGCAGCCCACCGGTCACATCCCGTTCACGCCGCGCGCCAAGAAGGTGCTCGAGCTCAGCCTCCGCGAGGCCCTGCAGCTCGGTCACAACTACATCGGAACCGAGCACATCCTGCTCGGCCTCATCCGCGAGGGCGAGGGTGTCGCAGCCCAGGTCCTCGTCAAGCTCGGCGCCGACCTGAACAAGGTCCGCCAGCAGGTCATCCAGCTGCTCTCGGGTGCCCCCGGACGCGAGCCGGCAGCCGTCGGCGCGCAGTCGAACGACACCCCGAGCGCCCAGGGCGGCTCGCAGGTGCTCGACCAGTTCGGCCGCAACCTCACGCAGGCCGCGCGCGACAACAAGCTCGACCCGGTCATCGGGCGCGAGAAGGAGATCGAGCGGGTCATGCAGATCCTGTCTCGCCGCTCCAAGAACAACCCCGTCCTGATCGGCGAGCCCGGCGTCGGCAAGACCGCCGTCGTCGAGGGCCTCGCCCAGGCGATCGTCAAGGGCGATGTGCCCGAGACGCTGAAGGACAAGCAGCTCTACTCGCTCGACCTCGGCTCGCTCATCGCCGGTTCCCGCTACCGCGGTGACTTCGAAGAGCGTCTCAAGAAGGTCACCAAGGAGATCCGCACGCGCGGCGACATCATCGTCTTCATCGACGAGATCCACACCCTCGTGGGTGCGGGTGCCGCCGAGGGCGCGATCGACGCGGCCAGCATCCTCAAGCCGCTCCTCGCACGTGGCGAGCTCCAGACCATCGGCGCCACCACCCTCGACGAGTACCGCAAGCACTTCGAGAAGGATGCCGCTCTCGAGCGCCGCTTCCAGTCGATCCAGGTGAACGAGCCGAGCCTCCCTCACACGATCAACATCCTCAAGGGGTTGCGCGACCGGTACGAGGCGCACCACAAGGTGCAGATCACCGACGGCGCGATCGTCGCGGCATCGAACCTCGCCGACCGCTACGTGTCGGACCGCTTCCTGCCCGACAAGGCCATCGACCTGATCGACGAGGCCGGCGCACGCCTGCGCCTCAGCATCCTGTCGAGCCCGCCCGAGCTGCGCGAATTCGACGAGAAGATCGCCAAGGTCCGCGAGCAGAAGGAAGTCGCGTCCGAGGACCAGGACTTCGAGAAGGCCGCATCGCTGCGCGACGAGGAGAAGAGCCTCCTCGCCGAGCGCCTGCGCCTCGAGAAGCAGTGGCGTTCGGGTGACGTCGCGACCGCTGCGGTCGTCGACGAGGGCCTGATCGCCGAGGTGCTCGCACAGGCCACCGGCATCCCGGTCTTCAAGCTGACGGAAGAGGAGTCCTCGCGACTCGTCTTCATGGAGAAGGCGCTGCACCAGCGCGTCATCGGTCAGGAAGAGGCCATCGCGGCGCTCTCCAAGACGATCCGCCGTCAGCGCGCCGGCCTCAAGGACCCGAAGCGTCCCTCGGGCTCGTTCATCTTCGCCGGCCCCACGGGTGTCGGAAAGACCGAGCTCGCCAAGGCGCTCGCCGAGTTCCTGTTCGACGACGAAGCGGCTCTTATCTCGCTCGACATGAGCGAGTTCGGTGAGAAGCACACCGTCTCGCGTCTGTTCGGTGCCCCTCCCGGATTCGTCGGATTCGAAGAGGGCGGCCAGCTCACCGAGAAGGTGCGCCGCAAGCCGTTCAGCGTGGTGCTGTTCGACGAGATCGAGAAGGCCCACCCGGACATCTTCAACTCGCTGCTGCAGATCCTCGAAGAGGGTCGCCTGACCGATGGTCAGGGCCGCGTGATCGACTTCAAGAACACCGTCATCATCATGACCACCAACCTCGGTGCGCGTGACATCGCCGGTGGTCCGGTCGGATTCCAGATCGAGGGCGTCAACTCGACGAACTACGAGCGGATGAAGGGCAAGGTCAACGAAGAGCTCAAGCGCAACTTCAAGCCCGAGTTCCTCAACCGTGTCGACGACATCATCGTGTTCCCGCAGCTGTCGAAGGAAGAGCTGGTGCAGATCGTCGATCTGTTCACGAAGCGCCTCGGCGAGCGTCTGCTCGACCGCGACATGACGATCGAGCTCTCGCAGGCCGCCAAGGAGCGTCTCATCGAGATCGGGTTCGACCCGGCGCTCGGTGCCCGTCCGCTGCGTCGCGCGATGCAGCACGAGGTCGAGGACCGTCTGTCCGAGAAGATCCTGCACGGCGAGCTGAACCCCGGCGACCACGTGAAGGTCGACGCGAAGGACGGCGAGTTCCTCTTCGAGCACGGTCCCCGTGGCGAGAAGGTCGCGGTCGGCGTCAACACCGGTGGAGCGATCTCCGGCACCCCCGACCTGGCGGTCGCCAGCGGGGAGTGACCTGATCACAGAAGGGGCGGATGCTGTGGCATCCGCCCCTTCTGCATGTCCGGGGGACTCCAGCACTCCGGCATTCCGGGCTCGCTCAGGGTCTGGGGAGGTGACGGGTTCTAGGCTTGACGGTGTGAGCGAGTACATCGTCCGGCCTGCGCGCAGCGCCGACATCATCGGCATCCGGAACCTCCTGCAGCCGATGGTCGAGCAGCGCATCCTGCTCGGCAAGGATCTCGCTGTGCTCTACGGCGCCGTGCAGGAGTTCGTCGTGGCCGAAGCCGACGGCGAGCTGATCGGATGCGGTGCGCTGCACGTCTTCTGGGAGGACCTCGGCGAGGTGCGCACCCTCATGGTCCGCGGGGACTGGCTGCACCACGGCGTCGGCGGCGCGATCGTCGGCGCGCTCGAGGAGCAGGCTCGCGAGCTCGGGCTCAGCCGACTGTTCTGCCTGACCTTCGAGGTCGACTTCTTCGGTCGCCGCGGATACTCGATCATCGGCGAACAGGTCGTCGACCCCGACGTCTACTCTCAGCTGCTGCGCAGCGGCGACGCGGGTGTCGAGGAGTTCCTCGATCTCGCGCATGTCAAGCCGAACACGCTCGGCAACACCAGGATGCTGAAGAGCCTCAACTAACCTGAATCAATGCCTCGCCACTCCGCCGCCGTCTATCGTCGCCGACGATTGGTGACCCTCGTCGCGGCGATCCTGCTCGTCGCCGTCATCGGCGCCGCGGTGTGGCTGCTCCTGGCACGCCCGTGGGCCAGCGCCGCCGAGGCGACGCCCTCGCCGAGCGCCTCGGCCCCGGGATCCCCGTCGCCGGATGCCACGACCTCCGAGCCACCCGCAGCCGAGTCGCCGTCGCCTGAGCCGTCGGCCGATGAGACGCCCGGGATCGTCGCGTGCGAGGCCAAGGACGTCGAGGTGGCTGCCGTGACGGATGCCGATTCGTACGATCCCGGCGTGCTGCCGCAGCTGTCGATCTCGCTGACGAACCGCGGGTCGACCGACTGCGCGATCGACGTGGGGTCGACGACTCAGCGGATGACGGTGTCGAGCGGCACCGATGTCTGGTGGACGTCGACCGACTGCCAGGAGAACCCGAGCAGCATGGTCGCCACGCTCACCGCCGGCGCGACCGTGACGAGCAAGGTGCCGGTCACCTGGGACCGCACGCGGTCGAGCGTCGAGACCTGCGCGGACGAGAATCGGCCGCGAGCTCCCGGCGGCGGAGCGTCGTATCACGTCGCTGTCGAGATCGGCGGCTTCAAGGGCACGACGACGAAGCAGATCCTCCTGTATTGAGGCAAAAACTAGCCAAAGGTCTTGAATACAGTCCTGCACTCAGTTTCGGGTGACACTGCTGTTTCTTTGGGATACCATTGGAGTGACCCTCGCAGACTTGCGGCGCATGCCATCCCCAGTGGCGTCGAGCACAGCGTCCCCAGCGCTTCGACATGCCGCCCGAGGGTCCGTGGGCCCTCTCGAGTACCCCAGTCCCCAATGGATGACTCGAGAGGGCCCCTTTCTTCTCCCGGCTCGGTTTCGGACCGCGCTGCGGCATCCGCTGAATATGCTGGATGCATGGCAGCGAAGAAGTCGAAATCCGCGAAGAGCAAGCCCGCACCTGAGGATTTCCGGTCGGATGCCCTCGCCCAGGCGTTGGAGAAGCAGGACATCGCCGCGGTCGCTCTCGCACTGCGCCACGGCACCACGGTCGTGCCGCTCGTGAAGCCCGGCGCCCGCGACAACCCTCTCGACAGTGGCGAGGTCTGGACCTATCGCGACCCCAACTCGGGCGATCTGGCGCTGCTGCTGTTCAGCGATGCCAAGAACAAGCCGGCGAACCTCCCGCCAGGGGTCGGCATCTACAGCGCTGAGTGGCTGCGGAAGTTCCTCGGCGCGCACCCGATCACCACGGTATTCCTCGACATCGCGGGACCGCACCCGATGCAAGCCTCGCCCGAAGAGCTGCTCAAGGCCCTCGACGCCTGAGTAGCGGCGCGAGCTCGCTCGCCCAGGCGACCGGCGCAGGCCCCGCGGCCCGTGCCGGGTCACTTTCGCACCGGATGGTCTGTGCGGGGTCAGTTTCGCATCCCGATCGCCCGTTTGGGGTGTGGAAGTGGCCCCGCTTGACGGTGCGGTGCGGAAGTGGCCCCGCATGGCGCTGCGGTGCGGTGCGGAAGTGGCCCCGCATGGCGCTGCGGTGCGGTGCGGAAGTGGCCCCGCGTGCGGTGCGGTGCGGAAGTGGCCCGCTTGACGGTGTTCGACCCGGCTGAGCGCGGGACAGGCGCTCATCGCCGCGAGCTCAGAACGGCGGGATGTCGGCTTCGCTGCGCCTGCTCGTGTTCCGCGCACGCACGTCGTTGAGCGCCGCACGCAGCGTCTTCGAGCGGTCGTCGACCACCTGGTCGTAGCCCAGCCGCGACGCCTCGGACCGACGCTGCGCCGACTGGGTGACGGGGCGGATCTCGCCGGCGAGGCTGAGCTCTCCGACGGCGGCGACCGTGCGAGGCACCGAGATCTGCTGGATCGACCCCGCCACAGCGATCGCGATCGCGAGGTCGGCCGCAGGCTCGGTGAAACGCACCCCGCCGACGGTCGAGACGTAGACGTCGAGGTTGCTCGTCTTGATGCCGGCGCGGCGTTCGAGGATCGCGAGCACCATCGCCACACGCGACGAGTCGAGTCCGTGCACCACCCGACGGGGATTCGGCGCGGTGGTGGTGATCGTCAGCGCCTGCACCTCGACCGGCAGCGCCCTGCGGCCCTCGAGCGAGATCGCGACGCAGGTTCCCGGCTCGGTGGCACCCTGTGAGAGGAAGAGACCGGACGGGTCGGGCACCTCGGAGATGCCCGCACCCGTCATCTCGAAGCAGCCGACCTCGTCGGTCGGACCGAAGCGATTCTTCAGCGCGCGGATGAAACGCAGCGACGTCTGACGGTCGCCCTCGAAGTGGCAGACGACGTCGACGAGATGCTCGAGCACGCGCGGCCCGGCGACGGTGCCGTCTTTCGTCACGTGCCCGACGAGGATGACGGGCAGCCCGCGGTCCTTCGCGACGCGGATCAGCGTGGCCGCCACTTCTCGGACCTGGCTCGGCTGACCGGCCGCGCCGTCGATGAGCGACGACGACACGGTCTGCACCGAGTCGACGATCACGAGCTGCGGGGCGACCTCGTCGATGTGGCCGAGGATCGTCGCGAGGTCGGTCTCGCTCGCCAGGTAGAGCTCGTCGTGCAGCGCGCCTGTGCGCTCGGCGCGCAGGCGCACCTGTGCCGGAGACTCCTCGGCGCTCGCATAGAGCACCCGACGGCCGGAGCGGGCGGCTTGAGCGGCGACCTCGAGCAGCAGCGTCGACTTGCCCACACCCGGCTCTCCGCTGAGCAAAATCGCCGCGCCGGGAACGATGCCCCCGCCGAGCACGCGGTCGAACTCGCCGACCCCGCTCGTGCGACGTGGAGCGTCTTCGGTGGTGATCTGCGTGATGGGTCGCGCGGCCTTCGCCGCGGTCGGCGCGAGCGGCGTGATCCGGCTCAGGATGCCCGTCTGGGTGCCCTGCTCCTGCACGGTTCCCCACTGCTGGCACTCGGCGCAGCGACCCACCCACTTGGCGGTCGTCCACCCGCATTCGGTGCAGATGTACGCAGGAGCAGCGGGTTTTCGGGTGGCCATGCAGCCAGGCTATCGCCGAGATCAGACATCCCTATCGCCTGGGGCATTATTCACGGCCGAACCACCCCATGGCGCCGAGCCCCCGCGGGATACTGGATCCATGGCCAACGGCGGGCCCGTCTGCGGGCCGATCTCGACCTTCTCGCGAGTGCAGATCCTGCACGCGCTGTTCGAAGGCGGCCCCCGCATCGATGGCGACGCCGAGCACGACGGCGGACCCGTGCGGACCCGCGGGGAGCGCACGATCGGCGAGCTGTGCGAGGCCACCGGCCTGCATCCCAACACTGTTCGCGAGCACCTGCAGCGCCTCATCGAAGGCGGCTACGTCATCCAGGCCAGTGAGCGCCGCACCACTCGCGGCCGTCCGCGCACGCTGTACAGCGCAGTGACCGGTGCAGCGGATGCCTCGAGTCCCATCGCCCGCAACAAGGCGAAGGCGGCCGCCGTCCGCGGCGATCTGCTGCGTCGGGTCCTGCCTGCGTCGGCATCCTCTCTCGGTCGCGATGCGACCTACCAGCTGGACGCCCTGATCGAACACTTGGAGGAGAGCGGCTTCGAGCCCGTCGTCGATGACGAGCAGCTCACCGTCGATCTCAGCCCGTGCCCGCATGCCGCGGGTCGCGCCGAAGACCGTCCGATGCTGTGCTCCGTGCACCTCGGCCTCATGCAGGGGGTGCTCACCGAAGCCGGTGGGCCGCTCGCCGCCGAGGCCGTTCGCACCTCCGCCCTGCCGGCGGACTGCACCGTGCAGCTGCGTCTGACGGAGATGTCCGCCGCCTAGGCGCGCATCTGCCTTATTCACGGTCGGCGGCCCATCGGGGGCGGCAGGCCCGTCGTTAGCGTGGCACCCAGGGCACGGAAGAAGGAGTGGCTCATGGAATGGTTGGACCCGCTGGTCCTGTCTCGATGGCAGTTCGGTCTCACGACCGTCTATCACTACCTGTTCGTGCCGCTGACGATCGGCATGGCGCTCGTCGCCGCGATCTTCCAGACCGCGTGGGTGCGCACCGGCAAGGTGCAGTACCTGCACCTCACCCGGTTCTTCGGCAAGATCTTCCTCATCAACTTCGCCATGGGCGTCGTGACGGGCATCGTGCAGGAGTTCCAGTTCGGCATGAACTGGTCGGACTACTCGCGCTTCGTCGGCGACGTCTTCGGCGCCCCGCTCGCGTTCGAGGGGCTGCTCGCCTTCTTCTTCGAGGCCACGTTCATCGGCCTCTGGATCTTCGGATGGGACAAGCTGCCGCAGAAGCTGCACCTCGCCACGATCTGGTGCGTCTCGATCGGCAGCATCCTCTCGGCGTACTTCATCATCGCCGCGAACGCCTTCATGCAGAACCCGGTCGGGTACGTCTTCAACCCCGAGACCAACCGCGCCGAGCTCACCGACTTCTGGGCGCTGCTGACCAACCCGGTCGCGCTCGCCGCCTTCCCGCACACCATCTTCGGCGCGCTGATGTTCGCCGCCGGCGTCGTGATCTCGGTCTCGGCCTGGCACCTGGCACGCGGACAGCACTTCGACACCATGCGCATCTCGCTGAAGTTCGGCCTGTGGGCGATGATCTTCTCGACCGCCGGGGTCGTGCTCACGGGTGATCAGCTGGGCCTCGCGATGTATGCGGCTCAGCCGATGAAGATGGCGGCCGCCGAGGCGACCTTCAACACGGTGTGCGGCCCGGATGCCTCTTTCAGCCTCTTCACGCTGGGCACCCCCGACGGCAGCTCCGAGCTGTTCTCGATCCGCGTGCCGTACCTGCTGTCGCTGCTGTCGACCCACACGTTCGACGCGTGCGTGCACGGCATCAACGACCTCAACGCCGAGTACGCCACCACCTTCGCCGACACCGGACTCACCGAGTTCGCTCCGATCCTCTGGGTCACGTACTGGGCGTTCCGCTGGATGATCGGCCTCGGCATGGCCGCCGCCCTCGTCGCCGTGGTCGGCCTCTGGGTCACCCGCAAGGGCGCAAAGAACCCGCCGGCGCCGTGGATGTGGAAGCTCGCGATCTGGTCGTTCCCGCTCGCGCTCGTCGCCAACATCATGGGCTGGGTCTTCACCGAGATGGGCAGGCAGCCCTGGATCGTCTTCGGACTCATGACCACGCAGGACGGCGTCTCGCCGGGCGTCAGCGGCGTCGAGGTGCTGATCTCGCTGATCGCCTTCACCGCGATCTACGCCGCGCTCGCCGTGGTCGAGATCCGCCTCATCATCCGTGCGGCCCAGAAGGGTCCGGACACCGAAGAGCAGCCCCACGAGGAGACGGCCCAGCTGCCGTCCGTCGTGTACTGAGAAAGGGATCAGTCATGGAATACATGTGGTTCTGGATCGTCGCCTTCCTCTTCGTCGGCTACTTCGTGCTCGACGGGTTCGACTTCGGCGTGGGCATGTCGCTGCCGTTCCTCGGTAAGAACGACGTCTCGCGTCGCCAGGTCATCAACACGATCGGCCCCATCTGGGATCTCAACGAGACCTGGGTGATCGTCGCCGGCGCCTGCCTGTTCGCGTCGTTCCCCGAGTGGTACGCGACGCTGTTCAGCGGGTTCTACCTGCCGCTGCTGCTGATCCTGCTCGCGCTGATCCTGCGCGGGGTGTCGTTCGAGTACCGGCACCAGCGTGAGGGCGCTCAGTGGAAGCGCGGCTTCGACCGGATGATCGTGATCGGCTCGGCCGTGCCCGCGCTGCTGTGGGGTGTCGCGTTCGGCAACATCGTGCAGGGCGTGGCGATCGACGAGAACCACATCTACGTGGGCGGGTTCTTCGCACTGCTGAACCCGTATTCGCTGCTCGTCGGCATCACGACGCTGCTGCTGTTCTTCCTGCACGGCGTGCTGTTCGTCTCGCTCAAGACCGACGGCCAGGTGCACGCGGACGCTCGTCGTCTGGTCAAGCTCGCCGCCGGGCCGACGGTGCTCGCCGCCGCTGGCACCGTGCTCTGGACGATCGGCATCGCCTGGGATCGTGAGTCTCCGCTCATGCTGATGGTCATCGGATGCGGTCTCGTCGCCGCGCTCGCCCTGATCGCGTCGGTGCTCTTCTCGATGCGCGGACGTGACGGACGGGCCTTCACGGCGGGCGCCGTCACCGTGGCATCCGCTGTCGTGATGCTGTTCGCGGCGCTGTTCCCCTACGTGATGCCGTCGACGATCGACCCGGCCTTCAGCCTCACGATCGAGAACGCCTCGAGCACGCCGTATACGCTGACGATCATGAGCTGGACCGCCCTGATCGCCCTGCCGCTGGTGCTCGCGTACCAGACCTGGACGTACTGGATCTTCCGCAAGCGCGTCACCCGCAGCTCGATCGAGGGGGCTCCGGCGCACGCGTGAGACACGACTTCTGCTCCGGTCGCAGTTCGTGCCGCCTCTCTGATCGGGGAGCGGCACGAACTGCGACCGGAGCGACCTGTCGGGCCCTCGCTGCGGAGATGGCGCGATGAAGCCCGTCGACCCTCGACTGCTGCGGTATGCCGCCGCGGCGCGCGGATTCCTGCTGGCTTCGGCCCTGATCGGTGTCGCTCAGACGGCGGTGACGATCGCGTTCGCCTGGATGCTGACGGATGCCGTCACCGGCGCGCTCGCCGGCCGCGACGTCACGGCATCGCTGCTGTGGCTGCTCGGGCTCGCGGCACTGCGTGGGGTGCTGATCGCGGCCTCGGATGCCGCCGGGACCCGCGCCGCGGCGAAGACGGGGATGCAGTTGCGCGCCGCGTTGATCGGCGCCGTCGGTCGCCTCGGGCCGAGCTGGCTCGCGCAGCGCAATCAGGCGGAGCTCGCCGTCACCGCGGGACACGGGCTCGAAGCTCTCGACTCGTACTTCGCCCGGTACATCCCGCAGCTGGTGCTGACGGTCATCGCGACGCCGGTTCTGGTGGCCGTGATGTGGTGGCAGGACTGGCCGAGCGGGCTGACCGCGGTCATCACGCTGCCGCTCATCCCGCTGTTCCTGATCCTCATCGGCATCGCCACCCGCACGGTGCAGCGCAAGCAGTGGCAGACGCTGCAGCGGCTCGCCGCGCGGTTCGCCGACACCGTGCAGGGCCTCTCGACGCTGCGCCTCTTCGGACGTGAGCGCCGCGCCGCTGCGCAGATCGAGCAGACGGCCGAGGACTACCGCCGCGAGACCATGAAGGTGCTGCGGTTCTCGTTCCTGTCGGGCTTCGCGATGGAGCTGCTGGCCTCGCTCGCGGTGGCGCTCATCGCCGTGGCGGTGGGCTTCCGGCTGCTGTCGGGTGACCTGTCGCTCGAGGTCGGACTGTTCGTGCTGCTGCTCGCGCCCGAGGCGTTCCTGCCGATCCGCCAGGTCGGAGTGCAGTTCCATGCGGCAGCCGAGGGGGTTGCGGCGACCGAGGATGTGTTCGAGGTGCTCGACGCGGCCGGGGCTCGGGAGGTCGGCGTTCACAATTCAGCACGGAACCGTGGCACGGTGTCGGGAGAAGAGCTGCGCGCTGATTTTGGCCGTGTTCATGCTGAATTGCGAACGGGCGACGCGCGAGACCTCGTCGTCTCCGGTCTGCGCGTGCGCGATCTGCCGCCGGTCTCGTTCACAGCCGAGCCGGGAACCATCACGCTGATCGAGGGGCCGAGCGGCGCAGGCAAGTCGAGTCTGCTCGCGGCTCTGCGCGGTGCCGTCGAGTTCGAAGGCTCGGCTGCGGTCGCCGGAGTCGATGTGCGAGGTCGCGCGCCGTCGGAGTGGCTGGCCTGGAGCGGACAGCGCCCTCAGCTGAGTCGCGGCACGATCGCCGCGAATGTGGCGCTGGGGGATCCGGCACCGGATGCCGACGGCATCCGCCGTGCCCTGGATGAGGCGTGCGCGAACGACCTCGACCCTGCGCTCGAGCTGGGTGTGCAGGGCAGCGGGCTCTCGGGCGGACAGGCGCAGCGGGTCGCGGTCGCGCGGGCGCTGTATCGCCAGGCGCAGCGCCCCGACGCCGTGCTGGCGCTCGATGAACCGTCCAGTGCCTTGGACCCGGAGACCGAGCAGCGTCTGTGGAACTCACTGCGTGCGAGGGCGGATGCCGGGGCGACGGTGCTGCTCGTCTCGCACCGCCGGTCGGCACGGGACGTGGCCGATCAGGTCGTCGAACTGGGGGTGGGCGTGTGAGCGGCGCCAGCTCCGCCGCGCGTGTGCGCGGCATCCTGCGTCTCGCGCAACCGCCGCTTCGTCGCTTCCTCCCGGGCGCGATCTGGGGCTTCCTGTCGGCGGGGGCCGCGGTGAGCCTGCTCGCAGTGAGCGGCTGGCTCATCGTCAGCGCCTCGATCGTCGACTCGCTCGTGCCGCTGTCGATCGCCGTGGTGGGCGTGCGGTTCTTCGCGGTCTCGCGCGCCGTCACCCGGTATCTCGAGCGGCTGAGCGGACACGACGCGGCGCTGCGGCAGCTCGCGTCGACCCGCGCCGACATGGTGCGGCGGCTGACTCCGCTGTCGCCTGCCGGACTCGGACGCACCGACCGCGGGCGGGTGCTGTCGGCTCTGGTCGACGACGTCGAGAATCTGCAGAACCTGCCGCTGCGCGTGGTTCAGCCGCTCGCGGTGGCGGGGCTCGTGGCGCTCGGTGCAGTGGGGTTCCTCGCGTTCGTGTCGCTACCGGCTGCCCTGACCCTGGCCGCCTGTCTGGTGATCGCCGCAGCCGCGGCGATCGGACTCGGGTGGCTGTTCGGGTCGCGCGCCGAGGCCGCTGTCTCGCGTCGTCGAGGCGACCTGTCGGCGGCGCTCACCGACTACTTCGGCTCGCTCGACGTGCTGCTCACCTACGGAGCAGAGCCGCAGGCCCGCGAGCGGGTGCGGCAGGCGGATGCCGAGCTCCGCCGCGCCGTCGGCACAGCGTCGCTGGCACAGGCGATCGCGGCGGGGGCCGTCTCTGCGGTGGCGGGCGCCGCATCGGTCTGGGCGCTGGCTGTCGCGGCGCCGGGCCTGCAGACCGGCGCGATCGACGGCCCGTGGCTGGCCGTCGCCGTGCTGGTGCCCATGGTCGTGTTCGAGGTGTTCGGCGCCGTGCCGATCGCCGCGGCATCCTGGCGCAGTGTGCGGTCGAGCGCCGAGCGCATCGACGACGTGCTTCCTTCCGAGGTGCCCTCCGAGTTGCGGTCCGACGATGGTGACGATGCCGAGATCGACGGCGTTCCCGCGCTGCGGCTGCGAGGCGTACGGGCGTGGTGGCCGGGCGGGGCGCCCGCGCTGCGCGGAGTCGATCTCGATCTGCATCCGGGCGAGCGTGTGCTCGTGTCGGGACCGAGCGGTGCGGGGAAGAGCTCGCTGGCCGCAGCGCTCGTCGGATTCCTGCGGGTCGAGGGTGAGTATTCCGTCGGCGGCATGGATGCATCGGCGCTCTCGGGTCCTGCGCTACGCCGCACGATCGGGCTGTGCGAGCAGAGTCCGCAGCTGTTCGACGAGGACATCCGGCAGAATCTGCTGTTCGCCCGTGACTCGGCGACCGACGACGAGCTGCTCGCCGTGCTCGACAGAGTCGGACTCGGCTCGTGGGTGCGCGAGCGTGGGGGACTGGATGCGCGAGTCGGCGACCGTGGTGGCCTCGTGTCGGGCGGTCAGGCGCAGCGCATCGCCCTGGCTCGAGCTCTGCTGCGCGGCTTCCCGGTGCTCGTGCTCGACGAGCCGACGGCGGGAGTCGACCCGGACGCATCCGATGCTCTGCTGCGTGATCTGCTGCAGGCGGCGGGGGAGCAGTCGGTACTGCTGATCTCGCATGTCGCTCCACCTGCGGGAACCGTTGACCGGGTCGTCAGGTTGGAAGACGGGCGCGCGGTTTCGGGGTGAGTCAGGGGGCCGTCGTCCCCGTCCGTGGGTCTGGCGTGCTGGCACAAGTTCGGATGATGGGGGCGCCGCGCCGTGGCATCCGTCGTCCCGTCCGGTGTGTCGGTCTCGGGGTCCGAAGGTGTGCTCGCTGCGGCGGCGAAGTTCTCCGTGCATAGCGTCCGTTTGCTGGACCTGGGCATGGATGCCGGGTCGAGAACCGGGCTCTGGTCCTGCAGACGTGCTTCGGCCCTGCAGACGGTCAGTCGACGGAGTGGGCGGACGCTACCGGGGCGGGGCGCTCCGGGATCGCGAATCAGACGTTGAGGTCTGCGCGCGGCTCCATCACGATGCCCTGGGCCTCGAAGACGCGGCGGCGCTCCTCGATGCGTCGGTGCAGTTCGATCTGCGCGTCGTCGACGAGCTGCGGCTCGAGCGCGACGGTGGCCGGGCGCGGGTCGCCGTGGTTGGCCTCGATGTAGGCGTCGAGCTCGGGGCCCGAGGTCCACGACGTGATGAGGGCGTAGCGCGGGGCGGTGCCCCGGTGCCAGACCGCGTGCCAGAAGCGCTGGGTGTCGACGATGATGCGGGAGCCCTCGCGCAGCGGCAGGCGGATCTCGGTCGCGGGGTCGAACCGGTCGGAGCGCAGCAGGAGCAGCGAGTCGGTGTCGTCGGAGAGGTTGTAGTAGCCGCGCACGACCCAGCCGGTGCCGTCTTCGTTGAGGCGGTTGTTGTCGTCCTGGTGCAGGTTGTAGACGGCATCCGCGTACTCGTTGGGCTGCAGCTCGATGACGCGGCATCGGCCCACTCCGGCACCTGGTTCGAGGGCGCGCCGCTGCAGGGTCGGGGCGATCGCGACCTGCGATTCGATCCAGACGCCGTCCTTGTCGGTGCGGGGCGGGGTGTGGTTCCAGAAGCCGTTGCACTCGATCGCGCCGGCATAGCTCGCGAGCGGCGCGAAGCGGGTGACGCCGGATGAGCGCCAGCCGATGTACTCGAGATCAAGCCACTCGGCAGGGTCGGACGCCTGGTCGTGGTCGTCGAGCACCACGTAGCCAGTCTCAGCCAGCGCCTCTGATGTGATGAAGCCCATTGCGTCCCCTCCGTGCCCGGTGCCTTAGGCCATCCTAACCAGGCGGCTCGATGGCCGACGGGGAGCGCAACCGGACAAAAGCCCGCGCCGGTACTCGCCTGACTGCTCGATTCGCGCCGTGGCGCGGGTTGTCGTAAGCTAGTCCGCGGTGACGTGTCCGAGCGGCCGAAGGTGCAACACTCGAAATGTTGTGTAGGTTAATCCCTACCGTGGGTTCAAATCCCACCGTCACCGCCATGGAAACCCCCGAGAAATCGGGGGTTTTTCCGTATCTGGAGTGGGGCGTGGTGCATTTTTGGTGCATATTTCGCGCCTACGCGCTCCGAAGCACCGACTGCGCCGGGGGAATCGGAGCATGAGGCGCGAGCTCGACATCGCTCGGAGTGCCTAGAGCACTCTGGATCGTCATACCGAACCTGCCGATGATGTAGCCGGCATCCTCATTCAGATCTGCCCACTCCTGTGTCTCGGTCGCCTCGAGGAACTCCTCAGCGCTCGAGAAATAGAGCTCAGCGACGCGGTAGAACGCCGGAGTCACGCCGGCGATCTCGTTTGTCGTGAGCGTGCTCTCGAACCGGATAAGCCCCGGAACGCGAGCGGCGAGCGGGGTGTGAACGCTCAGGTAGTAGTCCTCGAAGGCCGCCTGGTCTGCTGGCTGCGGCGCGGACCAGATGGAGATGGTCTTGAACATTGCGTGTTCCTGCCCTTGATGGGGGTTCGGTTCGGGGCTCGCTCTGAGATGAGGGGCCCCGAACCGAGCCGAGCTGTCTCAGAGGGTGCCTGCGTAGATCTGGGTCTGTCCGCCGTCCACGGTCAGCTCGGTGCCGTTGACGAACGTGGCTTCGTCCGAGGCCAGGAATACGACCGCATTTCCGATGTCTTCAGGCTGGCCGATACGGCCCGAGGGGATCTGAGCCGCGACCCGCCGGATGTAGTCGGCTGCGCCTTCGGTGCCCATCATCTTCTCGAGGATGTCGGTCTGGATGTTGCCGGGGGAGATGGCGTTGACGCGAATGTTCTTGTCGCGGAGTTCGTTGGACCACGTGCGGACGAGGCTCCGGAGTCCTGCCTTTGCTGCGGCGTAGACACCGATCCCCGGCACGCCCATGTCTTGCGTGATGGACGTGTTCACGAGGATTGCCCCGCCGGAGGTCAGCAGCCCGAGCGATGCCTGCACCGTGAAGATGGTGCCCTTGAGGTCTACTTCGAGTCCCTTGTCGAGGTTCTCCTCCGAGAGCGCGTCGATCGTGTCCTGCCAGACGGCGCCCGCGTTCGCGAACACCACGTCAAGGCGTCCGCATTCTGCGCGGATCTCGTCGATGACGGCGGTCATGTCCGTGAGTTTCGTGGCGTCGGCGCGGAGCGCTCGCGCGTTCGCGCCGAGTTCAGCGACGCTGTCAGGCTCTAGCTGGTCACTCTTCCGGAGTCTCAAGTACCTCATCGACGAGCGTGATGCCCCCGGAGCTGTTGGCCGAGTGCATAAGTGCTTCGACCCACTTCACGTTCAGGCGCGGAGCTTCCGGCTCGTCGAACGTAAATCGCATCGGAATCGATGGGTGGAGCCAGATCGTGCTGCGACCCTCAGGATCGCCCTCTGGGTGTCGCCACGACAGCGTGAAGGACTCCTGACGGCGCAGTTTCGTCGCGATGACGACTTTCAGGTGCGCAAGAGCGCGTTCCTCGATGTGGATGGGATCGTCGGATCCGCCGTAGTGAAGTGTGCCCATCTTGCAGGAGGTCCTTTGCTCGTTGAGCCGTACTGCGCGCGGCGCTCGCGCGGCTCGGCGTCGGGCCGTGATGTGTGCGACGGGTTGGAGGTCAGCATCGTCGGACCGCGGGGGAGAGGTTTACACCGTAAGCCTAGCGGTGGCAAGGCCCCTCGTGAGCCCATCGTTGCGGCCTATAACGGTTGCCACCGGTCCGCTTGGATCGGTCCGCGAAAAGGAGCACTCATGTCGGACAGTTTTGAGACGACCAGCCCTAGCGGCTCGGACGTGCCACCCCAGGGCTCGTCGGGAAAGGTCGATGCGGCGAAGCATGAAGCCGCTGACCTGAAAAACGTTGCGACCGGCCAGGCGAAGGATGTTCTGGGCGCAGCGAAGGAGGAGGCGGTCAGCGTCGCGACAGAGGCGAAGGCGCAGGCCAAAGACCTGTTCGCGCAGACACAGCGAGAGTTGAGCGAGCAGGCTCACACCCAGCAACAGCGCCTCGCCGGAGGGCTGCGCTCCGTCAGCGACGAGCTCGACACGATGGCCGCGAACTCTGATGGATCAGGGATCGCTGGCGATCTCGTACAGCAGGTGTCCGGGCGTCTGTCCGCTGCAGCTGCCTGGCTGGGAGACCGCGACCCCGGCTCTGTACTGACTGAGGTCAAGCGCTTCGCGCGCCGCAAGCCCGGCACATTCATCCTGGCTGCTGCCGTCGCAGGAATCGTGGTCGGCAGGCTCACCCGCGCTCTTGCCGCGAACGCCTCCGACGATAAGGACTCGACTTCAACCTCGACCCCAGCTCCCGCACCGAGAGAGGTGCATCCTGACCCCTCGATTCCGGTTCCGGTGGGTTCGATGACAAGTGACGTCAGTGCGACCCCGCTGTACGCCCAGACCGCGTCGACCCGGCCGAACATCCTGGGGGAGGGCGATTATGACCGATCCCACACCGTCTGAAGCGAAGGCGGCCTCGACGTCGCTCGGAGAGTTGCTCGGTGAGGTGTCGCGCGACATCTCGACCCTCATGCGACAGGAGATGGCGCTCGCGAAAGCCGAGCTGAAGGATTCCGCAACGAAATCCGCCAAGGGTGCCAGCCTCATGGGCGCGGCAGGTTACGGCGCGTTGATGGCGGTGTTCTTTCTGTCCGTCGCGCTCTGGTGGGCGCTGGGCACGCTGATGGGCCTGTCTCTT
>NZ_CAKKLK010000016.1:0-70079 GCF_918698045.1 Microbacterium sp. Bi98 | reverse complement strand
ACCCAGCCCACCCAGTCCGGCCGGTCCACGATGCAGAACCGGTTGCCCTCGGGGTCCTCCATGATCACGTAGTCGGCATCGTCCGGCAGGTTGTCCCAGTGCACCTCGCGAGCGCCGAGTTCGGTGAGGCGTCGCACCTCGGCATCCTGATCCTGGGCATAGATGTCGAGGTGGATGCGCGGCGGCAGCACCCGCTCGGAGTGGTGAGCGTCGAGGGCGATGCAGGGCGCGTCGGCATCGCGCGGCTTGAGCACGACCCAGTCATCGGATGCCGGGTCTCGCTCGACGTAGTCGAGGGCTGCCTGCCAGAAGCGGGACTGCGCCGGGAGGTCGTTCACGCGGATCACGATCGACACGATCTTCAACATGCGGGTCAGGTTAGGGCGACTGAAACGTGCTGAACAGGGGCTTGAATCGGATCACTGACGCAGTGGAGATCGCGGCGACGAGCAATCAGCCGTCCGTGCTCCCTGGCAAGCTTTCCACATACTTCTTCACCTCTTGAGCAATCGAATCGATGAGTTCGCTCATCTCGCTCGACGGGTGCTGTCGGTGTCCGACCTCGTTGAAGGAGTCCAGGAGGCGGAGGGTGAGGGCTTCCTTCGCACGTGGCCGGTCGATTCGTTCACTCAGCTCGAAGGCGAGGACGTCGAAGTCGCGCTCGCTGGATCGAGGCACAGTGGCACGCACTCGTCCGAGCTGCGGGTCGTCGCCCGTCAGATGCAGATGCGCCCGCAATTCCGGATCGAACCCTGTGCCACCCACGTGAACGATCTCTCCCGTGGCGGAGTCGAGCCAGACGTACAGCCACGACCCACTGGGGCGTACGCGACCGCCCCGAACGGAGATGACGCGAGGCTGGCTGGAGGGCATGCGTTCACCATATTCGCTGTGGCCGCCTCAGCCGCGGCGAGGTGTCGCCCGACTGCGGCCCGACAGTACTCTAAGTCCCACCCCGTACCACCCACCGCCCGCATCGAAGGAGATCGGCGAGATGAGACCACTGCGCTACGCGATCAACGTCACGCTCGACGGGTGTGTTCACCACGAGGCGGGCGTCGCTCCCGACGAGGAGCTGATGGGCTTCTGGACCGCCGAGATGCAGCGGGCGGATGCCGTCATCTACGGCCGAACGACCTACGAGATGATGGAGGGCGCGTGGCGGCGTCCGACGTCGGGAGTCTGGCCCGACTGGATGAGCGAGTGGGAGGTCCCGTTCGCCGAGGCCATCGACCGCGTGCCGAAGTACGTCGTGTCGCGCACGCTGGACGCCGTCGACTGGAACGCCGAGCTCATCCGGGGCGACCTGTCCGAGACGGTCCGCCAGCTGAAGCAGCAGCCGGGCGAGGGGCTGTCGGTCGGCGGTGTGACGCTGCCGCTGGCGTTGGCCGAGCTGGGGCTGATCGACGAGTACATCTTCGTCGTGCATCCACTCGTTGCCGGGCACGGGCCGCGGTTGCTCGACGGGCTGAACGGACCGCTCGAGCTCGTCGTCGTGGATCGTCGAGAGTTCGCCTCTGGAGCCGTGGCCGTCACATACCGTCCGCGGAGGTGACCGGAGCTGCGGGCGCCTGAGGGCTCCCCGATCTGCGGCCCATCCACAGTGCGGTGAAGCCCGCGTAGGCGCCGAATACCGCCGTGGACCCGAGCACCAGGATCCACGGGCCCAGCCCGTTCTGGTAAAGCCAGCTCATGTAGATCAGGAACAGGGCGCTGCCCAAGGCGCCACCGAGCCCGGCGCCGACGCTGACCTTCATGCGATCCGCTGGCGCGCCGTCGGTGGTCGCCGAGATGCGCTTGCCGATGTACGCGCCGAAGGCTGAGGTCAGTCCGGATGCGGCGCCGGTGATGATAGTCGGCACCACGATGAGCATGGCCAGCCAGTACCAATTGATCCAGTGTTGGTTGTTCGCGGGGCCGAGCGAGTCGGTGACGTAGGGCACGCCGTGGATGATCAGCATCGTCACGATGAAGAACACGAGTCCGAACACCGTGAGGGCGAGGGTCAACATGCCCATGCTCAACGGCCCTCGTGTCTCCCTCATCCCGCGACTCTATCCAAGCTGCGCAGCCACACGCGTCGTCGAGCGGAGCCCGCGGTTGCTCCCCCTCGGTCGTTGAGCAAGGACCGCGAAGCGGCCCGAGACGAAACGCGCCACCCACAGCCTCGGTAGCCTGTCCTAGTGCCCCGTCCCAGAAGTGAAGCCGCGCGCCAGTCTGTGCTCGAGGCGATGCGCGCGGCCGTCATCGCCGGCACCTACGAAGCGGTGACCATCGAGGGACTCGCTGAGACAGCCGCAGTCTCCAAGCAGACGATCTACCGCTGGTGGCCGTCGAAGGCCGCGATCCTCGGCGAGGCACTGCTCGAGGGAGACCTGCCAGGAGCCGACCCCGCCGTCGCGATGAGCGACGACATCCGCGCCGACCTGCACGCGTGGTTCTCCGCGATGTCCGCCGGGCTCGCGAGGCCCGAGGGTGTCGCACTCGCCCGGGCGCTGATCGCGGTGACGGCGACCGACCACGAACTCGGCCTGGCGCTCAACGAGCGTCTCGCGGCGCCGATCCGCTCGTGGGTCGCCGAACGGATCGCGCGCGGACAGTCGGCCGGCGAGATCCGGGCCGACGTGGATGCTGACGCGATCGCCGACCAGCTCATCGCCATGGCGTCGTACGCGGCTCTCATCGGTCAGCCGTTGAGTGCCGAACGCGTCGAAGAGACGGTGACGCGGCTGCTGCGAGGCATCGCTCGGTAGGCGCGTCTGGCTGGGTGAGGTCGACGGTGGATACCCTTGCGACGGACACTCACCGCTGAGGACTGGAGCTGCAATGGTCATCGCTGACATCACCGTCGTTCCGGTGCCGACGGAACGCAAGGCCGCATACCTCGACTTCTCGAAGCGGATGGCGGAGGTCTACCGCGATCACGGTGCGATCAGCGTCGTGGACTACTGGCAGTCGAGCGAGTCAGCCGACCCGGGTGACTTCCATGCCGACGGGACCTCGTACGAGCCGGGCGAGCTGAAGAGCATCGCCGATCTCTCGGGCACGAACGCCGGGGAATCCGTCGTGGTGACGGTGATGACCTGGCCGTCGCGCGAGGTTCGTGACCGCGGAACCGCTGCGGCGACGCGGGACGCTCGCGTGCTCGAGACGCTCGATGAAGAGCCGGTGTTCGACGGAGGTCGCGTGATCGGCGACAGCTTCGAGATCGCGATGAGCGTTCAACGCGACGAGTAACGGGCTCCGGCTACGGGGTGCAGTAGGCGAGCATCGCGTCGGTGGCCGTGCGCATCTCTGTCGTCGCCGCGTCCAGACCCGTCATGTCACCCGCGATGGCCTTCTCGCCCTCGGCGGCGAATGCGTCGATGCTCGTCGTCCACGAGTCGCGGAGGGTGACGAACTCGTCGGGTCCATCGACTCCGCGGATGTTCTCGGCGACGGTCTTGACCTCATCGAGCGCTGCCTGCGCAGCCTCGGGAGTCGGCGAGCTGACGCTGCCGATCACACCAGTCACCTGCGCAGCTTGAGCCGCGACCTGTCCGCACGCGGCGATGGTCGACGCTTGAGAGCATCCGGACAGCAGCAGGATGCCGACGGCGAGCGTCGCGAGCGCGGGGGGCTTCTTCATAGAGCCAGGGTAGGCGGGGGAGATGTGAGAGATGCATCGCTCGGCGGCCGCATCAGGCCCCATCAAGTTCGATACCGAACTCGCGCTTGAGCCAGCGGTCCAAGGCTCGTCGCTGCTGAATGGCTGGATCAGCGTCCGTCCCACGCAAGCCATGTTCCTCGACGTATTGGTGTAGGTCATCGCTAGCGCGGGTGTACGCGACCGCTTGAAGCATGGTGAGCGCGCCACCTGATTGCAACGCGCTCACTGCTGCATCGTGCCGCCAACGGAGCACGGTGTACTCGTCGGGACGAGGTGGCTTCGACTCGCCGCCGTGCGCGTCCATCACGTGCCATACGAGATCGTTCCAGGCGATCTGCGGGTGCTTGGAGGTACGCCACGAGCAATGAGTACACCTCGTCGTGAGCCAGCGCAGGTCCGTGCCGTACCTTCTTAGCGTCTCGCCCTTCCCCATGCGAGAAACATAGCGGGCTGTCGAGTGGCTGTGGCATGTCGACGTTCGACTTAGCCGCGACCTTTAGCCGACTGGGGTGGTCGAGCCCTCCACCCGAGCGAGAACGAAGAACGCCCCCGCCGTTCGGGTCGGCAGGGGCGTGGTCTTCGGGGCGCTTACTGCACCGACCATCCACCATCGGATGCGAGCACCGCACCGTTGATGTTCACGGCGTCGTCCGACAGCAGGAACGTGATCGACGCGGCGAGGTGCTCGGCGGTCGCAACCGTCGGAATCGCCTGCTGGAACGGGGCGAGGCGGCCGGAGCCGTACTCAGACATGTTCGGGGGCATCGGGATGCCGGTGGCGACGCCGCCCGGAGCGACGGAGTTCACGCGGATGCCCTTCGGCCCGTACATGAACGCCGCCGACTTCGTGACGCCGATGATGCCGTGCTTGCTGGCCGTGTAGGCGTTGCCCGACGCGTTGCCACGCAGGCCCGCTTCGCTCGAGACGTTGAGGATCGAGCCGCGGCCGGCCTTCTCCATGATCGGCAGCACAGCGCGCATGAGCTTGAACGGGGCAGTGAGGTTGATGGCGATGACGCGGTCCCAGACGGCATCCGTCGTCTCGCCTGCGGGGGAGAAGTCGTCGTTGATGCCGGCGACGTTCGCGAGGGCGTCGATGCGGTCGCCCGCGGCGGCGATGACGGCGTCGATCGCGTCCTGCTTGGTGAGGTCTCCGGCGACGGTGGTGATGTCGGCATCCGGCAGCTCGGCCTTCAGAGCGTCGAGCTTGTCGGCGGCGATGTCGGAGGCGATGACCCGTCCGCCCTCGCGGGCGACGCGGGATGCCGTGGCCTTGCCGATTCCGGATGCTGCGCCCGTGACTATCACGGTCTTGCCGGCGAAACGTCCGGTGGTGGGCTTCTCGGCCCAGCCCGCGGACTCGTCGGCCTCGGGGATCTCGCCGCCGTTGGCTGCGCGCACGAGGTCGTCGACGACCGACTGCGGAAGCTGGCCCTGGCTCATCGCGACGAGCTGCTGCAGCGGCAGACCGAGTACGGGGGTAAGGAGCTCGGGGTCGGCGCCCGTCTGCTCGAAGAGTGCGCGGATGAGCGGCCCGCCGGTCGGGTCGTTCATCCAGTCGCCGATGGTGGAGTGTGCGGTGAGGGCCATGGTCGAGCTCCTTGGGGCTTGGGTTTCGCAACGGTGCGTCTACTTATGATCGATTGTACGCCTGAGGACGCTCGAGTGGTGCCTCGTCCTCGCCAATGAAAAAATGCGTCAGTCCGTTCTGGACGCGACGCGCGCGGGTGGCTCAACAGGTGAGCTGGGGGAGCGGTTCGGTCGGGCCAGGCGCGAGTTTTGCCCGACGACTCAGTCATGTTTCCTGGTGATCGACAGCAGTTCTTTCGTCCGCGTCGCTGGGCTACCGCAACAAGGCTGGGCGGCAAGACGGCACGGTATCCGAGTACGGCTCCGGGTTTCACGCGCAGGACCAGTGTCATCGCTCCGGGCAGACTGCATCTTGGCTAGGCAATGCGGCGCGTCCTTCGCCGAGGGCACGCGTCGACCCACCGATAGGATCAGGGACGACTGGGCAGTTGTCGATCCGCTCGGTGTTGAAGGACGCGCAGCCGGCTACGGAGCGCCTGTGCAGAAATGGCGAGACAGCGATGGCGAAGCTCAACCTGAAGGCCGTGGAGGAGCGCATCGCTCCGCTGGCAGGCCAGGAGTCATACGACCGCGAGTTCATCTTCGACCTGCTGCTCGCATACGGCAAGCCGCGCGGAAACGTCACTCGCCTGCGCAACGGCACTTCGCTCAACGTGGCAGCTGATCAGACGCGCGAGGTAGCGCAGAAGAACGTGGTCTACTTCCGGGAGACCGACGGTGATCCGCTGGCTGAGCTCCATGAACTGAGCACCTCCCCTGTGGTGGTCAAGTACAACCCCCGATTCGTGATCGTGACCGACTACGACGAGGTCGTAGCGACGGACACGAAGGTCGGCGAGACCATCGGGTTCCCGATCCGCGAGATCGACAAGCACTTCACCTTCTTCCTGCCGTGGGCCGGGATGGAGAAGGCCCAGTACGTCGCCGAGAAGATCGCCGATGTCAAGGCCGCCGAGCGCATGGGCAAGCTTTTCGACGAGCTCATGGCGGCGAACCCGGACATTCTGGAACAGCCGAACGGCCGGCACTCACTGAACGTGTTCTTCACCCGGTTGCTGTTCTGCTTCTTTGCCGAGGACACCGACATCTTCGACGAGGGCCAGTTCACCAACGCCGTGGGCTCCCACACCCAAGCCGACGGCTCCGACACGGCTGGCTTCCTTCGAGATGTGTTCCTGGCTCTCGACACCGAGCGGGCCGAGGACAAGCCGCATCACCTTGCATCCTTCCCGTACGTTAATGGCCGGCTGTTCACGGTGGCTGACGAAGAGTTCGTGCCGACATTCACGAAGTCAGCACGGCAGCTGCTCATCGAACTGGGAACGCTCGTGTGGCGCGAGATCAACCCCGACATCTTCGGATCGATGTTCCAGGCGATCGTCACACCGGGCGCACGCAAGGACCTCGGCCAGCACTACACGTCCGTGCCGAACATCCTCAAGACGATCGAGCCGCTGTTCATGGACGATCTGCGCCAGCAGTTCGAAGAGGGCTACGACAGCGCCAAGAAGCTGAGCGCCCTGCTGGAACGGATCAGCGCGATCAAGGTGTTCGATCCTGCCTGTGGCTCGGGGAACTTCCTGATCATCGCCTACAAGGAACTGCGCCGACTCGAGCACGGTATCCTCGAGCGCCTAACAGAGCTCGACGAGAAGAACCGGGTGCTGTTCGCGGAGTCGCGCATCAACATCGAGAACTTCTTCGGCATCGAGATCGATGACTTCGCGGTCGAGGTCGCGATCCTGTCGCTCTGGATCGCCAAACACCAGATGAACGCGGAGTTCAAGGAAAAGTTCCGGCTCACGATCCCGCTGATCCCGCTGAAGGAGACCGGGCAGGTGAAAGCAGGCAACGCGACCCGCGTTGACTGGAACGCGGTGTGCCCGAACGATGGCGAAACCGAGATCTACCTAATCGGGAACCCTCCATACAAAGGTGCCAAGACCCAAACCAAGGGAATGAAGGCCGACTTTCCCTTCGTTTTCTCGGGACGACCGTTCTCAAAGAACCTCGATTACATCGCCCTCTGGTTCACCAAAGGGGCGGACTACATCGCGGGAACTCAGGCGGAACTCGCTTTCGTCACCACTAACTCCGTGGCCCAGGGCGAACACGTCGGGTTGATGTTCCCTCGCCTCTTCGATCTGGGGCTCGAGATTCGCTACGCCTACACATCCTTCAAGTGGGAGAACAACGCAAGGCGAAACGCCGGCGTAACGGTCGCCGTGATCAGCCTCCGCAACGTACGGCCTGGTCCGAAGTACATTTTTGCTGATCACCTAAGGCTTGAGGTGGCTAATATCAACGGCTACCTGGCCGACGGGGCGAACATCTTTGTCCATCGCCGAACTCAGAAACCGCTCAGTCCGAGTCTTCCCCCGATGGTCTTTGGATCGATGCCGCGCGCAAAGGGATTGGTCATCTCGCCCGAGGATCGCGAGAGCATGATCGCGAGTGATGCTCGGGCCGAGCGATTTATCAAGTCGTACGTCGGAACATCTGAGCTTGTGGACGGTAAGGATCGGTACTGTCTTTGGATTGACGACGCCGATGTCGCCGATGCCAGGATGGTTCCCGAAATCGCTCGACGGCTCTCCCATGTAGCGGACGAGCGCCGCGAAAGTGACGCGGAGAGCACTGCTGCCTTCGCCGAGCGTCCGCACCGCTTCGTGCAGATCAGCTATCGACCCACCGAATCAATCATCGTGCCAAGCGTGTCATCTGAGCGTCGGGAGTACATCCCGTTCGGGTATCTCGGACAAGACACCGTAATTTCAAACCTCGCGTTCGCTGTGTACGACGCATCGCCGTGGACGCTCGCGTTGCTCACGTCGCGTATGCACATGTGCTGGACTCGTGCTGTCGGTGGACAGCACGAGACACGGTTGAGGTACTCCAACACGATCGTCTACAACAACTTCCCGGTGCCCCCACTCTCTGATGCAGTGAAGGAGAAGCTCACCATCGCAGCGCTGCGCGTGCTCGACGTGCGGGAGTACCACTGCGAGCGGACGCTGGCGGAGCTTTACGACCCGGACGAGATGCCGGACGACCTACGAGCGGCTCACGCTGAAGTCGATGCACTGGTCGACTCGATCTATTCGAGGCGCGGCTACGAGACGGACGAGCAACGATTGTCGGACCTCTTCGGTATGTATGAGGAGATGACGGCCGCCGAGGCCGCGAAGGGGAAGAAGAAGTGAACAAGAACGTGAACGTCGTCGATGTCTCCTACGCCCAGACAGGTGCCTCGGTGCACACTGACGCGATGGGCATGCGCGAGATGCAGCAGCGGGTCTTCGAGAAGCGGGACGCGCAGCATCTGCTGGTGAAGGCTCCGCCGGCTTCCGGCAAGTCGCGTGCGCTGATGTTCGTGGCGCTGGACAAGCTCTACAACCAAGGCCGCAAGAAGGTCATCGTCGCGGTGCCGGAGCGCTCTATCGGCGCATCCTTCGCGTCCACTCCCCTGTCCCAGAACGGGTTCTTCGCTGACTGGGAGATCAAGGACGAGCACAACCTGTGCACGCCTGGTTCCTCGGTTGGCAAGGTCGATGCCTTCGTGGCCTTCCTCAACGGCCCCGATGCGACGCTGGTGTGCACGCACGCCACGCTGCGGTTCGCCTTCGAAAGGCTCTCCCCTGAGGCATTCAATGGCACGGTGCTGGCGATCGACGAGTTCCACCATGTCTCTGCCGACACCGAGGCCAACCGCCTGGGTGCGCTGCTGCGCGATGTGATGGCCGGCTCGGATGTGCACATCGTGGCGATGACGGGCTCGTACTTCCGCGGCGACTCGGTGCCGGTGCTTTCCTCGGAAGACGAGGCGAAGTTCACACCAGTCACGTTCAACTACTACGACCAGCTCAATGGCTACGAGCACCTGAAGTCGCTCGGCATCGGCCACCACTTCTACCAGGGCCGGTACACCGATGCGATCAGCGAGGTGCTGGACCTCGACAAGAAGACGCTTCTCCACATACCGAACGTGAACTCCGGCGAGTCGACCAAGGACAAGATCGAGGAGGTCGGCTTCATCATCGACGCGATCGGCGAGGTCGTGGAGACGGAGGCCGATACGGGCATCATCCTGATCCGCCGGCCGGATACCGGCGCGATCCTGCGCGTGGCCGACCTCGTCGACGATACCGATCAGAAGCAGCGCGCCGATACGCTGCACTACCTCTCCACCGTCGGGTCGAAGCAGCGTGACGCTGTGGACATCATCCTCGCGCTTGGCATGGCCAAGGAAGGCTTCGACTGGCCGTTTGCCGAGCACGCGCTCACAGTGGGCTACAGGGCATCCCTCACCGAGGTCATCCAGATCATCGGCCGCGTCACCCGCGACAGCCCGGGCAAGGCGCACGCACAGTTCACCAACCTCATCGCCGAGCCTGATGCTTCGCAGAGCGAGGTGAAGGGCTCGGTGAACAACATGCTCAAGGCAATCACTGCTTCGCTGCTGATGGAACAAGTCCTGGCGCAAAACTTCACGTTCAAGACGAAGCGCGAGGGCAATGCACCTGAGCCGGGAACGCTGCACATTAAGGGGTTTAAGGAGCCTTCGACGGCGAGGGTCAAGCAGATCGTGGAGACAGATCTCAACGACCTGAAGGCCACGATCCTGCAGGACGACACCTTTGCGCGCGCGGCTGCCGGCAGCGTCGATCCTGAGACCACCAACCAGATCCTGATCCCCAAGATCATCCGTGAGCGCTACCCGGATCTGAGCGAGACCGAGGTCGAGGAACTGCGCCAGCAGGTCATCGTCGACTCGGTGATCAAGAACGGCGAGGTCCGCACGGTCGGCGACCAGCGGTTCATCAAGATGAGCGAGAAGTTCGTCAACATCGACGACATCAACATCAACCTCATCGACTCGGTGAACCCGTTCCAGAGGGCCTTCGAGGTCATGTCGAAGTCGGTCACCACGAACGTGCTGCGGATCATCTCGGACTCCATTGCCGCCACGCGTATCGAGTTCACCGAGGAAGAAGCGCTTGCGCTCGTGCCCCGCATCAAGAACTGGATCAAGGTCAACGGGCGGAAGCCGGACTCCCGAGCTGATGACCCGACCGAGAAGCGCTATGCCGACGCCCTGCTGTGGCTCCAGCGGGCCAAGCAGAAGCTCGAGGCCGAGAAGCGAGCAACCGAAATGGTGTCCGGGGAATGATGGAGAACGACGACGCCCTCGAGCCGGCACCCGCGTCGCTGCAGGACCTCATTGACAACGACCTCGACGGGCTGCTGGATGCACCGGAGAAGAAGCAGAAGGCCACGCCTGCTGATCGGCTCCAGCGCGCCTTCCTGGAGATCGTGGAGTTCCGCCGGACGCACGAGCGCCTGCCAAGCGCGACGACCCGCGACATTGCCGAGCGCAAGCTCGGTGCCAGGCTCGACGGCATCCTTGCTGACGAGTCCAAGATTGAGGCGCTCAAGCCGCTCGATGAGTTCGGCATGCTCGAGATCTCCGAAGCACCAGCATCGCTCGAAGACCTCCTCGAGGACGACGATCTCGATGACCTTCTGGGCGATGACACAGGTGTCCTGGACGTGTCAGACCTGCCTATAGCCAAGCGCCCCGAGTCACCGGACTCCGTGGCCCAGAGGGTCAAGGCCAAGGACTTCGAAGCATTCGAGCCACTGTTCAAGGCGAAGCATGCCGAGCTAGCGGATGGCACATTCCAGCTGATGCCCTTCACCGGCATGGACCTCATCCGCGAGGGCATATTCTTCGTGCTCGGCGGCGTGATGTGCTTCGTCGCCGAGGTTGGCGACGACGTGGATCTGGTCGTTGGCGGCAAGCCGAAGCAGAAGCAGCGCCTGCGCGTTGTCTTCGAGAACGGCACAGAATCGGCGATGTACAAGCAGAGCCTCATGACGCGCCTGTACGAGGCCCAGGGCCAGGTTCTGGCCCGCACGGGGCACGATGCCGGGGAGATTCTTGACGCCGACGTGGAGAGCGGCCACATCTACGTGTTGAGCTCCCTGAGCGAAGACCCCGTGATCGCAGGAATGAAGAACCTGCACAAGATCGGGTTCTCGACGACCAGCGTGGAACAGCGCATCAAGAACGCCTCGAAGTCGCCGACGTATCTGATGGCCCCTGTGGAAGTTCTGGCCGACTACCGGCTGTACAACGTCCGCGCTTCCTGGCTCGAGCACCTGCTCCACAGGGTGTTCGCCGAGGTCAGGCTCGACCTGACGCAGGTGGACCGCAAGGGGCGCGACTATGACCCCTCCGAGTGGTTCGTCGTGTCCCTGGAGACGATCAACAGGGCCGTTGCCATGATCATGTCCGGCGAGATCACCGACTACGTGTATGACAAGGCGCAACAGAAGCTGGTCGAGAGCGGCTGACGCGTCGGCGTCCGCTCGCGACAGACTTACATGAAGACCATTGTGTGACCGATCACGTCGCAGCCGCCCATGCCGCCGCAGATCCGGGAAGCAGGTTTGGTGATATTTGCGTCCGCAGATCGTGCACGAGTGAGTGTCGGCGATCTCGCCGACCGGCTTCGGGTAGCGAGGTCGATACGAGCTTGGCTACAGCGTCAGCGCGAATGCAAGCTCCCGTACGTGCCTGATAAGGGACTCCGGCTTCCCACTCACATCCACCGCATGCGCCACCACCACAGTCCCCGTGGGCGCGATCTCGTACCGCCGCGGCTCCACATCGCCTGACACGTACAGCAGATGCACCTCAGGCACATGCGCTGTGATCGCGTACGCCAGTCCTTGGTACACGTCGGCGTTAGGGGGAGAGCCATCACTCTCACCCCACACCTTGTACTTCGTGTCCGCCACAGCCACGACACGACCTCCACGTGAGATAACGATGTCCGGCCGCATTCGCACTTTTCCGCCGGTGTCCAACCGCCAGTCCGACACCTGCAGATCGACCTCGAACCCTTCGGGCTTCAGCGTCGCCCGAAGCACCGACCCGACGAAGTCCTCGTACACCTTTGCGACGTTGAGCAAGAACGCCGAGCCGGAACTCGCGCCCTCTGCGTGCGCCCACGATGTCGCCTCGAGGATCCATTGCGCGAGGCGCAGCGCCGGCTGGTAGTGCGCGTTCAACCGGGTCGCCGTTGGCAAGGTCACCCGACCGCCGGCCCGCAGATCCGAGATCTCGGGGAACATCCCGAGCAGGGAGCCGAGTTCGTCGACGATGTGACGGGGCATCTGTTCGAGCCGCACCAGCGCGCGAAGCGCCGCCTTTACGATCCGGTTTTCCGCGACGTCCTCGGTGTAGTCGTCGTAGGTCAGCTCGACCGGAACGGGAATGCCAGGCCGCCCCTTGAGCTGGCGCGCCACATCCCATCGGCCCCGAATCACCGTGCCCGTCTCCTCGACGGACACATAGCCCTTTAGGAGCCCCCGTCCCGTCGCTGCCTCGACCGCTCGGATCAGCCCTGACGCCAGAGCCGACGGTAGATCTCGATCGGCCTCGAAGGCAAACGTCGCGTGGCCAACGTCAGCCTGCACGCCCGAGTACGACGCCATGAAAATCAGGCTCCGCAACGGAGTCTTCGGCCGAATGATCAGTCGAACTCCGTCGAGACCGACGGCTCCCACGCGCGTGACGTCGGTGATGCGCCAGATTCCCGAGTCCCCTGTCGGAGACACGCGACAGAACTTCAGCTCTTGCAGCCGCACTGCCTGTGACGTGGTCAGCGAGACGAAGGATTCGCCTTTCTCAGCGAGTTCCTCGACACGGGTGCCGAGCGACGTCGAGCTCATGTCTCCGACGCTGCTGCCTCGGCGCTAGATGCTCCGAGACCGGCGAGCAGTGTCTTCAGCCCGTACTTCACGTGCACGTCGACACCGGTTCCGATGTGGCGCTCCTCGAGCAACGGCAGGATGCTCTCCTCCCACACCGCGTGCAGGTCGTCCTGTTGGAGGTCCTCCGTCCGAAGCAGATGACTCGGGCCCACGCGATCTTCGCGATCGCGGATGCTTGAGTTGAGGCGCTCGAACAGCTCAGCTACGGGGAGGGTCTGCGGGTGGTGTGCTGCCCAGCGAACGAGGATGTCCTTCACCGGAGCGACATCGGGGTGCAGCTCGAAGAACGAGAAGCGGCGGCGCATGGCCGAGTCGAGAAGCGCGATCGAGCGGTCCGCGGTGTTCATCGTGCCGATAATGAGCACGTTCGTCGGGAGGGTGAACGACTTGCCCCCGTCATCACCCGAGCCTGCATACAGCACGTCGATGGCGTCATCGCGGTATTCGAGCAGGTAGTACAGCTCACCGAAGACCTTACTGATGTTCGCGCGATTGATCTCGTCGATCATCAGCACATGTGGCACGTCGGGGTTCTTGCGGGCTTCGTCGGCGATTTCGCGAAGCGGACCCCTAGTGAGCGAGAACGACAGCTGGCCCGCGGCATCCGTCACAGGCCGATATCCGGCGAAGAAGTCCTCGTAGGTATATGACGGATGGAACTGGATGCGCTTCACGACGCTGCCCGGTTTACCGAGGCGGTCGGCGAGGGCCCGGGCGACATACGTCTTGCCGGTTCCGGGCGGGCCATAAAGGATTACCTGTCCGCGGCGGTGGAGAGCGTTCGTCACCTTGCCGAGCCATGCTTCGTGCAGGTGTGTGGCGTCGGCAAGTTCCGCGAGGCTTATCTCTGAGGGCAAGAACCCGCGCGGATGGGGGATGTCCGGGGAGGGGTCCGGCTGTGGAAAGGGCCCGGGCTCTGGTTCAGGCTCCAGGTCGTCGCTCTTCTTCCACCTACCTTCAAGACCACCGTAAAGGTTGATCGGTTTGCCCTCCTTCACTTGTAGAGCAATCACGATCTTCTGGAGGTCAGCATCCGGGTCATCGGAGAAGTCGCCACCAATCTCCCCGATGAACGCGTCGCGGATCCGCGCACGATGATCGAGCGAGATCACCGGCCCGAAGAACCCGGGATGCACAAGGTAGAGCAGCGAGTATCGCTGGGTAGGGAATCCGTCGTCCTTGCCGAGGACGAGCTCGCGCCATCGTTGGGGGTCGTCGAGAGCAAGCTGCTGCTCCTCATCACTAAGTTTGCTCCAATCGAGGAGAACATCCAGCACGACGGTAATTGCACGGTTGACATGACCCTGCATCCCGCGACCGGGGTTAAAGGCGCCGCCGGTAAATGCGGCGTCGAAGACTCGTGGAATCTCCACAGGGTGGCGCATGGTCATGAGAACCGACTCCACCCGTTCTCGCTTCTTTGCGTGACCCATGACCTTGGCGATTGGGAGCAGCTGAAACGCCAGCACCTCGGCCATGAGGAGTTTCACATCGTCCGTCGCGGAAGCGAACTGGTGCTCGAGGTTCGCGTTGAAGCCTTTACCTTCGACCTTTTCCACTGCCGCCCACAACTCGTGTAGTTCGCGAATGTTCGCTGGGGTCCAGACCTCGCGAGACGGTGCGAAAGCTGAAAGCCCTTTGCGGAGTCCTTCCTCGACAACCACCTCGGCCGCGGCAAGCAATGTTCGCTGGCTCGAATCCTCGCTCACCCAACGCTCCGGGAGTGCGCGCTCGATCTCGTTGCGCTCGTTGTCGCGCTTGATCGCTTTGAGCCTTTGGGCTTCGGTGAAGAGCTCGTTGCCCGCATACTCATCGAGTGCCGCGAGTCCGCTCGCAGTGATAGCCCACTCCCCAGCGAGAGACGGGTTCTTTCGTAACCAGCCCGCCGGGACGAACTCGGAGCTGGCGAAGCGCCAGTTTGTTTCGCCTCTAGGCTTGTTCGCCGTGTTGATCTCCGACTCATACGGGGTGAGGGGAACCCGGGCCAGCGATTCCGCCCAGATGTCGCCGACGGGAACATACGAACCATCGGGTGCTCGCTCACCGAGGACCTCGAGCGCGATCCGCACTCGCTCGGCAGTCTTGAGTTCTTTCTCCATGGTGCTCCTCGGATCAACGTGTTGCGAGTCTAGGAGAGTGGAATCCGTCGGGAGGATGCTCAGGCCCGCCCACCGCCCACCTTCTTGAACCACACGGCGACCTGCGACTGGAATAGTTCACGGATCAGATCGTTGTCGAGCGCGCCATCCACTCCACGCAGGCGACCCTGCGTGAGCTCTCCGCACACGACAGCCCATGCGTAACCGATTGCAAGGGTGAATGAGCTGGCGACTGCTCCCGAGATCACACCGCCGACAAGCGTTCCCGCTCCCGGAATGAGCTTGAGCAGTCCCGCGACAGCGCTTCGCCCAGCAGCGGAGACGGCCACGGTCGCCGCGGTCGCCGCGATCGTGGCGGTCTCGACTCTGACGCCATAGATTGCCGCTACTCTCGCCATCATCCCGAGCTGTATTGGAATGAGCACTCCCGCGTCCGCTACAGGGATGGGGATGGCACCAACCGTCAGTGCAGCCGTGGCAGCCGCGCGGACAGCTGTTTGAGCCTGCTTGCGCTTTCTTGACAGATCGATCTTCTGGGCCGCAGCGAACGCAGCTTCAACACCGTCGGGAGCTGCGCGAAACGTCGCATCGACGAGCTCGTTGAGCCCATGCTGGACTTGCCCAGTGAAGTCATCTGCGGCCGACATCACGAGGATCGGGCGACCGCCCACGATTGGCAGCTCGAGTGCGGCGATGTGATCCGCGAGAGCCAGTGCATCGGAGTGATGCTCGCCAGCTCGCGACTGCACCTGCGTCAGCACGGCGACGACCGGCAAGCCAAGAGTGTGCAGCCGCCGGATGAACTCCGCCTCGGTGTCCTCGAACCGGCGGTCGGTCGATCGGACGCAGTACCAGGCGACATGGATCTGCTCAGGGAGCGGCCGCTGACGCATGCGCTTGAGGTAGTCGCTCAGCTCCTTGATCAGCTCATCGGTGTCCTTGCCGATCTCGAGCCCGCGGGTGTCGAGCAGGCCTAGGAAGCCGGAGCGGTGGATATAGAGATGCTCGTCCATGGTCACGGGGTCGCCGACTCCCGTGGGGGCGACTTCCTCGCCGAAGATCGCATTGATCAGGGTGGACTTCCCGACGCCGGTTTTGCCGAAGATCGCGAGGTTGAAACGGCCTATCTCTTTCGCCTGCTCCTTCCATTCACTGCGAAAGTCAT
This sequence comes from Microbacterium sp. Bi98, assembly GCF_918698045.1. Lineage (NCBI taxonomy): Bacteria > Bacillati > Actinomycetota > Actinomycetes > Micrococcales > Microbacteriaceae > Microbacterium > Microbacterium sp. Bi98. The sequence goes on along the minus strand of NZ_CAKKLK010000016.1, from coordinate 53,794 downwards.
CTTCAGAGAAGGTTTCACCCGTCATCGCACACTCTCTCTCTGAGGCCGGGGCCCCTGACTCGCGAGGAGCGCTCCCCTCGCGAGGATCAGCGTATCGGCAGTGGCGAATTCCTACTGATGATTGAATCGCGGGCGCATCTGGGAGAGTAGATCTTCTTTCATGCGTGAGGCATCGGCGCGCCGTTCCGTGACCTTCCATCCGACTTCGCACTGTTTCAACCATGCGACCACTTCATCAGCCTGTTTGTGAGTGATCGCGCTCGGGCGTTGGCGAGTTTTCTCGCGAGTGAGCCCAAGTATCTCGACCGCGACCCATGAACGAAGCGTGCTTCGACTGAAGTCCGGTCTCGATGAGATGTGGTCGTTGATCCGATCCCGTATGTGGCCGGAGATGCCAATATAGATGCACTCGCCTTCTCGGAACCATGCAATCAGACCGGGAGTATCCGGTAACTGCAGGCGTGAAATCTCGGCAGCAGAGACGGTGATGTCGAGGTCGGCAGGTGTAAGCGCGTTCTCGTTAGGGGGGCTTCCGAGCTCCCGCAACTGGGTCTCGATGATCGGCCATGCGCTGCTCTTCTTCGCGAGAGCCGGAACTGAGGCTGCGAACTTGGTTAGGGAATCGCGTAGCGCGCGATCCTCGGACTGCAGGATGTCGGTATAGCCGCTCGCGAGCAGGTACGAATGGGTCGACGCCGCATGAGCGAGTATGGCATCGAGGAAGATATCGTGGAGTCGCTCGCTCGGCAGCACGATGAACTCGAGCTCGTTCTCCCACAGCCGCCTTGTAGTCGGACTGTCATCGAGAGTCAGTACTGTTCCAAACGGCCCATCACGATCAGGCAGGGCCCGTCGAACATCATGGATGATCTCGTGGAAATGCGGATCCCGGACTCCGAAACCAGCGAACAGCAGGCGTCGCGTCATCAATGTCGCTTTGACGAGCGAACTCAGCGCAGCGCGATCGGCGTTGAAGTTCAAGTAGTCGTCGCGTGTAAGAACGATGGAAGACGGTTCGGTCACCGTGCCATGCAGTTTGAGTAGCCACCTCTCCGGCTCAGTCGCACCGCCTGGAATGACTCGTCTGGGGCGGTCGCCATCGTGCGCCGCGAGCTCGAAAAGACAGTCGTAGTTGAGCGTGACCGCTTGTTCTGCTTCAAGCGCGGCGAGGAGCGGAGGGGCAAGGCCATAACGAGAGACAGCTACCGCCTCAACAACGCTCTCGGCGAAGGCTTGGTCCGCGTCTGGAAAGTGCCGTTCAAACTCGCGGTGAAGATAAGCGGCCTGGTCGAGCACGTCGTGATGCTCAGCCAGAGTCTCGGCGGTGGAGATATCCACCTCGGCCTTCTCTGCAAGCTTCTGGATGAGCTGGTCCCATGTGGGAGCGCCTGCTGAGACGCTGACGCCCGATCCCATGAACGGGACTAGGCGACTATCGCGAGCTTCATGACCGAGCCTTGCCGCAGCGGTCAGCTGATCTCGCGAAAGTGCAGCCCAGGACTTATCACTCGAACGTCGAATCGACTGTGCGAGATCGTAATCACGGGCGTCTCTCAGCACAATCGCGACGTCGACTCCGTATGTTGAGGCCGCCGCGATGCTCTCCTCGTACAGCACTTTAAATACCTCTCCGCGGAACGCTCCAGCACCACCACCTCCGACGCCGAACAGCGGGACTGCGAGAAGAGGAATCGAGTCCTTTCGTTGGAGGCCTTTGTGCTGTCCTGCCGCCTGAGAAGCGACCTCGAAGAATTCTTGGATTCTGGGCGCAATGTCAGAGGCGCGCTTTACTCCGGAGTACGGTACAGCAGTGAGGATCAGCTGCGGCTCGAACCGAGACGTCGAGAGCAGTCGCACGGGTAGCGTGAATCGCCGCTCTTCCTGATAGGCGGCGCGCAGCTCGGGGTCGAGCCGACGCTCTACGTCGACACCGGCAGCTGTCCACCCGCCTCCGGGACGAAGGTCCTTGTCCGCCGCCCACATGTACACGTCGCACGCGAAGTTCCGCATGTCTCCCCTGATCACGAAGACGTGCCCGGGCGGTTCAGGAATCGCTGTCATGCCTTGATCATCGCAGGTGGGTGACTCATCCGCGCCGCCGGACATCCCGGTCTTTCTAGCCAAGTGCTCTCGGTTCAAGAACGGCCGTGGGCTCTCTCAACGAGGGGACTAACCCCGGCTGGGCGAACTAGAGTGCGTATCACCTGCCGCCTTGAATGCCTTTCCAATCCCGCACGTCCTGGGCGAGGACCCTTTTGAGTTGCGTGCTCAGATTCGTCGCGAGGCGTCTGCGAGCACGCCGTGACTTCGCTTCCCTCGAAGCGCGCTCATACTCGATGCGAATGGTCTGTAGCTCGTGCAGGACTTGAGACCGCTGAATCCACAGGTCTTTATGGTGAAAATGCTCGTTCCAAGCCAGGAGGACTGCGATGGTTGCTGAAGCGGCGGTGGTGCAGATCGCGATCAGATCTTGCAAAAGATTGTTCGAGGCCGAAGCGCTGATCGCACCGAAGACGGCGATCATCCCGGTGAGGACGGTAGTCCAGATAATGACCTTGGCTGCCCGCCGCTTGACCACCTTGCGGGTTCGATTGAACTCTCCCTCCCACCACTCCAGGTAGTAGAACATGGCGTCTAACGACTTGAGCATCGGATCAGGACGGGATGGCGGTCGCAGGCCATCCGAATTGTCCTTTGGTGAGGACTTTGAACCTCGAATCCCAGCGGCGACCGCCAATAACATCCCGACCGCAAGCAACGTCGCGGTTATCACCGCCCCATTGGATTGAATGAAGGGTTGGGTCTGCGTCCGTTTCACCATCTCTGTCGATTGCACGAAGACGGTAGCGGCACCCGCTGCGATGAGGAACGCGATCGCGTTCACTATTCTGGCAGCCGAGTCAACGGAGGCGAAGAATCCAATGAGGGAGGCCGCGATGACACATGCCAACACGGCAATCGCTGCGGCCCCTACGGAGTTATCGGGCACACGAATAATCAGTGGGGGACCCAGAAGCGCAATCGCGATAACCGCGATGGATGCCAGCCATCCGCGACGGTTCGCAGAGAACCCTGCGAAGAGCGCGGATCGGTCCTTAGTGCTCATCTCGATCTCCTTCGAATCGGGTGCAGAGCGAAAGCACCGCGGCCCACGCGATCGTACTACTTGAGCTCGCCGATCAGTCGCTTTCGTATCGGTCGGCTGCTCACGCTTATCCCGACGACCCGCGCCACGTGTCCTTCGACTAACGCCGTCGATGCAAACCACGCACTGGGTTCGCGAGCCGCGAACGCGGCCGACGAATGCGCGCGTCCAGCGTCGGTCGGACTCGGCGTGAGCCCAGCGCTGAGCAGAATAGCGGGACGTTTCGCCTCGCTTCGCCCTAGACGACCGCGGGTGGTGCCCTACACCCGCTCCCGCCAGCTAATCCCCCGCCCAGCAATCCGCCTCCCAGCCTCTTCCGCCGCGACCGGCTCCCCGACGTCTGCCCCGACCTCGAGCCCCACGACCGAGTGCACGATCGTCCCCTCATACACGTGCACGAGGTTGTACCCCTGCGCCGCATCCTGCCCCCGGGTCGCCCCGACCGGCTGAGCCAGATCCTGCCCGTAGGCACTCGACGACGCGGCCGCCACCGGAATCCCGGCGAAGGTACCGAACGACGGGTGATGCACGTGCCCCGACAGGATCCCCCGCACATCCGACCCCGCCAGCACTGCAGCCAACGCCGCCTGCTCGCGCAGCTCGACAGTCACCGCGAGGTCGAGCACCGTCGGCAGCGGCGGGTGATGGATCAGCAGCAGCGAACCCTCCGGCGCCGGTGTGGCCAACTCCGCCGCAAGCCACGACAGTTGCGCCCGATCGACCCGCCCCCAGTGTTCCCCGGGAACGGTCGAATCCAGCACGATCACCCGCATCCCGCCGAACCACCGCACCTCGACCACAGCATCCGAACCGGCACCTGCGGTACCGGAAACCGGCGTTTCAAGAGCAAGCCCCAACTCCGCCCGCATCGCCCCACGCTCGTCGTGGTTGCCCATGGCCCACACGACCTCACAACCCAGCGCCTCCACCGCCGGCGCCACCAGCTCCCTCAACCGCCGATACGACGACGCGTCTCCCCGATCCGCGAGATCCCCCGTGAACAGCAACGCGTCAGGGCGAAGCCCCGAAGACACCAGCCGCGACAACACAGAAGACAGGTTTGCATCGGCATCCGCCCCACTGCCATACAGCGGCGCGCGTTCACCGGGAAGGTGCGTATCGGAGATGTGCACGAAGGTGTGCGATGGGCGAGAGTGCTCGGTGAGGATCATTTCTCTTCCAGTGAGACGACGAACAAGTACAGGACAGAAGTCAGACGGGAGCGGCGGTAGACCCGGGCACGAGAGTTCCGACGAACGGCTGCCGCACGGTCTCCGCAGAATCCGACTCAGCATCCGATCCCGAAAGCAACCGCTGCATCGTCTCCACAGCCGCGGCCGCGACGGCCTCGACCGGAATCCGCAGTGTCGTCAGACCCAAGAGGTCAGCCCCGGGCAGGATGCCATCGCACCCCGTCACGCTCACGTCGCCGGGCACAGCCAACCCCGCAGTACGCAGAGCGCGCATGACCGCGAGCTGCCGATAGTCCGACGCGCACATCGCAGCTGTGGCCCCATCGCGCACGGCATCCAGCGCCTCATCCACTCCATCGGTCGGCGCCGCTCCCGCAGACACCCGAGTCACCGATGCCCCGCCTGCGACCAACGTCGACTCCATCGCCGATGCCCGCAGATGCTCAGCGAACGAGACATCCTCCGCGCCAGAGAGCACCACAACCCGACGGTGCCCCAGCGACAAGACATGCGAGGCCAGCATCCGCCCGTGCTCCGGATCGTCATAGTGCGCGGTATGAATCCCCTCGGCCGTCTCGACCCGCCCCGCGCGCACGATCGGCACCTGGTCGGCGAACGGCTCGAGCTGCGCGGCCGTGATGCCACCGGTCGCGACGATGAGTCCGGCGACGCGCATCCCGAGCAGCCGGTGCAGCGCATTGACCTGCTCGGCACCCTGCACGTCGGCGCCGATCGTCACGGTCACGAGGTCGAGGCCACGCCTGTGCGCTTCATCCTGCAGCCGCGAGAACAGCAGACCGTAGGCCGGGTTGCTCGCGTCGCGCAGCATCAGTCCGACGGTTCCGGTGCGCCCGGCGGCGAGCTCGGCGGCCATCGTGTTGCGCACGTATCCGAGGCGCTCGGCCTCGGCGAGGATCCGCTCCTGGGTCTCGGGCGCGAAGCGCCCCTCGCCCTTCAGCGCCCTCGTCGCGGTCGCCCGCGACACTCCGGCGGCCGCGGCCACATCGCTGACCGTGACGCGCAGCCCCGGAGCATCCGAAGGCGATGCACCACTCACGCGCGGGCCTTCTTGGCCTTGCGGGGCGCTCCGGCGCGCGAACCTCGTCCATACACGAGATACATGGTGACACCCATGATGATCATCAGCAGCACTGTGTAGACGAACGTGATCGGCATCGCATCGAGATTGTTTTCGCCGCGCGTGCTCTCCTGAATCGCCACACCCAGCGGCTTGAACAGCGGGTGGTAGAGGAAGATCGCCGCGTCATAGTCGTCGAGCAGGCTGTTGAAGTTCAGCGCCGTGATCGCCGCGGCCGTCGGCAGCACCAGCGGCACCAGCACCTTGCGGAACGTCGTCAGCGACTTCGCACCGAGAATGCGCGAGGCGTCTTCGAGCGAATCGGGAACGGACGCGAACCCGGCCTTGAGCAGGCGCAGCGTGAACGGGATCTTCACGCAGATGTACGCGATGAGCAGCAGGATCGGCGTGCCGGTGAGCACGAATCCACCCACGATCGCCCGCGGCTCGTCGAACGCGGTCACCAGGGCGAGCGCGATCAGCACGATCGGCAGGATCCACGGGATGTGCAGCACGTACTCGATCGCGGTGGTCAGCAGGTTGCGGTGCTTCTGCAGCATCCGCGCCACGAACAGCAGACCGCCGACCACGACCAGCGAGGCCACGGCGCTGTAGACGACGCTGACGATGAACGGACGGATCGCCTCGGCGCTCGAGAACACGGTGACGTAGTTGTCGAGCGTGAAGCTGTCGAGGGTGATCGACCCGGCGAGGATGCTGCGCGCATCGACGAACGAGAAGATCACGATGAGCACGACCGGGATCAGGTAGATCACCCACAGCAGGTAGGCGATGACGTGCACGACGACGTTCGCGAACGGGTTGCGGATCTTCTGCTTCTGGATCGGCGTCGCCACCTTCGCGACCGAGAAGTACACGCCCGACTTCTCGAAACGGTTCATGACCGCGAGCAGGATGATCGTCGCGATGCCGAGCACGATCGCCAGCAGCGCGGCGATGTCGCGCGTGATGGGGCTGCGCGAGAGGTCGATGATCAGCGGCGCGACGGTCTGGAAGTCGGGCCCGCCGAGCACGAGCGGAGCTGTCAGCGCCCCGAGCCCGATCAGGAACGTCAGCACGGTGACCGCGAACAGCATCGGCTTCATGACGGGCAGCACGATGCGGCGCAGGATCGTCCAGGTCGACGCTCCCATGAGCTTCGCCGCCTCGATCGACGCGTAGTCGACCTTGCCGAGGGAGGAGGAGAGGAACAGCATGTGGTTCGTCGTGGTCGCGAACGTCATCACGAAGACGACGGCGAAGTAGCCCGAGAACCAGTCGCGGTCCATGTCGGGCCACCAGTTGACCATCATGTTCGTGAAGAACCCGAACCGGCCGTAGATGAAGTTGTAACCGGCGGCCAGCACGATGCCGCCGTAGATCAGGGTCGTGGCATAGCCGAGCCACAGGATCTTCGCTCCGCGCACCTGGAAGTACTTCGTCACCAGCACGATGAACACACCGACCACGTTGACCGTGATCGACAGCGTGACCGCCAGCAGGAAGCTGTTGCCGAGGGTCTTCAGTGCACGCTCGCTGCCGAACAGCTTCTCGACGGCACGGATGCTGAACTGCCCGTCGGGGAAGAACGTGACCCCGAGCAGAGCGGCGTTGGGAAGTACGAGGAACGCCGCGGCGAACCAGATCACGATGATGCCCGTGATCCAGGCGAGGGGCGAGCGCAGCATCGCCTTCACGCTGCCGGGGCGCCCTCTCTTGTTGAGCCGCGGTCCCGCCGTCTGACCCTCGACGACAGCTTCGGTCGTCAAGGAGCCGGCTTCTCCGGTCACGGCCGCTGAGGGCGGGACCGCGGGGTGTGAGGGGTTCTGGGGGTTCTGATCCGACATGTCACGCCGCCGGATACTGCAGGATCCAGCGCGGGTCCACGTCGACCCGCACCGCGTCGCCGGGGTTCCACTGGCGCGCGCTCGCCGCGGCGGGAACGCTGACGCGCAGCGCAGCATCCTCCGCCGTCACCGTGTAGACGCTGTGGCTGCCGTGGTACGTGCGGTCGACGATCGTGCCAGCGAGCGACGCGGATGCCGTCGAGCTGTCGCCCGCCTCGGCGAGATGCAGCTTCTCGGGTCGCACGTAGCTCTCGGCCGTGGCGTCGAGTCCGCCGCCGAGGCTCGTGATCTGCGCCGGGCTGAGACGGTTGTTCTCGCCGATGAAGCGGCACACGAACGGCGTCGCGCTGCGGTCGTAGATCTCTTCCGGCGTGCCCACCTGCTGCAGCGTTCCGGCGTCGAGCACGGCGATGCGGTCGCTGAGCGTGAGCGCTTCTTCTTGGTCGTGCGTGACGTAGACCGTGGTCACGCCGACCTCGTGCTGCAGGTCTTTCAGCTGTTCACGCAGCTGCACGCGCAGCTTGGCGTCGAGGTTCGACAGCGGCTCGTCGAGCAGCAGGATGCTGGGGGTCAGCGCGAGAGCGCGGGCGATGGCCACACGCTGCTGCTGCCCGCCCGAGAGCTCCGAGACGTTCTTCTCGAGCTGCGAAGGCGCGAGGCCCGTGCGGTCGGCGATCTCGTCGACGCGGCGGCTCTGCTCGGCCTTCGACGTCTTCTGGATCGACAGCCCGAACGCGATGTTCTCGCGCACGTTCATGCTGGGGAAGAGAGCGTAGTTCTGGAACACCATCCCCACGCCGCGCTTCTCACTGGGCACGCGAGTGACGTCACGGCCGTTGATGTGGATGCGACCGCCCGTCGGCTCGACGAACCCGGCGAGTGTGCGGAGGGCGGTGGTCTTGCCGCATCCGGACGGACCCAGGAGGGTGAAGAACTCACCCTCCTGGATCTCCAGATCGAGGTGCGAGACCGCGCGGTGATCGCCGAACGCGACCTCGACATCTTCGAAACGGATCATGGTGTCTTTCCGGCTAGTGCGAGAGGAGGGGTGGTGTCGTGCGAGATCAGCCGATGTACTCGAGCGTGACCTTCTCGACCCAGGCACCGAGGTTCTCGCTCACGAAGCCGAAGTCGATGTCCTGACGGTCGAGGGTGCCCATGAGCTCGACGACCTCGGGGTTGGCCTGCTCGACCGCACCCTCGTTGACGGGCATCGAGTTGAACTCGGCCGCGAACTCGCCCTGCACCTCGGCGCTGCCGAACCAGTCGATGAACTCCTGGGCCTTCTCCTCATTGCCGGTGCCGTTGATCTGCGCGATCTGCTCGGTGACATACGGCACGCCGTAGTCGGGCACGATCATGCCGGTCTTCGTGCCGTACTCCTCGTCGCGCGCCGCGATGCCGCTCGAGGGCAGCACGCCGTAGTCGATCTCGCCACGCGTGATGCGGGCGTAGAGGTCGGTGCCTTCGACCGCGGGCGATCCGTTGGCGTAGTACGACTTCACCAGGTCCCAGCCCTCGTCGCTGACGCCGAGGTCGCCGTCTTCGTCGAGGTGACGCGACAGGATGCTGGCGAGCACGAGCTGCGGGGTGGCCTGGCCGAGCGCCGGGTTGACCTCGTAGCGGCCCGCGTACTCCTCGTCGGTCCAGAGGTCCTCCTCATCGGAGGGGGCGTCGGTGATGGTGTTCTCGTCGTAGACCGTGACGATGGCCTGCTCGACGAGCGGCCAGAACGCTCCGTCAGCGGGGTCGCCGGCATCGGCCGGGACCTCGCCGCTCCAGTCGGGCTCGTAGGCGGCGATCGCCTCTTCGGCCTTGAGCTGCTCGAAGAACATGTTGTTCAGACCGAACACGACGTCGCCGACGGGGTTGTTCTTCTCGGCGATGATGCGGTTGGTGAGGTCGGCGCCGCCGAGGCCCACGATCTCGATGTCGATGCCGGCATCCGCGGCCTTTTCGGTGATCCACTCGCCACGGCCGTCGCTGTTCGAGTTCGTGTAGACGATGAGGGTCGCATCCGACCCGCCGTCGCTCGAACCACCGTCGGACTCGGTGCTGCCGCCTGCGCAGCCGGTCAGGGTCACGGCCGCCACCGCAGCGATTCCCAGGAGAGACCAGCGCTTCTTTCGGATGTCGACCATGGTCGCCTTTCTCGTCATCGAGGTATGTCTGATCCGACTTTACCGCGATTTTGTGGTTTACGTACAACGATCTGTCTGATTCTTAGCCGCGTTCGCGCGACCGCACTCAAGATAGGCGTCCGAGGTGAACGCACGGGGAGTGGGAAGTGAACTGTCGACGCTTCGCCTCGCCTGACGCCTGACGCCTGTGCGGTGGGTGGTCAGTTTCGCACCTGAAGTGGCCGTAAGAGATGCGAAAGTGACCACTCGCGCGCGGTCGAACCGAGGGCGACGCGTCAGGCGGAGAACGCCGGAACGGCCTCGATCAGCATCCGCGTGTACTCCTCTTGCGGAGCCGTGAAGATCTGCGCGGCATCGCCGCACTCCACGAGCTTGCCGTGCTTGAGCACGGCGACGCGGTCGGCGGTCTCGGCGACGACACCGAGGTCGTGCGTGATGAAGAGGTAGCTCAGTTCGCGCTCGCGCTGCAGTTCGTCGAGCAGTGCCAGGATCTGCGCCTGCACCGACACGTCGAGCGCCGAGACGGCCTCGTCGAGCACGAGGAACTCCGGGTCGAGCGCGAGAGCGCGGGCGATGGCCACGCGCTGCCGCTGGCCGCCGGACAGCTCGTCGGGGAACCGACCCAGCATCCCGTCGGGAAGAGCGACCTGCTCAGACAGCTCGACGGCGCGCTTCGACCGCGACGACCGGTCGCCCTCGCCGAACGACAGCAGCGGCTCGGTGATGAGCTGCTCGATCGTCATGCGCGGATTCAGGGAGTCGAACGGGCTCTGGTAGACCATCTGGAACCGCCGCCGCAGCTGACGCAGCTTCTCGCCCTTGAGGTGGGTGATGTCCTCGCCGGCGAACGAGATGGATCCCGAGGTCGGCTCCTCCAGCCGCAGCACGAGCCGCGCGAGCGTGCTCTTGCCCGACCCCGACTCGCCCACGACAGCGAGCGTCTCGCCGCGGCGCACCTCGAGAGAGACGGCGTCGACGGCGGTCAGCGTGCGGCGCTCGCCCTCGCCCTTGGGCAGCGGGAAGACCTTGGTGAGCTCGGAGACCCGGACGATCGGCTCGCCGCCGAACTCGATGCGGGCCTGGGTGGATGCCGTCCGCCGCTCATGTGCACTCAGCCGCGGTGCGGCGGCGATGAGCTTGCGGGTGTACTCGTGCGTCGGCGCGGTCATCACCTGCGCGGCAGGACCGGAGTCCACGATCTCGCCCTGCTTCATGACGACGACCCGGTCGGCCCGCTCGGCCGCCATGCCCAGGTCGTGGGTGATCAGCAGGATCGCGGTGCCCAGCTCCTGCGTGAGGTTCGCGAGGTGGTCGAGGATCTGCTTCTGCACGGTGACGTCGAGGGCGCTCGTCGGCTCGTCGGCGATGATCAGGCTCGGCTGCGCGGCCAGCGCTCCCGCGATCAGCGCGCGCTGCTTCATGCCGCCCGAGAACTGGTGCGGATACTGCTTCGCCCGCTCGGCCGGATACGTCAGTCCTGCCATCTCGAGCAGCTCGACGGCACGATCATGCGCGTCGTGCTTGGTCGCGAGTCCGTGCACGAGCAGCGGCTCCGCCACCTGCACGCCCACGCGTCGCACCGGGTTGAGAGAGAGTGCGGGGTCCTGGGGGACCAGCCCGATCAGACGGCCCCGGATGCTGCGCCAGCGGCGCTCGCTCAGCGGGATCAGGTCTTCGCCGTCGAACTCGATGCGCCCGCCGGTGACCTCGGCGTTCGGCGCGAGGAGGTTCATGATCGACTGCGCGACCGTGCTCTTGCCGGATCCGGACTCGCCGACGATCGCGACCACTTCACCGCGGCCCACGCTGAGGTTCACCCCGCGGACCGCATCGACCTCGCGGTCGCCGATGCGATAGGCGACGCGCAGATCCTCGACGCGCAGGATGTCGTCACGCGCGGCGGGTCGACCGCCGGGTGTCGGTTTCACGGCCTCACCGAGTCGGGCGGACTCATCGGCGGTCGCGGCGATGTCCTTCGGCATGCGTCCTCCTCGTCGATCACGGGTCGTGTCATCAGCACTGATCATCTTCTCGTTCACGCTAGGCGTGGGGATTCATCCCGATCAAGCACTACATCGGCATTGGGCAATGCGCCCACTGCATAGATCAGTCGTCGTGATCCACGTCGTCGATCAGATTCAGCAGACGCTCGACGAGGGGATTGTGCGATTCGGAGTTCCACGCGATGTCGAGCTCGACGCTGTTCACCCGCGACGACGGATCGGCCTCGCTGATCGGCAGCAACGTCACGGTGTCGGGAGAGATCCGCTCGGCCGACTGCGGCACGAGCGTGAACCCGATGCCGGCGCTGACCATCGCCAGCAGGGCGGGCACCTGCCCGGCGTACTGCACGATGTGCGGGTGCACCCCGCTCGCCACGAACATCGACAGCAGCAGGTCGTGGAAGTAGCGCGCGCCGCTCGGGGAGTACATGAGCAGCGACTCGTCCTTGAGGTCGATCAGCTTCACGGGCTCGGCGCGCTGCGCCAGTGCCGAGTCGCTGGGGAGCGCCACTGCCAGCCGCTCGCGGTAGACCGCACGGCTGCTGATCTGCGGTCGGGCGAGCAGTGGCCGCATCAGGCCGATGTCGACCGTGCCCTTCTCGAGCTCTTCCACCTGGTCGAGCGAGACGAGTTCGCGCAGCAGCAGGGTGACGCCGGGCAGCTCGGCCGACGCGCGCCGCAGCAGATCGGGCACCACGGCCTGCCCGGCCATCGCGGTGTAGGCGATCGTGACGGTTCCGGCGGCGCCCTCACCGACCGAGCGCACGTCCGAGACCGCCTTCGCCGCGAGGTCGATCAGGCGCCGCGCGTTGGGCAGCAGCGCGCGCCCGGCCTGAGTCAGCGCGACGCGACGGCTGGTGCGATCGAAGAGCCTCGTCGACAGCTCGCGCTCGAGCTGCTGGATCTGCCGACTGAGCGGCGGCTGCGTCATCTTGAGCCGGGTCGCGGCCGCACCGAAGTGCAGTTCCTCCGCGACGGCGATGAAACATTCGAGCTGTACCAGCGAGATCATCGATCCACTCCCGACATCAATCAGTGCGAGTTTTGGTTTGTCCGCGCATCTGTCCCCACCATAGTGTCGGAGAAACTCGATGACGCGGAATCCGTCGAAGCGGAGTCCCGGAGTCTCACCAACGGAGGCGTGATGTCCGAAGAGCTCCTGCTGTCTGTCCCGGCGCCCACGCGGTTGTCCGAGAACGCGGTGCGGTCCGTCCGCATCACGCCGGTCGCATTCCACGACCCGCCGCTGCTCAACACCGTCGGCGTGCACGAGCCGCTCGCGCTGCGCGCCATCGTGCAGGTGACCACCGAATCGGGCGTCGTCGGACTCGGCGAGACCTACGGCGACAGCGCGCACCTGCAGCGATTGCGGGTCGCCGCCGACGCCGTGCTCGGCTGCGACGTGTTCGCCACGAACGACCTGCGCGCGCGGGTCGAGCGCAGTGTGGCCGGCGACGGGGTGCAGGGCGGACACGGCATGTCGGGCATGGTCACCGGCACGAGCACCGGCGACCGCGTGCTCTCACCGTTCGACGTGGCCGCGATCGACATCCGCGGCAAGCTGCTCGGCATGCCCGCCAGCGAGCTGCTGGGCGGACGCGTGCGGGATGCCGTTCCGTTCAGCGGCTACCTCTTCTACAAGTGGGCAGGGCACCCGGGTGAGGTGTCCGACGAATGGGGCGAGGCGCTGACGCCGGACGGCATCGTCAGACAGGCGCGTCGCATCGTCGACTCCTACGGATTCACAGCGCTCAAGCTCAAGGCCGGTGTCTTCGCGCCCGACGACGAGATCGCCGCGATCCTCGCGCTGCGCGAGGAGTTCCCCGACCACCCCCTGCGCATCGATCCGAACGGCGCCTGGACCGTCGAGACCTCGCTGCGGGTCGCCGATGCGCTGAAGGACGTGCTCGAATACCTCGAAGACCCCACCCCGGGTCTCGAGGGCATGGCCGAGGTGCGCCGCCACGCCGACCTGCCGCTCGCCACCAACATGTGCGTCGTCGCGTTCTCGCACATCGCGGATGCCGTGCGCCTCGGTGCGATCGACATCGTGCTCTCCGACCACCACTTCTGGGGAGGTCTCGAACGATCCCGGCTGCTCGCCGGCTTCGCCGAGACTCTCGGGTGGGGACTCTCGATGCACTCGAACTCGCACCTCGGGATCAGCCTCGCGGCGATGACCCACCTCGCTGCGGCCACCCCGGGCGTCGGCTATGCGTGCGACACGCACTGGCCGTGGAAGCGCGAGGACGAAGACGTCATCGCGCCGGGCGCACTGACATTCCGCGACGGATCGCTGGCGGTGCCGACCGCACCGGGCCTCGGCGTCGAGCTCGACCCGGAGGCGCTGGCGCGGCTGCACAGGCAGTACCTCGACGGAGGCATCCGGGAGCGCGACGACACCGGCTACATGCAGCGCGTCGATCCCGGATACGTGCTCGAGAGCCCCCGCTGGTGAACGCGCCGCTGCGCATCGCGGTCACCGATCCGATCATGTCGGCGTTCGCCGACGATCTGCGCCGCACCGCGCGCCCGCACGAGTGGGTGTTCGCCGACCTTGACGTGCCCGGTTCGACGCGAGCGGCGATCGAGGGCGCCGACGTGGTGATCTGCTCGCGGCTCACGGTCGCCGAGATGGCCGGCGCCGATCACGTGCGACTCGTGCATGCGACGGGTGCGGGCGTCGACCGGGTGGAAGCCGGTGCCGTGCCCGACGATGTGCCGCTGTGCAACACCGGTCACCACGGCGCCGCGATCGCCGAGCACGTGATCATGACCGCACTCATGCTGCGCCGTCGCGCGATCGACGCCGATGCCGAGATGCGTCGGGGGGAGTGGCGGACGATCGCGACGGCAGGCGCCCCGTACCATCGCTCGCTCGCCGGCAGCACCCTCGGACTGGTCGGCTACGGCGAGATCGGCCGCTCCGTCGCCCACCTCGCGAAGGTCTTCGGCATGCGCGTGGTCGCGATGCGCCGGCATCCGGACGCGGGCGGCCCCGGAACCGAGCTGCTCGATCAGGTGTACGGCGAGGATCAGCTGCATCCGCTGCTGCGGGAGAGCGATGTCGTCGTCGTCACCGCGCCGCTCACCGAGAGCACGCGAGGAATGATCGATGCGGACGCGCTCGCGCAGCTGAACCCCGACGCCCTGGTCATCAACGTCGCCCGCGGGGCGCTCATCGACGAGGACGCACTGTTCTCGGCCCTCAGCGAGGGACGCATCGGGGGAGCGGCGATCGACGTGTGGTGGGATGCTCCGCAGGGTGCCGAGGCGCCGCCGGTCGTGCAGAGATTCGCCGCGCTCGACCGTGTCGTGCTGACCCCGCACCACTCGGGTCATGCCCGCGAGGTCTTCACGGCGCGGGCCGCCGACATCGCCCACAACATCGACCTGCTCGACGCGGGCCTCCCGCTCGAGCGTCAGGTGCGCTGAGGCGGCTCGCCGTGGGCGGGTCGCTTCGGCATCCGCTCAGCCGAGCTCGAACAGGCGGGTGACGATCAGCGTCACCGCGCCGAGGGCGGATGCTCCGAGAGCGATCGCGCGCGTGCGCCGGCGGTTGAGGAACCTGTTCACGAACCGCGACAGCACCACCCCGGCCACGGCGAACGGCGCCATCCAGGCCGCCGTGGCGAGCGCGTGCGTCGGCACGGCGCCCCACAGGAACAGGGCGATGAGCGACAGCGATGATCCGACGAGGAA
Organism: Microbacterium sp. Bi98; assembly: GCF_918698045.1. Classification (NCBI taxonomy): domain Bacteria; kingdom Bacillati; phylum Actinomycetota; class Actinomycetes; order Micrococcales; family Microbacteriaceae; genus Microbacterium; species Microbacterium sp. Bi98. The sequence goes on along the minus strand of NZ_CAKKLK010000016.1, from coordinate 38,685 downwards.
GAACGCCGACATCGTGCCGCGCAGCCGCGGCCCGTCGGAGCCCTGCCAGATGATCGCCATCGGCGCCCCTCCGACCGACGTGGTCGTGCCCATGACGCCAGACAGCGCCCCGGCCACCGCCTGCGTCGTCCTCGTCACTCTCGGGCGCCAGCCCCGCAGCGAGACGACGACACCCAGCAGAACGACGACCGCGACCGCCCAGGAGAGCACGGTCGTCGACATCACGGTGACGAGACCCGCGCCGACGACGGTCCCGGGCACACGCCCCGCCAACGCCCAGCCGGCCCCGCGCAGATCGAGCGCCGCGCGATCCATCACCGCCACGATCAGCGTCACGACCATGGCCAGCATGATCACGAGCACCGGCAGCAGCGTCGTGTCGATCAGGGCGATGAAGGGTGCGGCCAGCATCCCCATTCCGAAGCCGATCGAGCCCTGCAGGCAGCCGGCGACGAGGATGATGGCCCCCAGCAGCACGAACTCGAGCGGCGTCACCGCGGACTCAGCGACGCGGGGCGATCGAGCCGATCACGCGACGGCGCTTCTTGCTCTGCAGACGCCAGCGCTGACCGGGATCGGTCGCGAGACGCAGCCACGCGGCCAGGACGTTCGCGCACACCGTGGTGATGACGATCGCGAGACCGGGGAGCACCGACTGCCACCACGCCTCGGCGAGGTACTGGCGTCCCTGCGAGACCATGAGGCCCCAGCTGACATCGGGCGGCTGGATGCCGATGCCGAGGAAGCTCAGCGACGACTCGGCCAGCATCACGTAGCAGAACTCCAGTGTCGCCAGCGTGACCAGCGTGGGCAGGACGTTCGGGACGATGTGCCGGAAGACGATGGCCTTGTTCGTGGCTCCGAAGTTCGTCGCGGCATCGACGAACATCCTCGAGCGCAGCTCGGCGGCATCCGCTCGCGCCGTGCGCAGGTACAGAGGGATGCGGGTGATCGCGAGCACGAGCACGATGTTGGCCGCACTCGGGTTGAACACGTACAGGATCACGACGGCGAGCAGCAGCGAGGGGAAGCTCATGATGACGTCGGCGATGCGCATCGACACCGACTCGCGCCATCCGCGGTGGAATCCGGCCCACATGCCCCAGATCGAGCCGACGACCGCCGAGACGACCACGGCGGCCGCCGCGACACCGAGCGTGGTTCCCGCCGCGGTGATGATGCGGGCGAGCAGGCTGCGACCCAGCGAGTCGCTGCCGAGGACGTACTCCCAGCCGAGCTGGAAGCTGAACGGCGGCATGTTGCGCGCGCCGAGGTCCTGTCGCTGCGCCATCTCGCCGAACAGCGGCGGACCGATGATCGCGGTGAGCACGATGAACGACAGCACGATGGCGGCGGCGGTGGCGACCTTGTCCTTCAGCAGCAGCTGCCAGAGGTTGGCGCGACCCGACGAGCGGGCTCCGCGCGCCTTCTGCGTGAGGACGGTGACGGTCGATGCGTTGTCAGACATTCGTCAGCACCTCTGCCTTTGTGTCGGAGAGTGCCCCGGGACCGCGGCGACGGGCCTTGGCTCCCGAGGTCGGCCGCACGCGGGGATCCAGCAGCGCGTAACCGAGGTCGATGATGATGTTGAGGGCGAAGATCGCCAGAGCGGTGATGAGCACCGCGGCCTGCAGCACCGCGAAATCGCGCTGCAGGATCGAGTCGATCATGAGCTTGCCGATGCCCGGCCAGCCGAAGATCGACTCCACCACGACCGCGCCGTTGATGAGGCCGACGGTCAGGTCGCCGGCGACGGTCAGGGCGGGCGCCGCGGCGTTGCGCAGCGCGTGCTTCGAGACGATGTGCATCTGGCCGGCGCCGCGACTGCGGGCGACCTGGATGTACGGCTGCCCGAGCACGGTCACCATCGACCCGCGGATCACCTGCGCGAGCACCCCGACCGGTCGCAGCATGAGCGTCGCGACCGGCAGGATCCAGACGAGAGCGCCGGAGGTTCCGGATGTCGGCAGCCAGCCGAGGGTGATCGCGAAGATCCAGATGCCGAGGATCGCCACCCAGAAGTCGGGCACGCTGGCCGCCGTCATCGAGAAGAAGCTCACGATGCGGTCGGCGATGCCGTTCGGCTTCAGCGACGCCCAGCTGCCGAGCACGATGGCGATGACGATCGCGAGGATCATCGTCACCGCGGCGAGCTGCAGGGTGGCGGGGAAGGCGCGCAGCGCCATCTCGGCGGCGGGTTCCCCGGTGCGCAGCGACTGACCGAAGTCCAGCTGCAGGACACCGAGGAAGTAGTCGCCCATCTGCTTCCACAGCGGCTGGTCGAAGCCGTTGCGCGCGGCGAAGTCCTCGCGCATCTGGTCGGTGGCGTTCAGCGGAAGGTACAGCTGCGACGGATCGCCGGTGAGACGGGCGAGCACGAAGACACCCAGTACGACGGCGATCAGCGGCAGCGCGCTCTGCAGGATCCGTTTTCTCAGGTAGGTCCACATGGTCGCCCGCCTCTCACTCTCGCTCGCGGTCAGCCCGCGAGCGAGACCTCCTTGATGCGCAGCTCGTCGCCGGTCGACGAGTTGGGCTCGTACGTCACCCGGTCGGCGAGACCGAGCATGACCGTCTGGTGCGCGATCGGGGCGAGGGCCACGACGTTCTCGCGCTCGTAGGCGAACACGTCCTCGTAGGCCGCCTGACGCTCATCGCCGGTCAGGGTGCGGGCCGTGTTGATGAGCTCGTCCAGACCCGGGTCGCCGAACTCGGCCTGCGCACCGCCCGTGAGCATGTACTGCTCGACCGTGAACTGCGCGTCACCCGCCTGGTTGCCGTGCTGGATGAGCATCGAGATGGGGCCCTCGTTCGTGACGAACGGGCTCAGTTGGTACTGCAGGTGCTGCGTGGTGTCGACCATGCGGAGCTCGACGTTGAGGCCGGCGGCGGCGAGCTGCTCGCGCAGGACCTCGCCGAGCTCGCTGACCTTCGGGAACTGCGCGGTGCGCACCGGCATGAGGATCTTCGTGTCCGTCGGGACACCGTCAGCCGCAGCCTCCTCGACGAGGGCCTTCGCCTTCTCGGGGTCGTACTCCCAGGGCTCGAGGTCGGAGTTGAAGCCGACGATGCCCTCGGGGATCAGCTGCGCGGCGACCACGTCGCCGTCGGGGTAGAGGGAGGAGACGATGCCCTCGCGGTCGATCGCGTAGTTGATCGCCTGGCGGATGCGGATGTCGTCGAGCGGCGCCGTCTGCCCGGAGAAGCGCAGTGCGATCGTCTCGTTGTTCGGGTAGCTCACGCCGAAGTCGCCGATGCCGTCCTCGGCGCTGAGGCCGAGGGCGATGTCCGCCTCGCCGCTGGTGATCATCGCGGCACGGACGGTGCCCTCCGACCGCCACTGGTACTCGACCTCGGCGAACTGCGGAGCGTCGCCCCAGTAGTCGTCGTTGCGGTCGAGGGTGAGCTTCGTGCCGGCCTGCCAGTCGCCGATCGCGTAGGGGCCGGTGCCGATGGGCTCGCGCACGAACTCGGTGTTCGAGGTCTCGGGGGAGACGATCTCGATGAACGAGAGCTTCAGCGGGAGGATCGGGTCGGGGCTCGGGGTGGTCACGGTGAGGGTGGTGGCATCGGTGGCGGCGACCTCGAGGTCGTCGTCACCGAAGATGTAGCCCTCGACGTTGCAGCCGAGGTCGCCGTTCACGGCGCGGTCGATCGAGTAGGCGGCCGCTTCGGCGTCGAAGGGGGTGCCGTCCTGGAACGTGACGTCGTCGCGGACGGTGAACGTCCACTCGGTGTCGCCGGTCTGCTCCCACTCGGTGGCGAGCAGCGGCTCGAGCTCTCCGGTCGACGGGTTGCGCTCGACGAGCGGCTCGGTCACCGTGCTGCGCACGACCACACCCGTCGAGGTGAGGTTCGCGTCGCATGCCTCGAGCGTGGGCGGCTCCTGCGTGAGCACGACGCGGAGGGTGTCTTCGGTGCCACCCTCGCCGCCGCCTTGCGACTCCGAGTTCGCGACCGAGCAGGATGCGAGCAGTGCGATCGACGCGATTCCAGCGGTGACGGCGGACGCGCGGGCCGCTCTGCGTCGGGGGGAAGAAAGCTTCATCGGTTCCTCCAGGTAGGGGACGGCCGAGGCCCAGAGTGGTCGTCGGCTCGTTCAGAATGTCGCAGACCGCTTCCCGAGCGTCAACCGATGCGCGGCACGCATCGGCGGGCGGAACCGGGGCTCGGCGCTCGGCAGCGGTGGAGCGACATGCGGCGATCCGCGGGATTCCGCCGTTCTCGCCCGATGAATACAGCGGACGCATCAATCCATGCAACTTCGCTTATGGAACTGCATCGTTGACGGGTCGTAGTCTCGCGCCATGACGAACATCATCGATGCCCCCTCGCCCGTCGCTCCCGGCTCCGTCGCCCAGGCGGGGCCACTGCTCGACTCTCTCGAGCGGACGCTTCAGGACGAGTACTCCGTGGTGCGTCTTCCCGACGACCTCACGACCCTCGATCCCGCGGATGCCGCGAAGGTGCGCGCCGTCGTCACGAGCGGTCGCAACGGTGTCCCGTCCGCTCTGATGGCTGCGCTCCCGAACCTCGAGATCGTGACCAATTTCGGGGTGGGCTACGACACGACCGATGTGGCTCAGGCAGTCGCACGTGGCATCCAGGTCACCCACACGCCCGATGTGCTCACCGACTGCGTCGCCGATACGGCCCTCGGGCTCATGCTCGACGTGTTTCGACGGTTCGGGGCATCCGAGAGGTTCCTGCGCGAGGGCCGCTGGGAGTCCGGCGGCTTCCCGCTGACGCGTCGGTTCTCGGGCAGCACGGTCGGCGTGCTCGGCCTCGGCCGCATCGGGCAGGCGATCGCCCGGCGCGCGGCAACCTTCGACACGACGATCCTCTACACGACCCGCCGCCCGGTCGACGGAGTGCCGTGGGAGCACGTGGCATCCGCCGTCGAACTCGCACGCCGATCGGATGTGCTCGTCATCGCGGTTCCCGGAGGAGCCGCGACCGAGGGGCTCGTGGATGCCGAGGTCATCCGGGCGCTGGGACCGGACGGGTTCCTGGTCAACATCGCCCGCGGCTCGGTCGTCGACGAGGACGCGCTGATCGCCGCTCTCGAGGCCGGTGAGATCGCGGGGGCGGGTCTCGACGTGTTCGCGCAGGAGCCGCACGTGCCCGAGCGGTTGATCCGCGACGATGTCACGCTGCTGCCCCACGTCGGCAGCGGAACGCACGAGACCCGGCGCGACATGCGAGACCTCACGCTGGCGAACCTGCGGGCGTACCTCGCAGGCGAGCCGCTCCCGACGCCGGTGCCGGAGATGTCTGCGCTTTGATGCAGGCGGCGCATTGATCTATCCACCATTTGGTTTGTAGGCGCATCGTTTCCCGCATAGCGTGACGATTGTTCAGATCCGAGCCGGACACCGGCGCGACACCCCAGGAGTGCACCGTGGCACGATTCACGCCCACCGAGCTGGCCGACCACCTTCGCGAAGGTCTCCTCTCGTTCCCCGCGACGGCATTCACGCCGGAGCTCGAGTTCGATGAGAAGCGCTACCGCGAGCACGTCGAGTGGCAGGCCGGATTCGGCGTCGCCGGTCTGTTCGCCGCCGGCGGCACCGGCGAGGGCTTCAGTCTCGATGCCGCAGAGTCGGCCGCGGTCGTCCGCGCGGCCGTGCAGGCATCCCGACCCGAGGTGCCGGTGCTCGCGTCGGCCGGAGGCTGGACCCGCAACGCGATCGCGAACGCTCGCGCAGCCGAGGAGGCCGGTGCCGAGGGCATCCTCGTGCTGCCCCCGTATCTCACCGAGTGCGACCAGCCGGGTCTCGTCGAGCATGTCTCGGCGATCGCCGCAGCGACCCGTCTCGCGATCATCGTCTACAACCGGGGCAACGCGATCTACTCGGCCGAGACGATGGCGATCCTCGCCGACCGACACGAGAACGTCATCGGCTTCAAGGATGCGACGGCCGACATCGAGCACCTCGCCTCGGTCTACGTCCGCAACGGCGAGCGGCTGTTCTACCTGGGCGGGCTGCCGACGGCGGAGACGTATGCGCTGCCGCTGCTGCAGATGGGCATGAGCACCTATTCGTCCGCGATGTTCAACTTCGTTCCCGAGTTCGCCCTCGAGTTCTACCGTGACGTGCGTGCCCAGGACCGAGTCGCGGTGACCGAGAAGCTGGGACGCTTCGTGCTGCCGTACATCGCGATCCGCGATCGGGGCCGCGGCTTCGGCGTCTCGATCGTCAAGGCTGGGCTGCGTCTCACCGGACACGGCGTCGGACCCGTCCGCCCGCCGCTGCACGACCTGTCGGAGCAGGATGACGCCGACCTCCTGCAGCTTCTCGATCGCGCCGGGCTGCTCGAGTCCGTCCCCGTCTGATCCTCACCATCCCCACCCTCGACTCAAGGAGAGTGACATGACCGTTCCCGTCCTCACCGGGCATTCCTCGATCGCCGGACGCTCCGTCGCCGGCACCGGCTCGGCACTGCACGCCATCGCGCCCGACACCGACGAACAGCTCGATCCGCCCTACTCGCAGATCGACGTCGACCAGCTCCGCGAGGCGACGGCGGCCGCCGCAGAGGCATTCGTCACGTTCTCGCGCCTCGAGCCCGAGGCCCACGCAGCCTTCCTCGAGACGGTCGCGGAGGAGATCGAGGCGATCGGCGACACGCTGATCGAACGGGCGATGCAGGAGACCGGGTTGCCGCAGGCGCGTCTTCTCGGGGAGCGCGCGCGCACCACCGGGCAGCTGCGGCTGTTCGCCGAGGTCGTCCGAGCCGGCGAGCACCGAGGCGTGCGCATCGATCCGGCGCAGCCCGACCGCACGCCGGTGCCCCGCGTCGACATCCGTCAGCGCAAGATCCCTCTCGGGCCGGTGGCGGTGTTCGGGGCGTCGAATTTCCCGTTCGCATTCTCCACCGCCGGCGGCGACACCGCATCCGCCCTCGCAGCCGGCTGCCCGGTCGTGTTCAAGGCGCACAGCTCGCACCCCGGCACGAGCGAGCTCGTGGCGGCGGCGATCGCGCGTGCCATCGACGCCCATGGACTCCACCCGGGAGTCTTCTCGCACATCTTCGGCCCGGGCCGCAGCGTCGGACAGGCGCTCGTCTCCGACCCCGAGATCCAGGCCGTCGGGTTCACTGGCTCCCGCGAAGGCGGTCTCGCCCTCGTGCGCGCCTCGCAGGCGCGGCCGGTGCCGATCCCCGTCTACGCCGAGATGAGCTCGGTGAACCCCGTGTTCATCCTGCCCGGCGCTCTGCGCGGCGATGTCGGAGCACTCGCCGCGGGGTACGTGCAGAGCGCGACCGGATCCAGCGGGCAGCTGTGCACGCAGCCCGGAATCGTCTTCGTCCCGCGGGGCGAGCAGGGCGACGCCTTCCTGCAGGCTGTATCCGAGGCGCTGCGCGCGGCCACAGGGCAGACCATGCTCTCGCCGAGCATCGCCGCCGCGTGGCTCGAGGGCGTCGAGACGAGGGACGCCAACGCCGAGATCCTCGCGCGGGGATCCGACGGAGAGGGTCCGCATGCCCCCGCGCCGGTGATCCACGCCGCCGACCTCGGATCGTTCGAGGAGAACCACGTGCTGCACGAGGAGATCTTCGGTGCGGCATCGCTGGTGGTGCGGTACGGCGATGTCGCCGAGCTGGTGCAGGCGGCGTCGCGTCTCGAGGGTCAGCTGACGGCCACGCTGCAGCTCAGCGCGGACGACAATGAGCTCGCGGCGGCGCTGCTGCCGGTGCTCGAGCGCAAGGTCGGACGCATCCTCGCGAACGGCTGGCCGACCGGGGTCGAGGTCGGGCACGCCATGGTTCACGGCGGACCGTTCCCGGCGACGAGCGACTCGCGCACCACGAGCGTCGGGACTCTCGCGATCGAGCGCTTCCTGCGGCCCGTCGCCTATCAGAACATCCCCGACGAGCTGCTGCCCGAGGCGCTGCGCGACGCCAACCCGTGGCACGTCCCGCGCTTCATCGACGGGCGGCGCGAGGCGTCCGCATGAGCGCCGTTCCCACCGTCGACAGAGTCGAGGTCGTTCCGGTCGCCGGCCACGACTCGATGCTGTTGAACCTCTCGGGCGCGCACGGGCCGTTCTTCACCCGCAACATCGTCATCGTGACGGATTCGGACGGACGCGAGGGTCTCGGCGAGGTCCCCGGCGGAGAGCCGATCCGCCGCACCATCACCGAGGCCGGCGAGATGCTCTCGGGTCAGCCGGTCGGCCGATACCGTTCGCTGCTGCGGTCGATCGCTACGCGCTTCGCCGATCGCGACGCCGGTGGCCGCGGGCTGCAGACATTCGACCTGCGCACCACCGTGCACGCCGTCACCGGCATCGAGTCGGCGCTTCTCGACCTCCATGCGCAGCACCTCGGCGTGCCGGTCGCCGAACTGCTCGGCGACGGTCAGCAGCGCGACAGCGTGCCGATGCTGGGCTATCTGTTCTTCGTCGGCGATGCCGACAGGACCGACCTCCCCTATCTGCGCGAGAGCGGCGACAGCTGGGAGAGCGTGCGACGCGAAGAGGCGATGACGGCCGAGGGCGTCGTGCGCCTGGCCGAAGCCGCCCAGCAGCGGTACGGATTCTCGGACTTCAAGCTCAAGGGCGGCGTCCTCGACGGAGGGACCGAGGCCGACGTCGTGATCGCCCTCGCCCAGCGCTTTCCCGAGGCGCGCATCACGCTCGACCCGAACGGCGGGTGGCTGCTGGAGGATGCGGTGCGCATCGGTCGACGACTGCGCGACGTGCTCGCCTACGCCGAGGACCCCTGCGGTGCCGAGGGCCGGTTCTCGGGTCGAGAGGTGATGGCCGAGTTCCGGCGGCGCACCGGACTGCGGACCGCGACGAACATGATCGCGACCGACTGGCGAGAGATGGCGCACGCGATCCGATCGGATGCCGTCGACATCCCGCTCGCTGACCCGCACTTCTGGACGATGGCAGGGTCGGTGCGCGTCGCGCAGCTGTGCAACGACTTCGACCTCACATGGGGCTCGCACTCGAACAACCACTTCGACATCTCGCTGGCGATGTTCACGCAGGTCGGTGCGGCCGCGCCCGGCGAGATCACGGCACTCGACACGCACTGGATCTGGCAGGACGGTCAGCAGCTGACGGTCGATGCGCCGCAGATCCGCGACGGCGCGGTGCGCGTGCCCGACCGGCCGGGACTCGGTGTGACGATCGACCGCGTGCGGCTCGCCGAGGCCCACGAGCTGTATGTCGAGCACGGGCTCGGCGCCCGCGACGACGCGATCGGCATGCAGTACCTCGTGCCCGACTGGCAGTTCGACAGCAAGCGGCCCGCCCTCGTGCGCTGAGGCGCGTCCGGGTGGATCGCTACTCGAACCCGCCGGTCAACCGTCCCCGCATCCGCTGACTGCTCTCGTTCATCCCGACGATCTCGACGCTCTTGCCGAGCGCTGCGTACTTCGTCTCGATCGCATCCAGAGCGGCGACGGTCGACGCATCCCAGATGTGCGATCCCGAGAGGTCGATCACGACATGCTCGGGGTCGTCGGGGTACTCGAAGAGGGTGGTCAGGTCATTGCTCGAGGCGAAGAACAGCTCGCCGTTCACGACGTAGCGCGCGACGTCGCCCGAGACCGCGCGTTCGACCGAGCGCTCGACCGACACGAAGTGCGCCACGCGGCGCACGAACAGCACGGATGCGACCAGCACCCCGCCGACGACGCCGACCGCGAGGTTGTGGGTGAGGAGCACGAGCACGACGGTCGCCACCATCACGAAGGTCTCGCTCTTCGGCATCCGCTTGAGGGTCGACGGCTTCACGCTGTGCCAGTCGAAGGCACCGATCGCGACCATGATCATCACGGCGACGAGGGCGGCCATGGGGATCGTGCCGACGAAGTCGCCGAACACGACGACCAGCAGGAACAGGAAGATGCCGGCGCAGAACGTCGAGATGCGGGTGCGCGCCCCGGACGCCTTGACGCCGATCATGGTCTGGCCGATCACCGCGCATCCGCCCATGCCTCCGAAGATTCCGGAGAGCATGTTCGCCACGCCCTGCGCCCACGACTCGCGCGTCTTGTTCGAGTGGGTGTCGGTGATCTCGTCGACGAGCTTGGCGGTGAGCAGAGACTCCATGAGCCCGACCAGCGCGACCCCGAGGGCGAACGGAGCGATGATCGTGAACGTCTCCCAGGTGAGCGGCACGTTCGGGATGAACAGCTCGGGAAGACTCTTCGGCAGCTCGCCCTGATCGCCGACCGTCGGCACGGTGATCGCGAACGCCAGCACGACACCGGTCACGATGATCACCGACACGAGCGGCGCCGGCACGACCCTGGTGATCCTCGGCATCACGATCATCACGACGATCCCCAGTGCGACCAGCGGATACACCAGCCACGGCACGTCGATCAGCTGCGGGAACTGCGAGCTGAACACGAAGATCGCGAGCGCGTTCACGAACCCGACCATGACGCTGCGTGGGATGAATCGCATCAGCTTCGCGACGCCCAGCACCCCGAGGAGCACCTGGAAGATGCCCGCGAGGATCACGGTCGCGATGAAGTAGTCCATCCCGTAGGTCGGAGCGACCGGTGCGATCACGAGCGCGACGGCTCCGGTCGCCGCGGTCACCATCGCGGGGCGCCCGCCGAGGAACGCGATCGACACCGCCATGATGAACGACGAGAACAGCCCCACCTTCGGGTCGACGCCCGCGATCACCGAGAACGCGATCGCCTCGGGGATCAGCGCGAGACCCACCACCAGACCCGCGAGCACCTCGCGCGTCAGCATCCGCGGACTCTTCAGCGCCTGGAGGACAGTGGGATTCGCCCGATAGCGGGCGCGATCGTCGACCGCGAGTGCAGACATGGGGATGCTCCAGAGAAGGTGCCCGGGGATGGGGCAGACGTTCCAGCGTAAGACCTCGGTCTCGATGCGGAGGATTTCTGCAGTGCGGAGGGCGGATGCCGGGAATGGGCCCTCCGTATCGAGGATCCCCTCCGGATCGGTGGGGTCGCGGGAGGGTGGCGAGATCGCGAGGTCATTGCGAGCAGGGTTCTGCCTGTTCTGCGCAGCAGAGTGATAAGGGCTGGGCGCGTTCGGATTGTCAGTATGCTCCGAGATTTTGCGCGTACCCGGTCTCGGGCGGATACTCATCCCATCCGTGCCGCCCTTCTCGGCCGGGGAATCGACATGCACAGCACCCCTGCTCTCGCCCCTGACACGACCATCGCCATCGTCGGCGCCGGCCGTCTCGGCGGCGTTCTCGCCCGGGCCCTGCGCGCAGCGGGCTTCGGCGTCCGCGGACCGCTTCGTCGCGACGACCGGATGCCGGATGCCGATCTCGCGCTGCTCTGCGTTCCCGATTCGGCGATCGCGGCGGTGGCCTTCGCCGCGCGACCGCATGCTCGACTCGTCGCGCACGTCTCAGGTGCGACGCCGCTCGCCGACGTCGACTTCAGCATCCACCCGCTGCAGACCTTCACCGGCACCGAGACGCCCGAGGTCTTCCGCGGAATCGGCGTCGCAGTCGACGGCCGCACACCCGAGGCGCTCGCGGTGGCCGAGCAGCTCGCCGCAGCGCTCGGTGCGACACCCTTCCGCGTCGACGACGCCCACCGCGCGGCGTATCACGCGGCCGCATCCTTCGCCTCGAACTTCGTGCTCACGGTGCTCGACGCCGCCGAGCGCCTCGCGGCTCCCTCCGGGCTGGATCGCGCCCACCTCGCACCGCTCGTGCAGCAGACGGTCGACAACTGGGTGGCATCCGGCGCGGCATCCGCCCTCACCGGTCCGATCGCTCGCGGCGACGAGGCGACCGTCGCGCGGCAGCGCGCAGCATCCGCCGACGTCGCCGACCTCTTCGACGCACTCGCCGCCGCCACCCGAGCGGTCGCCGACAGAAAGCCCCGGTCATGAGAATCCTCCGTACGATCGCCGAGGTGCGCACCGCGGTTCGAGACGCCCGCGGTGACGGCGGGACTGTCGGGCTCGTCCCGACCCTGGGCGCCTTCCACGAGGGGCACCTCTCGCTCCTGCGCGCGGCGAGGGCGCAGAACGACCTCGTCGTCGTCTCGCTCTTCGTCAATCCGACCCAGTTCGCCGCGAACGAAGACCTCAGCACCTACCCGCGCGACGAAGCGCGTGACGCCGCGCTCGCTGAAGCGGAGGGCGTCGACATCCTCTTCGCCCCCGAGCCGGCCGAGATCTACCCCGACGGCTTCGCCACGAACATCCACGTGGCGGGCATCGCCGAGGTGCTCGACGGCGCGAGCCGCGGCCCCCACCACTTCGACGGCGTCGCGACCGTCGTCACGAAGCTGTTCGGCATCGTGCAGCCCGACGTCGCGTACTTCGGGCAGAAGGACGCGCAGCAGGTGCTCGTCGTCCGGCGGGTCGTGCGTGACCTGAACCTCGATGTGCGCGTCGAGGCGTGCCCCATCGTCCGCGAACCCGACGGACTCGCCATGAGCTCGCGCAACGTGTACCTCGACGCGGATGCACGCGCCCGGGCGACCGCGCTGAACCGTGCGCTCGACGCGGCGGATGCCGCGCACCGTTCGGGCGACGGGGACGGTATCGGCGATGGCGACGGCATCCTGTCCGCTGCCCGGGATGTTCTCGCCGAGGCGGGAATCGACGTCGAGTACCTGGAACTCCGGGATGCCGAGACGCTTCAGCCCGTCACCCGCATCGACCGCGACGCCCTGCTGCTCGTCGCCGCCCGTGTCGGCGCCGCCCGATTGATCGACAACCACCTGCTGAGAGGGTTCACGCCATGAGCGCCCACGCCGCCCCGACGAAGCGACTGACTCTGCGCGATCTCGACGCCAAGAAGCATGCCGGCGAGCCGATCGTCATGGTCACCGCGTACGACTTCCCGAGTGCGCAGATCGTCGAGGAGGCCGGCGTCGACCTGGTGCTCGTCGGCGATTCGGCCGCGATGACCGTGCTCGGCTACGACAGCACCGTGCCCGTCACGATCGACGAGATGCTGATGCTGACGAAAGCCGTGCGGCGCGGACTCACGAAGCCACTGCTCGTCGGCGACCTGCCCTTCGGTTCATACGAGGCGTCGGATGAGCTCGCCCTCGCGACCGCGCAGCGCTTCATCAAGGAGGCCGGCGTCGACCTGGTCAAAATCGAGCGCGGCGGCACCACGGTCGACCGCGCCCGAGCGCTCGTGAATGCCGGCATCCCCGTCGTCGGCCATGTCGGACGCACGCCGCAGACTGCGACCTCGCTCGGCGGATACCGGGCCCAGGGACGCACCGCCGAGGCGGCGCTCGCAGTGATCGATGACGCCCTCGCACTGCAGGATGCCGGAGTCTCGCTGCTCGTGATCGAAGCAGTGCCGTCCGAGGTCACCGCCGCTCTCGCGCCCCTGCTGCGCATTCCGCTGATCGGCATCGGAGCCGGAGCGGATGCCGACGGCCAGGTGCTCGTCTTCCACGACCTGCTCGGCATCTACGCCGGCGGGGCCGCCAAGTTCGTCAAGCGCTACGCCGATGTGCGCGGTGTGTCCATCGCGGGGGTCGCGGCCTATGCCGACGAGGTGCGAGGCGGGCAGTACCCGGCGCTCGAGCACGGCTACGGGATGCCCGAGGGCGAGGCCGCGCGACTGCGCGACCTGCTCGCGCGGCGGTAGGTGTTGGCCTCCGGGGGCTCGGCATCCGGCATCCGGCACTGCTGTCCTTCTCTTGCTGGCCATCGTCGATGCGGAGGAGATCTGCGATGCGGAGGGCCGTATCGACGAGGTCATCCTCCCGTGTGCTGTTCTCCTCCGCACCGTAGGAGTGCGATGGCTGCCGTGTCGAGGTCTCGAAGCGCGCGCATCACGCATTGTGAAGGAGAAATGCGCTTCCGAAGGAGAGAATCCCGGGATCAGGCCTTCCGAGGCGCAGAACTCCTCCGTTGCGTGGGTGCGTGGGTGTGTGGGTGCCGCGACGAAAGAGGTCCCCTCACGCCTCCCAGCGCAGGATGTCGCCAGGCTGGCATTCCAGCACTTCGCACAGTGCGTCGAGGGTCGAGAACCGCACGGCTTTCGCCCGCCCGTTCTTCAGCACGGCCAGGTTCGTCGGCGTGATCCCGATGCGCTCGGCCAGCTCGCCGACACCCATCTTGCGTCGCGCCATCATCACGTCGATGTCGACGACGACGGGCATCAGATGACCTCGTTGTCGAGCTCGGACCGCAGCGCCTGCGCCTCGACATCGCGGTCGATCGCCTGCCGCAGCAGCGCCTTCATCACCACGACCAGCAGGGCGACGCCGGCGAGCACCACGCCGGCTCCGCCGATGAGCGCGACGAGACCCGGAGCTGCCGAGCCCGGAGCGAGTATCGCCGCGAGGATCCACAGAAGAGCCGCGGCCACGAGGATCGCGCCGATGATCACGTCGATGTAGCGGAACGACGAGGTCGAGAAGATCGATCCGCGACGCACCTTCGTGAGCAGCAACCACACGCAGATGCCGAAGACCTGCAGAGTGCCGACCCCGAGGACGACGATCGACACGAAGGCGATCCGTCCCCACAGCTCTTCGTCGGCGAGGTCGAGCCACAGCAGCGGCACGATGAGCGCCTGCACGGCCACGGACCCGACCAGCGCCAGCGCGATCACGACCCGCAGCACGATGATCGTCGACTTGGCCATGACTCCACCTCTCATCGAACAACAGCAGAAATCTATCGTTAATCGTTCGATTGAGCAAGGTGGATGTGCGGGGCGCGTTCGATGCGGAGGAGATCTGCGGAAGGGAGGATCAACTTCGCGAGTTCGTCCTCCGGTGCGCAGATCTCCTCCGCTACGCAGATCTCCGCCGGTGCGCAGATCTCCTCCGGATGCGGGGCCGCGCGCTCGGAAGGGGATCGCGCATAACGAAGGAGATATCGGCCACATCCCTCCTTCGAGGCGAGAGATTTCCCTCGCAGTGGGAGTGGATGCCGGGGCCGCGCGCTCGGAAGGAGATCGCGGCTACCGAAGGAGGTGTCGGCGACATCCCTCCTTCGAGGCGAGAGATTTCCCTCGCAGTGGGGGTGGGTGCCGGGGCCGCGCGCTCGGAAGGAGATCGCGCATAACGAAGGAGGTGTCGGCGGCATCCGTCCTTCGGGGCGAGAGATCTCCTTCGTACTGGGGGTGGATGCGGGAGGGCAGCGCGCGCTCGGAAGGAGATCGCGGCTACCGAAGGAGGTGTCGCCGTCATACCTCCTTCGAGGCAAGAGATTTCGCTCGCGGTGGGGGTGGATGCCGGAGGCGGCGCGCGCTCGGAAGGAGATCTCGGCTACCGAAGGAGGTGTCGGCGGTATCTCTCCTTCGGAGTGAGAGGTCTCCTTCGCAGTCGGTGGGATGCTGGCGGCAGCGCGCGCTCGGAAGGAGATCGCGTCTACCGAAGGAGGTGTCGGCGGTATCTCTCCTTCGGAGTGAGAGATCTCCTCCGCAGCGAGAGACCCCCTTCGGCGCGAGAGGCCTCCACCCCACAGAGAGCAGCTACTCCGCCCGACGCACCCGCAACACCAGTGCGATGAGCGCGAGCGCGATGACCGCGACGCCGTACCCGACGCACACGGCGCCGAGTCCGAAGACTCCGACCAGCATCCCTGCGATGACTGCGGGCACGCCGAAGGCGAGGTAGGCGAGCAGGTAGATCACGGCGAACGTGTCGGCGCGGTCGGTCGGGGGGATGCGGGGTGCGAGTGAGGCGACGACTCCCGAGAAGGCGGTGCCGAATCCCATGCCGGTCACGGCGGTCGCGGCGAGGTAGAACGGAAGCGACCCGGTCGCGAGCGCCCAGAGCGACAGCGCGGTGCCGACGGCGAGGGCCGCGGTGCCGAAGATCACCGAGGTGCGTGGGTGCCGGTTGCGGAAGAGGAATGCGGTGACCGCGCCGACGCCGGCCAGCATCGCGACCGCGAGTCCCTGCCAGACGTGCGCCTCACCGCCGAGCTGGGTGCGCACGATGTTCGCGCCGAGTGAGAGGAAGAGCCCACCCGTCGCCCAGCCGGCGATGATCGCGGGGGCTCCGCGCCAGAAGTCCGAGCGGATGCCGGCCGGCACCGACAGCCGGAAGCTCAGCGACGCGAGTGCTCCCGGCCGCAGCGGAGCGGTCTCGGGTGCCAGGAAGAAGAGCCCCGCGAGCACGATGTACACGGAGGTCAGGGGTGCGAACACGTCGAGCAGCGGCTGTCCGGTCACGTCCAGCGCGATGCCCGAGACGAGTGCGCCGAGGGCGAGGCCGATTCCGGGGCTGAGTGCGTTCCACAGTGCGGCGACCCTCGAACGGCCACCGGGGGCGAGGTCGAGCGCAGCGGCCGAGAGGGCTGCGATGAGCACGCCACTCGCCGCACCCTGCAGGATGCGGGCGAGCATGAGCGTGGCGACCGTATCGGCATGCCAGAACAGCACCATGCTCGCGGCGAGCACCAGGAGACCGCCGATCGCGACCGGTCGCCGCCCGACATGGTCGGAGAGCGAGCCTGCGGTGAGCAGGGCGAGCAGCAGGGCGACCGCGTAGACGGCGAAGACGGCGCTGATGACGATCGCGTCGAATCCGATCTCTGCGGCGAGCACGGGGTAGAACGGCGATGGCGCACTCGCGCCCATCATCATCGCGATCTGCGTCACGACGGCCAGCGCGAAGCCGAAACGCGGGCGACGGATCCGAGATGCGGTCGCGGTCGTGTCGATCGGTGACGTGGTGGTCATGAGTGCTCCCGCGGTATCGGTTCGAGATTCATCGAACTATCGGAGCGTACTCGCGATCCCGCGATTGTTCAACTATTCTCGAACCATGCCAGGCGAACTCCCGCACCCCGAGCGATCCGAGATCCAGCTCACCGACGTGCTCTTCGCCCTCAGCGACCCCGAGCGTCTGGCGATCGCGCGACAGCTCGCCGACGGCCCGCTCGACATGGCCGAATGCCACGCGACCGACCCGAACCTGCCGAAGTCCACCAAGTCGCATTTCATGAAGGTGCTGCGCGAAGCGGGCGTGATCCGCAACGAGCCCAACGGTCGGCGACGGATGCTGACGCTGCGACGCGCAGAGCTCGACGAGCTGTTCCCCGGCCTGCTGGAGTCCGTGCTGCGTTCGTGACCCGCAACCGCCGAGGCGAACGCCCACCGCCTCAGCGGAAGTACGACGCGCCGTTCAGGTCGAGCACCGTGCCCGATGCCCACACCGCGGTGGGCGAGGTGAGATAGGCGACGGCATCCGCCACCTCTTCGGGCGTGCCCACCCGGCCGAACGGACTCTGACCGCGGATGCTGTCGCCCTGCTCTCCTTCGAGCTTCGCCGTCTGCCGGTCTGTCGCCACCATTCCCGGAGCGACCGAGGTCACAGAGATGCCGTGGGGTGCGAGCACCAGCGCCATCGACTGCCCGAACGCGTGCAGTCCTGCCTTCGTCGCGGCGTACGCGGGGTGGTCGGCCTCTCCGCGGAACGCGCCGCGTGACCCGATGTTGACGATCGATCCGCCGCTGCCCCGCTCGATCATGTGCTGAGCGACGAGCATCGTGACGTTCGAGGCGCCGAGCAGGTTCACCGAGGCCATGGCAGACCAGGCGCGCTGCCACTCGGCATACGTCGTCGAGTCGACGCGATGCTCGTTCGCCGCGCTCGGGGCCACGGCTGCATTGTTCACCAGGATGTCGAGTGAACCCAGGGCTGTGATGCCCTCCTCGACCACGCGCTGCGCCTCCGCCGGATCCCCGAGGTCGCCGCCCACGATCGCATGGTCCGAGCCTTCGAGCGAGGCGAGGGTCTCTTCCGCGGACGCGCGATCACGGCCGTAGTGCACGACGACCCGGTCGCCCCGTCGGGCGAAGGCCTGCGCCACTGCGCGGCCGATGCCGCGCGAGCTGCCCGTGATCAGCGCATGCGCCATCTCAGGACGCGACCTGCGTACGACCGACCGCATGCACCGCCGGCTCGATCTCGGACCACACCGAGTCCAGCGAGAGGTGGAGCACGCCCGCGATCGCGGCGATGGTCGAGAAGGCGGGGGTCGCCACGCGACCCGACTCGATCTTGCGCAGGGTCTCGGGCGAGACCCCCGCCTCGAGGGCGACGCTCAGCATCGATCGCTCACCGCGCGCTCGCCGCAGCAGCGCGCCGAGGCGCTCGCCCCGCTCGACCTCGGCGGGAGTCAGGGGCATCCGAACCATCATGTGCCCATTGTAATACCGGGATAGTATTACCGGGATAGTTATTGGAACGACTGACGGCGAGCTGTGGAGAACCCCATGATCGAGATCCTGAACCGCGACGAACTGGCTCGTGCACGAGACGCGGGCGCCCTCATCGGCGGCATCCTCCAGTCCCTCAAGGAGCGAGCGGCGGTCGGGGTGAACCTGCTCGACCTCGATCGCTGGACGAAGCAGATGATCGAGGATGCCGGTGCGCAGTCCTGCTACGTCGATTACGCCCCCTCCTTCGGCCGCGGGCCCTTCGGCCACTACGTCTGCACTGCCGTGAACGACGCGGTGCTGCACGGGATGCCGCACGATTACGCCCTCCTCGACGGCGACCTTCTCACTCTCGACCTCGCCGTCACGCTCCGGGGGATCTCAGCGGATGCCGCCGTCAGCTTCGTGGTCGGCGACGGTGCGGCATCCGCCGACCTAGACATGATCGACGCGACCGAGCGTGCGCTGACCGCCGCGATCGCCGCAGCCCGACCCGGCGCGCGCATCGGCGACCTCTCCCACGCGATCGGCACGGTGCTCGGCGACGCGGGCTACCCGATCAATCTCGAGTTCGGCGGCCATGGCATCGGTTCGACGATGCACCAGGATCCGCACGTCGAGAACGACGGACGCCCCGGCCGCGGCTACAGACTGCGCCCCGGCCTGCTGCTCGCACTGGAACCGTGGGTGATGGCCGACACCGACCGGCTGGTCACCGACGACGACGGCTGGACGCTGCGCAGTGCGACCGGATGCCGCACAGCCCACACCGAACACACCATCGCCATCACCGAGACCGGGGCCGAGGTGCTCACGCTGCCGCGCTGACCCTCGTCACTTCGTGCGCGAGCCGCTCCGCACCCGACGCACAGCGCGGCCGGCCAGGTCCTTGAGCCGGCCGCCGGGGTACTGCCTGCGCAGCTCGACGGCGCCGCCGCGTCCTGCGACCGGCGTGCACGTGCGCCCGGCGAGCAGGGGTGAGCGTCCCGCGGCGGCGAGCGTCGCGGCATCCGCTCGGAGGGGGACGTCGAAGGTCCACCCCGCCCGTCGCACGGTCACGAAGAGCTTCGCCCCGCGCGACTCGTCGTCGGGCCGGAACACCTTCAGCGGGTCGATCGCGATGCGGAGGGAGTCGAGGCTGCGTGGGTGGAGGTTCGCCACGCGACGCTCGATCGCCGCGGCCTTGTCGCGCCACACCAACTCGACGTGATCGTTGGACATCTCCCGCTTGGCTTCGAGAAGACCGGTCGGAAGGCCGTCCATCGCGATCGGCAGTGACGTCATGACGCCCGTGCCCGGCTCGAACTCGAGTGCGTCCTGCCCGTCGCGGGTGATCGAGACATCGACGGTGAGATACAGTCCGCCGCCCCGCGACCACCGTGCCGACGTCACCACCGCCCGGCAGGTGAGCTCGGCCTCGAACCGCGCGAACGTCAGCAGGTCGGCGCGTCGATCGGCTCGCAGCAGTGCGGCCCGGATGCGGTTCGGAAAGGCCAGCCCCCCGTCGACGCCGGGTCCGAAGCGCCGTCGCGCGAGCGGGATGACGACGTCGAGCAGGCGCTGGCGATACTCCTCGGGGTACCCGGCGTACTTCTTGCCCGACACCCGCTTGAGGATCTTGCCGCGGAACCAGTGCCGCAGCAGCCGGTCGCGCAGTCGCCCCGGTTCGGTGTACCGCTCGACGAGATCGAGCACGGCCTCGAGATGCGGGAAGTACGTCTCGGGTTCGATCCGCGACGAACTGGCACTGCCCGCGTGCTTGACCCACGCGTAGCAGGGGCGGCTGGCGAGGATCGAGATCGTCGACGCCTCGAAGTACGCCCTCATCACGAACAGATGGTCTTCGAGGCGCACCTTGCCGTCAGGGAATCGGATGCGCTTCTCGCGCAGGAACGAGGTGCGGAACATCTTGTGCGGCGTCAGCATCTCGAGCAGCGGATCCTCGCCGAGGCGCGCACGGGGGATGTCGCGGCGGAAGATGCGACTCGGAAGCCGCCGGCCGATGCCGACCTCCCTGCCGACCACGACATCGGATGCATGCTCGTCGGCGTAGTCGCAGAGCGCCTCGAGGGCGCCGTCGTAGAGCCAGTCGTCCTGATCGACGAACTGGATGTACGTGCCGCGCGCATCGTCGATCCCGTGGTTGCGCGGCGTTCCCGGCCACCCCGAATGCGGCAGATACGCGACGCGCACGTAGGGACGATCACGCGCGATCTCGACCAGTCGAGCCGCCGTCTCCTCACCGGAGCCGTCGTCGCAGAGCAGCACCTCGAACCGGCCGTGATCGAGCGTCTGCCGATCGAGAGACGCGATGAGCTCGTCGAATGCCGCTCCCGGACGGAACACGGGAACGACGACGCTCACTCTGATCGAAGTGGACGGTGGGGAAACGGCAGGGGAAGACGACATCGACGGCAGTCAAACATCGTCGGCTATGGAGCGCACGGGGCTTGCTTTCAGCGCCGTGTGCGTGCAGTGCGTGCGCCGTGTGCGTGCTGTGCGTGTCAGTGGGATCGTGCGTGGGCCGCCGCGCGGCCGCGGAGGAAGCCGATGACGCCGTCGTCGTCGGCGAGCGCGATCGCCCGCGCGTAGGCCTCACCGGCATCCTGTCCGGCCTCGGCGAGCAGGCCCGCCCGAGCCGCCCAGTACGGCTGGAATCCCTCTGCATGGGCCGGAAGTGCGGCGAGGCCCGCCTCGGCTCCGTCGATGCGCGCGGTGACGACGGCGGCCGCGACCCGGGCACCGAGGGTCGGAGCGACCGCGAGAAGCGCGGCGTACAGCATCCGCAGCGAGTCCCAATCGGTCGCCCCCGTGCGCAGCCGATCGCAGTGCACCGCCTGGATCGCCGCCTCGAGCTGGAATCGTCCCGGCGCACCGGTCGGCCGCGCTCGCCGCAGGTACGCCTCGCCCTCGGCGATCAGCGCCGCATCCCAGGTCTGAGGATCCTGCTCGTCGAGGGGGATGAACTCGCGAGAGCGCCGCGCGAGAGTCAGCGTCGTGAGGGCGGCCAGCCCCCACGCCTCGGGCTCGTCCTCGAGAAGCCCCGCCAGAGTGACGGCCAGGTACTGCGCCTCGCCCGCCATCGACTCGGCATCGCCGCGCCAGGTGAGCGCGGCGCATCCGTAGACCGCCTCCAGCACAGCGGGCAATCGTTCGGGCATCGAGCGGCGGTCCGGAATCGCGAACGGGATGCGGGCATCTCTGATGCGTCGCTTCGCCCGCACCAGGCGCTGTGCCATCGCCGTCGCCGGAACGGCGAACGCGCGCGCGACCTCGGCCGCCTCGAATCCGAGCACGGTCTGGAGCATGAGCGGCGCGCGCACGGCCGGGTCGATCGCCGGATGCGCGCACACGAACAGCAGTTCGAGTCGCTTGTCGCCGATCGCGAGCGGATCATGGTCGGCGAGCGGATCGACGCGAGCGCTCTCCTCGGCGAGGGGAGCGGATGCCGTCGCCGCGGCCGACTTCCACATATCGCGCAGCCTGTTCCTCGCCACGGTCATCAACCACCCTTCCGGGTTGTCGGGCACTCCGGCATCCGGCCAGCGCCGCAGCGCCTCTTCGAACGCTCCCGACAGGGAGTCCTCGGCGAGCGCGAGGTCGCCGGACCGCGCCGCGAGCAGCGCGACCAGCCGGCCGTAGGAGGTCCGCGCCGCACTCTCTGCAGCGGCCCGGACCCCCTCGGGGATCATCGGTTCGGAGTCCAGACGCCGTCGACCGTGAACACGGCACCCGGGCGGATCTCGACCGCACCCCAGAACGCCGGCGGGGCCTGGCGGGCGAATCCGATCGCGGCATCCAGGTCGGGCACGTCGATGACGACCGTGCCGCCGAGCTGCTCCTTCGTGTCGGCGAACGGGCCGTCCTGCACCTGCAGCGCGTCATCGCGCACGCGAACGGTGGTGCTGACGGCCGACGGCTGCAGAACCTCAGCCGAGACGAGCACCCCTGCCGACTGCAGGGTGGCGGCGTAGCTCGCGAATGCGGCCTGGCCCTCTGCGAGCGCCTCGGCGCCCAGAGTCTCGGCATCGAGCTCTTCGTAGTGCAACAGCAGTGTGTAGCGCATGTCTCTTCCTCACTGTTCGACGGTCAGCGTACAGAGAGATGACGATCGAGCAGCAGGCCGATCGACACATCCGCCGAAGTTCACCTCTCGGGCCGAGACTCTCACCCCACATTCAGCCTTAACGATATATCGTTGACTATCGCTCACCACTTCCGGGAGGTCATCATGAACAACGCATTCCCCTCGAACCCGTTCGGCGGATCCGGCTTCGGCTCGGGCCAGGGCGGACCCGCATCCGCGATCTTCGATGCCATGGAGCAGCTCCGCAAGTCCTTCGAGCAGCGCCCCAGCGGCGGCTCGCGCATGGCGAAGGGCGACGTCCGCACCGCGGTGCTGTCGCTGCTCACCGAGAAGCCGATGCACGGCTACCAGATCATCAACGAGATCGCCGATCGCAGCGGCGGATCGTGGAAGCCGAGCGCAGGCTCGGTCTACCCCACCCTGCAGCTGCTGGCCGACGAGGGCCTGATCGAGGCTCAGGAGCAGAACGGTCGCAAGACCTACTCGCTCACCGAGGCCGGCCGCGCCGTCGCCGCCGAGCACACCGAGACCCCCGCCCCGTGGGAGTCGCAGTCGAAGAGCGAGGGCTCGCACGACAACCCCCGCTACAGCGCACTGCCGAAGGCGGGCGTCGACCTCGCGGCGGCAGCCGCGGCCGTCGGTCGCAGCGGCAGCACCGAGCAGGTGCAGCAGGCGGTCGAGATCCTCGACGAGGCCCGCCGTAGGCTGTACTCGATCCTCGCTCAGGACTGATCGCACACGACACAGGGACGACACATGACGGATGCTGCGGCGCAGGGCGCCCATCGTGCCCGGTACCGCCGCATCCTGTCGTTCGCGGCGCGCGAGTTCCTCAAGGTCTGGTGGTTCGAGCTCGTGCTGCCGCGCTTCGGCATGAGCTCGATCGCCGAGCGCACCCGGGCGCCGCGCATGCAGCGCTTCGCGAAGCGGTTCCACGTGCTCGCGGTCGAACTCGGCGGCCTCATGATCAAGGTCGGGCAGTTCATGTCGTCGCGCCTCGACGTGCTGCCGCCCGAGATCACGAAGGAGCTCGAGGGACTGCAGGACGAGGTCCCGGCCGTGCCGTTCGCCGACATCCGTGCGGCCGCCGAGGCCGAACTCGGCCGTCCGCTCGCTGAGGCCTACGCCTGGTTCGATGAGACGCCGGTGGCTGCCGCATCCCTCGGCCAAGCGCACCGGGCCCGCCTCTCCGCGCAGGATGCCGTCGACACCGGTCTCGGCGACGTCGTCGTCAAGGTGCAGCGCCCCGGCATCGACGAGATCGTCGCGGTCGACCTCGCGGCTCTGCGCCGCGTCGCCCGCTGGGCGATGCGCGTGCGACTGGTCGCCGATCGGGTCGACGCTCCCGGCCTCGTCGAGGAGTTCGCGCAGACCAGCCTCGAGGAGATCGACTACCTGCACGAGGCCGCCAGCGCCGAGCGCTTTCGTGAGAACTTCGCCGGCGACCCGCGCGTCAGCGCCCCCGAGATCGTCTGGGAGCGGTCGACCCGGCGCGTGCTCACGCTCTCGGACGTCACCGCGATCAAGATCAACGACACGGATGCTCTGCGGGCAGCCGGCATCGATCCGGCCGAGGTCGCCGACGTGTTCGCCGAGGTCATGTTCGACCAGGTGTTCACGCACAGCTTCGTGCACGCCGACCCGCACCCGGGCAACATCTTCGTGACACCCGAGGCCGACTCGACGACCGGGCGCAACTTCCGCCTCACCTTCATCGACTTCGGGATGATGGCCGAGGTGCCCGACAACCTCCGCGACGGTCTGCGCACCCTGCTGATCGCGGTCGCCGGCCGCGACAGCCGAGGCCTGGTCACCGCGGCCCAGGAGATCGGCGTGCTGCTGCCCTCCGCCGACACCGCCGAGCTCGAACGGGCGCTCCGCGCGCTGTTCGCCCGCTTCGGCGGCATGGGCTTCGCAGAGCTCAGCAAGGTCGACCCTCGGGAGTTCACCGACTTCGCCGACGAGTTCGGCGACATGGTGCGCTCGCTTCCGCTCCAGCTGCCCGAGAACATGCTGCTGCTCATCCGTGCGGTGTCGCTGACCTCGGGCATGTGCTCGAGCCTCGACCCGTCGTTCAACGTGTGGGACGCCGCCGAGCCCTACGCCGGCCGCCTGCTGCGCGACGAGTCGGGCAACCTCATGCAGGACATGGCGCAGCAGGCCATGGAGACCGCCGCCGTCACCTACCGCCTGCCGAAGCGGATCGACGCGATCATCACCCGCGTCGACGACGGCAACGTCACCTTCGACACCTCGGCCCTCGAGCGCCGCCTCGACCGGCTCGAGGGCATCGCCCGCCGCATCGGATCGGGCGTGCTGTTCGCCGCGATGCTCGTCGGAGGCGCGCTGCTCGTCACGCCGCTGCCGCCGCTCGGCATCACCCTCATCTGCGTCTCGGCGCTGCCGCTGCTGCACTCGGTGTTCGGCGGCCGTCGCTCGCGCTGATGCGCCCGGAGTGCTCGCGCTGATGCGCCCGGGTGCTCGCGCTGACGCGCCCGGAGAACCCGGAGCATCCGGCATCCGCCCGGCGTGTAGGGCCCCGGAGCGCCGCGGATCGACCCGTTCATCTGGCCTTTCCGTCCAGGTCGCAGAATGCCGGCATGGGAGAATGGGTTCTCATGGACACTCCGGACGAGAAGACGCCCACGAGGAACGACCCTCCGAAGACCTCCACCGCCGCGATCAGGCAGGCCGCGAAGGCCACCGAGGCCGCGCAGAAGATCGTGCGCGACATCGCCGCGGTTCCGCCGCGCGGCGTGCACCCGGCGCTCGTGCCCGGCGTCTCGGTCGAAGAGACCGGACGCACCTACCGCACCGATCCGCTCGTCTTCGGCATCGCCGTCGCGCTGACCCTCGCGTTCATCGCGTGGGGCGTGTTCGCGGGTGACAACCTCTCGGGCACGACCTCGACCGTGCTCGGGTGGGTCGTCGAGTACTTCGGCTTCTTCTTCACCACGATCGCGACCGTCATCCTCGTCTTCATGCTCTTCGTCGGCTTCAGCCGCTACGGACGCATTCCCCTGGGCCGCGACGACGAAGAGCCCGAGTTCTCGATGTTCTCGTGGATCTCGATGCTCTTCGCCGCCGGAATGGGCATCGGTCTCGTCTTCTGGGGCGCCGCCGAGCCGCTCACCTTCTTCGAGAACCCGCCGCCCGGAACGGTCGAGGCGAACACCCTCGAGGCCATGCACACGGCGCAGGCGCAGGTGCTCTACCACTGGGGCCCGCAGGCGTGGGCCTTCTACGCGCTGGTCGGCGGCGCGATCGCGTACGGCGCGTTCCGTCGTGGCCGCACCCCCCTGATCTCGTCGATCTTCGCGCCGCTGCTCGGCGAGGGCCGCACCACCGGACCCCTCGGTCGCACGATCGACATCTTCTCGATCATCGTCACCCTCTTCGGCACCGCCGCGTCGCTCGGCCTGGGAGCCCTGCAGATCGGCCACGGCGTCGAGATCGTCAGCGGCATCGGCGAACTCGGCAACGGCGTGCTCATCGCGGCCATCGCCGTGCTCACCGCCTGCTTCATCGCCTCGGCGGTCTCGGGCGTCTCGAAGGGCATCCGCGCGCTGTCGAACATCAACGCGGTCGTCGCGCTGCTGCTCGCATTCTTCGTCTTCTTCGTCGGACCGACGCTGCTGATCCTCAACGTCATCCCCTCGGTCGCCGTGCAGTTCCTCGGTGACCTGCCCGAGATGGTCGCGCGGTCGGCCTCGCAGGGTGACGAGGCGCAGATGTTCCTGTCGAGCTGGACGATCTTCTACTGGGCATGGTGGATCTCCTGGTCGCCGTTCGTGGGCATGTTCATCGCCAAGATCTCGCGGGGCCGCACGCTGCGCCAGTTCGTCTCCGTCGTCATCCTGGTTCCGGCCGCCATCTCGCTCATCTGGTTCGCGATCTTCGGAACCACGGCGATCCAGCAGCAGATGAACGGCGCAGGACTCACCGTCGACCCGCCCGAAGAGGTGCTCTTCGGCGTTCTCGAGAACCTGCCGTTCCCGCTGATCACCAGCATCGTGCTCATCCTGCTGATCTCGATCTTCTTCATCACCGGCGCCGATTCGGCCTCGCTCGTCATGGGCACGCTCTCGCAGCAGGGCCGCCCCGAGCCGTCGCGCTGGGTCGCCGTCGTCTGGGGAGTCCTGGTCGGAGTGATCGCGGCGGTGCTGCTCGTCACCGGCGAAGAGGGCAGCGGCCTGAAGTCGCTGCAGAACGTCACGATCATCGCGGCGCTGCCGTTCGCCGTGATCATGGCCTTCATGATGGTCGCGTTCATGAAGGATCTGCGACGCGACCCCATGATCCTGCGCGAGCGCTATGCCCGCATGGCCGTTCGCCACAGCGTCATGGCCGGACTCGAGGAGTACGGCGACGACTTCGCGCTCGTGCCTGTCGAGTACGACCACTCCGAAGACGACCTCGCCTGGATCGATGAGGCCGACGTCGACGACAGCCTCGCCGAGGTCTACGCGACCGCGACCGAGGCGATCGACATCATCCCGGATGCCGGTGGTGGCGCTGCGGATGCCGGCGCCGATGCCGGCGATGCGAGTCCGGCCGGAGATGCGAGTGCGACCGGCGACGCGAGTGCGGCCGGCGATGCGAGTGCGGGTGCGGCTGCGGACGCCGGGTCGGATGACGGGGGCGACCCTGCGGGCCTCGCCGAGCGTCCTTCCTGACGTCAGTCGCATTGTTGACCCCGCCCGCGCCGCCCCCGGCCCGGTGCGGGGTCAATAACGCATCCGAATCGGCCGTTTCCGCTGCGAAAGTGGCCCCGCACGTGAGTCCCGATGCCGAAGTGGCCCCGCATACACCTCGCGCGTGGGTCCGGATGCCGAAGTGGCCCCACCATGTGGGTGGGGCGTGAGGTTGCCCCTACCCGCGGGTTCCATCGCGGTGCGGGGTCAGTAACGCATCCGAATCGACCGTTTCCGCTGCGAAAGTGGCCCCGCACGTGAGTCCCGGTGTCGAAGTGGGCCCGCATACACCTCGCGCGTGGGCCCAGAGGCTCAGGCGACGGGGGCCGCCTCGCCCGCACCCGCCTCGCCCGGGGCCGCCTCGCTCGCACCCGCCTCGCCCGCACCCGCCTCGCCGACACCCGCCTCGCCGACACCGGGCGCGACCGTCTCGACGGGGACGGATGCCGCGGCGGTGATCTTCGCCGCCATGCCCGCGAAGATGAAGCCGTGGAACGGCAGCACTGCCAGCCAGTACAGCCGTCCCGCGAGCCCGCGGGGGAAGAACACCGCCCGCTGCTCGTAGCGGGATCCGTCGCCGTCGGGCAGTGCGCGCAGCTCGAGCCAGGCCTCGCCCGGCACCTTCATCTCGGCGCGCAACCGCAGCAGTCCGCCGCTCGCGGGCGACGAGTCGGTCTTGCGGCCGGGCTCCTCGACGGCTTCGACGCGCCAGAAGTCGATCGCATCACCGACCCGCGCCTCGGCCTTGCTGCGGCGTCCGCGGCGGAGCCCGACTCCGCCGACGAGCCGGTCCATCCAGCCGCGCACCGCCCAGAGGAACTTCGACGAATACCAGCCGTTCGACCCGCCGATGCCGATGATCACCCGCCACAGTCCGTCGACCGGGGCCGACGTCTTCAGCTTGCGGGTGTCGGTGAAGACGGTGCGTCCCGCCCAGTCCGGGTCGCTGGGCAGCGGGTCGCTCGGGGCGCCCGAGACCTCGGCATCCTGCCAGCTCGTCTCGATGGTGTCGGCGTCGAGACGGCCCAGCGCCATCGACACGGCGGTGCGGTACGGGGTCAGCCCGCCGTCCGGGCGGGGGATCAGGTCATCGATCGCGCGGTCCTTCACGATGCACTCGTTCTGCAGCGACGCGACGAGCGGGCGCGCGATCGATCGCGGAACCGGGGTCACCAGGTTCACCCAGTGCGATGCGAGTCCCGGAGTGAGCACCGGCAGGGCGGCGATCGCGCGCTGGCGCAAACCCGCCTCGAGCGCATAGCCGTTCATCATCTGGCCGTAGCGCAGCACGTCGGGCCCGCCGATGTCGGCGGCGCGGTTGACGCTGTCATCGACGCGCGCGGCGCCCAGCAGGTAGTGCAGCACGTCGCGCACCGCGATCGGCTGGATGCGGTTGCGCACCCATTTCGGCGCCGGCATGTACGGCAGCACATCGGTCAGGTGCCGGATCATCTCGAACGATGCGGAACCGGAGCCGATCACGACGCCCGCCTGCAGCACGAGCGTCGGAACGCCCGACTCGAGGAAGATCTCGCCCACCCGCACCCGGGAGCGCAGATGAGGCGAGAGCTTCACATCGTCGGGATGCAGTCCGCCGAGATACACGATGCGGCGCACGCCGGCCTTCGCCGCGGCATCCGCCACCGTGGTGGCCGCTCGTTCGTCGCTCTCCTCGAACCCCTTGCCCGCCGTCATCGAGTGGATCAGGTAGTAGACCACGTCGACATCGCGCATGGCCTCGGCCACGGCGTCCGCGTCGTCAGCCGAGCCCTCGACGATCTCGCAGTCGGCACCCCATGGGAAGGATGCCGCGCGCGCGGCGTCCCGGGCCAGTGCGCGCACCCGGTATCCGGCGTTCAGCAGACGAGGCGTCAGCCGCCCGCCGATGTATCCCGTGGCGCCGAGCACCAACGCGCGAGGCGCCGATCCGTCTTCGCGGGGGAGGGCGCGCAGGGCCTCTTCGTGCCCGGTGGGCTGGGTGAGCTCGGTCATGTGTCGAGCGTAGGCGTGATGACCGGAAATTTCACTAGGCTGGCGATTGACTAGTTCATCTAGTAATCTTTTGGCGGAGGAAGGTGATCACATGTCGACAGCCACGCAGTACCCCACCCGTCGTGAGCTCCGGTCTCGGCGAATCCTGCCGAACGGTCCTGTCGACGTCGCCCCGCTGTCGGCACGTGCTGCTGTCGGCCGCTCCACCGGGCTCCGCAGCGGCCCGCTCCCCGCATCGCGCACGCCGTTCTGGAAGTCCGCCGGAGTCGTCGGCCTCATCGCGGTCATCGCCGCCGGCACTCTGCCGCTGGCGGCATCCGCCCTCGACATCCCCCTGTGACCCCACGGCGCGGGCGCTCGACCACAGACCACCGCTGATAAGAGAGAGGAGCCCCCATGGGACTCGATGACAAGATCAAGAACACCGCCCAGGACCTCGCCGGCAAGGCGAAGGAGGCCGTCGGCAAGGTGACCGACAACGAGAAGCTCGAGGCGGAGGGCCGCGCCGACCAGGCGAAGGCCGACGTCAAGAAGGCCGGAGAGAACGTGAAGGACGCGTTCAACAACTGACACCGGTGAGCAACGGCGGGGAGGTGGCGCGAGCCACCTCCCCGCCTTCTGTGCGGCCCGACCTGCGATGGTCGTGCGGCGAGAGAGAGTGAGACAGCATGTCCGACCGCCTGAACAATGACACGCCGAACCTGTGGCAGCGCCTGCTGCGACGGCTGCGTCCCGCCGCGGCAGAGCCTCGTCGGCTCACGGTCGAGGACGTCACCGTCGTCGACCGCCCGATGCTCCGCCGCGCGGTCGCCGGCACCGTGGTCGGCAATCTCATGGAGTGGTACGACATCGGCGTCTACGGTTATCTCGCGGTGATCATCGGGCGGGCGTTCCTGCCGGACGCATCCGCCGGGGCGCAGTCGCTCTTCTCGCTCGGCGTCTTCGCGGTGACCTTCGTCGCCCGTCCGCTCGGCGGCATCGTGCTCGGCCAGCTCGGCGATCGACTCGGCCGTCAGCGCGTGCTGGCCTTCACGCTGATCATGATGGCCGCGGCCACATTCCTCATCGGCGTGCTCCCCGACTTCTCGGTCATCGGCGTCTGGGCGCCGATCCTCCTGATCGTGCTCAAGCTCGCGCAGGGCTTCTCGACCGGCGGCGAGTACGCGGGCGCCACGACCTTCATCACCGAGTACGCGCCCGACCGGCGGCGCGGCTTCTATGCCTCCCTGCTCGACCTCGGCTCGTACATGGGCTTCGCGATCGGCGCCGCCTTCGTCTCGATCCTGCAGCTGACGCTGTCGGCCGAGGTCATGCAGGGCTTCGCCTGGCGCATCCCGTTCCTCGTCGCGCTTCCGCTCGGACTGATCGCGATCTACTTCCGGCTGAAGATCGAGGACACCCCGGCATTCCAGGAGGCACAGGACTCGGCGAAGCGCGCGGCCGACGACGCGCAGGCGTCGGCGGATGCGCCCAAGGGCGTGCTCGCACTGATCCGCGCATACTGGCGCGAGCTGCTGACGGCCTTCGTGCTCGTCGCCGCCGCCAACACCGTGGGCTATGCCCTCACCTCCTACATGCCCACGTACCTCACCGGAACCCTGGGCTACGACGAGGTGCACGGCACTCTGCTGACCCTTCCCGTGCTCGTGGCGATGGCGCTCTGCATCCCGCTGACCGGAAAGCTCTCCGACCGCATCGGACGCCGCAAGGTGCTGTTCATCGGGTCGATCTCGGCGATCGTGCTGGCCGTGCCGTCGTTCCTGTTCATGATGCACGGGGAGATCTGGTCGACGCTTCTCGGCCTGGTGCTGCTCGCCTTCCCCGTGACCTTCTATGTGGCCAACCTCGCCTCGTCTCTGCCCGCGCTCTTCCCGACGTCGTCGCGCTACGGCGGCATGGGCATCTCGTACAACCTCGCCGTCGCCCTGTTCGCGGGCACGGCTCCGGTCGTGATGGAGGCGCTCGTGCAGATGACCGGATCGTCGCTGGCCCCGGCGTTCTACGTGATCGGCACCTCGATCGCCGGCTTCATCGCCGTGGTGGTGCTCAAGGAGTCGGCGCGCAGGCCGCTGCCGGGTGCGATGCCGAGCGTGCAGACGATCGAGGAGGCCGTGGAACTGGTCGAGACGCAGGAGGAGAACCCCGACCTCGACCTCGACGAGCTGTTCCCCGAACGCCTCGAGAACGCCGCGGACGACGACGGAGAACCCGGCGCTCGGGTCGAGGATCAGGTCGAGAAGGCCTGACCCGCGGCGGAGGGATCACTCGCCGGAGGGCTCGGATTCCTCGTGCGAGCGGATGACGTCGCGCAGTTCCTGATCGAGATCCGACGCCTCTTCGATGGCCGAGGTCATGCCGGCGAGGAATCGCGTCACGATGCCACGCTCGCGGTCGCTCATCTCGTCGACGAGCGACAGCATCCGCCGGTGCATCGCGCCGAGGGTCTCGCGCACCTCGTCGTCGCTGCTGACGGTGGGCACGACGACCCCGGCGCGGCGATCGGTCGGGTGCGGCTCGCGCTTCGCGTGCCCGCCCTTCTCGAGGCGGTCGATGAGGGTCGTCGTCGACGCCGTGGAGATGTCGAGCATGCGGGCGATGTCGATCGGGCGCACGATGCGGCCGGCCCGCTGCTCGCGCAGCAGGAATCGCAGCGCGACCAGGTCGGTCTCGTTCATGCCCATCGACGCCCTGGTGCGGGCTCGCATGGCGGTCTCGGCCGAGCGGTAGCGGCGGAGCATGTTGAGCACGTCGACCGTGCTCGCGCTGTCGGAGTCGGGGTACCAGTACCCTGATCGGCCGAATTCTTCAGAGCGCTCCATCACGCCACCTCGCCGTCATCGCTCAGGGATCCCTCGTTCTCTCCATGCTCGCGCGCGAGCATCTCGATCGCGCCGGCTTCGACCTCGGCAGGGACGATCCGCAGCAGTCCGCCCGTGATGGCGTCGTGCTCGGCGGCCACGATCTGGTCGAGCCGCCAGGCGGGAACCGACGGGAACCGCGCTCGCAGGCGATCGAGCATGTCGGCGTACATGATGTACCCCGCATCCCCGAGTGTGAATCGCTCGACCATGACGTCCCTTTCCTGCCCGTGTTCTATCTTCGCACCCGATCAGAGTCCCTGGTGGCATTGGAATTCGCTAGGCCACCTCGTTACCTGTCTTTCGAGTAGCATGGAGGGGTCAGGGGGTGACACATGGCCAGCAGGACCGACATCAGAACGACGTCGACCGATCTCGTCGCTCGGGTCGACGAACTCCGTCGCGCCGAGGCGCAGCTGGGCCGTCGTCTCGCCGCGCTGCGCGCGCCCAATGACACCGATCGTGAGGCCATGAGGTACATCACGGAGGCGCCGGCGGATGCTCCCGCGACCCCGGGAGGACTCGCTGCGCACCTGAACGTGAGCACGGCCGCGATCACGAGCCTGCTGCGCCGTTTGCAGGAGCGCGGCCAGATCGTCGTCGCCCCGCATCCGGCCGACGCGCGATCGAAGGTTCTGCGACCCTCTCTGCGCGATCTCCACTCGCCCGGCGACGAGCTCACGCAGCGCATCGCCGCCCTCGCCGACGAGTTCACGCCCGAGCAGACCGATGCGATCTCACGGTTCCTGCACCGCTTGACGGAAGAGATCGGCGACCTTCCCTGACGTCCGACTGGGATTTAGCTAGGTAACCTAGTAATCTATTTCTCAAGCCAGTCTGAGCGTGAGGGAGAGAACATGGGTTACCTGACCTACGGAAGCACCGCCGCACCGATCGAGATCGACGACGAGCTGCTGACCCACCTGCGGCTGGTGATCGTGACCAAGCTGCGGCGCAACGAGTCCTTCCCCCTGACCCTCTCGATCGGCGACGGCGCCGTCGAGACGCTCTGGGTGCACGCCTCCATCCCCCTCCGGTTCGCCATGGACGAGGAGCCGAGCATCGACCGCTCGCTGGTGGTCTCGATGATGAACGCGGCGAACTCGGCCGGCGGGCTCGACCTCACCCGAGGTGACTTCGCTCCGGCGCTCACGGGGTCGCGTGTGCTGCACGCGATGACTGCGTGAGCCATGTCCGCACGCATCAGGAATGCCGCCAAGGCGGCGACGAGCGCGCGGGTGCGAGGCGCCTCGCGCACGCGAGGGCTGTGGGTCGAGGTCGATCCCGGCTTCCACGTCGGCAATGACCGGCGCCAGTTCCTCGGATCGATCACGGGGACGCCGCGTGAGGGCTTTCGGGCTTTCGGAGCGCAGTCCGACTTCATCGGCCAGTTCGACGACCTGGATGCCGCCAAGGCATCGGTCGCTGCGGCATCCGTGATCGCCGAAGAGATCGCACAGGGCGAACCGCAGCTCCACTGAGGTCGATCGCGATCGCCGCACGGGTGGCATACGCGATGCGGAAGGCGATTTTCGACGGCGTCCCTCGACGTGTACGGTCATTGCTATGACTTCGATCGAATCGATTCGACGGCCGGCTGTCGACCAGGCGTCGCGCCGAGCGCGCATCGCGGTCTCGGCGCTGTTCCTCACGAACGGCGCACTGTTCGCCAACATCCTGCCCCGCTACCCCGAGATCAAGGCTGCTCTGGGGCTCGACAACGCCGGGTACGGCCTCGCGATCGCGGCCTTCCCTGCCGGCGCGATCGCCGCGGGCCTTCTCGCCGCCGTGCTGATCCGTCGATTCGGCTCGGCGCGGATCGCCGTGTTCGGCACGATCGCCACGGGACTCGGCCTGCTCGCGGCCGCACTGGCGCCCTCCGGCATCCTCTTCGCCGTCGCCCTTCTGCTCGGCGGAGCATCCGACGCGATCACGGACGTCGCCCAGAACGCGCACGGTCTGCGCGTGCAGCGGCGATACGGCCGCTCGATCATCAACTCGTTCCACGCCATCTGGTCGATCGGCGCGGTTCTCGGCGGAGGCATGGCCGCGGCCGCGATCGCCTTGCAGCTGCCCCTCGGCGTGCATCTCGGCATCTCGACCGCGGTGTTCGCGGCCGTCGCCTTCACCGCGCTCTGGTTCTGCCTGCCCGGACGCGATGAGGAGGCGGATGCCGAGGCGACGGCCGAGCCGGTCGAGCTGGGCGGCACCGTGCGCCGCGGGGTCAGCCCTCGCACCGTGATGATCATCATCGCGCTCACGCTCATCGCGATGGCCGGTGCGGTGGCCGAAGACGCCGGCAACTCGTGGGCGACTCTCTATCTGAGTGAATCGCTCGGCGCCGCGGCCGCCATCGCGCCGCTCGGATTCATCGCGCTCGTCGGCGCACAGTTCATCGGTCGGATGCTGGGCGACGGCATGACCGACCGGTTCGGGCAGCGCGCGGTGGCCCGCGTCGGAGGACTGATCGCCGCAGCGGGCATGACACTCGCGCTCATCTTCCCGAGCGTGCCGGGAACCATCGCCGGATTCGCCGCCGTCGGCTTCGGCATCGCGACGCTCATCCCGGCCGCCATGCATGCGGCGGACGAACTGCCCGGCCTGCGACCGGGAGTGGGGCTCACGGTCGTGTCGTGGCTGCTGCGGCTCGGCTTCCTGCTGTCACCGCCGATCGTCGGGTTCATCGCCGACACCGAGAGCCTGCGGGCCGGGTTGATCGTGGCCCCGGCTGCGGCTCTGGTCGCGGTGCTTCTCGCCGGCGTGCTCGAGAAGCGCAGGGTTCGGGAGTAGCAGTTCGGGTCGGCCACGGAGGGCCGTGAGAGTGATGCGGAAGGGTGTTCGTCCTCCCGTATCGCGGGATTTCGCAGTATACGTATTCAATCCTGAAAGTTTCCGGGAACATAGGCTTCCCTAAGTCGATTGCATACGTATACCATCAGCGTCATGGGACACATCAAGCATCGAGCACTGCCGGTACTCGCCCTCGCAGCAGTGGGCATGATCGCCCTCTCCAGCTGCGGCGCCGGGACCCGAACCGACAATGAGAACGCGACAACGGTGTCGTGCGACTACACGGCTCCCGAGGGCAAGACCACGGTCAACGTCCTCGCCTACAATTCCTCCGCCATCGACCCCTTCACCGACACCATGGTCAAGAGCTGTTCGACCGATGACGTGACGCTGAAGCACGATCCGATCGACTTCGGCGGGCAGGTGACCAAGACCACGGCCACCCTGGCCGGCGACACGGGCACCTACGACATCATCGAGACCTACGGATTCGTCATCCCCGGCTTCGGCGAAGAGGAGAAGCTCGTTCCGCTGAACGACCTCTGGGACAAGTATGGCGAGGACTACGGGCTCGGCGAGATCAGCGAGTCGATGGTCGAGGGCATGTCCTACGACGGCGACATCTTCGCCATCCCGATGCAGGCGCAGATGTTCGTCATGGCCTACCGCACCGACATCTTCGAAGACCTCGGCCTCGACGTGCCGACCACCTTCGACGAGATGATCGCCGCGGCCGAGGCGATCAAGGCCGAGGGCCTCATGGACTACCCGATCGCGCTGCCCTGGCTCGCCACGGCCGACGTGACGACCGGCTTCGAAGGGGCGATGAACTCCCTCGGCGCCGACTTCGTCACCGCAGACGGCGAGGTCACCCTCGACGGACCCGAGGCGAAGCAGGCCGTCGAGGCGATGCTCGCACTCAAGCCCTACATGGACCCGCAGGTCACGACCTTCGACCAGCCCAAGGTGCAGCAGCAGATGTTCAACGGCACGGCGGCCATGTCGATCATGTTCTCCGGTCGCATGTTCGACCTGACCCTGCCCGCGAACTCCAAGCTGTCCGACTCCTTCGGATTCGCCGGTGCGCCCAAGGTCTCCGACGACGCCGAGTACTCCTACAACCGCCTCTCGATCGACGGCTGGTCGATCCCCTTCAACACCAAGCTCGACCACGACATGCTCTTCCAGATGATGGCGTCCGCCGTCAGCGAGGACGCGTCCACGGCATCCGTCCCCGCCGCCTACCCGGCCCGCGAGGGCATGGTGACGGAGGAGAACTCCCCGTACGGTGCCGCCGCCAACGACTCGATCGCGAGCGCCATGCCGCCGATCGTGTCGCCGGTCATCGCCGACATCACCAACGAGATCCGGCCGATCCTGGTCTCGATCCTCAACGGCCAGGTGTCCGTCGACGACGGGCTCGCCCAGATGCAGGCCGCCGGCGAGAAGATCGCCGGCTGACCCCGATCCGACCGTCCATGACTGTGGCCTGAGCGCGAGTTCAGGCCACAGTCCGTCCAAGGGAGGACGCACATGAAGGCACGCGAATTCTGGCTGCTCTTCGCTCCGAGCCTGCTGGTGATGGGTGCACTGCTCGTGCTGCCGCTGGTGCGCACGGTGCAGTGGAGCTTCGAGCAGGTCCGCTACGGCACACCAGGCACCTTCATCGGGTTGGAGAACTTCACCGACGCGCTGACGGATCCCCGTTTCCACAAGGCGGTGATGTTCACGGTCGCCGTCACGATCGTCACCACGGCGATCCTGCTCGTCTTCGGGTACATCATCGCCACCGGCATCAACCGCATCACCACGTCGCGTCCGCTCGTGCTCGGCATCATGCTCGTCTCGTACGTGCTGCCGAACCTCGTCGGCGCCGTCGCCTTCTCGTGGCTCTTCGACGACAACTTCGGCGGCGTGGTGAACCGCCTGATCGGCTTCTTCGGCGGGTCGCAGGTGCTCTGGTTCACCGACCAGGTGCCCAACGCGATCCTCGTGATCGCCAACACCGTCTGGCACATGCTCCCGTTCGCGATGCTGATCATCCTGGCCGGACTCCAGGGCGTGCCGAACGAGCTGAAGGAGGCGGCGAAGATCGATGGCGCCAACGGCTTCCAGACGCACCTCAACGTGATCATCCCGACCATCCGCGGAGTGCTCGGGTTCGTGACACTGATCACGATCATGGATGTGCTGCGCATGTTCGACAACCTGATCCCGCTGTCGCCGCAGGCGCAGAACATCGGCAACGAATCGATCATGCTCTACGTCTACTCCGTGGCATTCGCCGATGGCGCCGAGAACCTCGGTCTCGGCAGCGCGATCAACGTGCTCACCATCCTCCTGATCCTCATCATGCTGATCCCGTTCATCCGGGGCATCTTCAAGGAAGCGAAGGCCGAACGATGAGTCTCACCTCCGCAGAACTCTCGACGAGGGCCATCGTCACGAAGGGCGTGCCGAAGCGCCGTCGCCGCGGCCCCAACCGCCCGCCGGTGATCACGGGGCTGCTGCTCGGCATCCTCTGCATCGTGATGCTGAGCCCCTTCATCTGGATGACGCTGTCGGTGACCAAGCCCACCGACGTCGCCTTCGCCAACCCGCCGGTGCTCTGGGACTACCAGCCGACCCTGCAGGCGTTCGTCGATCTGTGGCAGACCACGTACTTCGCCGACTACCTCGTGAACACCGTGGTCGTGGCGGTCGTGTCCACCGTGATCGCGCTGGCGATCGGCATCCCGGCGGCCTATGCGCTGTCACGGTTCCCCAGCTACGTCTCGGCGCTGCTGCTCGTGCTCGCACTGATCTTCCGTGCGCTGCCCCGCTTCGCGGTGGTGCTGCCGATGTACGACATCAGCCGCGCGCTCGGCATCTACGACACCACGTTCGCGCTCGCGATCGCCCTCGTCGCGATCAACCAGCCGTTCACGATCTGGCTGCTGCGCAACTTCTTCGCCGAGATTCCGAAGGAGCTCGACGAGGCGGCCATGATCGACGGCTGCACCAGGATCGGGATGCTGCGCAGGGTCATGATCCCGCTGATGGGGCCGGGGATCCTGACCGCCGGCATCTTCGTGTTCCTGTTCGCCTTCCAGGAGTACCTCACCGCGCTCGTGCTCACCGACACCTCGTCGAAGACGGTGCCCGTGTTCATCGCCACGCAGCTCGGGCAGACCCTGCCGATGCTGCAGCAGGCGGGAGCGGCGTCGATGCTGTTGACGATCCCGGTGTTCGTGATCGCCTTCATCGCGCAGAAGTATCTCGTCGCGGGTCTCAGCGACGGTGCCGTGAAGGGCTGAGGTGGCTGCCGCGGTGCCGCCGCTCGTGCTCCTCGCGGGCATGAACTGCACAGCCGACCTGTGGACGGATGCGCGGTTCGAGGGGGCGGTCCGGCCGGTGCTGGCTCGTCCCTCGATCGGCGAGCAGGTGGCGGCACTGCTCCGGGATCTGCCCGAGACCTTCGTGCTCGTCGGCCACTCGCTCGGGGGCATCGTCGGCATGGCTCTCGCCCTCGCCGCGCCTCAGAGGGTGGCCGGCCTCTGCCTCGTGTCGACCAATGCCAAGGCGCCGACCGACGCGCAGC
The DNA here is from genome assembly GCF_918698045.1 of Microbacterium sp. Bi98. Classification (NCBI taxonomy): domain Bacteria; kingdom Bacillati; phylum Actinomycetota; class Actinomycetes; order Micrococcales; family Microbacteriaceae; genus Microbacterium; species Microbacterium sp. Bi98. The sequence continues at coordinate 561 of NZ_CAKKLK010000016.1, read as the reverse complement.
GTTCCGGATGGGGCGGGTGGCTCACGGCACTCGACGAGGGCGTCGAGCCGCGCGCGCTGCAGGACGGCATCCTCATTCCTCTGCTCGGGGAGGCGCTCGTGCGAGAGCGGCCCGAACTCGTGGAGCGGACTCTGCGCATGGGGGAGGAGACCGGTGCCGACCGGCTACGCGCTCAGCTGCGGATGCAGCTCACACGCACCGACCTGCTCTCGCGGATCACCGGATTGACGATGCCGACCCTCGTCGTCTCGGGGCTCGACGACGCCATCTGTCCGCCGCACTTCCACACCGAGATCGTGTCGGCGATGCCTGACGCCCGTCTCGTCACCCTGGATGCCGGCCACCTGCTGCCACTCGAGCGGCCGCGTGAGTTCGGGCGTCTCGTCCGGTCGTGGATGTCGCAGCAGCGACTGGCCGGCATCGTCGTCTGACCTCGGGTTCGCTGCGCCTCGGCTTGTGGTGCTGCGGCAGTTGGGAGGAGATCCGCGATTCGGAGGGTGGAGGCGGGGGAGGTGACCTCCGTATCGCAGATCTCCTCCGGATCGACGGTGGGTGGCGGGG
>NZ_CAKKLK010000015.1:0-75543 GCF_918698045.1 Microbacterium sp. Bi98 | reverse complement strand
GGGTCGGGGGAGAGGGCTTCGGCGATCCACTGCACCGAGGCGCCGCCGGCCTGCATGGTCGCGGTCGGCACGAAGGATCCTGGCACGACGTTGTCGAACGTCATGGTGCGCATCTGCGGGTCGTGCAGCGGTGTGACGCTCGCGAACGAGATCCACGACGAGGTGCCCAGGCACACGTACGCACCGTCTTCGGGCGCGACGATGCCCGAACCGACGGCGGCCAAGGGGCCGTCTCCGCCGCCCATGACGACGCGGACGGATGCCGGAAGCCCGAGGGCGGTGGCCGAGTCGGCGGTGAGGGACCCGGCGATCGTCGTCGATGCGAGGATCTCGGGGAAGAGAGCGGGGTCGAGTCCCGCGGCGGCGAGCACATCGGCCGACCACTCGCCGCGCACCTGGTCGTAGGCGTTGGTGCCCGAGGCGTCGGAGCGCTCGGTGGCGAGGCGTCCGGTGAGACGGTAGACGATGTAGTCCTTCGCGACGCAGAAGTGCCGCACCCGCGCCCAGACATCCGGCTCGTTGTCGCGCACCCACATGATCTTCTCGACCGAGTAGGTGGGGTTCAGTCGATGGCCGAGCACGCGGTAGGCGTCCTGTGCGCCGAGACGCTCTTCGAGCTCACGGGTCTGCGCGCCCGAGCGGGTGTCGGCCCAGATGATCGCGGGGCGCACCGGCTCGCCGTGTGCGTCGAGCAGCACCGTGCCCATCATCTGGCCGCTGACGACGAGTCCGCCGACGGTCGACGGGTCGACGCCCGCACGGTCGATCAGCTGTCGGGTCGCCGAGACGACGGCATCCCACCAGTCCGCCGGATCCTGCTCGGCGATGCCGCCCGCGGCGAAGTGCGCGGGGTACGGCACCGTGACCGAGGTGACGAGGCGTCCGTCGTCATGGTGCAGGGAGGCCTTGTCGCCGGTGGTCCCCAGATCGTGCGCGATCAGCATGGCCGGAGCCTATTCCGCGGAGGGGGACGCGGAGTAGGGGCGCAGGTCCACGCCCTCGGTGGCGCGATAGGCCCGAGAGCCCATCCCGTGCTCGAGGACCCAGCCGTAGTCGTGGCCGGCGCCGCCCGGGTACACCGCGAGGAACGAGTAGGGCTCGTCGCCCGTGTTGACCGAGCGGTGCGCCCAGCCCGGCGGGATGTAGCCGATCGTGCCGGGCAGCATGTCGAGCCATTCGGTGCGCTCGCCGTCGAACATGAGCAGCCCGCCGCGGCCCTTCAGCGCGAGGTAGATCTCGCCCTGGTGGTTCGGATGCTGGTGGCCCTTGGTCATCCAGAGCTCTCCCGAGGTGTCGCCGGGCATGATCGTGGTGATCGACTGCGGCAGCTCGCGGTCGACCTCGGGCACGGGAGAGCTGACCACGGTGTAGACGACGGGGTTGTCGCCGGCGGCCGCGGCAGCCCAGGCGTCGGCGTCGAGGAAGAGTCCCTCGAGGTCGGACATGCGCCGCGTCAGAGTGGGTCCCTCCGGGGAGAGCGTGAGCTTCTCGGCGTCGAAGGCGATCGCCATCGGCGAGATCGGGGGAGTGTGGAACTGGGGCATCGGTGCTCCTCGTGCGGATGCTGCGGCGCTGCGCAACCTGTAATGACAAGTTGAGTGTACCTGTGATGACAAGTGGCGTCCAGTGCTCGGATGCGCAGGCCGGGGAGCGCGGGTGTGCGCTGCTCCTGGATCGCCCGGACCCGTCGGGCTCGCCATGCGAGTTTCTCCGGAGTCATGGAGCGGAGGCGGCGCGCAGTGCGCGCGCGAGGTGGGCGCGGCCGCCTCTGACGGCCTCGGCTGTCACCTCGTCGGCCCCTGGGTAGTCGGCATGGCCGGCGGGGAGGACGGCGAGTTCGAGCATCCGCGCCGCGTTCGCGACGCCGAACTGTCCGGGCGGCGGCACGTACGGGTCCCACAGTGCCGCCTCCACGCGCACCGGAACGCGGGCGAAGCCGAGGGCTGACGAGGCGTCGAACCAGCGCAGCGCCTCGCGCGCGTCGGGATGCGCGGCGACGTGATCGCGCACGGTCTCCCCGCTGCCGAGGCAGTGAACGGCGAGGCGCTCGTCGTACTGCCCGAAGCTCGGGACGATGAGGGTCGCCCCGATATACCGGTCGTCCCACGGCAGGGCGAGCGCTCCGATGCCGCCGCCGAAGCTCTCGCCGACGTAGTAGAGCGGCACGCGTCCGACGAGCGCGGTCAGGGCATCCGCCGCGAGCCAGAGGTCGCGGGCGCAGAGTCCCAGCACGTAGTCGTCGGGGTTCTCGATCCCGGCCAGCACATGCTCGGCCTGGATCTCGGGGGCGCCGATGCCCGTGTTCAGCGTGGGCAGTCCGCGGGCTACGGGGAAGATCGCCGCCGCATCCTCGGGAATACGAGCGAGGTCGATCGCATCCCGCCCGCCGTATCCGTGGCTGTGCACGACGCCCACCCGCGCGGGCGGCGAGACGGGCTCGACGAGCCAGGCACGCAGTCGGATGCCGTCGACTCCGGCGTGCTCGATGATCGACACCCGCCGTCCGTGGATGCTCTCGGTGGACGGCACGGCGGGTGCGGCATCCACCGTCTTCGCCTGTGCGCGCCACGCCTGCCAACGCGCGGTGAAGCCGTCCGGCGCTGGAACCGGTGCGATCTCGCGGAGCGTGGCGAGCGTGTGTCCGTAAGCGGCGTCGAACTCGGCGTCGGGGAACCAGGTGTCGTAGGGAGGGGGGAAGGTCATGACGAGACGACGCTACCGAACGTCCTCCGGATGCCGCGGCTCAGGCGCTCGCGCGCCGCGCACGATACGCCGCCACCGCGTTGCGATTCGTGCAGGTCGTCGAGCAGTAGCGCTTCGACCGGTTGCGGGACAGGTCGAGAGCGAGCGCCTCGCACGTGTCGTCGGCGCAGATCGAGATGCGGGATCCCTCGTCGGTGCGGATGACGTCGATCAGCGCCATCGCGGTCTCGATCAGCACGCGCTCGGCGAGGGGGCGCTCGTCGGCGACGGCGTGCAGGTGCCAGTCCACGCCGTCATGGCGCACGAGTCGCGGCGCGAGAGACGCTTCGGCCAGCGCGGCGTTGACGTGCTCGGCCATCTCGTCTCGTGGCGCGATGAGCATGGAGCGCAGGCGCGGGCGGATCGCACGCAGCGAGGAGAGCTCGGCGTCGTCGCGGTCGAGGCGGCCGGAGTAGGGGAAGTCCGCGAGAAAGGCGTCGTAGTCGGCGAGCGTCTCGAGGGTCTCGGGCTCTTCCGCCGAGTTCACGAGCCGGATGGCTGCGCGGAGCGCCTCTTCCGTGTCATCGGTGAAGTTCATGTTGACACCTTACAACGTGCACGAGTAGCGTCACCTGTCATGAGCAAAGTTGCGAATGACATCTCGATGCGCGGCGTGCGTCTCGGTCTGCCTCTGGCGATCGGCGCGGCCTTCGCGTTCGGGATGTCCGGTGCCTGGGCTCGCGGGCTCATCGATGCGGGGTGGACGCCCGGTGCTGCCGTGACCGCGCGTGTCTGGGTCGCCGCACTCGTGCTGCTCGTGCCGACGGTCCTGTCGCTGCGCGGGCGGTGGGCAGTGCTCCGCAAGAACGCCGGGATGGTCGCCGCCTACGGACTGCTCGCCGTCACCGCCACGCAGCTCTGCTACTTCCAGGCCGTCGCCCTGATGGACGTCGGTCTCGCACTGCTCATCGAATACACCGCGCCGATCGCCGTCATCCTCTGGCTGTGGCTCCGCCGGGGCGAGCGGCCGAGTCGGCGCAGCGTGATCGGCGCGGCCATCGCCTTCGTCGGACTCGTGCTGATGCTCGACATCATCACCGGCGCCGAGGTCGATGTCGCCGGCATCCTCTGGGCACTCGCCGCGATGGTGGGTGCGGCGACGTACTTCCTGCTCTCGGCCAAGGCCGACACCGGACTGCCTCCGATCGCGCTCGCCGGGGGTGGGCTGCTGCTCGGCGCGATCGCGCTGACGGTCGCCGGACTCGCCGGCATCCTGCCCATCGCCTGGACGACCGACGACATCACCTATCGCTTCGGCACCGTGCCGTGGTTCGTGCCGGTGCTCGCGATCGGCCTGGTCGCGACGGCACTCGCCTATGTGCTCGGCATCGCGTCGACGCGGATGCTCGGCTCCCGCCTCGCATCCTTCGTCGCGCTCTCCGAGGTGGTCGCCGCGCTGCTCTTCGGCTGGCTGCTGCTCGGACAGCTGCCCGATCTGCTGCAGGCCCTCGGCGGGGCGCTGGTGCTGGTCGGCGTCGTCGTGGTGAAGCTCGGCGAGCCGCGTCCCGCCGAGTTCGTCGAGCCGGTGCCGGATGCCGTGGAGCGGCCGCAGCGGTAGCGCAATGTATACGCGAAGCACCAGATGACCGCGCCCCTGATCATCGAAACGTATTTGTGTATACACTGAGGGCATGAGCTCTGTCGCCGATCGCATCACCGCCGGCGATCGAGCCCACGCCGCGCTGCTCGAGGAGATCCAGTCCGGCGCCCTCCCCGCGGGGTTCGTGCTCGGCGAGGTCGAGCAGGCCGCCCGCCTCGGCATCAGCCGCACCCCGATGCGCGAAGCGCTGCGCCGCCTCGCCGCCGACGGCCTCGTCGTGCAGCAGTCGCCGCGAGTGACGGTGGTCGCCGACCTGGATGCGGACGACATCCGCGCGCTGTTCGAGATCCGCCGCGCGCTCGAAGAGACCTCCGCCCGACTCGCGGCCCAGCGGGGTGACGCCGCCCTCTTCGCCGCCCTCGCCGACGAGTTCGCGCACGTCGACCTCACCGCCGTCGAGGGCCGCGACGCGTACTACGCCCTGATCGCCCGCTTCGATGCCGCTCTCGACGGTGCGGTCGACAACGACTACATCGCCTCGGCCCTGCGCACCGTGCGCACCCACCTCGTGCGAGTCCGCCGCATGGCCCGCGACAAGCCGGCCCGCCTCGCAGCCTCAGCCGCCGAGCACCGAACGATCGCGCAGGCCCTCGCCGCCCGAGACGGCGACCTCGCCGCCCACGCCACGCACGTGCATCTGCACAATGCGCTGACCGGCATCCTCGACTCCCTGACCGCCAACCCAGAAGGTGTGAAATGACCGTCACCCACCACGTCCGCGTCCACCGCAGCGATGAGAACCTCGCCCGCGAAGACCAGCTCGCCTGGAAGATCGCCGAGGTCGCCGCCGACCCGGTCGAGGTCGAGCAGGACGTCACCGACATGATCATCAACCGCATCATCGACAACGCGTCGGTGGCCGCGGCATCCCTCACCCGCGGGCCCATCAACGCGGCTCGCACCCAGGCGTTCAGCCACCCCGTCTCGACCGGCGGCATCGGCGCCACGGTCTTCGGCGCGGCGCTCGACCACCGCACCAGCCCCGAGTGGGCGGCGTGGGCCAACGGCGTGGCCGTGCGCGAGCTCGACTATCACGACACGTTCCTCGCGGCCGAGTATTCGCACCCGGGCGACAACATCCCGCCGATCCTCGCCGTCGCCCAGCACGTGCAGGCCGACGGCCGCGCGTTGCTGCGCGGCATCGCCACCGGCTACGAGATCCAGATGGACCTCGTGCGCGCGATCTGCCTGCACAAGCACAAGATCGACCACGTCGCGCACCTCGGCCCGTCGGCCGCCGCCGGCATCGGCACGCTGCTCGGGCTCGACGTCGAGACGATCTACCAGGCCGTCGGTCAGGGCCTGCACACCACCACCGCCACGCGTCAGAGCCGCAAGGGCGAGATCTCGACCTGGAAGGCGCACGCCCCGGCCTTCGCCGGCAAGCTCGCCGTCGAGGCGGTCGACCGGGCGATGCGCGGTCAGACGAGTCCCGCGCCGATCTACGAGGGCGAAGACGGCGTGATCGCCTGGATGCTCGACGGCAAGGACGCCGCCTACGAGGTGCCGCTTCCTGCCGCGGGCGAGGCGAAGCGCGCGATCCTCGACTCGTACACGAAGGAGCACTCGGCCGAGTACCAGGCGCAGGCGTGGATCGACCTCGCCCGCAAGCTCGGCACCGAGAATCCGGCGCTGCGCGACCCCGCCAACATCGAGGCCGTCGTGCTGCACACCAGCCACCACACGCACTATGTGATCGGCTCGGGTGCGAACGACCCGCAGAAGTACGACCCCACTGCATCCCGTGAGACGCTCGACCACTCGATCCCGTACATCTTCGCGGTCGCGCTGCAGGACGGCGGCTGGCACCACGTCGATTCGTACACCCCCGAGCGGGCCGGTCGCGCAGACACGGTCGCCCTGTGGCACAAGATCACCACGGCCGAGGATGCCGAGTGGACCCGCCGCTACCACTCCGAAGACCCCGACGTGAAGGCGTTCGGCGGGCGCGTCGAGTTCCGCCTCACCGACGGCACGACCGTGGTCGATGAGATCGCCGTCGCGGACGCGCACCCGCTGGGTGCTCGTCCGTTCGCCCGTGAGAACTACATCGCGAAGTTCCGCCTGCTGGCCGAGCCCGTGCTCGAGCCCGCGGAGATCGAGCGGTTCCTCGAGCTCGTGCAGCGTCTGCCCGAGCTCACGGCCGCGGAGGTCGGCGAGCTGTCGATCATCGCGAAGCCCGGCCTGCTCGAGGGCGCCGATGCCCCGAAGGGCCTGTTCTGATGCTGTATTCGCACGTCACCCCGGCCGACAAGCGCCGTCTGTTCCGCGAACGGCTCGCGAGTGGCGAGCTGCTGCGCTTCCCCGGCGCGTTCAATCCGCTGAGCGCCCGACTGATCGAGCAGAAGGGCTTCGACGGGGTCTACATCTCGGGTGCGGTGCTCTCTGCCGACCTCGGGGTGCCCGACATCGGCCTCACCACGCTGACCGAGGTCGCCGGTCGGGCCAAGCAGATCGCGCGGATGACCGACATCCCCGCGATCGTCGACGCCGACACCGGTTTCGGCGAGCCGATGAACGTCGCCCGCACGATCCAGGAGCTCGAGGATGCCGGCCTCGCCGGCACGCACATCGAAGACCAGATCAACCCGAAGCGTTGCGGCCACCTCGACGGCAAGAGCGTCGTCGACGAGAGCACGGCGATCCGTCGCATCCGCGCCGCCGCCGACGCTCGACGCGACCCGAACTTCCTCATCATGGCGCGCACCGACATCCGCGCGGTCGAGGGACTCGAGTCCGCGATCGATCGTGCGAAGGCGCTGGTGGATGCCGGGGCGGATGCCGTCTTCCCCGAGGCGATGCGCACCCTCGGCGAGTTCGAGGCGATGGCGAATGCGCTCGACGTGCCGATCCTCGCCAACATGACCGAGTTCGGCAAGAGCGATCTGTTCTCGGTCGACCAGCTGCGGGATGCCGGTGTGAACATGGTCATCTGGCCGGTGTCGCTGCTGCGCATCGCGATGGGCGCGGCGGGCGGTGCGCTCGATACGCTGAACGAGGAGGGGCACCTCACCTCGAAGCTCGGTGAGATGCAGCACCGTGCCGATCTCTACGACCTGATCGACTACGAGTCCTACAAGCAGTTCGACTCCGGCGTCGCAGGCTTCACCGTCACGAAGGAGTGAGCATGACCGAGCCGGACATCAAGAAGGGCCTCGCCGGGGTCGTCGTCGACACGACCGCGATCTCGAAGGTCAACCCCGAGACGAACAGCCTGCTCTACCGCGGATATCCCGTGCAGGAGCTGGCGGCGACCCAGCCTTTCGAGGCGGTGGCCTACCTGCTGTGGCACGGCGAGCTGCCGACGGCCGACGAGCTGGCCGCTTTCCGCGCGGAGGAGCGCCTCCATCGCGCTCTGACCGACAGCGTGAAGACGGCGATCGACCTGGTTCCGCTCGACGCGCATCCGATGGACGAGGTGCGCACGGCGGTCAGCCTGATCGGTGCCTCCGACACGAACGCGGGCGGATCGGTGCTCGATGCCGGCGGCAGCCCGGAGGAGAACCTCGAGCGCAGCATCCGTCTGTTCGCCGCTCTCCCCGCGATCGTCGCGTACGGTCAGCGCCGCCGCCGGGGGCAGGAGACGATCGCACCGCGCGACGACCTCGACTACTCGGCGAACTTCCTCTGGATGACGTTCGGCGAGGAGCCCGATCCGGTGGTCGTCGACGCGTTCAACCGCTCGATGATCCTGTATGCCGAGCACTCGTTCAACGCCTCGACGTTCACGGCCCGCGTGATCACCTCCACCCTCAGCGACCTCTACTCGGCGGTGGTCGGGGCGATCGGCGCGCTCAAGGGGCCGCTGCACGGCGGCGCCAATGAGGCTGTGCTGCACATCTTCGACGAGATCGGCGAGGCCTCGAACGTCGTGCCGTGGCTCGACAAGGCGCTGGCCGAGAAGCGCAAGATCATGGGCTTCGGGCACCGCGTCTACAAGAGCGGCGACTCGCGGGTGCCGACGATGAAGGCGGCGCTCGACACCCTGGTCGAGCACTACGACAAGGCCGAGGTGGCAGAGCTGTACGACGCTCTCGAGTCGGAGTTCGTGGCGCGCAAGGGCATCTACCCGAACCTCGACTACCCGTCGGGTCCTGCCTACAACCTCATCGGCTTCGACACCCTCACCTTCACGCCGCTGTTCGTCGCGGCGCGGGTCACAGGGTGGACGGCGCACATCATCGAACAGGCCGGTGCGAACGCTCTGATCCGCCCGCTGTCGTTCTACGACGGCGTCGACGAACGCCACATCGAGAACTGATCGGCGCACCGGCCCGGGTCGACGAACCCGGGTCGGTCGCCGGATCGGATGCCGCACTCCGCGGCGCGACGTCAGCTCGCGCGCGGGAGGGTGCCCAGCTCCGTGCCGGACGCGTCCTTGATCACGAGGACGTCGCCGTCGATCTCGACCGCACGCACGCCCCGCATCCAGCCGTCCACTCCGGGGCACGCCTTCAGCGTCGAGGCGAATCGGGCGAGATCGACACGGTCGCCGTTCACCGAGTAGGTCGTCGTGATGCCGTTGCAGCCGTCACTGCCGTGCACCTCGCCGTCGGCGGTGAACTCGAGGTGCGGCTGACCGGAGGCATCCTCTCCCCACAGTCCGACGAGCTTCTCGACGACGGCGCTGTCTTCGCCGTTCGGGTCGGCGCTCGACGTCGGCGCACTGCTGGGGCCGCCGGTCGCGCAGGCTGCGCCCATCACGGCGAAGGCTCCCAGGATCGCGAGGCCGACGAGGGTGCGTGCTCTGCGGTGGGTGCTCATGGTGGCCATGGTAACCGTGTCGTCTGCGAACGCAATCCGTTGTGCGGCGGGCGGTCGTTCTGCCGTATCGCAAACGAGAGGGCCAGGTCAAGAGGCGAAATTCTGGTAAACAATTTCCCCATTCTGTGGATTTACTGGGTACGCTTCTGGAGATCCCTGCTCGTCTCGACGAACAGGATCCTGCTTGTCGGGGGGCCAGCGTCGCAGTTCACGCCTCCACCGGGAGGCGAACGGTTCTGTGTGCATCGCACACTGCCGGAGATGAAACTGACTGACGATCCGTGACCAGCAAGGACATACATCACATGAAGCACAGAGTGACAGGCCGCCGCCCATTGGCGCTGACGGCCGCCACCACGCTCGCCCTCTCGGGGCTCTTCCTCGGAGCGCCTGCGGCGTTCGCTGAAGATTCGACCGACGCACCCAGCCAGGACGCTCCTGCTCAGGTGCTGAAGACGAAGGCGGAACTCGACAAGGTCGGCACCGACATGGTCGCCGTCGGACAGACCGCGGATGGCGGCAACGTCGTCGTCGTGACTGCTGACAGCGCGTCCGCCGACTCCGAGATCACGCAGATCGCCGCGACAGAGGGCTTCCCTGACGCAGCCGTCGTCAAGGTCGACCGTGTGCTCTCGGCGTTCGATGAGGGCGACGTCGTCGGCGGACAGGGCTACCTGTCGGTCAGCCCCGACCTCGACGGTTTCCTTGCCAACGAGCCTGGAAGTGCCGCCTGGTCGTGCTCCGTGGGCTTCGCAGCATTCACACCCACCGGTGACCCTGCGCTCCTGAGCGCCGGACACTGTGCCTTCGACGAGAGCGGCGAACCGCTCACCGACACGACTCTCACCGTTCCCGGTGACGAGCCGGCAGTCGGCGGAACCCCCTCGCTCCCCGCGTCGGTCGAACTGCTCGGCACGTTCGGCTTCGCCCAGTTCGGCGGCGGCGACGGTGGCCTCGGCTCGAACGGCGACACCACCGCGACCGACATCTCGGTCATCGACATCGACGAGGCCGCAGGCTGGAACCCGGTTCCCGCGGTCACCGACTGGACAACGGCCGGCGACTCGCTCAGCTCACTCGCTGACAGCGTCATCGCGATCAAGTCCGTCGCCGCCCCGGCGCTCGGCGAGGTCAACAAGAGCGGTCGCACCACCGGCTTCACCACCGGCGTGGTCGACGGCGACGACATCCTCGACGGATGGGCGAGCATCGACGGCCACTGGGTTCAGGGCTTCTCGAGCAACACTCCCGCGGCTCCCGGTGACTCCGGCGGCGCTGTCATCCAGGGCAACGCGGCCGTCGGCGTCATCAGCGGTGGCTCCGAGGCGACCGCGACCGAAGAGCAGTTCACCTGGGCGACATCGCTCGTGACCGCTCTGCCCAAGACCAACGGCTACCAGGTCGCACTCGACCTCGACGCACCGGTCATCACGAGCCCGACCGACGGTGCAGAGGTGCAGCCGGGAACGGCCATCACCGGAACCGCTGTCGGAGCGGCCAAGGTCACGGTCAGCGGCTTCGGCGCAGACCAGACGGTCGACGTCGTGGACGGCGCCTTCTCGGTCGTCGGCCCCGTCGAGCTCGGCGAGCAGACCATCTCGGTCCGTGCACGCACCGGTTTCAGCTCTTCCGAGACCGTCTCGATCGACGTGACCGTGGTGCCTGCTCCGCTCGTCGCACCGGTCATCACCTCGCCGGCTGACGGCTCGACTGCCAACGAGACCGTCACCGCGATCAGCGGCACCGGCCTGCCGGCCACCGCCATCACGGTGACCGACGCCGAGACCGACGACGTGCTCGGCACGACCGAGGTCGCCGCAGACGGTTCGTGGACCGTCGACGGACTCACCCTCGAGTACGGCTCGCACAGCGTCGTCGTGACGCAGACCCGTGACGACGAGGTCTCGCCTGAGGCCACCGCGTCGTTCTCGGTCATCCCCGTCTCGCCGGCCGTGACCTCGGTCACGAACGGCGCGGAGTTCGCCCACAACGACGGTCCTTCCGGGCTCGCCGGCACGGGCATCGACGGCGCGACCGTCACGGTGAAGCTCAACGGCGCTGAGCCGGCGTCGGCCAACACGGCGGCCCTCGCGGGCACCTTCGCCGCCGCGAGCGGCACGTTCACGGCCACGGTCGAAGACGGCGCATGGAGCGTCGACTTCGGTGCGGCTCTCGAGTCGGGCACCTACACGGTCACGGCCACGCAGGCCATCGACGGCGTCTCGTCGGCTCCGACCGACCTGGCGTTCGCTGTTCTCGCCGCACCGGTCGCCGGTGGTGGCGGAGCAGCTCCCGGTGACGGTGGCGCAGCGGCACCCGGTGACGGCGGACTCGCCGTGACCGGTGCCGACATGCTCGTCCCGCTCTCCGCCGCAGCCATCGCGCTCGCGCTGCTGTCGGGCGGACTGCTGCTGGTCGTGCGTCGTCGCCAGCAGATCCAGAGCTGATCGCCTGATCACGATCTGACGGAGTGACCGGCCTCGGCCGTGAACCCCATCGCTGAGAAGCCCGGTATCGATCGATACCGGGCTTCTTCGCGTCTGCAGGGTGCTTCGTGGTGCAGGCGCGCGGGATGCCGGACACGCAGAAGGCCCGACATCGGAATCCGATGCCGGGCCCTCTCCTGTCGAGTCGAACCTCAGGCCAGCTCGATCACCGACCACGACAGCGGCGGGAGCGTCGCGCGCACCGCGCCGTCGACGACCTCGGCGGCTGCGAGCGGCACCATGTGCACGGCATCCTGCGTGGTCTCGAGGTTCGCGGTGCGACGATCGCCGCCCTCGGGGATCGTCAGCGTCTCGGCGTTCACGACGCGGAGGCCGGTGAGGCCGCGCAGCTCGACGGTCAGGTCGCTCTCTTCGGTCAGCGAGCGGTTCGCGACGAAGACCACGACTCGTCCGGTCTCCTCGTCCCACGTGGCCGCGGCATCGACCGAGTCGACTCCGCCGTAGCGCTTCGTCTCGATCTGCGGAGCCGACACCGCGAGGCGCAGGATGCGGCCCTTGGCGAGACGGGCCATGCGCTCGAAGGGCCAGAAGCTCGTCTGGCGCCAGGCCGGACCGTTCTCCTCCGAGCGGATCGGCGCGATCACGTTCACGAGCTGCGCCTGGTTCGCGATCTTCACGCGATCGCCATGACGCAGCAGGCTGTTGAGCAGCGTGCCCACGACGACGGCATCCGTCACGTTGTAGGTGTCCTCGATCAGACGCGGGTGCTTCTTCCACCCGGCCTTCGCGATCTCGACCGACTCGACGTCGTTGAACTTCACCTGGTCCCACACGTTCCACTCGTCGAACGAGATGTCGACCTGCTTCGTGTGCTTGCCCGCCGCCTTCACCGCATCGATCGTCGCGATGACGCCGTCGATGAACGCATCCATGTCGACCGACTCCGCGAGGAACGACTCGGCGTCGCCGTCATGCTCCTGGTAATACGCGTGCATCGAGATGAAGTCGACCTCGTCGTACGCGTGAGTGAGCACCGTGTGCTCCCAGGTGCCGAACGTCGGCATCGACCGGCCGGACGAGCCGACGGCGACGAGCTCGATCGTCGGGTCGACGAGCTTCATGGCCTTGGCCGACTCCTGCGCCAGCCGCCCGTACTCCGTCGCGGTCTTGCCGCCGATCTGCCAGGGGCCGTCGAGCTCGTTGCCCAGGCACCACAGCTTGATGTCGAAGGGCTGCTCGGCACCGTTCTTGCGGCGAAGGTCCGACCAGTACGTGCCGCCCGGGTGGTTGGCGTACTCGACGAGCGACCTGGCCTCCTCGACACCCCGGGTTCCGAGGTTGATGGCCTCCATGACCTCGACGTCGGCATCCTTCGCCCAGTCCATGAACTCGTGCAGGCCGAAGGCGTTGGTCTCGATCGTGTGCCAGGCGCCGTCGATGCGCACCGGGCGGTCTTCGACCGGGCCCACCCCGTCTTCCCAGCGGTAGCCCGAGACGAAGTTACCTCCCGGGTATCGGACCACGGTCGGACCCATCTCCTTCACCAGGGCGAGGACGTCCTGACGGAAGCCGCGCTCGTCGGCCTGCGGGTGCCCCGGTTCGTAGATGCCGGTGTACACGCAGCGCCCCATGTGCTCGACGAACGACCCGAAGAGCCTCCGGGGGACGTCGGCGATGGTGAAGTCGCGATCGATGGTGATGCGGGCCTGAGACATTGCTCTCCTTGTTTCTGGCTCTCGAGCCGGGTGGGGGACTACTGACCGCCGAAGCCGCTGGTCGCGACGCCCTTGACGATCTGCTTCTGGAAGATGATGAACACGATGATCAGCGGCAGCGCCGCCAGCACGGCCTGAGCCATCACCTGGGCGTACTGCACGCCGTAGGCGCTGATCACCGTCTGGAGGCCGACCGGCAGCGTCATCAGCGTGGTGTCGTTGATGACGAGGAACGGCCAGAGGAAGTTGTTCCAGGCGCCGATGAACACGAAGATCGCGACGGATGCCAGGATCGGGCGCGACAGCGGCAGCACGATCGACCAGAAGATACGCAGTCGGCTGGCGCCGTCGACCCGGGCGGCGTCTTCGAGCTCGATCGGGATCGCGTCGAAGAAGCGCTTCAGGATGAACACCATGGCCGGCGCCACGACCTGCGGCAGGATCAGACCCCAGTAGGTGTCGATCATGTTGAACGCGAGCATCTCGTAGAACAGCGGGATGATGAGTACCTGCGGCGGCACGACGATCGAGGCGATGATGGCGACGAACAGCCACTTGCGACCGGTGAAGTCGAGCCGGGAGAAGGCGTAGGCGGCCAATGCCGAGATCGTGAGCGTGATCAGGGTCACGGCGATCGACGTCCACAGGCTGTTGAACGCCCAGGTGTAGACGTTGCCCTGCGACAGGATCGCGGTGAACGCCTCGATCGTCGGGCCCGAGGCGCCGATCCAGGACGGGTCGCCGCTGGCGGCATCCGTCTCGGTCTTGAACGCCGTCGCGATCGCCCAGAGGAAGGGCAGCAGCCAGCCGACCGCCAGGACGATGAGGACGACGAGTGCGCTGATGCGCAGCACGCCGAACGGCTTCTCGCCCGGCAGGTGCGGGCGACGGGCCCGCGCGGGCTTGGTCGTGGTGATGGTCTCGGTGAGAGTGGCGGTGGACATCACAGCTGCGACTCCTTCCGGCGGCGCGTGATCAGAGCCTGCGCGACGCCGATGATGACGATGAGGGCGAAGAACACATAGGAGATCGCGGCCGAGTAGCCGAATCGGTAACTGACGAAGCCGGCTTCGTAGATGTACTGGACGATCGAGCGGGTCGTGTCACTCGCGACACCGCCGAGCATCTGGTACGCCTGATCGAAGAGCTTGAGCGACGCCAGGATCTGCAGGATCAGGATCAGCACGGTCGCCGGTCCCAGCTGCGGAAGAGTGATCGACCAGAACTGGCGCCACGGCCCCGCGCCATCGAGCGATGCGGCCTCGTACTGCTGCGGCGGGATGTTCTGCATCGCCGCGAGGTACAGCAGGAAGTTGAATCCGACCGTCCACCAGACGGTGGCGATCACGATCGACAGCATGTTGGTGTCGGGATTCTGGAGCCAGGCGAGAGGCTCGAGACCGAAGAACTCGAGGATGTTGTTCGCGGCACCGATCTGCGGGTTGAAGATCCACACCCAGATCTGCGAGATCACGGTCGAGGCGAGCAGATACGGCATGAAGAACGACAGTCGCCACAGCCACTGACCCGGGATGCCGCGGTCGACGAGCGCCGCCATCAGCAGAGCGATCACGACGAGCGGCACAGTGGACAGCAGGGTGAACCACACCGTATTGCCCATCGACTGCCACATCTTCGGATCCGTCAGCGCCTCGGCGTAGTTCGCGAAGCCGATGAAGGAGCCGCCGGCGCCCGTGAGCGATTGGTCGGTGAAGCTGAGGATGATGCCGTGCACGATCGGCCAGGCGAGGAACAGCACGAACGCGAGCAGGAACGGAGCGAGGAACGCCCAGCTGATGAGCTGCTCGCGGTTGCGGGAGCCGGCGCGACGGATCGGGATGGCGGCCTTGGAGCCGGTGACGATGGTGCGCGTGGAGTCGGTTGCCGTGGTCATGATGCGAACGTCCCCTCGGGGTCTGCCGGGTTGGGCTGACGGAGCAGGGTGTTCACCCGTGCCTCGAACCGGTCGATCGCCGCCGCGGGGTCATCGCCCGACAGCAGGACGCCCTGCACCGCGGCGCCGAACTCGCCCTGGAAGTTGGAGCCCGATCCGGTGAACCACGCGGTGGGGTCGTACACGACGTGCTGCGCGGCCTCGGCGTAGTGGGCCTGGGGGACGAGATCGGCGTACTCGGGGGACTCGGTGACCGGCAGGAAGGCGGGGATGTGCCCGGCCTCGGCCCAGCCGAACGAGCCCTTGAGCATGTCGGCGACGAACTGGTACGTCAGGTCGCGCTTCTTCTCGTCGGCGTCGGTCTGATGCGGCAGCACGAACGAGTGCGAGTCGGCGTAGACCGCCGGGGTGCCGTAGAGCGTGGGGATCATGGTCGCATCGAACGGGATCTCCGCGTTCTGCATGGTGCGGAGCTCCCAGACGCCGGTGAACAGCATGCCGCTCTTGCCGGTCGCGAACTCGGCGACGGCGCTGCCGTAGTCGGCCTGGGCGAGGGCGATCTCGCCGTCGAGCAGAGTGCGCATGAGCGAGAGGGACTCGACCGCGGCATCCTTGTCGATCACGGCCTTGCCGCCGGCGGGCAGCTCCATCGCACCGCCGTGCTGCGAGTAGAAGGTGTAGAAGAGGCGCCACATCTGCGCGCCGTCGCCGAGATATCCGTACGACAGCGCGTGGCCGTCGGCTTTGCCGCCGATTGTGCGCAGCTGCTCGACGAACTCCTCGGGAGACGACGTCTCTGCGAGGCGACCGTCGCTGTCGAGCACTCCGGCGGCATCGCAGATGTCGGTGTTGAACATCGCGACGAACGGATGCGCGTCGAGCGCGACGCTGTACATGTTCTCGCCGACGAAGCCCTTCTCCCAGATGGGCTTCGGGAACGTCGATGCGTCGACGCCGAGGTCTGCCAGTCGGTCGAGATCCCACGGGTCGAGCAGACCGCCGGGGGCCCAGCCGACCGTTCGGGTGGCGTGCATGATCGCGACGTCGGGGGCGCGGCCACCGGCGCCCGCCATCGCGAGCTTCGTGTAGTACGGGGTGCCCCAGGCGAGCACCGTGGGGCGGATGCGGTACGCGTTCTGCGCCGCGTTCGCGGTGTCGAGCAGTTGCGACATGGTGACGCCGTCGCCACCCGAGAGCAGATGCCAGAACTGGAGGGTCGTGGTGTTCGAGCCCGGGACTGTTCCGGGGGCGCAGCCGGCGAGCAGCGCCGCGGCGGCCGTGACGGAGGCGGCAGTCAGGAACTGCCGTCTGGACATATCGAGCGGGGGCGTCATCGTCACTCCTTCGTGACAGCGGGCGGGGTCGGGGTACATCATTACATCGATGTAATCAGCGGCGCAAGAGTGAGCCGATGCTTCCGGGCCGCGTCAGGGGCGGTAGCCGCGCGGGGTGCCCCGCGTGCTGTCGCGCTCGAGCAGATGATGCGAGAGGGTGAGCGCGCGCGGGGGAGCGGAGCGGTCGTCCATGCGCGACTCGAGCAGCGTGAGGGCCGCGTCGGCGAACGCGCGACGATCGAAGGCGATCGTCGTGAGCGAGGGCGACGTGTACCGCGAGAACTCGACATCGTCGAAGCCCGTCACGATCACATCGTCCGGCACGCTCACGCCGTGATCGTGCAGCGCGTGCAGCGCTCCGAGCGCGAGCGAGTCGGTGAAGGCGATGATCGCGTCGAATGCCACACCCCGCCGGAACAGCGTGGCGACGCCATCCGCCCCACCCGTCATCGACCACGGCATCGGGTTGATCTCGAGAGCGGTGTCGCGCGGGATGCCGACCTCTCGCAGCGCGTCGTGCACGCCCTCGAGTCGCAGGCGACCTGTGGCGGTCGCGACCGCCGCGTCGTCATCGGCGCCGATCACCGCGATGCGGGTCGCCCCGCGAGACAGCACATGCCGGGTCACGTCAGCGGCGGCGCGGCGACTGTCGATCCGCACGTGGTCGGCCCTGTTCTGCTCGACCTCCCCGAGCACGACGAGCGGGGGCAGCCGGTCGGCGTACTTCAGCACGCTGTCCTCGAGGCGGATCGGGTTCAGGATCAGCCCGTCGACCAGGTGCGCGCGAGCGCGCGAGACGAGCTCCCGCTCGCGTTCGGGATCGGTCGCGGTCTCCTCGATCTGCACCGCCAGGCCCCGATCGTGCGCAGCGTCGACGATGCGATGCATCAGCTCGGCCGAGAACGCGGTGGCGAGGTCGGGCAGGGCCACGGCGATGATGCCCGAGCGGCCCTTGCGGAGCCCGCGGGCGTTGAGGTTGGGCACGAAGTCGAGCTCCACCATCGCCGACTCGACCCTGAGCCTCGTCTCCTCGCGAACGGCGACCGTGCCGGTGACGACGTTCGAGACCGTCTTGGGTGAGACGCCGGCAAGTGCGGCGACGTCCTTCATCGTCGCGCGCGGCGGCGGCATCGCAGTCATCCGGTCAGCCTATCCATGCGCGTGCCGAGCGCGGTGCCTCTCCGATGGCGGGCGAGGCTGCCGTGGCTACTATGGCCCGATGACCATCGAACGCAACTGGGCCGGCAACCTCACCTATCGCGCATCCGCGATCGAGCACCCGAGCTCGATCGATGAGCTGCAGGGATTGCTCGCCCGGGGCGGGGCCGTGCGCTTCCTCGGGTCGCGGCACTGCTTCAACGACATCGCCGACACCGACGGGGTGCTCATCGCGCTCGACCGGCTGCCCGTCTTGTTCGAGGTCGCCGACGCCCGTGACGCCGTGCGCGTGTCGGGCGGGCTGCGCTACGGGGACCTCGCCCCGCTGCTCGATGCCGAGGGGCTCGCGCTCGCGAACCTCGCCTCGCTGCCGCACATCTCGATCGCGGGAGCCGTCGCGACCGGAACGCACGGCTCGGGCGACGCGACGGGATCGCTGGCCTCCGCCGTGCGCGCGCTGACGATCATCACGCCGGCAGGGGAGATCCGCTCGCTCGCTCGCGGAGACGACGACTTCGACGGCGCGGTCGTCAGCCTCGGAGCCCTCGGAGCGGTCGTCGACGTGACGCTCGATGTCGAGCCCGCCTACGAGGTCGCCCAGCACGTGTTCGAGCATCCGTCGTGGGATGCGATCCTCGCCGACTTCGACGAGGTGACGAGCATCGGAACGAGCGTCAGCATCTTCTCGCGGTGGGAGCACACCGACGTCGCCGACCAGATCTGGGTCAAGCAGCGACAGCCCGAGGCGCGCGAGAACACCCGCGCCGATCTCTTCGACCGACTCGGAGCGGAGCCTGCGACAGCGAAGCGGCATCCGATCATCGGCGTCGACCCGGTGGCCTGCACCGAGCAGCTCGGAGTGCCGGGGCCGTGGTTCGAGCGTCTCGCGCACTTCAAGCTCGAGTTCACGCCGTCGGCGGGCGCCGAGATCCAGAGCGAGTACCTGGTGCCCCGCGCCGATGCGGTCGCCGCGATCCAGGCGGTCCGCACGCTCGCCGGCCAGATCGCGCCGCTGCTGCTCGTGAACGAGATCCGCACGGTCGCCCCCGACTACCTCTGGCTGAGCTCATCGCAGGGTACGGATGCCGTCGGCATCCACTTCACCTGGAAGCCCGACGAGGCGGCCGTTCGCGAGTTCCTGCCCACGCTCGAGGCGGCACTGCCCGAGACCGCCCGCCCGCACTGGGGAAAGGTGTTCACGCTCGATGCCGCCGAGGTGCGCTCTCGCTACTCGCGCTGGGATGACTTCGCCGCGCTCGCGGCGCGGTTCGACCCGGAGCGCCGACTGGTGAACCCCTACCTGGAGCGCCTGGGCCTCTAGCGCCTGCCGCTGCCGCGGGATCCATTGCACCACCGGGCTTGTTCTCGGTAACATTCTCCGAGGCTCGGCCGACGGAGGTGTGCATGGCGAACGTCGGTTCAGACAAGCCCAACATCCGTCAGGTGGCGACCATCGCGGGCGTCTCGCACATGACGGTCTCGCGTGTTCTCAACGATCACCCGAACATCAAGCCCGACACGAAACGCCGCGTGCTCGAGGCGATCGAGGAGCTCGACTACCGCCCGAACCTCGTCGCGCGGGCTCTCGCCACGCAGCGCACCCGCCGGATCGGCGTGATCGTCGAGAGCGCGGTGGCGCACGGTCCGACCAGCATCCTGCGAGCGGTCGAGCTCTCCGCACGTGCCACCGGATACTCCGTCACGCCGATCGCTCTGCACGAGGGTGACCCGCTGTCTCCGCAGGAGGCGGTCGACAATCTCGTGACCCAGGGAGTCGATGCGCTCTGCGTCATCGCGCCCCGCTCGTCGTCCGTGGCGGCGCTGCGCCGCATCGCCATCACCGTGCCGATGCTGGTCGTCAAGGCAGACGCCGACCCGACGTTCCTCACCGTGTCGATCGACCAGCATGCGGGCACGACATCCGTGGTCGACCACCTCGTCGCACTCGGCCACCGCGACATCCTGCACCTCTCGGGTCCGCTCGACTGGCTCGACGCGAGGGCTCGGGAGCGGGCCTTCCATTCGCGGGCCAAGTCGTGGGGCATCCGCGAACGGCCCATCGTCGTCGGCGACTGGTCGGCCGACTTCGCCTACGACTTCGCGAAGGGGCTCACGCGGCTGCCCGACTACACGGCGATCTTCGCCGCGAACGACGACATGGCGATGGGGCTGATCCACGGTCTGCACGACCGGGGCTTCGAGGTGCCGCGGGATCTCAGCGTGGTCGGCTTCGACGACATCCCGCTGGCGCGGCACTTCATCCCGCCGCTCACGACGGTGCGCCAGGACTTCGGGGCGCTGGGCGTCGCGGTGGTCGAGATGCTGCGCGCGGCGATCGAAGGGCGGGACATCCCCACGCTCACCCGGATCCCGACCGAGCTCGTCGCCCGCGGCTCGTCGGCCGCACCTCGGGAGGTGCGATGACCTCCGACCGTGGTCCCGCGCCGGTCGTGCGGCTTGCGGGCATCACGGTCGAGTTCCCCGGCGTGCGCGCGCTCGATGACGTCGACTTCCGGCTGTTCCCCGGCGAGGTGCATGCCGTCATGGGCGAGAACGCCGCCGGCAAGTCCACCCTGGTCGCGGTGATCACCGGCACCCTCGCGCCGGAGGAGGGCACGGTCCTCGTCGACGGCGAGCCCCGTCGGTTCTCGGGGGTCGCCGACAGTCGAGCGGCGGGGATCGCGACGGTGTTCCAGGAGACCCAGCTGAGCCCGAATCTCAGTGTCGCGGAGAACGTGATGCTCGGGCGGGAGCGCCGAGGACGGTTCGGCATCGACTGGCGGAGGACGAGAGCGGATGCCGCGGAGGCGCTGGCCAGACTCGGGCTCGACGGCCTCGATCCGAAGACGCCGCTCTCTCTGCTCACGCCTGCGCAGAAGCAGCTCGTCGCACTCGCGCGCGCGGTCGTCGACGAGCCGAGGGTGCTCGTCCTCGATGAGCCCACCTCCAGCCTCGACGTCGCCGAGGTCGCGACCCTGATGCGCGTCATCCGCGGTCTGCGGCAGCGGGGGGTCGCGATCCTGTTCATCTCGCACTTCCTCGAGCAGGCGTTCGCGATCAGCGACCGCATGACCGTGCTGCGCAACGGGCGGCGCGTGGGGGAGTATGCGACGCGAGACCTCGACCGGGCCGACCTGATCTCGAAGATGCTCGGCAAGGACATCGACAGCCTCCGAGCGCTCGGCTCTGAGCGCAAGGCCCACCACTACGCGTACGACGGAGAGCCCGCGATGCAGGCGTCCGGTGTGGGGCGACGCGGTGAGCTCGAGCAGATGGATGTCGAGATCCAACGCGGAGAGATCGTGGGCCTCGCGGGGCTGCGGGGTTCCGGGCGCACCGAGCTCGCGTCGCTGCTCAGCGGTTCGGCGCGGGCCGACAGCGGCGAGCTCTGGGTCGACGGCGAACGGGTGCAGCTGCGGAGCCCGTCGGCGGCGCTGCGACACCGGATCGCGCTGTCGGCCGAGAACCGGGGGACGCAGGGCATCATCGGCGAGCTCACGGCGCGCGAGAACATCATCCTGTCGCTGCAGGCGCTGCGCGGGTGGACTCGTCCGCTCTCGCACGCGGAGTCGCGGGGACTCGTCGAGACGTACGTCGAGGCCCTGCATCTGGATCCCGCCGACCTCGACCGCCCGGTCGGCCTGCTCTCGGGGGGAACCCAGCAGAAGGTGCTGCTGGCCCGTGCGCTGGCGGTGCGTCCGCACGTGCTGATCCTCGACGAGCCCACTCGGGGGATCGACATCGCGGCGAAGATCGATGTGCAGAGACGCATCAGCCAGCTGGCCGGTGACGGAGTGGCCGTGGTCTTCATCTCGTCCGAACTCGAAGAGGTGGTGCGGCTGAGTGATCGCATCATCGTGCTGAAGGACCGCGAGAAGATCGGCGAGCTCAGCAACGGTCCTGGTGTCACGGTCGACACCGTGGTCGAGATGATCGCCGCTGAGCTCAGCCACAGCGTTGAGCTGTGATCGGTAACAAGATCTTTTCCTTCATGCATCGTTGATTTTCGTTCGACCTCTTGTGTTCCAGAAATTGTTCCCGGTAACATCACCGCAGGACATGCGATGCAGGTGTCCTGCAATCACGATCGGACCATGACTGGTCCACCACCGCCGGAGTGACCACCGGCATCTCAACGAGGAGAAGAAATGTCCGCGAAGAAGCGCATTCGCATCGCGTTCGGCCTGGCAGCAGTCGGCGCACTCACCATCGGCCTTGCGGCCTGCTCGACCGGCGACTCGGGCGACGGGGGTGGCGACGGCGACGACGTCACCACGGTCGGCTTCGTGGCCGTCGGTCCCGAGGGCGCATGGCGCGAGGCCAACGAGCAGAACATCCAGGACACCTTCACGGAGGAAGCCGGATACGACCTCAAGTACGCACCCGCCACCAACCTCGACCAGAAGTCGCAGATCGACGCGTTCACGTCGTTCGTCGACGAGGGCGTCGATGTGATCCTGCTCTCGGCCACCGAGGCCTCGGGCTGGGAGGACTCGCTCAAGCGCGCACAGGAGGCGGAGATCCCCGTCATCCTGCTCGACCGCGGCATCGAGCCCGACGACGACAGCCTGTACGTCACCCGCATCGCTCCCGACAACGTCGAGGTCGCGAAGGAGGTCGGCACCTGGGCTGCGGCGACGTTCCCCGACGGAGGCAACTACGTCGTGCTCGAGGGGCCGGCCGGCGTCGGCGTCGTGAACGAGCGCAACACCGGCTTCGACGAGGGCCTCGGCGACTCGTCGCTCACCAAGCTCGACGCGCAGACGGCGAACTGGTCGGCGGAAGAGGGCAAGAGCGTCTTCGAGACGATGCTCAAGTCCTCGAACAACGACATCCAGCTCGTGTTCGCACAGAACGACGAGATGGGTCTCGGCGCTGCGCAGGCCGCTGAGGAAGCCGGCCTGGTGGTGGGCGAGGACGTCAAGATCGCCACGATCGACGGCACGAAGAACGCCATGCAGGCGCTCGCCGACGGCCAGCTCAGCTACGTGCACGAGTACAACCCGCTCTTCGGCGAGACGGCCCTCGAGGTCGTCGAGAAGGCTCTCGCGGGTGAAGACGTCGACTCGTACATCGTCGTCCCCAGCGAGGCGTTCGATTCCGCAGAGGCGGCACAGGCCGTGCTCGCCGACCGCAAGTACTGACCCCGCCGCCGGAGCGATCAGCCAGTGAGCCCGGGCGGTGCCGCAACAGCCGCACCGCCCGGGCTCTTCCGGAGGAGGAGACACCGATGAACGAAGCACTGCCCATCGTCGAGATGCGTGGGATCTCGATCGAGTTCCCTGGCGTGAAAGCCCTCGACAAGGTCGATTTCCGGCTGTTCCAGGGCGAGGTCCACGCGCTCATGGGCGAGAACGGCGCGGGCAAGTCGACCCTGATCAAAGCCCTGACCGGCGTCTACCGGATCGACTCCGGGTCGATCGTCGTCGCCGGGCAGGAGCGCAGCTTCGGCGGCGCCGGCGACGCGCAGGATGCCGGGATCTCGACGGTGTACCAGGAGGTCAACCTCGCCCCCAACCTCTCGATCGGCGAGAACGTGATGCTCGGTCATGAGACGCGAGGTGTGTTCGGCATCAACTGGACGGCCACCCACCGCGCTGCGACCGACGCCCTCTCCCGACTCGGCCTGGGGCACCTCGACACCCGCCGGCCGCTCTCGACCCTCTCGATCGCGCTGCAGCAGCTCGTCGCCATCAGCCGCGCGATGGCGATCAAGGCCAAGGTGCTCATCCTCGACGAGCCGACCTCCAGCCTCGACGCCGCCGAGGTCGAGGGCCTCTTCACCGTGATCCGGGCACTGCGAGACCAGGGGGTCGCGATCCTCTTCGTCTCGCACTTCCTCGATCAGGTCTACGCGATCAGCGACCGCCTGACGGTGCTGCGCAACGGCCTGTACGAGGGTGAGTACCTCACCCGGGACCTCGACCGCCACGCTCTCATCTCGAAGATGATCGGCAAGGACCTCGATGCGCTCAAGTCGCTCGGAGGCAACCGCCGCCGCGCGCCGCGCGAGGCCGATGAGAAGCCGCTGCTCGCGGCATCCGGAATCGCACGACGCGGAGCGGTCGAGGCGACCGACCTCGACATCCGCCCCGGCGAGGTCATCGGCTTCGCCGGGCTGCTCGGCTCCGGGCGCACCGAGCTCGCCCGACTGCTCTACGGCGCCGACCGCACCGACGAAGGCACGATCGAGCTGCATGGACGCCGGGTCGACCTCAAGTCGCCCGCCGATGCGCTGCCTCGTCGGATCGCCTTCTCGACCGAGAACCGCCGCGACGAGGGGATCATCGGAGACCTGACCGTGCGCGAGAACATCATCCTCGCCGTGCAGGCGGAGCGCGGATGGGCGCGTCCCATGAGCCGCAAGGAACAGGATGCGATCGTCGACCGCTACATCGCGCAGTTCAACGTCCGTCCGGCCGACCCCGACCGGATGATCAAGAACCTCTCCGGCGGCAACCAGCAGAAGGTGCTGCTCGGCCGCTGGCTCGCCACGCAGCCCGAGCTGCTGATCCTCGATGAGCCGACCCGCGGCATCGACGTGGGTGCGAAGGCCGAGATCCAGGAGGCGGTGGCCGAGCTCGCCGAAGACGGCGTCGCCGTGGTGTTCATCTCTTCCGAGCTCGAAGAGGTCGTGCGCCTCTCCGAGCGGATCGTCGTGCTGAAGGACCACCGGAAGATCGGCGAGATCCAGAACGGACCGGACGTCACCGCGCAGGTGATCGTCGATGTGATCGCCGCTCACGGAGTCGAGGCCGCTGCCGAGACGCTCGACGACACCGACGGCGCCGTGCCCGATAGCATCGCCCCCACGACCGACAAGGAGGCAGCGCGATGACCGCGTCAGCCGGCACCACCATCTGGCGGGACCTGATCCACAAGCCGTTCTTCTGGGGCATCGTCGCGATCTTCGCGCTGCTCGCCCTGAACGTGATCAAGGACCCGACGTACCTCGCGCTCTCGATCAACCCCAACAACGGCAACCTCGTCGGCAACCTCATCGACATCCTGCGCCAGGCGGCGCCGATCATGATGATCGCGATCGGGATGTCGCTCGTGATCGCCACCGGTGGCATCGACCTCTCGGTCGGATCTCTGATGGCCGTCGCCGGAGCGGTCTCGATGGAGTTCCTCAGCGCCGCAGGCGACTCCTTCGGCGCAGCGCTCGCCGCGGTAGGACTCGCGCTGGTCATCACCGGCATCCTGGGGGCGGTCAACGGCGTCCTCGTCGCCTATGTCGGCCTGCAGCCCTTCATCGCCACGCTCGTGCTCATGCTCGCCGGCCGAGGCATCGCCAAGGTGATCACCGGCGGGCAGAACACGACGGCATCCAACGATGCGTTCCGGTGGATCGCGAACGGCTTCGTGATCGGCATCCCCGTGGTGTTCATCCTCGCGGTGCTGATCGTGATCGCCGTCGGCTGGGTGGTGAGGCGCAGCGCGCTGGGCCTGATGATCGAGGCGATCGGCATCAACCCCCGGGCCAGCCGCATGGCGGGTATCAAGCCGAAGGGACTGCTGCTCACGGCCTACATCATGAGCGGCATCCTCGCCGGGATCGCGGGCATCATGTCGGTCGGCAGCGTCATGACCGTCGACATCTCCCGCACCGGCTACCAGCTCGAGCTCGACGCGATCCTCGCGGTCGTCATCGGCGGCGCATCGCTGGCGGGTGGCAAGTTCTCACTCAGCGGCGCCTTCGTCGGCGCGTTGCTCATCGCGACCCTCGACAAGACCGTGCTGTATCTCGGCGTCTCGTCGTCGGCGACCCCGGCGTTCAAGGCCATCGTGATCGTCGTGCTGTGTCTGCTGCAGTCGCAGCGCGTGCGCAGCTGGTTCCGGACGCGACGCAGAGCCCGCCCGGTCGAACAGATCATCGCGAAAGAAGAGGTGTCCGCATGAGCGTCATGACCGCCCCTCCGGCCCCTCGGGCGACGGAGAGCGTCGCCGACCGTCTGCGACGCATGATCACGGCGAACCCCTCGGTGCTGCCGACGATCGCCTCGGTGGTCATCTTCGTCGGCATGGTGATCTTCGGCGAGGTGGCCTACGGCCGCATCCTGCAGTTCAACACGCTGTCGAACCTGCTCATCAACAATGCGCACCTCATCGTGCTCGCGGTCGCGCTGACCTTCGTGATCCTCACGGGCGGCATCGACCTCTCGGTGGGATCGATCATCGCGGTCTCGTCGGTCGCCGGTGTGATGCTCTCGAACGCCGGCTGGAACGCCTTCGCCGTGATCGTCGCGATGATCGGCATCGGCGTGCTCTTCGGCATCGTCTCGGGAGTGCTGATCCGGTACTTCGACGTGCAGCCCTTCATCGCGACACTGGCGATGATGTTCCTCGGTCGGGGCCTCGCCTCGCTGCTCAGCACCAAGCCCGAGCGGCTGGGTGAGGAGTCGCCGATCCGCTGGATCGGCACCCAGCTGAAGATCATCGACGGCCCGAAGGTCAACGACCTCGTGATCACCCCCGCCGTGCTCATCGCGGTGATCGTCGTGGCCGCCGCGTTCTTCGTTCTGCACCGCACGCGCACCGGCCGCACCGTGTACGCGATCGGAGGATCGGAGAGCTCGGCGCTGCTCATGGGTCTGCCCGTGCAGCGCACCAAGGTGCTCGTCTACGTGATCAGCGGCGGTCTCGCCGGTCTCGCGGCGGTGCTCTACACCGCACGACTCGGCACCGCTCAGAACATCACCGGCATCGGGTGGGAGCTCGACGCGATCGCCGCGGCAGTGATCGGCGGCACCGTGTTGACAGGGGCTTACGGATACGTGCTCGGCTCGGTCGTCGGTGCGCTGGTGCTCGGTCTGATGAACGTGCTCATCACGCGTGACGGAGGCATCCCGCCCGAGATGACGACGATCATCACGGGCGGCATCCTGCTCGTGTTCGTGCTGCTGCAGCGGGCGGTCACCCGAAAACGGGAGTAGCTTCCGCTCCATCGCCTGAATGGCCCCATCTCGCACCGAGGTGGGGCCATTCGCATGTCTGAGCACCCTGAAGGTCCCATCTCGGAACACCGGTATTCGAGCTGCGGATGTCGGTGACGTCCTCATATGAAGACGTAACGTTGTCGTTCGTGACCGATGGCGTGCGATGACGGATGTGGAGACCGACGAGCTGCGCGCCTTCGCGACGAAGGCCGCCAGTCTGCGGGGCGACTTCGGCTCGGCGGTGGTCGCGCAGTCGTCGGGGCTGGGCGCACGCTCGATCACCGCGGCGGTGGCGCGATTCGGCGACGCATGGACGACGGCACTGGGGCGCCGTCTCGCGGACGTCGACATGGTGGCGGAGAACCTGCGGCAGACCGCCGAGGTGTTCGACCGGGGCGATGAGGCGTCGAGCAGCGAACTCGACCAGATGATCTGGGCCGAGAGCGACTACTGATGTCCGAGCTGGGGACGACGAACGACCCGGTCGCGCTGATACCGGGCTCGTATGCCGCGGCGCATACGGTCGCGTCCGCGTGGCGGTCTCGGTCCGAGGCCGCCACTGCCCTTCGGGACGGGTTGCGGGGCCTCGAGGTCGATTCCGCGTGGACGGGGTACCCGTATGAGAAGTACCTCGAGCGGGCGGAATACGTGCGGTCGTCATGGCAGAGGTGCGGCGAGTACTTGATGAGTGGCGCCGCCGCTCTGTCGGCCTATGGCGATGCTCTGCGATGGGCGCAGGACGAAGCCGCACGCGCCATCGACCTGTGGGAGCAGGCCGAAGCAGCGACGATCGCCTCACGCCAGGAGCACCAGGTGAAGGTGCGTGAGCTGGAACGCGACCTTCACCTGCGACACGTCGAACTCGACGTCCCGTTCGTCGACGGCGGCGCGGACCTGCGCGCACAGGCGGTCGACGTCTTGACGAACGCACAGGGTGTGCTGGATCGCTACGCCGTCGACGCTGCCAACGCCATCCACGCAGCGGCGGATGCCGCGCCCCTGCAGACGCCGAAGCAGGCCGAAGGCGCGACGAACTGGGCAGTCGTCCGGGCGATCGGCTCGATCATGTTCGAGACCGCCGTACTCAACCCGGCGATCGAGCAACTGAACTTCATCGCCTCGATGGGCAACGCGCTCATCAACCACCCCGACATCCTCCTCGAACTCCTCGGCGGAGTCGCGCTCGTGGTCGGTGGCGGCACGATGATCGGCGGCGGAGGTGCCCTCGCGATCACCGGAGTTGGAGGCGTCCCCGGTGCCGGCCTCGCCTGGGCCGGCGTGGGTGTCGCGGGCGCAGGCCTCGCCGCTGCCGGGCACGCCGGGACGCGATGGATGAACGAGGCGACCGGGGATGATGCGGTCCGCATCGTGGAGCGCCCGCCACCCCACCCTGAACACGGGGGCCGTGACATCAAGGGCCACTGGAACGGCGACGGGCAACGCCCTTGGGTCGATACCGAGAAGATCGGGTTGGATCGAGTCGCTGACAGACGCAGCGTCGAGGTCATCCACGATAAAGTTCGTGCGACCATCGACGGGTACCGTCACAAGCCCGACGCGACGTCAGATCAACACCGCTACTACGACGGCCTCTACGAGAATGCCGATGGGACCTACACCGGCATCGAGGTCAAGGGCGGCACCGGCAGCCGCGACGCAGCCCAAAAGGGATTCGACAGCACGGTCAGTCCCGAACGCCCCGCGACCGCCACCCTCAACGGCAAGACGATACAGATCACCCGAGTGGTCCTGGAGACTGTGAAATGAGTACACCTACGCATATCGACCAGATCAATGGTGAGAGCCGTGGCCCTTTCGTCGACTACGTCCGCCCGTACCCGGAGCAACTGCGGGCGTCACTGAAGGGCATGAACGGATCCACGTTCTGGTCCTACAGTCTGTGGCGTGCGCCCGAAGGTGCGGACCTCCTCGAGGACATGCCGTTCAGTGAGGAGTACATGCAGTGTGCGGGAACCGCTGAGGCGCTGGCGCTGGAGGTGCGCCGCATCGAGGCCGACGGCACTCCCCGCCAGTACGCGATCGGCAAGCCCGGCGGCGACCGCACAGGCGAGCCCACCGAGGTGATCCACTACGACGACGGTCGCCACAGCACCACGGTCTACCCGCACGAGGTCTTCACCGCCGACGAGGCGGCGGTCATCTTCTACACGTACTTCCTCACCGACGACGTGTCTCAGCCCTACGAGCTCCGCGATCTGCACCTGAGCTGGCCGAAACCTGAATCCGAAGAGGGCGCCGGCTGATGCGCATCCGCGTCGAGCACGAACCGCTCGCCCAGTCGATCGCGACGCTGGCCGACACCGCGCAGCAGATCCGAGCGCTCCTCGACGACCTGGACGCCGAAGCAACCGGGCTGAGGCACCTGTGGACCGGGGCCGCCCAAGATGCCTACTCCCGCGCTCACCGCGAATGGAACGAGTGTGCCGGCGACATGCAGACCGCTCTCACCAGCGCCGCCACCGCGGCCGCCCGCGCGCAAGCACGCACTCGCGAGGCCGAGGCTCACGTCGCCGACCTCTGGAGCTGACTCACACCGTCGGAATCCAGACCCGCATGGTCGACGGACCGCGCCGCGCCCAGTCGTGATAGGCGATCAAGGGGGCGTCGACCGTCTCGCCGGTCGAGCGGTGGCGCACCGGCAGCACCACGTGACCGTCGCGCTCGACGGGCTCCCCGGCCGCGACCGCGTCGCCGATGTCGCCGCCGAGGTCGATCGACTCGAGTGCCAGCACCTCGGGGCCGCGTTCGATCGCGACGCTGCCGCGCACGGCATCCACCATCGGATGCGGTGATGTGGTCCTCGCCACGATCGGCAGAGTGAGTTCGACGATGTCGCCGGCGCGGAACGCACGAGCGACTTCGACCGCACCCGGAGGTGCAGGCAGCTCCGTGACCTCATTCCCGCTGTGCACACGCACCGTTGCTCCCGACGCCCACGACGGCACTCGCAGCGTCAGTGTGAACTCGGCATCCTCGGTGATCGTGACGCGAACATCGCCCTTCGCCGGGTAGTCCGTCGAGACATCGAACGCGACGATCCGGCCGTCCGGCAGTGTCGTGCGCACGGTCGACGGTGCGTACTGATGCAGCTGCACGCCGTCATCATCGGCCGTCGCGACATACGCGGAGAGGCTCGCGAACGTGCGCGCCACATTCGGCGGGCAGCACGACACCTCGAACCACGGCGCGCGCAGCGATGACGAGGCGCGCGGCGACGTGGCATCCGGATCCGCCGGGATCCCCGGCGTGCGCTGATGCAGGGTGTTGGCGTAGAAGAACGAGCGCCCGTCGTCACCGGGCGAGGTCGCGACGACGTTGAACAGGGTCCGCTCGATCAGGTCGGCGTACTGCGCCTCACCGGTCGCGAGCAGCAGCCGCCACGAGAACATGATCGACCCGATGCCGGCGCAGGTCTCGGAGTAGGCGCGATCCGGCGGCAGCTCCCAGTCGTCGCCGAAGGCCTCGTCCTGATGGTGCGACCCCTGGCCCCCCGTCACATAGGTGCGGCGTTCGACCGTGCGATCCCACTGCGACCGCAGGGAGTCGAGCAGCGAGTCGTCGGAGAGCTCGGCGGCGACGTCGGCTGCGGCGGAGGACAGGTAGTTCGCCCGCACGGAGTGCCCGCGAAGAGCCTCGGCGTCGCGCACCGACACGTCGTCCTGGAAGTAGCTGCGCCCCCACTCGATCTCGCCGAGCGACCCGCGACCGTGCCGCTCGACGAACAGCGCGGCCTGATCGATGTAACGCTGCTCACCGAGCGCTCGGCCGAGCTCGGCAAGCCCCGCCTCGACCTCGGCATGCCCGCAGATCGCGTCCCGGCCGTCGACGCCGAACTCGCGGCAGACGAGATCCGCGGCGCGCCGAGCGATGTCGATCAGACCGTCGTCGGCATCCGGTCTCGTGCGCACGCGGGCGACGGCCGCCTGGAACAGGTGCCCGAGGCAGTACAGCTCGTGCCCCCACTGCAGCGCAGACCAGCGTTCGTCCTGGCCCTCGCGGCCGAACATCGTGTTGAGGTACCCGTCGGGCTCCTGCGCGGCGGCGACCCGGTCGACGACCCGGCGGAATCGCTGCTCGAGGTCGCTGTCGGCTGCGGCATCCGTCCGCCCGATCTCCCACGCCAGCGCCTCGAGGTACTTGTAGATCTCGGAGTCGGCGAACTCGCGTCCCCGACGCCCGTCCGGCAGCGTGCCGGCGGCGGCGAGGTCGAAGTTGGGCAGCCATCCCTCGGACTCGAGTCGCGACTCGATGTGGCTGAGAGTGGCAGTGCCGTTGACGGCCTGGCGGTCGGCCCAGAACCCTCCGGTGATGCGCACCTCGTCGAGGCCGAGCGGGCGCAGACGCCCGTGCGTGGGAACCACCGGGGCGGCCGGTGCAGTGGTGTCGAACATGGTCATCCCTTGAAGGCGCCGGACATGAAGCCGCGCACGTAGTGTCGTTGCAGGATCAGGAAGAGCAGGATGCAGGGGAGCGCCAGCACGACGACTCCCGCCTCGGTGGCGCCGTAGTCGACGACGCCCTGCACCTGTCCGCGGAGGTTCGCCACCGCGAGCGGCAGCGTCATGCGGTTGGTGTCGTTGATGAGGATCAGCGGTGCCATGAAGTCGTTCCAGGCGGTGAGGAACGCGAACAGCCCGACGGTCACGAGCCCGGGCTTGACGGCAGGGAGCAGCACCCGCCACAGGGCGCCCCAGCTCGAGCATCCGTCGACCATCGCCGCCTCGTCCATCTCCCGCGGGATCGACTCGAACGAGATGCGCATCATGAACATCGAGAACGGCAGCTGGAACATCGTGATCACCAGCGCGACGCCGACCAGCGAGTTCTGCAGGCCGACCGCATTGAGGATCACGTAGAGCGGAATGAGCAGGGTCGCATACGGCACCATCAGGATGGCGAGGGTGAGGAGGAACAGTGCGTTCTTGCCGGGGAACGAGAAGCGCGCGAACGCGTATCCGCCCAGCAGCGAGATGAACAGGGTGAGCGCGACGGTGAGCACCGAGACGAAGAGCGAGTTGCCCAGATACACCCAGATGCCGGCCTGGTATTCGCCGAGGGCCGCGTAGTTGCCGAAGCCCCAGCCGTCGGTCTGGCTGGTGCCGGCCATCGGGCTGACCGACGAGACGCCGGTCCAGATGAGCGGATAGAGGAAGATCACGGCCAGCGCGGTCGTGAACACCCAGTACGGGATGCCGAGGACGACGCGAGCGGCCTTCGAGCGATAGCGCGGCGGGGTCGGCTGATGGTTCGGAGCGACGATCGTGCGCGTCAGCGTCTGGGACATGATTCTCAGCTCTCATCCGTGCGGCGGAACGCGCGCAGTTGGAAGACGTTGATGACGATGAGTGCGAGCAGCACGATCACCGAGAGGGCGCCGGCGATGCCGAGGCTGTTCTGCCCCTGGAATGCGACGTTGTAGATGAGCTGCACGACGGTCATGGTGCTGTTGTCGGGGCCGCCCTTGGTGAGGATGTAGAACTGCTCGAACGCGAGCAGCGACCCGGTCACGCACATCACTGTCGTGAGCGCGAAGGTCGGCTTGAGCAGCGGCACGGTGATGTCGCGGAAGGTCTGCCAGCGGTTCGCGCCGTCGATGCGGGCGGCTTCGTAGACGTCATCCGGGATTCCCTGCAGGCCCACCAGCATCAGCAGCATGTAGAAGCCCGCGTATCGCCAGACGATCAGGAAGATGGTCGACCACAGTGCGCCCTCCGGCGTGCCGAGGAACGTGATGCCCCACGACTTCATGAGGTTCGCGAACGGGCCGGCGATGGGGGAGTACAGCACGTAGAAGAGCAGTGACGCGGATGCCAGGCCGAGCGCGCTGGGGATCAGGAAGGCCGTGCGCAGGAACCCCTTCCAGCGGGTGGACTCCTGCACGAGCAGGGCCAGGCCGAGCCCGAGTCCGATCAGGATCACGGTCGTGATGACGGTGTAGAGCAGGGTGAAGCGGATCGAATCCCAGAAGAGGCGGTGCGTGACGGCATCCGCATAGTTCTCCGGGAAGTTGATTCCCTGGTTGCCGCTCAGCAGGGGCCAGTCCGAGGCCGACATCTGCAGCACCAGCACCAGCGGCACGATGAACAGCAGGGCGACGAAGATCGCCGTGGGGGCCGCGTACAGCCAGCCCTGCACCGGGCCGCCGAAGGCGGTGCGCCGTCTGCGGCGATGCAGCGGGAGTGTGGCCTGGGTCATCACGTTCTCTTTCGATGGGGGACTGACGAGGGGGGATGCGGGGGCGACGCGGCGCGCCGCCCCCGCATGATCACTGCGACAGGATCGCCGTGATCTCCTCGTTGTCGGCGGGCACCGAGTCGTCGCCGTTGAGCACGGCGTTGCGCACCAGGGTGAGCCACGGGCTGCCCGGGGCGTTGAACGCCTGCTGGAAGTTCAGGGCCACCGGGGTGTCGCCCTGGGCTGCGACCTCGTTGATCGTCACCAGTCGGGGATCGGCGGCCGCATACTCGTTGTCGGCCAGGTCTCCGCGGGAGACGGCGTTGCCGTCTTTCGCGAGCACCTCGACCTGGGCGTCCTCGGACATCATCCAGTTGAGGAAGTTCCAGGCCTGCGCGGCCTTCTTCGAGTCCTTCGAGATGCCGATGCCGTCGCCGCCGACGAACGTCGAGGCGCCGCCGTCGACACCGGGGATGCCGGCGACTCCCGCGTCGAACTCGAGCGAGGGGAGCAGCGTCGCGGGGAAAGGCATCACGCCGACCTTGCCCTCGCTGAACGCGGCGGTCCAGGTGGGGCCAGCCTCATCGGTCGAGCTCGGGAGAACCGCACCCGCCTCTTCGAGGCCCGCCCACGTGTCGTAGACGGCCTGAGCCGAGTCGCCGTCGAGCAGGGACTCGGTGCCGTCGTCGCTCATGACCTCGTCGCCCGATGCCCAGATGGAGGGGAACCAGGTGAAGACCAGGCATCCGCCGCAGTTGAGGCCGGTCGCGGTGCCGTAGGTGTCCGGCTTGTTCAGCGACTGCACGGCCATGGCCGCTTCGGCGAACTCTTCGAGCGTGGCGGGCGCCTTCTCGGGGTCGAGGCCGGCCTCGGCGAAGAGCTCCTTGTTCCAGAAGAGCATCGAGAGGTCGAGGGCGAACGGCAGCACGTACTCGGCGCCGTCGACGGTGCCGGCCGACAGGTGCCCGGGGTTGATCTCGTCTTTGAAGTCGAGGGCGTCGATCTGCTCGGACATGTCCTGGAACAGGCCCTGCTGCGCCCAGTTCGGCACGTAGACGATGTCGGCGGCGAAGAGGTCGGGCAGGCCGCTCGACCCTGCGGCGGCGCCGACTTTCGCGACGTAGTCGTCGTTGGGCACGACTGTCAGCTCGACCTGGTTCTCGTGGCTGTCGTTGTAGGCGTCGACCAGCAGCTTGGCCTGGCGCTCGATCGGCGCGCGGGTCCACAGTGTCAGGGTCGTGCCGTCGTCGGTGCCTTCGGCGGGGATGGGCTCGTCGGAGGCGGCGTCATCGCCGGCGGGTGCGCAGGCGGCGAGTCCGCCGACGAGCAGGCCGGCCGCGATGACGGCGGCTGCTGCCCGACGTGCGGCGTGGGTGCGAATGGTGTTCATGGGCGGGGGCTCCTCTGGGCTCGTCCTCGAGCGGGTGCGGTGTGGCGCTTCGGCAGTGCAGCGCCGGGAGTGGAGATGAGGGTGAAGATCAGGTTCTTCGAAAGTTACGAAAACCCTTTCGAAAAGGTATAGCGTGGTTTCGGAGGGCGCGTCAACCCTCGTTCCGATAACCTTTCAGCACGAAGGAGTGGGATGACGGATACGACTGGAGCACGAGCTGCGACCCTCAGTGACGTCGCCGCGCGCGCCGGAGTCTCGATCTCGACCGCATCCAAGGCGCTGAACGATCGGGGCGACGTATCGGTCGCCACCCGCGCCAAGGTGCGCGCGATCGCCGAGGAGCTGTCCTTCACCCCCAATGCCATGGCGCGAGGACTCCTCGCCGGGCGCACCGGCACGGTCGGCCTTCTCACCAGCGACCTCGAGGGCCGCTTCATGCTGCCGATCCTCATGGGCGCGGAGGATGCGTTCGGCGCAGGTCGCATCAACGTCTTCCTGTGCGATGCGCGAGGTGACGCGATCCGTGAGCAGCACCACCTGAAGGAGCTGCTGAGCCGCAGGGTCGACGGCATCATCGTCGTCGGCCGTCAGACGGATCCGCGCCCCTCGCTCGGGCAGGAGATCCCCGTGCCCGTGGTCTACGCGTACGCCCCCTCGGATGACCCGCGCGACCTCTCATTGACCCCCGACAACTACGCGGGCGGGCGTCTCGCGATCGAGCACCTGTTGGCCTGCGGACGTCGGCGCATCGCGCACATCTCGGGCGACCCGACCTATGCCGCAGCCCAAGACCGCCTCGCCGGCGCCAGAGCAGCACTCGGCGAGGCGGGGCTCGAACTCGTGGGCGAGCCCATGTTCTCGGAGTGGACCGAGCACTGGGGTCGGGATGCCGCGGCGATGCTGCTGCAGCGGCATCCGGACATCGACGCCGTGTTCTGCGGATCCGACCAGATCGCTCGCGGTGTGCTCGACTCGGCCCGCGATCTCGGCCGCACCGTGCCGGACGACCTCGCGGTGATCGGCTACGACAACTGGGAAGTGCTCGCGACCAACGCCCGGCCCGAGCTCACCAGCATCGACGCGAACCTGCAGCAGCTCGGTCGTCAGGCGGCGCTGCGGGTGTTCGATGCGATCGACGGCATCGACATCGGCGAAGGCGCGCACCACCTGCCGGTGCGGCTCGTGATCCGCGGATCGACCATCGCCCGGCGCTGAGGGGCGCTGCGCGCGCCGGAGTCAGGTCAGGCGTCGTCGCGCCAGGAGTGCTGCGGGTCGAACCCGAGCACGCGGCGGGCCTTGTCGATCGACAGCAGCGTCTCGTTCGGGCCGAACTCGCGGGCGACCGGCACATCGGGGAAGACCTCGGCGAGCAGCTCGGCGTTCGGACGCGTCATCACCGTGTCGGCCGCCGCGATGATGAAGTTGTCGAACCCGGGTGCCGCCACCTCGAGCGCACGCTCCACCGCCTGCGCACCGTCGCGTGCGTCGATGTATCCCCAGAGGTTCCACTTACGGCGCAGCGCATCGGCGTCGAAGTCGGGGAACTCGGCGTAGTCCTCGTGGTTCATCACGTTCGAGAACCGCAGTGCGGTGATCGACAGGTCGGGATGCCAGCGCACGAGCTCCCTCGCCAGCTGCTCCTCGAGGGTCTTCACGAGCGAGTAGACCGACTCGGGGCGGGCGGGGTAGTCCTCGTCGACCGGCACGTAGGGCGGCGGCACGTCGAACGGCAGGCCCAGCACGGTCTCACTCGAGGCGTAGACGACGCGGCGGATGCCGAGGCGCACCGCCGCCCAGAAGACGTTGAACGTGGCGGGCATGTTGTTGTGGAAGGTGGCGACGTCGCTGCGGATGCCGGGCGCCGGGATGGCGCCGAGATGCACCACGGCGTCGATGCCGTCGTGCCGGTCGCCGACGGCCGTGAAAGCATCCACGACCTGGCCGTAATCCGTGAGGTCCACCTGCACGAAGTCAGGGCCGCGGGTGCCTGAGACGTCCATGCCGATGACCTCGTGTCCGTGAGCGCGGAGCTCCCGCGCGACGACGCTGCCGAGCTTGCCCGATGATCCGGTGAGTGCGATGCGCATGTCACCAGAGTGGCACGAAGACGAGGCGCCGGGGCCGCTCGGCATACACTCGTCGGCGTGAGTGACACGAGCAGCGAGCCCCGCCGCACCGTCGGCGTGCGCGACGTCGCCGTGCGCGCAGGGGTGTCTCGGCAGACGGTGTCGCGCGTGCTCAACGACCACCCCGAGGTCGCCGCCGAGACTCGCGAACGGGTGCTTGCCGCGATGACCGAGCTCGGCTACCGCATGAACAACGCGGCCAGAGCGCTGGGCACCCGCCGCTCCCGCACCCTCGGGGTGCTCGCCACCGACGCACTGCACTATGGCCCGTCGCGCAGCATCGCAGCGCTCGAGGCGTCGGCCCGCGAGGTCGGCTACTGGCTGAGTGCGGCCTTCGCGGATGCGGGGGACACGGATGCCGTGGTCGCCGCGGTCGACCACCTCGTCATGCAGGGAGTCGAGGGCATCGTCGTCGTCGCGCCTCACGCCCACACCCTCGACGCGCTCGACTCGGTGCGCATCGGCGTGCCCGTCGTCACCCTGCACGCAGCCGATCGCGGCGCGCGCGGCCTCTCGGTCGATCAGGAGGCCGGGGCTCGACTCGCCGTCGCGGCACTCGCCGACGCCGGGCACACACGCATCGCGCACCTCGCCGGCCCCGCCGACTGGCTCGAGGCCGAGTCCCGCGCTGAGGGGTTCCGGGTCGAGCTCGCCGCACGAGGACTCGCCGCCGGACCGGTCATCGAGGGCGACTGGACCGCCGGCTCGGGCTATGCAGCGGCTCGCGCCGTGCGCGACTCGGGTGTGACAGCGGTATTCGCAGCGAACGACCAGATGGCCCTCGGTCTGCTCGGCGGTCTGCAGGAAGTCGGGCTCTCGGTGCCGGCAGACATCAGTGTGGTCGGGTTCGACGACACTCCGGATGCCGCCTACTACTGGCCGAAGCTCACGACCGTGCGGCAGGACTTCTCGGAATTGGCGCGTCGTGCGGTGGCGGCGGTGCTGGCGGGCAGTGCCGGAGCCGCGGCATCCGACCTCGCGCCGGTGGCACCCGTGCTCGTGACCCGCGATTCGGTGGCGCCGCCGCGCTGAAACGGCGCCAGGGTGTGTGCCGGCGCGCTGCGGGGTCAGTTCTGCCTGTGCGGCGCGATGCGGGGTCAGTTCTGCACGTGAATACGCCGTATCCGATGCGAAAGTGGCCCCGCACGAGACGGGAGATGCGAAAGTGACCCCGCACACGGCGACGCCGAGCGGTCGCCGGTGTCTTGACGGTCCGCCGACCTCCGTGACACACTGCTGTGACCGGTCACAGTGACCACCGCCGACCCCGAGGTATCCGTGAGCAACGAAGCCCCCGTCTTCTCCCCTGAGATCGACGCGTCCATCCAGGCCGTCCGCGAGGATGTCGCCCGTCTGCACGGTGAACTGGTCCGTTACGACCTCATCGTCTGGACCGGCGGCAACGTCTCGGGCCGCGTGCCCGGAGCCGACCTGTTCGTGATCAAGCCGTCGGGCGTCAGCTACGACGACCTCACGCCCGAGAACATGATCCTGTGCGACCTCGACGGCGCCGTGATCCCCGGCACTCCGGGCAGCGACCGCTCTCCCTCGAGCGACACTGCCGCCCACGCCTACGTCTACCGCCACATGCCCGACGTCGGCGGAGTCGTGCACACGCACTCGACGTTCGCCGTCGCGTGGGCAGCCCGTGGCGAAGAGATCCCCTGCGTCATCACGGCCATGGCCGATGAGTTCGGCGGTCCTATCCCGGTCGGTCCCTTCGCGATCATCGGCGACGACTCGATCGGCCGCGGCATCGTGCAGACGCTCACCGGCCACCGCAGCCGCGCGGTGCTCATGCAGAACCACGGTCCCTTCACCATCGGAGTCGACGCGAAGGATGCCGTGAAGGCCGCCGTCATGGTCGAAGACGTGGCCCGCACCGTGCACTACGCCCGTGAGGCCGGCCCGCTGATCCCGATTCCGCAGGAGGCCATCGACAGCCTCTTCACCCGCTACCAGAACGTCTACGGACAGAACTCGGACGCCCGACGATGAGCGACACGACCCGCACGACCGCCCGCGACGACATCCTCGCCGGCCGCACGAGCCTCGGCATCGAGCTCGGCTCCACGCGCATCAAGGCCTGTCTGATCGGATCCGACGCCACCGAGGTGCTCGCGACCGGGTCGTTCTCGTGGGAGAACCGCCTCCAGGACGGCCTCTGGACCTACGCGATCGACGAGGTCTGGAACGGACTGCAGGCGGCATACGCCGGTCTCGTCGCCGACGCGGACGAGCGCCACGGCGTGCGCCCCGAGACGTTCGGCGCGATCGGGATCTCGGCCATGATGCACGGATACCTCGCGTTCGATGCGCAGGGCGAGCTGCTCACGCCGTTCCGCACCTGGCGCAACACCAACACGGGCGCCGCGGCGGCCGAGCTGACCGACCTGCTCGGCGTGAACATCCCCCTGCGCTGGTCGATCGCGCACCTGCACCAGGCGGTGCTCGACGGCGAGGCGCACGTGCCGCAGCTCGACTTCGTCACCACCCTCGCGGGCTATGTGCACACGAGGCTCACGGGCGAGCGCGTTCTCGGTGTCGGCGACGCCTCCGGCATGTTCCCGATCGACTCGGCCACCGGAGACTACGACGAGCGGATGCTGCAGGCCTACGACGCCCTCGCCGCCGACCGTCTTCCCGCCGCAGCCAAGGACCTGCTCCCGACCGTCCTTCCCGCCGGCGCCGCCGCCGGGACGCTCACCGCCGAGGGCGCGGCCCTGCTCGATCCGTCGGGCGCGCTGCCCCCCGGCATCCCGCTCTGCCCGCCCGAGGGCGACGCGGGCACCGGCATGGTCGCGACGAACTCGGTGTCGCCGCGCACCGGCAACGTCTCGGCCGGAACCAGCATCTTCGCGATGGTCGTGCTCGAGCGCCCGCTCGCCGAGGTACACCACGAGCTCGACCTCGTGACGACACCCGCGGGCGACGCCGTCGCGATGGTGCACTGCAACAACGGCGCGAGCGAACTGGCCGCCTGGGCAGGGCTCTTCACCCGTTTCGCCGCCGCCGCGGGGCAGCCGCTGAGCGATGACGCGGTCTTCGACACCCTCTTCCGCGAGGCTCTCGACGGAGAGGCGGATGCCGGCGGCCTGCTGGCCTACAACCACCTCGCGGGCGAGCCGATCGCCGGCCTCACCGAGGGGCGCCCGCTGTTCGTGCGCACCCCCGACAGCGCCTTCACGCTGGCGAACTTCATGCGCTCGCAGCTGTACGGCGTGTTCGGCACGCTCGCGCTGGGGATGCAGGTGCTCGCCGCCGAAGGAGTCGAACTCGACCGCATGTTCGCGCACGGTGGCATGTTCCGCACCGCGGGGGTCGCGCAGCGTTTCCTCGCCGGAGCGCTCGGCGCTCCCGTCGCGGTGGGCGAGCTCGCCTCCGAGGGCGGCGCGTGGGGCATCGCGGTGCTCGCGTCGTACCTCGCGCACTCCGAGACGGCGTCGCTGGGGGAGTACCTCGAGCGCGACGTCTTCGCCTCGGCATCCCTCGCGGTCGCCGACCCCGACCCTGCCGACGTCGCCGGCTTCACCGCCTACCTCGACCGCTACCGCGCGGGCCTCGCGATCGAAGCCGCCGCGACCACCGCTCTCTGACCCCCACGCGCACTCTTCACGCCGACAC
This sequence comes from Microbacterium sp. Bi98, assembly GCF_918698045.1. Lineage (NCBI taxonomy): Bacteria > Bacillati > Actinomycetota > Actinomycetes > Micrococcales > Microbacteriaceae > Microbacterium > Microbacterium sp. Bi98. The sequence goes on along the minus strand of NZ_CAKKLK010000015.1, from coordinate 35,615 downwards.
CGGAACACCCAAGGACTCTCATGCCCCGCACCCCGCTCACCACTTCGCTCGACGGCTACGAGGTCTGGTTCCTCACCGGCAGTCAGCACCTCTACGGCCCCGAGACGCTCGCGCAGGTCGCCGAGCAGTCGCAGGAGATCGCCCGCATCCTCGACGAGGCCGGCGAGGTGCCCGTGACCATCGTCTGGAAGCCGGTGCTGACGGATGCCGCAGCCATCAAGCGCACGGCCCTCGAGGCGAACGCCGACGACCGGGTCATCGGCCTGATCGCGTGGATGCACACCTTCAGCCCCGCGAAGATGTGGATCGCCGGTCTCGACGCACTGCAGAAGCCGCTCGCGCACCTGCACACGCAGGCGAACGTCGAGCTGCCGTGGGCCGACATCGACTTCGACTTCATGAACCTGAACCAGGCGGCGCACGGCGACCGCGAGTTCGGCTACATCCAGACGCGCCTCGGCGTGCCGCGCAAGACCGTCGTCGGTCATGCGAGCGACCCGCGGGTGCGCCAGGAGATCGCGACGTGGCAGCGTGCGGCCGCCGGCCTCGCGGCATCCCGTTCGCTCAAGCTCGCCCGCTTCGGCGACAACATGCGCTTCGTCGCGGTCACCGAGGGCGACAAGACCGAGGCCGAGCTGCGCTTCGGCGTGCAGGTCAACACGTGGGGCGTGAACGACCTGGCGGATGCCGTTGCCGCGGCATCCGACTCCGAGATCGACGCCCTCGTGGCCGAGTACGAAGAGCTGTACGAGGTCGTGCCGGAGCTTCGTCGCGGTGGCGACCGCCACCAGTCGCTGCGCGACGGGGCCGCGATCGAGATCGGTCTGCGGGCGTTCCTCGAAGAGGGCGGCTTCGGCGCCTTCACGACCTCGTTCGAAGACCTCGGCGCCCTGAAGCAGCTGCCGGGCCTCGCGGTGCAGCGTCTGATGGCCGAGGGCTACGGCTTCGGCGCCGAGGGCGACTGGAAGACCGCGATCCTCGTGCGCGTCGCCAACGTCATGGGCGCGGGCCTGCCCGGCGGGGCGAGCCTCATGGAGGATTACACCTACGACATGACGCCCGGCGACGAGCTGATCCTCGGGGCGCACATGCTCGAGGTCTCGCCCTCGCTCACGACGGCGAAGCCGACCCTCGAGATCCACCCGCTCGGCATCGGCGGCAAGGACGACCCGGTGCGTCTGGTCTTCACCGCCGACCCCGGCCCCGCGATCGTCGTCGCCCTCAGCGACATGCGCGACCGCTTCCGCCTCACCGCGAACGTCGTCGAGAACGTGCCCCCGCGCCAGTCGCTGCCGAAGCTGCCGGTCGGCCGCGCCGTGTGGAAGCCGCAGCCCGACTTCACCACCTCGGCCGCCGCCTGGCTGACCGCGGGTGCTGCGCACCACACGGTGATGTCGACCGCCGTCGGGCTCGAGGCCTTCCGCGATTTCGCCGAGATGGCCGAGGTCGAGCTGCTCGTGATTGACGATGCGACCACGCTGCCCGAGTTCCAGAAGCAGGTCCGCTGGAACCAGGCCTACTACCGACTCGCGCAGGGGCTGTGATGACGGGAGCCGGCCGGCCGCGCTCGGGGCGTCAGCTGCGCATCACCGGGCACGGATACGAAGCCGTGATCGCGAGCGTCGGCGCCTCGCTGCGCCTGCTCGCATTCGAAGGACGCGACCTGGTCGTGCCCTTCGACGCCGACGAGGTGCGGCCCGGATACCGCGGCACCACCCTCGCACCGTGGCCCAATCGAATCGTCGACGGTCGCTACACGTTCAGCGGCGCCGAGCATCAGCTGGCCCTCACCGAGCCCGCTCGCGCACAAGCGCTGCACGGGCTGCTCGCCTGGGCCGAGTTCGAAGACCGACTGGTGCTCGACGACCGCGTCGTGCTCGCGGCCGTGATCGAGCCGCAGACCGGCTATCCGTTCCGCGTCGAGGTGGAGACCGAGTACCGCATCGACGGTGACGGCCTTCAGCAGACCGTCACCGCGCGCAACCTCGGGACGGATGCCGCGCCCTGGGGCACAGGGCCGCACCCGTATCTCGTCGCCGGACCCGATGGCCGGGTCGATGACTGGACGCTGACCCTGCCGGCATCCGAGGTGCTGACCGTCACCGACGACCGGCTGAGCCCGGTGGCGCTCGAGGGAGTGTCCGCGCATCCGCACTGGGACTTCCGCGTTGCGCGCCCGATCGCCGACGTCTTCATCGACCACGCGTTCTCCGGCCTCGCCCGCGAGGGCGGAGTCGCCGAGGTGCGCGTGGTGACGGATGCCGGAAGCGGCGTCGTCATGACCTTCGACGAGCGCTGCCCGTGGGTGCAGGTGCACACGGCCGACAACCCCGGCATCGACGCGATCCATCGCATCGGCCTCGCGGTCGAGCCGATGACCTGTCCGCCGGACGCGTTCAACTCGGGGACCGACCTGGTCGTGCTCGAACCCGGCGCGACGCACGCAGCATCCTGGCGGATCGCCGCCGTCTGACGCGTGGCGGCCGGCCGAGTCGCTCGCGGCACGGTCGTGGCGCCGATGCGGGGCCAGTTCGGCACCCGGGACCCGGTGCGGGGTCAGTTCGGCATCCGAATGGGGCGTTTCCGGTGCGCAACTGGCCCCGCACGCAGGGTGCGGGTGCGGGTGCGGGTGCAGGTGCGGGTGACGGATGTCGCGGCTGCGCACCGCGCCTCTCCGATCAGGCGAGTGCCGCGACCAGCGCCCGGGCTGCGGATGCCGACGACTGCGGGTTCTGGCCGGTGATGAGCAGTCCGTCGACGATGGTGTGATCGCTCCACGGGTCGGTCACGTCGATGTCGGCGCCGAGCTCGCGCAGAGAGGTCTCGAGCAGGAACGGCGCGCGGTCCGCGAGCCCTCCGAGGCGCTCCTCCTCGTCGGAGAATCCGGTGATGCGCCGTCCGGCGACGAGCGGCTCGCCCGCAGCATCGCGTGCGGGCAGCAGAGCCGCGAGCCCGTGGCACACCGCGGCCAGTGGACGTCCCGCCGCGACGGTCGCCGAGATGAGCGCCGCCGAATCGGCATCCACAGCGAGGTCCTGCATCGGTCCGTGCCCGCCGGGGTAGTAGACGGCCGCGTCGGCGGCGCCGTCGACATCGGCGAGCACCAGGGGAGTGCTGAGCCCCGGGATCTCCGCGAGCGCCGCGGCATCCCCGTCGCCGAGGCTCGACGCATCGGCGACCGGCTCGACACCGCCGGGTGTCGCGAACACCACGTCGTGCCCCGCGGCAGTGAGCAGGCGATAGGGGGCGAGCAGCTCTTCGGCCCAGTAGCCGGTGGGGTGCTCGGTGCCGTCGGACAGAGTCCAGGTGCGGGCGCCGGAGACGACGAAGAGGACGGATGACATGGATGCTCCCAAGGTTCGGACGACGGATGCCGTGCGGATGCGATATCCAGGACAACGGCCCGCCATGACGAACGATTCCGATAGATTGCCGATATGAGCAATCGGAATTCCGATGGATTGCCCGACCTGGGGCTGTGGCGCACCTTCCTCATCGCGCACCGATCCGGGTCGGTGTCGGCGGCGGCGCGCAGGCTCGGACTCGCGCAGTCGTCGGTCACGACGCAGTTGCAGGCGCTGGAGGCGAGCGTCGGCGAGCCGCTGTTCGTCCGTCATGCCCGCGGCATCCGTCCGACGCCCCGAGCCGACGAGCTCGCCGCGCGGCTCTCGGGCCCGCTCGACGCGTTGGCGGATGCTCTCGGCACCCACCCGGCCCTCGAACCGCCGGTCATCCGCCTCGGCGGGGCGGGGGAGTTCCTGGCCGCCGTCGCCGCCCCGGCTCTCGCGAGTGCTGTGGCCGGCGGACTGCGGCTTGCGGTGACCACGGGCCTGGCCGACGACCTGCTCGATCAGCTGAGGGTCGGCAGCCTCGAGCTGGTGATCTCCGCCGTGCGTCCTCGCGGACGCACGCTGCCGAGCATGCCGCTGTTCGACGAGGAATTCGTGCTCGTGGCCTCGCCGTCGCTGAGCATCGACCCGTCTCCGGCCCTCTCGCCGGACGCGCTCGCGCACGTACCTCTGCTGGCATACGACCGAGACGTCCCGATCGTCCGACGGTACTGGCGCCACGTGTTCGGCATCCGTCTCGACCGGGAACCGGCTCTCGTCTTCCCCGACCTGCGCGCGCTCGCCGCCGCTGCGGTTGCGGGGGCGGGCGTCACCGCCCTGCCGACCTACCTGATCGCCGACGAACTCGCCGATGGCAGACTCGTCGACCTGCGACCCACCGAGGATCCGCCGATCAACACGCTGTATCTCGTGCGGCGACCGGGTCCGCTGTCCGACGGGGTCGCGGCCGTGGAGAAGGCGCTGCGCGCCGCCGTCGCCGACCTCTGACGCTCGTCGCGGCGGCGGTGCGGGGTCAGTTTCGCATCTGGAGTCCGGTGCGGGGTCAGTTTCGCATCCACCATCCGGTGCGGAGTCAGTTTCGCATCGGAAACGCCCGATTCGGATGCGGTAGTGGCCCCGCACAGATGCACTGCCCGGCCTCACAGATGTGCAGCCGCTCGCGCGGCGAACGCACACGACGGACGGATGCCGCACCTCACGGACGCACGCGTCTCGCGGGTGCACGCGACTCACGGATGCCGCGCCTCACGGACGCATGCACCTCATGCACGCCCCTCACGGACGGATCGCACACGGCAGGTGCGGCAGACCCGATGCGGCAGTGGCGACCGAGCCTCAGCGGTTGAGCCAGTGGCGCAGCGTGCGCGTGACCCAGGGCAGCACCCAGTAGGTCATGATCGGCGTGAGCACGACGGTCGTGGCGAGCACGCGCAGCCAGATCGGCAGCTCGTTCCAGCCGGGCACGGGGCTCAGCGCATAGGTGAAGGCGAGGTTCAGCGGGAAGAACCCGAGCCAGATCGACACGGCCTGCTTCCACCGCGGCGGAGTGCTGACCATCGCGACGGTGGTCGTCGAGCCGTCAGCGCGGGGGAGGGTGATGGTGTCGGTGGTCGGCTCGTCGAACCAGCCCTCGATGCCCGTGCGGCGGCGCACGCGCTCGCTGCGCACGAACTGCTCGCCGGTCGACTTCCACCACTCGCGCTCGCCCGACTGCTCCCACGCCACAAGCGACTTCTCGTCGGAGAAGCGGTACAGCATGTGCCAGACATGCGAGTCCTCGCCGTCGCGCACCCAGCCGGATCCGAGGAACCCCGGGTATCGGTGCGCCAGATTCACGCCGGTCTGCACCCAGGCGGTGGCGGCGGCGACATGCTCGGGGTCGACCTCGCGGCGGATGGAGACGGTGATGGGTTCGCTGGACATGGTGGGGTCCTCGGAAAGAGCGGATCGCCCGGGTCACGGGCGCCTCGACGGTGGGGGATGCGCCGGGGTGCGGGCGCGTATCCGATTGTATTTCGGATGCCGGGTGGCGCCGGTCGTTTTTCGCCGCGCGCGAAGACGGCATCTCGGGGTGCATGCCGATGCCGATGCCGATGCCGATGCCGGGTGCCGGGTGCCGGGTGCCGGGTGCCGATGCCGGGTACCGATGCCGGGTGCTTCAGAAGGCCGAATGCGCCTGCGACGGCCGGATGCCGGGAATCCGGCCGTCGCGGGCGCGCATGGCCGAGGCTGGTGCAGGGCAGCGACGCGGCATCCGTCCCCGCACTCCGCGACAGGGCGAGAATAGGAGGCATGAGCACGCGCAGCGAAGCCGTCCTGATCGATGTCGTCCGCACTCCCGTCGGACGCGGCAAGCCGGGCGGCGCGCTCTCGGGTGTGCATCCTGTCGACCTCGCGGCGGGTGCTCTCGCCGCGATACTCGAGCGCAGCGGGCTCGAGTCGAGGCAGATCGACGACGTGCTGCTCGGTTGCGTGAGTCAGGTGGGGGACCAGTCGTCGAACATCGCGCGGCAGGCTGTGCTCGCCGCGGGTTTCGACGAGTCGATCCCCGCGACGACGATCGACCGCCAGTGCGGGTCCAGCCAGCAGGCCGTGCACTTCGCCGCCCAGGGGATCATGGCCGGCGCGTATGACGCGGTCATCGTCGGCGGCGTCGAGTCGATGAGTCGGGTGCCGCTCGGATCGTCTGCGTCCGGCGGGTCGCCGATGTCGCCTCGCCTGCGTGAGCGCTACCCCGAGGGACTCGTGAACCAGGGCGTCTCGGCCGAGCTGATCGCCCAGCGCTGGGGCATCGATCGCGCAGCGCTGGATGAGTACGCCGCCGAGTCGCACCGCCGCGCGGCCGCCTCGTGGCACGAGGGATTCTTCGACCGCACCGTCATCCCGGTCGCCGAGGCTCCGGATGCCGCGGGCGACGAGACCGTGCGCGCCGGCACGACGGCCGAGGGGCTCGGGGGACTCAGCCCCGCGTTCCGCACCGACGCTCTTGCCGCCCGATTCCCGGACGTCGACTGGCGGATCACTCCCGGCAACTCCTCGCCGCTGACCGACGGAGCATCCGCTGCGCTCGTGATGAGCGCCGAGCGTGCCGAACAGCTGGGACTCACGCCGCGGGCGAGGTTCCACGCGTTCACGGTGGTCGGCGACGATCCGCTCATGATGCTGACCGGCCCGATCCCCGCGACGCGGCGCATTCTCGAACGCACCGGACTCACGATCGATGACCTCGACGCCTACGAGGTCAATGAGGCCTTCGCGTCGGTGCCCCTCGCCTGGGCCGCGGAACTCGGGGCGGATGCCGCCAAGCTCAACCCGCGCGGAGGGGCGATCGCCCTCGGGCACGCACTCGGTTCGTCGGGCACCCGCCTGCTCGGCACCCTGATCGACCACCTCGACGCGGTCGGCGGCCGCTTCGGGCTGCAGACCATGTGCGAGGGCGGTGGCATGGCGAACGCCACGATCATCGAACGGCTGTAGGCCGGCATCAGTCATCAGGCACCCGCTGTGCCCCTGCCGGGTCGATGTTCGCCGGACAAGACAGAGAAGACCCCCGCCGACCCGATTCGGCGGGGGTCTCTTCGGGAGCAGACGCTCACCGTATGCGCGGATGACGTGACTACCCGATCCGGTCTGAGTCTGTGTCCGCGCATCTGCAGTTGTAGTCGGCGAAGGTGTCCGGGCGGTGAACGCGGCGAGAAATCCTCCTCACCCGGGATTCGCGATCCTGGAAGCGTTTGCGACTTAAGACCATCAGCAACATTCACACCCCTGACTTTTCGCCAGAACACTACTGCAAGCGCTTGCAGTCATAGACCCCGCCCTGCTAGCTTCACTCGCAAGCCTCCGGACACGTCGTCGTGTCCGCCGCCATCAGGGAGCATCATTTGTTCAAGTCGGCTCGGTCGAAGACGACCGCTTCACGTCCGCTCGCCCTACTCGCCGCCACCGCGCTCGTCGTCTCGGGCTTCGGCGCGGCCGGCACTCTCGGCGGCTCATCCGCCGCGGCGGCCGATCGCACCGTGGCTCTCGTGGGCTCGCTGCAGTCCGAGCTCGGCTGCGCGGCGGACTGGGCGCCCGACTGCACCGAGACCGAGCTCGAGCCCACGGGCGCCGAGGGCATCTACTCCGCCGAGTTCGAGGTCCCTGCGGGCACGTGGCAGTACAAAGTCGCGGTGAACGACGGCTGGGACGAGGCGTACGGGCTCGACGGCGGGGCCGACGACATCCCTCTGACCGTGGCCGGCCCGACAACCCTCCGCTTCACGTTCGACGACACGCTCAAGCGCGTCGGGCTCGAGTCCACCGACCTGCGTGGCGGCTACACCTCCGACGATGAGGCGCTCATCGCGAGCCCGGCCCGACAGGCGGGTGCCGGCGAGCAGTTCTACTTCGTGATGACCGACCGCTTCGCGAACGGCGACACGGCCAACGACACCGGCGGTCTCGAGGGCGACCGGCTCACCACCGGTTTCGACCCCACGGACAAGGGCTTCTATCAGGGCGGCGACATCGCCGGAATCCGCGAGAACCTCGACTACATCGAGGGGCTCGGCACATCGGCGATCTGGCTGACGCCGAGCTTCGCCAACAAGCCGGTGCAGGGTGAGGGCGCCAACGCCTCGGCCGGCTATCACGGCTACTGGATCACCGACTTCACCCGCATCGACCCGCACCTCGGCACCAATGAGGAGCTGCAGGCGCTGATCGCCGACGCGCACGCCCGCGACATCAAGGTGTACTTCGACATCATCACCAACCACACCGCCGACGTCATCGACTACGCCGAGGGGCAGTACTCCTACATCGACCAGGCGACGAGTCCCTACACGGATGCCGCGGGCACGGCGTTCGACCCGGCCGACCACGCGGGCACCGACGGGTTCCCCGAACTCGACCCGGCGACGAGCTTCCCCTACACGCCGGTGATCGACGACAGCGAGGCCGACGTCAAGGTGCCGGCCTGGCTGAACGACCCGTCGCTCTATCACAACCGCGGAGACTCGACCTGGTCGGGGGAGTCGGTCACATACGGCGACTTCAGCGGACTCGACGACCTGATGACCGAGCACCCGACGGTGGTCAACGGCTTCGTCGAGGTCTACGACAAGTGGATCGACCTCGGCATCGACGGTTTCCGCATCGACACCGTCAAGCATGTGAACTTCGAGTTCTGGGAGAAATGGACGGCCGACGTCCTCGACTACGCGCACGAGAAGGGCAACGACGACTTCTTCATGTTCGGCGAGGTCTACGACGCCGACCCCGTGAAGCTCGCACCGTACGTGCGAGACACCGACATGAACTCGATCCTCGACTTCACGTTCCAGTCCTCCGCCGTCAGCTACGCGTCGGGCAATTCGGCCAAGGGCCTGCAGTCCCTGTTCGCGGGCGACGATCGCTACACGACACCCGACTCGTCGGCGACGGCACTGCCCACGTTCCTCGGCAACCACGACATGGGCAGGGTCGGATCCTTCCTCCAGACGACGGATGCTCCGCTCGAGCGCGACGAGCTGGCGCACGAGCTCATGTTCCTCACCCGGGGTCAGCCGGTCGTCTACTACGGCGACGAGCAGGGCTTCGCCGGCCCCGGCGGCGACAAGGACGCCCGGCAGTCGCTCTTCGCCACCCAGGTCGCCGACTACGCGAATCAGAACCTCATCACCGGCGAGCAGGCCGGCTCGGTCGACCGCTATGCGACGGATGCCGCGCTCTACGAGCACATCGCCGCGCTGTCAGAGCTCCGGGAGTCGAACCCGGCGCTCAGCGAGGGCGCGCAGATCGAGCGGTACGCGGCGTCCGGTGCTGGTGTGTACGCGTTCTCCCGCGTGGATGCCGACGACAAGGTCGAATACCTGGTGGCCGTGAACAACGCCGCCACCGCGCAGACGGTCGACCTCACCACGCTGACCGCCGACGCCTCGTACGAGGTGCTCTACGGTGACGCCGCGTCCCTCGCCACGGATGCCGGTGCGGCCGCCTCGATCACGGTGCCGGCTCTGTCGGCGGTGGTCTGGAAAGCCGACTCGACCGTCACGGCGCCGTCCGAGGCGGCATCCGTCGAGGTCGTCGTGCCCGCCGCCGGAGCCGGTGTCACCGGACAGTCCGCCGTGCAGGCCGACATCGCCGATCAGTGGGCGCAGACGAGCTTCGCCTGGCGCGTCGTCGGCTCCGAGGAGTGGCAGGCGCTCGGCACCGCGGAGGACACCGACCCCCGCGTCTTCCACGACATCCGCGATCTCGCGAACGGCACGCTCGTCGAATACCGGGCCGTGACGACGGATGCCGCGGGCAACCACGCCGCAGCCTCGACGTACGCGTCGGTCGGCAACGCCGTGACGCTGACGGCCGGCGAGGAGCCCGAGTCTCCGATCGACATGGTGACCGTGCCCGGCAGTCTCAACTCCGAGATGGGCTGTGCGGGCGACTGGGACCCTGCCTGCGAGAAGGCGAAGCTGACCCTGCGCGCCGACGGCGTATGGGAGGGGACCTTCGATCTGCCGGCCGGCGACTACGAGTACAAGGCGGCGATCAACGGCAGTTGGGCCGTCAACTACGGTGCGAACGGTGTGCCGGACGGCTCGAACGTCACGCTCACCCACGCGGGCGGGCCGATCACCTTCTACTTCGACCCGCGCACGAACATCGTGCAGTCCTCGGCCGACGGACCCATCGTGACGCTGCCGGGCTCTCTGCAGGACGAGCTCGGCTGCGCGGCGGACTGGTCTCCCGACTGCCTCGGCACCCTCATGGCCGACGGCGACCGCGACGGCGTCTACGAGTTCTCGACCGCCGACCTCCCCACCGGAGCCTACGAGCTCAAGGTGGCGCACGGCCTGAGTTGGGCTGAGAACTACGGCGCCGACGGAGTGCCGGGCGGCGCGAACATCTCGTTCAGCGCGGCCGAGGGCAGCGTGACGTCGTTCCGCTACACGCTGGCGACGCACGTCCTCGAGGTCGTGAGCGCGGACCCGCAGCTCCCCGGCACCGGAGAGCAGCGCGCACAGTGGGTCGACGCCGAGACGATCGCCTGGCCGGCGACTCTCGGGTCTGTCGACAAGGCCGCCTATCAGCTGTACTCCTCGGCGGACGCCTCGCTCGCGGTGGCAGACGGCGACATCGCGGGTGGCGAGTCGATCGCGCTCGAGGTGATCGAGGGCGGCCTGACGGACGAGCAGCTCGCCCGGTTCCCCGCGCTCGACGGATACCTCGCCCTGCGGGTGACGGATGCCGATGCGGCGGCACTGCTGCGCGCGCAGCTCGCGGTCGTCCAACGTGACGAGACGGGTGCGCCCTCCGCATTCACCGGCGTGCAGATCGCCGGGGTTCTCGACGATCTCTATGCCGCAGCCCTCGACGACGTCGACCTGGGCGTGACGTTCTCGGGCAAGAAGCCGACGTTCCGGCTGTGGGCGCCGACGGCGCAGAGCGCGACCCTTCTCACCTGGGACGAGGGCGCCGAGGGCGACCCCGCTCGGCACGAGGCCGCGTGGGATGCGGCGTCCGGCGTCTGGTCGGTCGCGGGCGCCAAGGATCTCAAGGGCGACGAGTTCCTGTGGGAGGTCGTGGTCTATGCGCCGACGACCGGTGCGATCGAGACGAACCGGGTCACCGATCCCTACTCGACGGCGCTCACTCTGAACTCGCGGCGTTCGGTCGCCATCGACCTCGACGACAAGGCCTGGCAGCCGAAGCAGTGGCAGAAGGCCGAAGCGCCGGTCGTCGAGCGCGCGGTCGACCGGGCGATCTACGAGCTGCACATCCGCGACTTCTCGATCAGCGACGAGACGGTTCCGGCCGACGAGCGCGGCACGTACCTGGCGTTCACCCGCGACAGCGCGGGCACCGATCAGCTGAAGCAGCTCGCGGATGCCGGAATCAACACCGTGCACCTGCTGCCCTCCTTCGACATCGCCTCGATCGAGGAGGACCGCGCAGCGCAGGCGGTGCCCGACTGCGACCTCGCCTCGTTCGGCCCGGCCGACGCGGCACAGCAGGCGTGCATCCAGGCGGTCGCGGATGCCGACGGCTTCAACTGGGGCTACGATCCGTACCACTACTCGACGCCAGAGGGCTCGTACGCGGTCGACGCCGACGGCGGCGCCAGGGTCAGCGAGTTCCGGTCGATGGTCGGCGCTCTCCATGACATGGACCTGCAGGTCGTGCTCGATGAGGTGTTCAACCACACGGCGGCATCCGGTCAGGCCGAGAAGTCGGTGCTCGACCAGGTCGTGCCCGGCTACTACCACCGGCTGAACGCGGCCGGCGGCGTCGAGACCTCGACGTGCTGCCAGAACGTCGCGACCGAGCACCTCGCCGCGCAGAAGCTCATGGTCGACTCGATCGTGACCTGGGCGCGCGACTACAAGGTCGACGGCTTCCGCTTCGACCTCATGGGTCACCACTCGACGACGAACATGCAGGCGATCCGCGACGCGCTCGACGCCCTGACCCTCGCGAAGGACGGCGTCGACGGTTCGGCGATCCATCTGTACGGCGAGGGCTGGAACTTCGGCGAGGTGGCGGACGATGCGCTGTTCGAGCAGGCCACCCAGGGGCAGCTGGGAGGCACCGGCATCGGCACGTTCAACGACCGCCTGCGCGACGCCGTGCACGGCGGCAGCCCGGTCGACTCGTCGTCGACGTTCCGTCAGGGCTTCGGCACCGGTCTCGGCACCGACCCGAACGGCGATCCGATCAACGGCACGGTCGAGCAGGCGCTCGCCGACCTCGGCCACGAGACCGATCTCGTCAAGCTCGGGCTGGCGGGCAATCTGCGCGACTTCGAGTTCACGACGAGCGACGGCTCGGTGACGGCGGGAGAGGCGATCGACTATCGCGGCTCCGCGGCGGGCTATGCCGATCAGCCGGACGAGACGATCAACTACGTCGATGCGCACGACAACGAGACGCTCTACGACCTCTCGGTGCTCAAGCTCCCGGTCGACACGACGATGGCCGACCGCGTGCGGATGAACACGCTGGAGCTCGCGACCGTGACGCTCTCGCAGTCGCCGTCGTTCTGGCACGCAGGCACCGAGCTGCTGCGGTCGAAGTCCCTCGATCGCAACAGCTACAACTCCGGTGACTGGTTCAACCGCATCGACTGGACCGGTCAGGAGTCGACGTTCGGCTCGGGGCTGCCGACCGCGGCAGGCAACGAGGAGAAGTGGCCGATCATGGCGCCGCTGCTCGCCGATCCTGCGCTCAAGCCGGCCGCGGCCGACATGGCGGCCGCAGAGGCATCCGCTCTCGATCTGCTGCGCATCCGCGACGAGGTCGATCTGCTGCGGCTCGGCTCGGCCGAGCTGATCCAGCAGAAGGTCACGTTCCCGAACGGCGGGGCGGGGGCGGCTCCGGGCGTGATCTTGATGCAGATCGACGACCTGACGGGTCCCGACGCCGACGCCGATCTCGACGGGGCGCTCGTCGCGTTCAACTCCTCTCCTGCGCCGGTCACGCAGACCGTCGCGGGGCTGGCCGGGCGTTCGTTCGCGCTGACCCCGGCTCAGGCGAACGGAGCGGATGCCGTGGTCAAGACCACGACCTGGGACGCCGCGACCGGCACCGTGACGATCCCCGCCCGGTCGGTCGCCGTGCTGGTCGACGACCAGGTGCAGCCGATCGATACGCGGGTGCGCGCCTCCTCCGACCTGCTGGTGAAGTCGGGCAAGAGCGCCACCGTGAAGGTCACCGTGGCGGCCGACGACGGCAGCGCGCCGGTGGGCACGGTGACGGTGCACGAACGCGGCAAGGTCGTCGCCACGGTCGAGCTGGCTCCCTCCGACAAGGGCAGGGTCACCGTCTCGGTGCCGAAGCTGAGCCGTGGGGTGCACCTGCTCACGGTCCGCTTCGACGGCACGGAGCCGTGGCAGGACTCCCGCAGCACGCGCAGCCTCCCGGTGATCGTCTATTGAGGTCGAGGGGTGCGGCCCGCGCGCCGCACCCCTCGACCCGCGCGACCGCGGCCGTCCTCGCGTGATCAGTCCCGCGCGTCGACCCCGCTCGTGTCGATGAACGCCCAGCCGTACGCACCGAGCTCGCGGCGCGCCGCGGTCGACCCCGTGAGCACATCGCGGCCGGGCACATCGACCGCCAACGGCTCCGCACTGTGGTTGATGGCGGTGAGGATGCCGCCTCGGCGTGCGATCTCGACGTGCTCGGGAAGGCCCTCGATCTCGGCGGTCACTCCCGCCTCGACGGCGAGCCAGCGCAGCACGGCTGCCATGCCGGCGTCGTCCGGGATCGTCGCGAGGTAGTAGCCGTTGCCGTCCCCGAAGGCCTTGCGGGTGAACGCCGCTCGCCCGGCGGTGCGACCCTCGGTGAAGCGACCCAGCACCTCGGCATCCTGCACGAGGAGCTCTTCCGCGAAGTACTGGCCGACGATCGTCCCCGCGGGGCCGTCCACTCGCGCCTCCGACTGGCCCGGCCCGTCGGGCACGGCGTGGCTCGCGACCTCTCCGGCAGAGTCGGCCGATCGCACCGACTCGGGCGGCACCAGCGCCCCGAAGTCCTCGAGCGCGACGCCGAGCGCGTCCCGCAGCGAGACGATGAAGCCGCCCTCGCGGAACGCGTCGTCCTGGTCGACGACATCGCTGAACGCCGAGACGAACAGGTTGCCGCCCTGCGCGACATACGCCGTGAGATTCGCGGCGCCCTCATCGCTCAGCAGATACTGCTGAGGCGCGACCACGAGTGAATAGCCGCGGAGATCGCTCGTCGTGTTCACGATGTCGACCGCGAGGTTCTGCCGATGCAGCGCCGCATGCCAGCGGTGCGAGAGCGTCAGGTAGTCGAGCACGATCGGGTGGTCGCGCCCGTCGATCGCCCACCAGTTCTCCCAGTCGAAGACGAGAGCGATCTTCGCCCCCGACGAGACGTCCGGCATCTCGGGGAGCTGCGCGAGCTGTCCGCCCAGCTCGACGACCTCCCGCCAGGTGCGGGTGTCGAGCCCGGCCTGCGGCACCATCGCCGAGTGGAACTTCTCGCTGCCGCGGCGCGACTGCCGCCACTGGAAGAACATGATCCCGTCGGCGCCTCGGCCCACCGCCTGCGCGCTGATCGCCGCCATCTGACCGGGTGCTTTCGGGGCGTTGGTGGGACGCCAGTTCAGGGCATTGGTGGACTGCTCCGTGAGGATCCAGGGCACCCCGGGCTTGAGACCGCGCATCAGCTCGCGTGCGAACGCGGCCCCGCGGAACGACTCGGGGTCGTTGGGATCGGGGTAGTTGTCGTCGCTGATCACGTCGACCTCGGCCGCCCACTTCCAGTAGTCGGCCGGCGGGAACGCGCCCATGAAGTTGGTCGTGATCGGCTGGGTCGCTCCCGCGGCGCGGATGATGTCGCGCTCCATCACGTACAGCTCGAGCAGGGTGTCGGAGGTGAACCGTTTGAAGTCCAGAACGCTGGTCGGGTTGATGCTGTACGGCGCCTTGCGCGGCGGCACGATCTGATCGAAGTCGGTGTAGCGCTGCGACCAGAAGTCCGTGCCCCAGGCGTGGTTGAGGGCGTCGATCGTCGCGTACCTGCGCTGCAACCACGCGCGGAACGCGTCGCGCGCGGCGTCGGAGTAGTCGTAGTGCAGATGGCATCCGTACTCGTTGTTGACGTGCCACAGCACGACGGCAGGATGCTGCGCGTAGCGCTCCGCGAGAGCGGTGACGAGTTCGGCCGCGAGGCGACGGTAGACGGGAGAGGAGGGCGCGAAGGCCTGGCGGCTGCCGGGCCAGAACGTCGAGCCGTCGGCATCCTGCGGCAGCATCTCGGGGTAGGCGGTCGAGGCCCACGGCGGCGGGGATGCGGTGGCGGTGGCGAGGTCGACCTGGATGCCGCCCTCGTGCAGCAGCCCGATGATCTCGTCGAGCCACTCCCAGTCGAACTCGCCCTCGGCCGGCTGGATGCGCGACCACGAGAAGATCCCCAGGCTCACGAGCGTCACGCCGGCCTCGCGCATCAGCCGGACGTCGTCCGGCCACACCTCTCGCGGCCACTGCTCGGGGTTGTAGTCGGCGCCGTAGTGCATGAGTCTCCTGGGTCGGGTGTTCGGCCTGCTCTCTCGACCCTAGCGGGGAAGCGCTTTCCAGCACAGTCGTCCGGCGTGCTTCCGCAACTGCAAGGACGCCCTAGTAAATATGCGGATGCCGAAGTACCATCGTCATAGTGCCAACGACGGCGCGAAGGGACATCGCACAATGACTCGTACCATTCCCCACTTCGTAGGCGGAAAGCACCTCACCCCCGAGGGAGGGCGCTTCGCCGACGTGTTCGATCCGAGCACGGGATCCGTCCAGGCGCGCGTGCCGCTGGCCTCCGCGCAGGAGGTCGCCGATGTGATCGCGAACGCCGAGGCCGCGCAGGTCGAGTGGGCGGCGACCAACCCCCAGAAGCGCGCACGGGTGCTGCTGCGCTTCCTCGATCTCGTGCAGCGCGAGATGACCGAGCTCGCCGAGCTGCTTGCGAGCGAGCACGGCAAGACGGTCGACGATGCGAAGGGCGACATCCAGCGGGGTCTCGAGGTCATCGAGTTCTCCGCGGGCGCGCCGCACCTGCTCAAAGGCGAGTACTCGACGGGTGCCGGCGCCGGCATCGACGTCTACTCGATGCGGCAGCCGCTCGGAGTGGTGGCGGCGATCACCCCGTTCAACTTCCCGGCGATGATCCCCCTGTGGAAGGCGGGCCCCGCCCTCGCCGCCGGCAACGCCGTGGTGCTCAAGCCCAGCGAGCGTGACCCCTCGGTGCCTGTGCGCATCGCCGAGCTGTTCCTCGAGGCGGGGCTGCCCGCCGGGGTCCTCAACGTCGTGCACGGTGACAAGGAGGCCGTCGACGCGCTGCTCACCGACGACCGCATCCGCGCCGTCGGCTTCGTGGGCTCGACGCCGATCGCCGAGTACATCTATTCGACGGCGGCCGCGCACGGCAAGCGCGCGCAGTGCTTCGGCGGCGCCAAGAACCACATGATCGTCATGCCCGACGCCGACCTCGACCAGGCCGTCGACGCGCTGATCGGCTCGGGATACGGATCGGCGGGCGAGCGTTGCATGGCGATCTCGGTCGCGGTGCCGGTCGGTCAGGAGACGGCGGATGCTCTCGCCGCCAAGCTCACCCAGCGCGTGGCGCAGCTGCGGATCGGCCCGTCCCTCGCCTCCGACGTCGACTACGGGCCACTCGTCACCCGGGCTGCCGTCGAGCGGGTCGAGGGGTACATCCAGCAGGGGGTCGACGAGGGCGCGACCCTCCTGGCCGACGGTCGCGGCTTCACGGTGCCCGGTCATGAGCAGGGCTTCTACCTCGGACCGACGCTGTTCGACGACGTGACCACCGACATGGCGATCTACCGCGAGGAGATCTTCGGACCGGTGCTCGTGATCGCCCGCGCCGCCGATTACGAGGAGGCGCTGCGCATGGCATCCGAGCACGAATACGGCAACGGCGTCGCGATCTTCACGCGCGACGGAGACGCGGCACGCGACTTCGCCGCACGGGTCGAGGTCGGGATGGTCGGCGTCAACGTGCCGATCCCGGTGCCGATCGCGTATTACACGTTCGGCGGCTGGAAGCGCAGCGGGTTCGGCGACCTCAACCAGCACGGCGCCGATGCCTTCCGCTTCTACACGAAGACCAAGACGGTCACGAGCCGCTGGCCGTCGGCCGGCATCCGCGACGGCGCCAGCTTCGTGATCCCCACCATGCACTGACCTCACGACGCCCACAAGGAATCGACATGACAATGACCACCGTCACCACCACCGCCGAAGAGCGCGAGGCCATTCTCGACGCCGTCCGCGAGTTCGCCGAGACCGAGCTCGCACCCTTCTCCGCCGAGCGCGACGAGAAGCACATCTTCCCCCGCGAGTCGCTCGGCAAGGCCGGAGAACTGGGCCTCGGCGGCATCTACGTGAGCGAGGAGTTCGGCGGCACGGGCCTCAGCCGCTCCGACACCGTGGCGATCTTCGAAGAGCTCGCGAAGGGCGATCCCGCGGTCGCCGCCTACATCTCGATCCACAACATGGTGGTGTGGATGATCGACACCTACGGCGACGATGCACAGCGCGGCCGCTGGCTGCCCGACCTCACCGCCATGCAGGAGTTCGGCGGCTACTGCCTGACCGAGCCGGGCGTCGGATCCGATGCCGCGAACGTCGCGACGAGCGCGGTGCGGGACGGAGACGACTACCTCCTCACCGGCGTGAAGCAGTTCATCTCGGGTGCCGGCGAGGCCGCCGTGTACGTGGTGATGGCCCGCACCGGCGAGCCGGGAGCCCGGGGCATCAGCGCCTTCCTCGTCCCCGGCGATGCCGAGGGACTCAGCTTCGGGGCGCCCGAGAAGAAGATGGGCTGGCACGCCCAGCCCACCCGTCAGGTGATCCTCGACGGCGTGCGCATCCCCGCATCCGGAATGCTCGGCGACGAGGGCCGTGGCTTCGCGATCGCGATGTCGGCGCTCAACGGCGGTCGCCTCAACATCGCGGCCTGCTCCATCGGAGGTGCCCAGTGGGCCCTGGATCGGGCGGTGCAGTACGTGCACGAGCGCGTGGCGTTCGGCGAGCCGCTGGCCGAGAAGCAGTCGATCCTGTTCGCGATCGCCGACATGCGCACCGACCTGCAGGCCGCTCGCCTCATGGTGACCGACGGCGCGCTGGCGGTCGACGAGCACGCCCCGGATGCCACGATGCGATGCGCGATGGCCAAGCGCTTCGCGACGGATGCCGGATTCGACGTCGCCAACCGCGCGCTGCAGCTGCACGGCGGCTACGGCTACCTGCAGGACTACGGCATCGAGAAGGTCGTGCGCGACCTGCGGGTGCACCAGATCCTCGAGGGCACGAACGAGATCATGCGCCTGATCGTCGGGCGCGAGATGCTGCGACCGGCGGGATCCGCCTCGATGCGGAGCGCATCATGAGCGAGTCGTCGAGCGTCCGGATCGCCTTCCTCGGACTCGGCCACATGGGGCTGCCGATGGCGAAGAACCTCGTCGCCGCAGGGCACGAGGTGCACGGGTTCGACCTGGTGCCCGCGGCGATCGAGGCGGCGCAGGCCGCCGGCATCCCCGTCGCGGCCAGCGGAGCGGACGCCGTCGCCGACGCCGACGTCGTCATCACGATGTTCCCGGCGGGAAGGCACGTGATCGACGCGTACCGCACCGAGCTGCTCGCCGCAGCCCGCCCCGGCACCCTGTTCATCGAGTCGTCGACGATCGCGGTCGACGAGGCCCGTGCCGCCCACGCGCTCGCGCTCGCCGCGGGGCATCGCAATGTCGACGCCCCGGTGTCCGGCGGCGTCGTCGGTGCCGAGAACGGCACGCTCGCGTTCATGGTGGGCGGCTCGGACGAGGACTTCGCCGCCGCACTGCCGGTGCTCGAGATCATGGGCACGCGCATCGTGCATTGCGGGGGGTCGGGGCTCGGCCAGGCCGCGAAGGTGTGCAACAACATGGTGCTCGCCGTCTCGCAGATCGCGGTGGCCGAGGCTTTCGTGCTCGGCGAGCGGCTCGGGCTCGAGCACCAGGCGCTGTTCGACGTGGTGTCGCAGGCGTCCGGTCAGTGCTGGTCCATCACGACCAACTGCCCCGTCCCCGGCCCCGTTCCGACGAGCCCGGCAAACCGCGACTACCAGCCGGGCTTCGCCGGTGCTCTGATGGCGAAGGATCTCGGGCTCGCGCTGCAGGCGATCGAGCAGACGTCGACCGACGCGCGGATGGGGCGGCTCGCCCAGCAGCTCTACGCCGCCTTCGCTGCGGGCGACGGCGCGACCCGCGACTTCTCCGGCATCATCACCGACATCCGCGACGGCAGCGTGTGAGCCGCGCGAGATACTGAGATGACCACGACGGAGAGGCCTTCACGATGACGGAATACGAGACGATCCTGGTCGAGCAGCGCGGACGTGTGGGGTGGATCACCCTGAACCGCCCCGAGGCGCTCAACGCGTTGAACAGTCGCCTCGCCGACGAGGTCACCGCGGCCGCTGTGGCCTTCGACCTCGACGACGGGGTCGGCGCCATCGTCGTGACCGGGTCTGAGAAGGCGTTCGCCGCCGGCGCGGACATCAAGGAGATGGAGGGCATGTCGGCCTCCGAGATGCTCGAGACCGATCATTTCGGCGTCTGGCATGAGTTCGCCGCGGTGCGCACGCCCGTGATCGCCGCCGTCTCAGGGTTCGCACTCGGGGGAGGATGCGAGCTCGCGATGATGTGCGACATCATCCTCGCCGCCGACACCGCGAAGTTCGGGCAGCCCGAGATCAACCTCGGCGTCATTCCCGGCATGGGCGGCACGCAGCGGCTCATCCGCGCCGTGGGCTACTACAAGGCGGCCGAACTCGTGCTGTCCGGTCGGTTCATGGGCGCCGAGGAGGCGGAGCGCTCCGGCCTCGTGTCGCGCGTCGTGCCGGCATCCGACCTCCTCGCCGAGGCTACGAGGCTCGCCGAGACCATCGCGTCGAAATCGCTGCCGTCGGTGTTCGCCGCGAAGGCCGCGCTCGACGCGGCGATGGAGACGACGCTCGCCGATGGCCTCGCCCACGAGAAGCGGGCGTTCGCCGAGCTGTTCGACACCGCAGACCAGAAGGAAGGCATGTCCGCCTTCCGGGAGAAGCGTGCGCCCGACTTCCAGAACCGCTGAGCGCCGCTCCACAACTCCGGAGGACTGCGCCCGTTCCGTGCCGAGCACCCGCCGGCAAGCCCGAGCCCCCTCGGATCTCCGGAGTCATGGAGCAGAGCCTGCACGCAGGCGGCGGGAGATCTCAGCCGCGCAGCGCGTCGACGATCTTCGCGACGCGCCGCTCGCGGGTCGCATCCTGTTTGGCCTCCGCCACCGAGCGGGCGTGCTCTTTGCGCACGGAATAGGGGAGCGCGTCGAAGGCGGCGCGCAGCGCGGTGTCGGCGTCGAGCACCTCCGCGAGGGAGGCGGGCACCTCGACAGTGCGCTCGGCCGCATCCAGCCGGATCACCGCATCGACCTCCTCGTCGATCTCGACGCCGAGGTCGGCGCGCACAGCCTTGCTGAAGCCGATCATGTTCGCACCTCCCATCCGGGCCAGGCGCAGCCGGGCGGTGCGTCCTCCGATCGTGACCGCGACGGGGAACGCCTTCCCCGCTCCGAACGAGGCGACCTGCTCGTCGGTGAGGATGATCGCGGCGGCGGGGCCACGGCCTTCGAGGATGGTGTGCAGGCGCAGTTCGCTCATGCGGGCAGTGTACGCCCGCGTCCCTCGGCCTCGGATGCCAGGTGGGCGTTGCGCTCCTCGATCAGGCGTCGCATGTACTCGCGAAGGATCAGACGGTCGACGAGGCGTCCGATCGGACCGAACGGCGAGTGGAAGACGATCGTGTCGCGGGCCAGGGTTCCCTGCGGATGCTCCTCGAACACGTGCTCGTGCTCGAACGCTCCGAACGGCCCGGAGAGCTGCCGATCGCGGAACCCACGCGGCGGGTCGACGTCGTACACGATCGTCCGCAGCCGGAACGGGATGCCGAAGTGCCGTGCTCGCCACGTGACGGTCGACCCCTCCGTGAACACGCCGCCGGCCGGAGCCTCGATCATGGTCTCCCGGTATCGCGCCATCGACCGCAGGTGCATCCCGGGGTCGAGAGCGACTGCGAACACCGTCTCACGCGGTGCGGCGATGACCGTCTCGAGCACGAACGCGGCCATGTCAGAGCGGCTCGGGCTGCGGCCTGGGGTCGGTGAAGTCGCCGGCGGCCTTGCGCATGCGGGCGACGATCGCGACGAGCTCGGCGGCATCCTCGCGGCTCATCCCCGGGTCGGCGAAGACGTCGGCGTTCAGGGCGTCCGTGGCGCGAGCCACGAGTTCTCGGCCCGGCTCGGTCAGGGCGAGCAGTGCCGCACGGCCGTCGTGCGGGTGCGGTTCGCGCACGATGAGTCCGTCGCGCACGAGGCGCTCCGCGGTGCTCGTGACGGTTGTCGCGTGCACCTGCAGTCGGGCGACGACGCTCGACAGCGGCAGTCGGCCCGACCGGCTGAACGCCAGCAGACGCAGCATCTCGTATCGGGCGAAGCTGAGCGCGAAGGGCTTGAGCGTCGCGTCGACCCGCGCGAGCAGCAGCTGCTGTGCGCGCATGACGGAGGTGACGACGGTCATGCCGTCGGCGGCATCGGTCCATCCGTGCGCGAGCCACTGCCGCTTCGCCTCGGCGAGCGGATCGACGGGCAGCGGACGCGGTCGGTTCACGGTTCTACGGTAGGCCATCGCGTCGCCGCAGCCGGGACCCGGCACCCGGGAGACGACTGGTGGTCCTCAGTCGCTCATCGGGTGGGACTCAGTATCAAGGGACTAGAATCGACGCAGTCGTGAGGAGCAATCGATGAAGATCTTCGTCCTGGTCAAAGAGGTGCCGGACACCTATAGCGACCGCAAGCTGAACCTCGAGACCGGCCTCGCCGACAGAGGCGCCGGCGACGTGGTGCTCGATGAGATCACGGAGCGCGCGCTCGAGGTCGCGCTGAGTCATGCCGACAAGAACGAGGGCACCGAGGTGGTCGCGGTCGCGATGGCTCCTGGCGGCTCGACGGCATCGGTGCGCCGAGCGCTCGCGATCGGCGCAGGCTCCGCAGTGCACATCGCCGACGAGCAGCTCGCGGGGGCCGACCTCGGCCTCACTGCCGAGACGCTGGCCGCGGCGATCCGTCGCGGCGAACCCGACCTGGTGATCACCGGCAACCTGTCGACCGACGGCTCGGGCGGCGTCATGGCGGCGATGCTCGCCGAGCACCTGGGGTGGGCGCAGGCGACGGCGCTGACCTCGGTCGAGATCTCCTCGGACGGCATCACCGGAACCCGAGGGGCGGATGCCGGAGCGCAGCCGATCTCGGCATCCCTCCCGGCGGTGATCTCGATCACCGAGGCACTGCCCGACGCGCGCTTCCCCAACTTCAAGGGCATCATGGCGGCGAAGAAGAAGCCGCTCGAGGTGCTCACCCTCGACGACCTCGGTGTCTCCGCGGACCCGGCGGCCGCACCGCGCACCATCATGACGTCGGTCGCCGAGAAGCCGCCGCGCGCGGCCGGCGTGAAGATCGTCGATGAGGGCGATGCCGCCGAGAAGCTGGTCGAGTACCTCGTGCAGAACAGGCTGGTGTGACATGACCTACCCCGAGAACCCCATCCTCGTCCTCGTCGACCTCGACCCCGCGGGCAACCCCGCCAGCAGCACGGCGGCACTGATCGGCGCGGCCTCGACCGTCGGCGCTCCGGTCGCGCTCGTCGTCGGAGGGTCCGCAGACGCGGCGGCTCAGGTCGCCGCGGCCGGAGCGTCGGTCGTGCTCACGGCCGACGGCGACCAGTCAGTGCTCACCGTGCCGATCGTCGATGCACTGCACGCGGCCTTCGAGCAGGTGCGGCCGGATGCTGTGCTGATCTCGAACTCGATCAGCGGACGCGATGTCGCCGGGAGGTTCGCCGTGCGCGCGAAGCTGGCGCTGTCGGTCGACGCCGTCGGCGTCTCGAGGGATGACGAGGGCATCGTCGCCCACCACTCCGTCTACGGAGGCGCGTACCTCACCGACTCGGCTCCCACGTTCGGCGCACCGGTCATCACGGTGCGTCAGGGCGCGGTCGACGCGCGAGCCGAGGCGGTGGAGTCGCCGACGATCGACGCGCTCTCCGTGTCGGCATCCGGCACCGTCGGGGCGACCGTCGGCGCGGTCGAGGCCGTCGAGTCCACGTCGACGCGGCCTGAGCTGCGCGGCGCCACGCGGGTCGTCTCGGGTGGTCGCGGCCTCGCCTCGAAGGAGAAGTTCGTGCTCGTCGAAGAGCTCGCCGACGCTCTCGGCGCAGCGGTCGGCGCCTCGCGCGCGGCGGTCGACGCCGGCTACATCCCCCAGTCGCATCAGGTCGGTCAGACGGGCGTCTCGGTCTCGCCGCAGCTGTATGTCGCCCTCGGCATCTCGGGTGCGATCCAGCATCGCGCGGGCATGCAGACGGCGAAGAACATCGTCGCGATCAACAAGGACGGCGAGGCGCCGATCTTCGACGTCGCCGACTTCGGCATCGTCGGCGATCTGTTCACGATCGTCCCGCAGGTGATCGCGGCCCTCGAGGCGCGGAAGAAGTAGCCATGGCGACGCGGATGCTCAGGCGCGGGCTCCCGCGCGTTCCCGGCGGCGAGCCGTGGCCTCCCGGCGACATCGCCGTTGAGGCGCCTGCGGATGCCGAGTACGCATCGCCGCTCTCGGCGCCGTCGA
Source organism: Microbacterium sp. Bi98 (assembly GCF_918698045.1). NCBI lineage: Bacteria > Bacillati > Actinomycetota > Actinomycetes > Micrococcales > Microbacteriaceae > Microbacterium > Microbacterium sp. Bi98. The sequence continues at coordinate 12,061 of NZ_CAKKLK010000015.1, read as the reverse complement.
CCTCGCTCGATGAGTCGGAGGAGGCCGCCCCGGCGGCTGCCGCTCCGGTGGCTACCGTGCCGGAGCCCGAGTCCTCGGTCGTCGAGCACGCGGTGCCGTCTGCGGCGAGTGGCGCGTCTCTTCGCCGGGGCCTTCCGCGCACGCCGGGTGGCGAACCGTGGCCTCCCGCGAGCGTGGCGGCTGTCGCAGGCGCAGGCGCAGGCGCTGCCGCGGCGCGGACATCGTCTTCGAGGCCGGAGCCGGCGGATGCTGCCACCGACGCCGCAGCAGACGTGCCGACCCGGTCCGCCTCGCCGTCCACGCTCGACGAGCCGACGCCTGAGTCGGCCCCGGTCGTCGCGCAGACGGGATCCGTGCGTCGCGGTCTGCCGCGAGTCGCCGGCGGAGATCCGTGGCCCCCGGCGGATACCGTTCCGCTGATCGCAGTCGCCTCGGACGCGGCCTCCTCCATCGCCGTCGATGCCCCGGCTGCCGCGGATGCCCCGGCTGCCGCGGATGCCCCGGCCTCCGCGGATGCAGCCCCCGAGGTCGCGGCATCCGCACCGGCCGCCGCTCCGGCATCCGCACCCACCACGGCCGTCGCCACCGCCGCCGCGTTCGCGCTCGGGGATCCTTCGATCCCGCTGCCCGCTCCCCGCACCGTCTGGAACGGCAGTGCGCCTCGGCACGTCACGGCGACCGCTCCGGCATCCGACCGACCTCGGCCGACCTGGACCCAGGCGATCGCCGTCCTCCTCGGCGCCGCGGCGCTCGGCATCCTGGCGGCCGCTGCCGTGGCGTTCGTGCGGGCGCTGCTGAGCTTCCCGTTCATGCAGGACTTCCTCGCCGCGTTCCCCGGCGAATACGAGCCGGCCGTCGCCGTCGAACCGGGATTCGCCCCGTGGACCAACTGGGCGCACTTCTTCAACGTGTTCCTGATGGTGCTGATCATCCGGTCGGGCCTCCGCATCCGCAACGAGAAGCGCCCGACCGCGTTCTGGACCCCGCGCAACGATCCCAAGGGCAAGGTCAGCCTGACGATCTGGTTCCACCAGGCGCTCGACATCCTCTGGCTCGTGAACGGCATGATCTTCGTGGTGCTGCTGTTCGTCACCGGACACTGGGCGCGCATCGTGCCGACGAGCTGGGAGGTCATCCCCAACGCGCTGTCGGCCGCGCTGCAGTACGTGTCGTTCGACTGGCCGACCGAACACGGCTGGGTGAACTACAACAGCCTGCAGCAGCTGGCCTACTTCGTCACGGTGTTCGTCGCGGCTCCCTTGGCGGCGGCGACCGGGTTCCGCATGTCGGGGATGTGGCCGAAGAAGGCCGAGCGTCTCTCGAAGGCCTACCCGATCGAGTGGGCCCGCGCGCTGCACTTCCCGATCATGATCTACTTCGTGGTGTTCATCATCGGCCACGTCGCGCTGGTGTTCCTCACCGGGTTCCTGCGCAACCTCAACCACATGTACGCCTCCTCGGACGCCGTCGGCTGGACCGGATTCTGGGTCTTCGTGGCATCCCTCGTGGTGATCGCCCTCGGCTGGGTCGCCGCCCGGCCGCTCGTCATCGCCCCGATCGCGAAGCTGTTCGGCACCGTCTCCGGACGTTGACGCGTCCACGATTCAGCCCAGACTGCTTCCGACGCAGCGAAACGGCCCCCTGCCTGAGGCAGGGGGCCGTTCATGCGAAAACGTGAGCGCGAGGGCCACGAGGCGCGGGCTCAGCGCACGAAGCGCACCTCGGTCAGCGTCTCGCCGAGGAACGGCTCGGTGTGGCTGGCGCCGTCGAGCGTGAATCCGTTGCGCGTGTAGAAGCGGTGGGCGCGGGGGTTGTCCTCCGCGACCCACAGGTAGAGAGGTTCGTCCTTCTCGACGGCGGCGTCGAACAGCTTCTGGCCGATGCCCGTGGAGTGGTACGCGTCGAGCAGGTAGATGAAGTACAGCTCGCGGAACGCCGGGGCGTCCTTGTCGCGGGCGGGGCCGGAGCCGACGAACCCGACGATCTCTCCGTCGACGAGCGCGGCGCGCATGGTGAACTCGGGGCCCTGCGAGGCCCAGTGCGTCCACAGCTCGGCCATGCGGCGGGGCGAGACCTTCTCGAGGGCTGCCTTGCTGATCAGGTGGTCGTAGGTCTCGTGCCAGCACTGCGCGTGCACGCGACCCAGGGCTTCCGCATCCACATCACGGACCGGACGGACGATGACTTCAGGCTGGGCTTCGGCGCTCATATCGCGACTCTACGCGCGGGGTCCGCGAAGAGGAAATCGAACGGAAGCGTTCCCGCAGCACCGATATGCCGCTGGAGACATCGCACAACGATGTTCGCGAATCGTTCGTCGCTGGCTACGATCAGTGCTCGTGAACGTGATCTGGCGCACTCTCCTCGTGATCCTCTCCGCCCGTCGCCGCGTGCGGCGAGGCAAGACCCTCGACGCGGGCTCCGTCAGCAGCATCACACTGACGACGCTCCCCACCGACATCGACATCCTGCGCCACATGAACAACGGTCGCTACCTGTCGCTGTTCGACCTCGGTCGCTGGGACCTGCTGATCCGCACGGGGCTGTTCGACGCGATGAACGAGCGCGGCTGGTACGCCGTCGTGTCGAGCGAGACCGTCACCTTCCGCAAGTCCCTGCAGCTCTGGCAGCGGTTCGAGGTGCAGTCCCGGTTCATCGGACACGACGACAAGGCCGTGTTCCTCGAGCACCGAGCCGTCGTCGGCGGCGAGATCTACGCGCGGGTGATCGTGCGCTCGCGGATGCTGCGCCGCACCGGAGGCGCGGTCAGCAACGAAGAGCTGTTCGCCGCAGTGGGCAAGCCCGAGGGCGTGCCCGAGATCGATCCGTGGGTGCACGACTGGGCCGCGGCATCCGCTCTGCCTCCCGTGCGCACCTCCGCGCCGAGCGTGTGGAACTGACGCCGTGACCGATCCGTGGGGTCTCGAGACGCGCGCACCGGGCTCGGTGCTGCTGGTGGGATGCGGCAAGCTCGGCGTGCGACTCGGCGAGCGGCTCGTCGAGCAGGGCGCGCAGGTCACGGCCATGCGCCGGAGTGCGGGGGAGCTGCCCTTCCCGACGATCGAGGCGGATCTGCGGCATCCGCTCGACCGCGACCTTCCGGCCTTCGACTCGGTCGTGGTCACGCTGCCGCCCAGCACCGAGGGCGACTCGATCTATCCACCGGCGCTGCGCGGGCTCGCGAAGGCCCTGCCGTCGATGCCGGAGCGGGTCGTGTTCGTGTCATCGACGCGCGTGTTCGAGGGGCGTCCTGGCGAGACACCGCTGACCGAGCGCGACGCGACGCGGGTCTCGAGCGAGCGAGGCGGCGATCTGGTCGAGGGCGAGCAGCTGGCCATGGAGCTGTTCGGTGCCCGCATCGTGCGGCCCGCCGGCATCTACGGCCCGGGACGCGACTTCCTCATCCGACGGGTGCGAGAGGCGGCACCGGTCGACCACACGCGTCGCACGAACCGGATCCACGAGACGGACCTCGTGCGGCTGCTCGAGGCGATGCTGCGCGCCGACTCCGCGCCACCGCTGATCCACGCCGTCGATCGGGAGCCGGTGCTGCTCGGGGACGTGGTCGCGCATATCGCCACCCGGCTCGGCGTCGAGCCGCCGCCGCACCTCGACCCCGAGGTCGGCGGCGGGACGGTGCTCGACGGGCATCTGCTGCAGGAGTTCCTCGGCGATCTCGACTACCCGACGTTCCGCGAGGGATACGACGAGATGATCGCCGCGCTCTGAGCGGTTCCACCTCTTCCGGTCGCAGTTCGTGTCGCCCGCCCGCGCGTTCGACGGCACGAACTGCGGCCGGAACCGCACGACGCGATCGTCGCTCAGGGCCAGGCGCTCACCGCGGTCCTAGGCTGAGCTCATGGCCGACCCGATGCCCTCCACGGATCCCGAATCCGTCTCGCTCGCGGACCGTGCGGTCGAGCTCGCGCGCCGCTGGGTGATCGAGGCCGCGGCCGCCGATGTCGATCCGGCGGCCGAGCGCCTGGCCGGTGTGCTGCAGGATGCCAACGGGCTGCCGTTCACGCTCGGATTCGTCGACGGGGTCATGCGCCCCGAGAGCCTGAGCGCCGCAGCATCCCAGCTGCACCGCATCGCCCCGATCGTGCCCGAGTTCCTGCCGTGGTACCTGCGGTCGGCCGTGCGCATCGGCGGCGGAGTCGCACAGATGCTGCCGAGCCCCGTGGTGCCCATCGCCCGCCGGGTGCTGCGCGAGATGGTCGGTCACCTGGTCGTCGACGCCCGACCGGCGAAGCTCGGTCCTGCGATCGCGAAGATCCGCGAATCGGGCGCACGACTCAACCTCAATCTGCTGGGAGAGGCCGTGCTCGGCGAGGCCGAGGCGCAGCGGCGGCTCGACGGCATCCATGAGCTGATCCGTCGTCCCGATGTCGACTACGTCTCGGTGAAGGTGTCGGCGATCGTCAGCCACATCTCGATGTGGGCGTTCGACGAGGTCGTGGAGTCGGTCGTCGAGCGACTCCTTCCGCTATATCTGACCGCCGCGGCGGATCGCACCTTCATCAACCTCGACATGGAGGAGTATCGCGACCTCGATCTGACGATCGCGGTGTTCACGCGCATCCTCGAGGATCCGCGGCTCGAAGGTCTCGAGGCCGGCATCGTGCTGCAGGCCTATCTGCCCGACGCCCTGCCGGCGCTGCAGCAGCTCACCGCCTGGGCTCGCGAGCGCGTCGACCACGGCGGCGCCCCCATCAAGGTGCGGCTCGTCAAGGGAGCCAACCTCGCGATGGAGCGGGTCGAGGCGCGGATGCACGGATGGACGCAGGCGACGTACGACACGAAGCTCGACACCGACGCCAACTATCTGCGCTGCCTCGACTGGGCGCTGCGCCCCGAGAACGTCGCCGCCGTGCGTCTGGGGATCGCGGGTCACAACCTGTTCGGCATCGCCTATGCGTGGCTGCTCGCGGGGGAGCGGGGTGTCCGCGCTCTCGATCCGGGATCGGCGACCGCCGCGAACTCGCAGCCGCCGATCGAATTCGAGATGCTCCTCGGCATGGCGCAGGGGCAGGTGCAGGCCGTCTCCCGCGAGGTCGGCGAGGTGCTTCTCTATGTCCCGGTCGTGAAGCCGAGCGAGTTCGACGTCGCCATCAGCTACCTGGTGCGGAGGCTCGAAGAGAACGCGTCGAGCGACAACTTCCTGTCCGCAGCATTCCGCCTCGGTGACGATGAGGCGCTGTTCGTGCGTGAGCGCGACAGGTTCCTCGATGCGGTCGACCGCTCGGCGTCCCCGACGCTGCAGGTGGGGGCGCTGCGCAGCCAGGACCGACTCGCACCCGTGCACGAGTCCATGCGGCCCGTGCCCGTGGCGCCTGCGCCCGAGGAGGGGCTGACCCAGGCGGTGCTCGGAATCTCGCGCGGATCGGATGACCCGACCGGGCCGTTCCTGGAGACCGCGGTCTACGCCCCACGCGAGATCGATGAGGCGACCGGCGGCGCGCCGGGCTTCGCGAACACGCCCGACAGCGACCCGTCGCTTCCGGCCAACCGGGACTGGGCCCGCGAGATCACCGCCCGGATCGACGACTCCACCCTCGGCGTCTCGACGATCGAGGCCGCCCGGATCGACGATGCGGACACGCTCGAGGCCACGATCGCGGGCGTGCACGACGCCGCGGCGCTCTGGGGTGCTCGCCCCGCCGCCGAGCGGGCCGAAGTGCTGCTGCGCGCGGCCGCCGCTCTGGAAGGGCGCCGCGGAGACCTGATCGAGGTCGCCGCCTCCGAGACCGGCAAGGTCTTCGCCGAGGCCGACGTCGAGGTCAGCGAGGCCGTGGACTTCGCGCGCTACTACGCCGCCAAGGCGCGGGAGTTGGATGCCGTCGCCGGCGCCACGTTCGACCCGGCGCGCGTGACGGTCGTCACCCCACCGTGGAACTTCCCTCTCGCGATCCCCGCGGGCGGCGTGCTCGCCGCGCTCGCCGCGGGCTCCGGAGTCGTCTTCAAGCCGGCTCCGCAGGCTCGCCGCTGCGCGGCGGTCATCGCCGAGACGCTCTGGGAGGTCGGCGTTCCCCGCGACGTGCTCGCCCTCGTCGACATCGAAGAGGGCGATCTCGGCCGTGAGCTGATCTCGCACGAGTCCGTCGATCGGGTCATCCTCACCGGTTCGTGGGAGACGGCGGCGCTGTTCCGCTCGTGGCGCCCCGAACTTCCGCTGCTCGCCGAGACCAGCGGCAAGAACGCGATGATCATCACACCCTCGGCTGATCTCGATCTCGCGGTCGCCGATCTGGTGCGCAGCGCCTTCGGGCACGCGGGGCAGAAGTGCTCGGCGGCCTCCCTCGCGATCCTCGTCGGACCCGTCGGACGCTCCCAGCGCTTCGCCCGTCAGCTGGCCGATGCCACTCGGTCGCTGCATGTCGGCTGGCCCACCGATCCGCTCGCCGAGGTCGGACCCGTGATCGAGCGACCCGAGGGCAAGCTCGCGTGGGCGCTCACCGAGCTCGAAGGCGACGAGCAGTGGCTCATCGAGCCCGCCGTCTCGACCGACGACCCCACGGGGCGCCTCTGGCGACCCGGCATCCGTGTGGGAGTGCAGCCGGGTTCTCGGTTCCACACCGAGGAGTTCTTCGGCCCGGTGCTCGGCGTCATGCACGCGCCGACGCTGGAGCGGGCGATCGATCTGCAGAATGCGGTCGAGTACGGTCTGACCGCCGGACTGCACACGCAGGACCCGGCTGAGCTCGCGCTCTGGCTCGACCGCGTGCAGGCCGGCAACCTCTACGTGAACCGGGGCATCACCGGTGCGATCGTGCAGCGCCAGCCGTTCGGCGGGTGGAAGCGCTCCTCGGTGGGCCCCGGCGCCAAGGCCGGCGGCCCGAACTACCTCATCGGACTCGGATCCTGGCGGTCGAGCGGGTCCGGCACCGTCTCGAGCACTCTCCATCTGCGCGGGCTGGACTCGCGCATCACCGACCTCATCGAGTCAGCGCAGCCGTCGCTCGACTTCGAGGCCTTCGAGTGGCTGCGTCGTTCTGCGCTCTCGGATGCGCTCGCCTGGGACCGCGAGTTCGGGCAGGTGCGCGACGTGTCGCACCTCGGGATCGAGCGCAACCTGTTCCGCTACCGCCCGGTTCCGGTCGCGATCAGAGCCACCGCGGATGCCGGCTGGCAGGAGCTGCTGCGCGTCGTCGTCGCCGCGGTGCGCGCCGGCGCCCGGTTCGTGCTCTCGACGCCCGTCGGTCTTCCGGCGCCGGTTCGCCGCGCTCTCGGCGAGCTCGGCGCCGTCGTCCACATGGAGAGCGACGACGAGTGGATCGAGCGGATGCGGCGGCGCGGCGAGCAGTCGTCCGCGACGCTCGAATCCCTCGACGACGAATTGCGACCGAGCCGGGTGCGACTGGTCGGGCCCCGCGACTCCGTGGCAGCGCTGCACCGCGCACTGGCGACAGCCGTCGGCGGCGATCCCGACCTCGCGGTGTACGACGGCGAGGTCACCTCCGCCGGGCGCATCGAGCTGCTGCCCTTCGTGCACGAGCAGGCCATCGCGATCACCGCGCACCGCTACGGCAACCCCGACGCCTGGAGCGCTTCCGTCATCTGACGCCGCGCGAGCGCGGTGTAAAGAATTCTTGACACAGCGGCTGCCGCAGGCGTAACCTCGTGTCAAGAATCTTTTACACGGGAGGGTGTCATGGTCTACGAGGAGCGCAACGTCTGGGTCGGTCTCGTCGTCAGCCTGATCGCCATCACGGCGTACGTCGTCGTGGTGCTGCAGCAGGCGGCCGGCGGTCCCGTGACCGAGGTCGACTGGCCGCCGCTGATGCTGTGGATGATCGGCGGCGGAATCGTCGTGACCATCGCGATCAGCATCATCTGGGGCATGATCGCCGGCGCCCGCGACCCCGACGGCGTGGGCAGGTCCGACATCCGCGATCGGGACATCGGTCGCATGGGGAGTCGTGTCGAGCAGGCGTTCGTGGCCATCGCGGGCACCGGCGTGATCCTGCTCTGCGCGATGAACGCGGACGTCTTCTGGATCGCCCACGCCATGTTCGCGGGCTTCGTGATCGCGACGATCGTGGGCGGGATCGCGCGGGTCGTGGCCTATCGAAGGGGTCTCGTCTGATGGTCAAGCCGACGCTCGTCTCCAACCGCATCCGTGCGCATCGGGAGGCCGCCGGTCTGACCCAGGCCGAGCTCGCCCGCCGCGTCGGCGTGACTCGCCAGACGCTGATCGCGATCGAGCAGGAGAAGTACTCGCCGACCCTCGAACTGGCCTTTCAGATCGCCCGGGCATTCGGCGTCGGCATCGACGACCTGTTCCAGTACCCCGAGCCCACGACCACGGAGGTGTGAGATGACCGAGACGATGCCTGCCTGGGTGCGTGAGACGTACGGCCCGTCCGACGGAGTGCACCTCGAGCAGATCCCCGTTCCGATCCCGCGTCCGGGCGAGGTGGTGCTGCGCGTCGAGGCGACCGCCCTCAACGCCGGTGATATCCGCCTCATGCTCGGAGACCCCCTGCTCGTGCGTCCGGTCTTCGGCCTGACGCGCCCGAAGCATCCGGTGCGGGGAATGGAGGTGGCCGGCACCGTCGTCGCCGTCGGATCCCAGGAGATCGGCGCCGAGGTCGGCGAGCGCGTGGTGGGCGAGCTCGTCGGAGGAGGGGGACTCGCATCGCATGTCGCTGTGCCCGCGACGCGCCTCGTCCCGATCCCGCCGGATGTGACCTCCGTGACTGCGGCCTGCCTGCCGATCGCCGCAGGTACCGCATGGCAGGCCCTCGACCACGCGGGGACCGGCTTCCGCTCCGTCAGGCACACTGCGGCGGGCCATGTCCCTCGAGTCCTGGTGCTCGGCGCCTCCGGGGGAGTGGGCACCTTCGTGGTGCAGCTCGCGGCGCTGCGCGGTGCCGAGGTCTGGGCGACGTGCGGTGAACGCAACGCGCGCCTCGTCGAGCACCTCGGCGCCGTGCGCACCCTCGACCACCGTTGCTCGCCGCTGACGGAGCTGCCCGCAGCGCACTTCGACGCGGTGATCGACATCGCCGGAGGGATGCCGCTGCGCGACCTGCAGCGCCTCGTGATCTCCGGCGGACGGGTGGTGCTCGTGACGGGTGACGGCGGCCCCGTGCTGGGCCCGATCCCGCGGATGGTGAAGGCGGCGTTCCTGTCGATCGGTTCGAGCCGCCGCATCCGCCCGCTCGCGGCGAGCCCTCGTCCGGAGATCCTCGCGAAGCTGCTCGAGCTCACCGCCGAGGGGCGGATCACACCCGTGATCGAGCGCGAATTCGGATTCGACGAGGCCCGCGCGGCCCTCGCGCACCTCGAAGCCGGTCATACGGTCGGCAAGGTCGTCGTCCGCGGAGCCTGAGCGAGAAGCGCCTGCGCTCTGGCGGCGTCCAGGGGGCGGGTGACAGAATGGATGCTGGCGTGCCCGAGTCGCATCTTCCCCGGGCGCCGTCTCTCATCGAGCGGCGCGGGTCGAAGGACCGCCGGGCCCCTGGACAGCGTCCGCCGCATCCGTTCGAGGAGCCCCATGTCTGTCGAAACCACTGCGCCGGCATCCGAGACCGCAGCTCCGGTCCGCACCGCACACCACCGTCACTACCTGATGTGCACGCCGTCGCACTTCACGGTGAACTACTCGATCAACCCGTGGATGGAGCCCTCGAAGCCGACCGACACGGCCAGGGCGGTCGAGCAGTGGCAGAAGCTGCACGACCTGTACCTCGAGCTCGGCCATGAGGTCGAGCTGATCGAGCCTCTCGCCGGGTTCCCCGACATGGTCTACACGGCGAACGGCGGGTTCCTGATCGACGGCCGCGCCTACGTGCCGAAGTTCCGCTTCGTCGAGCGCCAGGGCGAGGCGCCCGCGTTCGCCGACTGGTTCCGCGCCGCGGGCTACGACACCGTGATCCCCGAAGAGGTCAACGAGGGCGAGGGCGACTTCCTGCTCGTCGGCGACGTGATCCTCGCCGGCACGGGGTTCCGCTCGACCGGCGACAGCCACCGCGAGGTCGGCGACGTCTTCGGCCGTGAGGTCGTGTCGCTCAACCTGGTCGACCCGCGCTTCTACCACCTGGACACCGCGATCGCGGTGCTCGACCCCGTGCAGGGCGTAGAGAACGGCGGCCCCGAGCGCGCGAACATCGCGTATCTGCCCGGCGCGTTCGATGACGAGAGCCGGGCGATCCTCGAGGAGCGCTTCCCCGAGGCGATCCTCGTGTCCGACGAGGACGGATCCGTCTTCGGTCTCAACTCCGCGAGCGACGGCTACAACGTGATCATCTCGCCGCGCGCGAAGGGCTTCGAGAAGCAGCTGCGCGAGCGCGGCTACAACCCGATCATGATCGACCTGTCCGAGCTGCTGCTCGGCGGCGGCGGCATCAAGTGCTGCACCCTCGAACTGCGCGGTGCGGTGTGACCGCCGTCGACCCGGGCGTGAGCGCCGAGGTGACGGCGGAGCCGCACGTCGCCCACAACTACCACCCGCTGCCGGTCAACATCGCCCGGGGTGAGGGTGCGTGGGTGACGGATGTCGAGGGCAAGCGGTACCTCGATCTGCTCGCCGCCTATTCGGCGGTGAACTTCGGGCACCGGCATCCGGCTCTCGTGGCGGCCCTGACCGAGCAGCTCGGTCGCGTCACCCTCACGAGCCGCGCCTTCATGAGCGATCGGCTCGAGCCGTTCGCCGCCGCGCTGTCGACTCTCGCCGGCAAAGACATGGTGCTGCCGATGAACACCGGCGCCGAAGCGGTCGAGACCGGCATCAAGGTCGCTCGCGCATGGGGGTATCGCGTCAAGGGCATCGCGGACGACCAGGCGCGCATCATCGTCGCGGCCGGCAACTTCCACGGCCGCACCACGACCATCGTCAGCTTCAGCGACGACCCCGAGGCGCGGACGGACTTCGGCCCGTACACGCCGGGATTCGACGTGGTTCCCTATGGGGACGCGGATGCCGTCGCAGCGGCCATCACCGAGAACACCGCCGCCGTGCTGATCGAGCCGATCCAGGGCGAGGGCGGAGTGGTGATCCCCCCGGAGGGATACCTGCGCCGCATCCGCGAGATCTGCGACGAGAAGAACGTGCTGTTCATCGCCGATGAGATCCAGTCGGGTCTCGGCCGGGTCGGCGAGACCTTCGCCTGCGATCGGGAGGGCGTCGTGCCCGACCTGTATCTCCTGGGCAAGGCGCTGGGCGGCGGGATCCTTCCGGTGTCGGCGGTCGTCGGCGACGCGGATGTGCTCGGAGTCATCCGCCCGGGTGAACACGGTTCGACGTTCGGGGGCAACCCGCTCGCCGCGGCCGTCGGCCTGCGGGTCGTCGAGATGCTCGAGTCCGGGGAGTTCCAGGAGCGCGCTCGCGCACTCGGCGCCCACCTCGCCGCCGGCCTCGAGCCGCTGATCGGGCACGGGGTGACCGAGGTGCGCATCGCCGGGCTGTGGGCCGGCGTCGACATCGACCCCGCCAAGGGGACCGGCCGCGAGATCGCGGAGAAGCTCCTCGACCGGGGTGTGCTCGTCAAGGACACCCACGGTCAGACGATCCGCATCGCCCCTCCGCTGGTGATCCGCGCGACCGAACTCGACTGGGCGGTCGAGCAGCTGAAGCTGGTTCTCGGGGCGTGACGCCCTGTCCGCCGGGCGACACGCCCGGCGGACAGCCCGGATTTGCCGGAACCCCGGAACCCACGTAACTTATTACTTGTTCGCCCCACAGGGAAGCGGAGAGGCCGAGAGCCTTACCCCCCTCAAGCGGAGAACCACCTCCACTCGATCAGCTCCTCGGAGCAGATCGCAGACACACTTCTGTCTGACCTGGAGCTTCCACTTCGGAGAAACGGTCGATTTGACAGCGACTCCGGAACGGATAAGCTAGTGAAGTTGCCTCGGCGGCCTTGAGCCCCGAGCTGCAGATCTGGTTCTGAGCCTCACGGCGTGTCGATTTGACAGGCCGAATGGCACAGATAAGATAGAGAAGTTGCCCTTCGGGCCTGGTTGTGATGACTGGGTCGTGGGAGCATCCGATCCTTGAGAACTCAACAGCGTGCACTTGTCAAATGCCAAATAACCTCGATTCAGCTTCGGCTGGATG
>NZ_CAKKLK010000014.1:0-88999 GCF_918698045.1 Microbacterium sp. Bi98 | reverse complement strand
GCCCCGGAGTGTCGCTGGCGTGCCCCGGCCCCCGGCGTCCGACGATCTCGTCGACTGGAATCTGCTGCCGACCCGCCCCGACTGGGCGGGCGGACTCCGCGACGCCTGGGAGCCCGGTGAGCCGGCGGCCAGAGCTCGGCTGCGTACGTTCCTGCATGACGACATCGGCTCGTACGATCGCGCGCGGGACGAGCCGTCGGCGGGCGCGACGTCACTGCTGTCACCGCGTCTGCGCTGGGGCGAGCTGAGCCCGTTCACCGTGTGGCACGCGGCGGTGGAGGCCGATGGCGCGGCCGGGTTCCTCTCGGAGTTGGGCTGGCGCGAATTCGCCTGGCACACGACGTTCCACGCACCGGACATCGCCACGAAGAACCTCCGCCGTCAGTACGACGCCTTCCCCTGGCCCCGGCTCAAGCCGTCGGAACTCGAGGCGTGGCAGCGCGGCGATACCGGGATCCCGCTCGTCGATGCGGGGATGCGTGAACTGTGGCGCACGGGTTTCATGCACAACAGGGTGCGCATGGTGACGGCCTCGTTCCTCGTGAAGAACCTGCTCATCGACTGGCGGCGCGGCGAGGAGTGGTTCTGGGACACCCTGGTCGACGCCGACGGCGCGAGCAACCCGTTCAACTGGCAGTGGGTGGCAGGATCCGGCGCCGACGCCGCCCCGTACTTCCGCGTCTTCAATCCCGAGCTGCAGGCGAAGAAGTTCGACCCGCACGGCCTGTACATCTCGGAGTGGGCGTCGGATGCCCCGACAGAGCCGATCGTCGATCTCGCGGCCACCCGCAAAGCGGCGCTCGCAGCGTACGAGGTCGTCAAGCGGTCGTCCCCGGTCTCGGGGTGACCGCCGCCGGTGACGGCTGCGTCCCGTCATGGGACAACAAAAAACCCCCGGAGAACCGGGGGTTTTGTCTGTGCGCGATACTGGGATCGAACCAGTGACCTCTTCCGTGTCAGGGAAGCGCGCTACCGCTGCGCCAATCGCGCCCGTTGGGGCTATTCAGTTACTGAGAGGTGGCGACGGGATTCGAACCCGTGTAAACGGCTTTGCAGGCCGGTGCCTAGCCGCTCGGCCACGCCACCGTGTGGATTGACCCCACGTGCCGACGGCCTTCCGAAGAAGGCCCCTGCACTTGAGCGGATGACGAGACTCGAACTCGCGACCCCAACCTTGGCAAGGTTGTGCGCTACCAACTGCGCTACATCCGCGTTGTTCCCGGTTGTTGTCCCGGGCACTTATGAAACATTAGCCGATGATCGGCGACTGTCCAAACCGAAACCGAATCTCGCGCGTGTCTCGCAGGGTGGTCAACTTGGCCTCCGACGGTCGGGTAGTATCGGTTGACGTACCCCGCAGGTATGGGCGATTGGCGCAGTTGGTAGCGCGCTTCCTTCACACGGAAGAGGTCATCGGTTCGAGTCCGGTATCGCCCACCACAGAACCCCGCGCATCTGAGATGCCGCGGGGTTTTCTCATGTCGCGAGGGCGCGGGAGCCAGCGCCGATCTTTCGATTGCTAGCGTTGCGGCATGCCCACCCTGCTCGACGACTTCCTGTCCGGAGATCGCGGACGCGTGATGCACGCGGTGTGGGAGACGATCCGCTCGCGGGATGCCGCGACTCTCGACCCCCTCGTCGCCGCGCTTCCGCAGCTCCGGCGCGAGGCGACGAGGCTCGATCTGGGCGGGATGATCTATTCGAACAACGCCCATCTGGCGCACGCGCTCACCAAACTCGAACAGTATCGCGACAGGGAGTGCTGGTGCGCCGCTTACCCCGGGCTGCTCACGAATGACCCCGAGAAGGAACAGGCGCTCGGCCACGTCAGCATCCTCTCGACGAGTGATCCTGGCTGGTCGATGACCTATGTCACCGAATGCGCCGTGTGCGGGAGGCTGTTCGATGTCGAGCAGGGGGACCATCACTTCATGTGGTGGAGATGGGTGCCGCGCGGGGTGAAGAGAAGCCGCGGAGAGGTCTGACGTCGGTGGCCGGCGGTAGCGTTCCGACCATGCCGCGCACTCCGCTCCCGAGCCCTTGTCCGCTCTGCGGCCATGGAGACGCGGTGCGCGTGACCACCGCGCTGCTGTGCGACTGGTGCGGGTGGCGTTACGGCGACTCCCCCGACCCCGACCTCCCCCGCCCGGTGGTCGAGGTGGTCTACTACATCCGCTACGACCGTCGAGTGAAGATCGGCACGAGTCGCCGGCCGCGTCAACGACTCGCGAGCATCCGCCACGACGAGCTCCTCGCGTTCGAGCCGGGTGGCCGTGCGGTGGAGCAATCGAGACACCGCGAGTTCGCCGACATCCGGGAGGGCGGCGAATGGTTCACCCTCACCCCGTATCTCGCGGCCCACATCGATGGGCTGCGCACGCTGGACGACCCCTGGCAGCTCTACGCGCGCTGGGTGGCGGCGGCATTGCAGAACTGAAGCCCCGCACGGGGCCGACGTTCCGTGCGGGGCTTCAGAGTTCGTACGCCATCAGACGCGAGCGGTGGCCTTGACCTTCGCGGGCTGCGGCTGCGAGAACAGCACGACCACGATCACGGCGACGCCGACGACCACGTGCGGCACCCAGACGTTCGGCGCCTCCGTCGAGAAGCCGAAGATCCACGGCGACAGCGCCAGGAACAGGCTCGCGACGATGTCGAACACGAGGTGGACGGGCATCGGGATGACGCCGAACGGCCCCCATTCGTACTTCGTGAAGAGGCTGTAGACGATGAGCCCGATTCCGAGCACGATCGGGATGATCACGGCGGGGCCGCCCATGCTCGAGAAGCCGAAGAGCCACGGAGCGGCGATCAGCGCCACTCCGACGATGTAGTCGAGAATTCCATGGACCTTGGTGGGGATGAAACGCATGATTCCTCCTGTGGTGTCGTCGCATCCTGCGACTCACAGACTGTTCGCAGCCGTTCGTCGAACGGATTGCGAACGGTCACACGGGTCGGAGCCTCATGCGCTCGCCCAGCCGTATCGTCGAGCCAGAGCCGAAGCGACCTCCCCGTAGCGCGATCGGTCGAGAACCGCGGCCTCACGGCGCAGTCCGCTCTCGTGCACGCTGTACAGCAGCTCGATGTCGACCCAGGACTCCCGTCCCTGCGTGTCCCAGCCGCCGGAGCCGATCGACAGATAGTCGCGGTCGCCGTCGTGCGGCTTGCTCGTCATCCGCACCGCATAGACACGTTCTGCGGATTCGCGCCCGA
Source organism: Microbacterium sp. Bi98 (assembly GCF_918698045.1). Lineage (NCBI taxonomy): Bacteria > Bacillati > Actinomycetota > Actinomycetes > Micrococcales > Microbacteriaceae > Microbacterium > Microbacterium sp. Bi98. The sequence continues at coordinate 85,783 of NZ_CAKKLK010000014.1, read as the reverse complement.
TCACGAGCACCGGCCGATCCTTGCCTCGACCGTCGTTCTCCTCGTAGGGCACCCAGGTCCAGATGATCTCACCCGCGTCAGGGGCGCGGTCCCGGTCGGGCGCGTAGCCGATGCGGAGCTCATCGATCCGGTCGGGGTCGACCCGCCGTGTCTCGGTGCCGCGCGACGCCCCTCTCGACTCCCCTGAGGCGGAAAGAACCTCCTCGGAGGTGCGCAGACGCGAGACCGGGCGTCTCGGACGAGTTTTCGTCCGAGACGCCCGGTCAGATCCCAGTGCTGTGAAGAGGATCTCCGCGAGTCGTGCCAGGATGCCGTTGGTGTTGCTCACACGGTCACCCTAACGGCAGTTCAGGCGTCGGCCAGCGCGTAGCCCTCCTCGCCGTGGACGACCTGGTCGACACCGGCGATCTCGTCTTCGCTCGTGATGCGGAAGCCGATCGTCTTCTCGATCGCGAAGCCGATGATGAAGGCGACGACGAAGGAGTAGATCAGCACACCGAGCGCTGCGATCGCCTGGACGGCGAGCTGACGTGCGTCGCCTCCGACGAACAGACCGGTCTCGGTGGCGAAGAAGCCGAGGTACAGCGTTCCGATGAGGCCACCCACCAGGTGGATGCCGACCACGTCGAGCGAGTCGTCGAAGCCGAGACGGAACTTCATCTCGACCGCCAGGGCGCAGACGATACCGGCGACGGCACCGAGCAGCAGCGACCATCCGGGCGTCAGGTTCGCGCAGGCCGGGGTGATGGCGACGAGACCGGCGACCGCGCCGGACGCTGCACCGACCGAGGTTGCCTTGCCGTCCTTGATGCGCTCGATGAGGATCCAGCCGAGGATCGCGGCCGCCGTGGCGCCGAGGGTGTTCAGGCCGATGAGTCCGACGCCGCCCATGTCCTCTGCGAGCCACTCCGCGCCGGCGTTGAAGCCGAACCAGCCGAACCACAGCAGCGCTGCGCCGAGGAGCGTCAGCGGCACGTTGTGCGGCTTGAGGATGCCCTTCTGGAAGCCGATGCGCTTGCCGAGGACGATCGCGAGGGCGAGAGCCGCGGCGCCGGCGTTGATGTGCACCGCGGTACCACCGGCGTAGTCGATGACGCCGATGCCGCTGTCCTCACCGAACAGCGTGGTGCCGAGGTTCATGATCCAGCCGCCGCCCCAGACCCATGCGGCTACGGGGAAGTATCCGACGGTGGCGAAGACACCGGCGAAGATGAGCCAGCTGCCGAACTTCGCGCGGTCGGCGATGGCGCCCGAGATGAGCGCGACGGTGATGATCGCGAAGGTCGCGCCGTAGGCGACTCCGAGAAGTGCGACGTTCGAGCCCTCACCGGCCGCGAGGCTCGAGAGACCGAAGTCGGCGAAGGGGTTGCCGGCGAATGCCGTCGGGCTGTCGACCGCGCTCATCGAGAATCCGAAGAGGATCCAGAGGACGGCGACGAGACCGATCGAGCCGAAGCTCATCATCATCATGCTGACGACGCTCTTGGCCTTGACGAGACCGCCGTAGAAGAAGGCGACGCCGGGCGTCATGAGCAGTACGAGGGCGGTCGCGGTGATCGCCCAGGAGATGTTGCCTGGAGCATCCATAGTCAAACCTCACATTCGGGAAACTGAGAGCTTCAGTGTGACGAGGCCCGATTTCCGGAATGCGTGAGGTTTGTTGCGGTGGCGTTACAGAGACGCCGCGTGTGTGAACACTGCGTTACGCGACACTGCGATCCGCGTGTGTAAGTGCATTGAGTCTGGAGACAGCGCGCAGGTATTTCTTGCGGTATCCCCCGTTCAGCATCTCTTCTGCGAAGACCTGGTCGAGGCTCACACCGGTGGCGACGATCGGGATCTGCGCGTCGTACACGCGGTCGACGAACGCGACGAAGCGCAGAGCCTCGGACTGATCGGTCAGGATCTGCACATCCCGCAGGCCCACGAGATCCAGCTCGGCGATGATCCGCAGGTACCGCGAGGGGTGCACTCGGGCCAGGTGACGGATGACGTCGGCGAAGGAATCGTCGGATGCGTTTCCGTGCCCCGCCCCCTCGTCGATCGCGCGGGCATAGGAATCGTCGTCGCTCACGACGGCGTGCCCGTCGAGCGCCCGCTGGCGGAAGTCGACGCCGTCGATGCGGATCGTCTGGAAGCTGTCGGACATCGCGTGGATCTCTCGGAGGAAGTCCTGTGCGGCGAAGCGGCCCTCACCCAATGCGTTCGGCGGAGTGTTCGAGGTCGCCGCGAGCTTGGTGCCGGTGGGAACCAGCTCGCCGATGAGCCGAGTCATGACCATGGTGTCGCCCGGGTCATCGAGTTCGAACTCGTCGATGCACAGCAGGTCTGCACCCTTGAGCAGGTCGACGGTGTTCTTGTAACCGAGCGCGCCGACCAGAGCCGTGTACTCGATGAACGAGCCGAAGTACTTCCTGCGCGCGGGCATCGCGTGATAGATCGACGCCAGCAGGTGGGTCTTGCCGACGCCGAATCCGCCGTCGAGATAGACGCCCGGCTTCGTCTCCGGCTCCTTCTTGGCTCGGCTGAAGAATCCGCCCCGCTTGAGCGGAGCACCGCGTCCGGCGAACCGGATGAGCGTCTCCTTGGCGTCCTCCTGCGAGGGGTAGGCCGCATCGGCACGATAGCTCTCGAACGTCGCACCGTCGAACTGCGGCGGCGGCACGAGGCTGGCCAGCATCTCGGGACCGGTGACGGTCGGCTGTCGATCTGTCAGGTGCACGATGCCCGTGCGGCTGGGCGTGTCGGTCATCACGGTCCTGTGTCGGGGGCGCACCTGTGTCGAAGTCTTACGAATCGGGTGCAGGGCGCACGGCGTGGATCTATCGTCGAAGTATCGGCTCCACATTACGCCGTCGTCCCCTGCATCATCGCCGCTCACCGTCTGAGGAGATCCCTGTGGCCATCGAGTTCGACACCACTTCGTCAAAGTTCGCCGAGTACGCCGAGCCCGGCCGTCTCGTGAGCACCGAGTGGCTGGCCGAGCGCCTCGGCACACCGGGCCTGGTCGTCGTCGAATCCGATGAGGACGTGCTGCTGTACGAGACGGGCCACATCCCCGGCGCCGTGAAGGTCGACTGGCACACCGAGCTCAATGATCCCGTCGTGCGCGACTATGTCGACGGCGAGGGCTTCGCGAAGCTGCTCAGCACCAAGGGCATCTCCCGCGACGACACCGTCGTGATCTACGGCGACAAGAACAACTGGTGGGCCGCCTACGCGCTCTGGGTCTTCTCGCTCTTCGGCCACGAGGACGTTCGGCTGCTCGACGGCGGACGCGATCGCTGGATCTCCGAGGGCCGCGAGATCACCCGTGACGCCCCGCAGATCACACCGACGGAGTATCCCGTGGTCGAACGCGACGATTCGGAGATCCGCGCATACAAGGAGGATGTCCTCGCTCACATCGGCAGCCCGCTGATCGATGTGCGCTCTCCCGAGGAGTACAGCGGTGAGCGCACCACCGCACCGGCCTACCCCGAAGAGGGAGCCCTGCGCGCGGGGCACATCCCCACCGCCCAGAGCGTGCCGTGGGCGAAGGCCGTGGCTGAGGACGGCGGCTTCCGGTCGCGGGCCGAACTCGACGCGATCTACCGTGACGGGGCCGGACTCGCCGATGGCGACGAGGTCGTCGCGTACTGCCGCATCGGAGAGCGCTCGAGCCACACGTGGTTCGTTCTCACGCACCTGCTCGGATTCGAGAACGTCCGCAACTACGACGGCTCGTGGACCGAGTGGGGCAGCGCGGTGCGGGTCCCGATCGTGACCGGCGCGGAGCCCGGATCCCTCTGATCGTGGGAGAATGACAGGGATGAGCACCACGCACGTTCCTGACACCCTCGCCGAGATCCGCGACGGATTCCTCGAGACCCCCGAGGCGGATCGACTGCTGCTCCTGCTGGAGTACTCGGACGAGCTGCCGGAGGTCTCCGAAGAGGTCGCGAATCACCCCGAGATGTGCGAGCGCGTCGCGGAGTGCCAGTCACCGGTCTACATCTACGTCGAGGTCGCCGACGGAATCGTGACCATGCACGCCACCGCCCCGCCCGAGGCGCCGACCACGCGCGGATTCGCGAGCATCCTCGTGCAGGGCATCTCCGGCCTCACCCCTGACGAGGTTCTCGCGATCCCCGACGACTATCCGCAGTCGATCGGTCTCACCCGCGCGGTGTCGCCGCTGCGCATCGGCGGCATGACCGGCATGCTGATGCGCGCCAAGAAGCAGGTCATGCAGAAGCGCTGAACCCCTGCGCTGCGAGCCATCCGGTGATGGCATCGCTCCACCCTGCCTGGTCGTAGTTCCAGATCTTGGTGTGCCGGGCGACCGTGAAGCGGGGCATCGTGACCAGGTCGGGTCTGGCCTGCTCGAGTGCGTGCGATGCATCGGCGGGCACGAATCCGTCGTCGTCGCTGTGCAGGATGAGGATGGGCACCGACAGCTCGTCGGCGCGCGACACCATGTCCAGGCTGTCGAACGGGATCGCGTTCTCCGCGCCGCTGAGCCGCGCGGTGAACGGGACGGACAGTGCGCCCATCGCGAGGTCCGGCAGCGGTGCGTGCATGCCGGACTCGCGCGCTTGGAATCGCAGCACGCTGCGCCAGTCGATCACCGGCGACTCGAGGATGAGACCGACGATGCGGTCGCGGTTGCCCGAGTTCAGGGCGGTCTGCATCGCGACCGCTCCGCCCATCGACCATCCCATCAGGATCACTCGATCGGCGCCGTGTCGGAGCGCATACGACACCGCCGCATCGACGTCGCGCCACTCCGAAGCCCCCAGAGCGTACGCACCGCTTCGGCTGCGCGGCGCCTCACCGTCGTTGCGGTACGAGACGACGAGGTTCGGGAAGCCCGCGGCATGCAGCACGGGGACGGCACGAAGGCACTCGGCTCGGGTGACCCCTCGTCCGTGGACCTGGATCACCCACGTCGAGGAGTCGGCCGGGAACAGCCAGGCGGGGCATGGCCCGGCCGGGGAACCGATGAGCACGTTCTGCGAGGGCAGGTGGAGCTCGCCGGGAGTGGAGTAGTACCAACCGCTGAACGCCGCGCTCCTGTCGACGCGGGCGCCCGGTTCGATCTGCGTCAGCAGCTTGCGCCTCACTGTGGTGGCATCAGCGCTCAGCACCGCGCCGAGCTTGACGTAGCCATACGTTCCCGAGGTGAAGAGTCCGTATCGACCCGGGAGCTCGGTGTCCCGCGTCCGGGTGAGCTCGATCGTCTGCGCCCCGGTGTCGACGGCGAGGATCTCGACGTTCGCCGGTCGCTTCGCCGGCATGACGACCCGACGGGCGACGCTGAAGACGAGCAGAGCCAGCGCCGTCCCCAGAGCGAGCAGAGCAGGGACAAGGAGTGCAACGGCGTGCCTGAGACTCTTCATCGCTTCCTGACTCTAGCCTGTTGCCGTGACCGCACACCCCGATGCCGGGACGATCTTCGACGCCGCCGTGGCTGAACTGCGCGACATCGCCTTCCGCTCAGACATCACCATCCGCGAGATAGCGACGCCGCAGGGCCTCGCTCCGCACGCCCTCGCCCTCGCAGCAGACGTCCGCCCGGACGACGGCGGAGAGTCGGCATACGGGACGGGACGTTTGGTTCTGCTGCATGATCCCGACAACCCGGCCGCATGGGACGGCGACTGGCGGATCGTGATCTTCGCCCAGGCGCCGCTCGAGACCGAGATCGGCACCGACCCCCTGCTCGCCGACGTCACGTGGTCCTGGCTCGTCGATGCACTCGACTCGAGAGGCGCCGGCTACCACTCCGCGTCGGGCACGTCGACCAAGACCCTGTCGAAGGGGTTCGGCGGACTCGCCGACGAAGGAGACGGCGCACAGATAGAGTTGAGGGCGTCCTGGACACCCGAGGGCCCCTTCACACCCCATGTCGAGGCCTGGGTCGAACTGGTCGGGATGCTGGCGGGTCTTCCGCCCGGTTCCGAGGGCATCGCCGTTATCGGCGCGCGAAAGGCAGCACGTGACTGAATACTCCGTGATCTCCGACGTCTCGGAGTTCCACGCGGCATGCGCCGCACTGGCCGCAGGAACTGGGCCTGTCGCCGTGGACGTCGAGAGGGCATCCGGATTCCGCTACTCCCAGCGCGCCTATCTCGTGCAGGTGTTCCGCCGCGACGCGGGGGTCTTCCTGTTCGACCCTCCCGCTCTCGGCGACTTCAGCCCTCTGCAGCAGGCCATCGGCGACGCCCTGTGGGTGTTCCACGCCGCCAGCCAGGATCTTCCGTCTCTGCGCGAACTCGATCTGCTCCCCCACACGATCTTCGACACGGAGCTCGCATCGCGACTGCTGGGTCATGACCGAGTCGGACTCGCCGCGGTCGTCGAGAACACGCTCGGCATCACGCTCAAGAAGGAGCACTCCGCGGCGGACTGGTCGACCAGACCCCTTCCCGCTGCATGGCTCGAGTACGCGGCACTCGATGTGCTGCACCTCATCGACGTCTACGAGGCTCTGGAGGCGGAGCTCGAGGAGCAGGGGAAGACCGAGTACGCGGCCGAGGAGTTCGCCGCCACGCTCGCCCGACTGCCGAAGCCTCCTCGCGAAGACCCCTGGCGACGACTCAGCGGACTGCACCAGGTGCGCGGCGCGCGGAACCTCGCGGTCGCTCGCTCGCTGTGGCAGGCTCGCGAGAGCTTCGCCCAGGATCAGGACGTCTCTCCCGGCCGTCTGGTGCCGGATCGGTCGCTCATCGCGGCCGTGCTGGCGAACCCGCAGAGCAAGCAGGCGCTCGCGGGGATCAAGGAGTTCCAGGGCCGAGCGAGCCGCACCCAGCTCGACCGCTGGTGGCAGGCGATGGTCGACGGACGTGCCACGGAGGAGCTTCCCCGGGAGCGGGTTCCCAGCGATACGCTGCCGCCGCCGCGAGCCTGGTCCGATCGCAATCCGGAGGCCGACGCGCGACTCAAAGCCGCCCGCCCGGTCGTCGAGGCCACGGCCGAGGAACTCGGGATGCCGACCGAGAACCTGCTCACCCCCGATCACCTGCGCCGTGTGGCGTGGGATGTACCGGGAACGACGCCCGAGGCCATCGGCGAGGCACTCGCCGCACTGGGTGCCCGCCCGTGGCAGATTGCACAGACTGCACAGAAGATCGCGGACGCCTTTGTAGAGGCGGCGCAAACGCCCGACGAGGCGTCCGCACCGGCTTCGTAGGTTCGATCCAACCGATTCCTCCCCGTTTCCGGCCCTCCATAGACTGAGGCCACCGCACAAACTTGGAGGCAGAGTGGCCGAGATCTCGGACGTCTTCTTCGTCGATGGAGTGCGCACCCCCTTCGGGCGCGCCGGCGAAAAAGGCATGTACTGGAACACCCGCGCTGATGACCTCGCCGTCAAGGCGACCATCGGCCTGATGGAGCGGAACGCAGCCGTTCCGGCCGACCGCATCGACGACGTCGCCATCGCCGCGACCAGCCAGACCGGAGACCAGGGCCTGACCCTCGGGCGCTCCGTGGCGATCCTCGCGGGACTCCCGCAGACGGTGCCCGGACTCGCCGTCGAGCGCATGTGCGCGGGAGCGATGACGAGCGTCACCACGATGGGAGCATCGATCGGGGTCGGCATGTACGACTTCGCGCTCGCTGGCGGGGTCGAGCACATGGGTCACCACCCGATCGGCGGCAACGCCGACCCCAACCCGCGATTCGTCGCGGAGCGCATGGTCGACCCCGGCGCTCTGAACATGGGTGTCACGGCCGAGCGCATCTTCGATCGCTTCCCGCACCTCACCAAGGAGCGCTCCGATCGATTCGGCATGCTCAGCCAGCACAAGGTGCAGGCGGCCTACGACGCGGGCAAGATCCAGCCGGATCTCGTGCCCGTCGCGACCAAGACCGCCGACGGCGCATGGGGCCTGGCGACGGAGGACGAAGGTCGTCGTCCGCAGACCACCATGGAGGACCTCGCGGCCCTCAAGACTCCTTTCCGCCCGCACGGCCGTGTGACCGCCGGAACCTCGTCGCCCCTCACAGACGGCGCCACGATGTCACTGCTCGCCGGAGGCGGCGCGGTCAAGGAGTTCGGTCTCGCGCCGAAGATGCGCATGGTCTCGTTCGCCTTCGCAGGCGTGCAGCCGGAGATCATGGGAATCGGCCCGATTCCGTCGACCGAGAAAGCCCTGAAGAAGGCCGGACTCACGATCGCCGACATCGGCCTGTTCGAGCTCAACGAAGCCTTCGCCATCCAGGTGATCTCGCTGCTCGACCACTTCGGCATCGCCGACGATGACCCCCGCGTCAACCAGTGGGGCGGCGCGATCGCGCTGGGCCACCCGCTCGCGGCATCCGGCGTGCGTCTGATGATCCAGCTCGCGGCGCAGTTCGCCGAGCGACCCGATGTGCGCTACGGCCTGACGGCCATGTGCGTCGGTCTCGGACAGGGCGGCTCGGTCATCTGGGAGAACCCGCACTTCGACGGCAAGAAGAGGAAGTAAGCCTGATGGCCCACTCGATTTCCGAGCAGTACGCGAACGTCGACTTCTCCCCCATCCAGGCGCTCACCGACGGCGAGGTGATCACGCACTCCCCCGTGCGTGACATCCGTCTCGCGTCGGGCAAGGTGCTCGCACTGATCACCCTCGACAACGGACGCGACCACACGCGTCCGAACACTCTGGGGCCGGCGACGCTCACCGCCCTCGGTGAGACGCTGGACGGCCTGGCCGCTCGTGCGTCAGCCGGCGAGATCCAGGCGGTCGGCATCACCGGCAAGCAGTACATCCTGGCCGCCGGCGCCGATCTCTCCGACATCAGCAAGGTCGGGTCGCGGGAAAACGCCCGCCTGATCGCGCAGCTCGGCCACAAGGTGCTCGGAAAGTTCGGGGAGCTCGGCGTTCCGTCGTTCGCCTTCGTGAACGGACTCGCACTCGGAGGCGGACTCGAGATCGCACTCAACTCGACCTACCGCACGGTCGACGCCTCCGCCGCGGCGATCGCGCTCCCCGAGGTCTTCCTCGGCATCATCCCCGGCTGGGGCGGCGCCTACCTGCTGCCCAACCTGATCGGGATCGAGAACGCCCTCGAGGTGGTCATCTCGAACCCGCTCAAGCAGAACCGGATGCTGAAGCCGCAGCAGGCGTTCGACCTCGGCATCGTCGACGCGATCTTCCCCGCCGCGAACTATCTCGAGAACTCGCTCGCGTGGGCGGACGCCGTGCTCGGCGGCAAGAAGGTCGAGCGCAGGAACGAGCCGGGCAAGATCGAGCGACTCACGAAGTGGCCGATCGCCATCAAGATGGCACGCGGCATGCTGGAATCGAAGATCGGCACCGTCCCGAAGTCGCCCTACGCCGCACTCGACCTGCTCGACAAGGCCAAGAGCGGCACCAAGGCGGAGGGCTTCGCCCGTGAGGACGAGGCGCTCGCCGAACTCGTCACGGGCGACCAGTTCGCAGCATCCATGTACGCCTTCGACCTCGTGCAGAAGCGTGCGAAGCGTCCGGTGGGAGCCCCCGACAAGGCACTTGCGAAGAAGGTCACGAAGGTCGGCATCATCGGCGCTGGTCTCATGGCGAGCCAGTTCGCCCTGCTCTTCGTGCGCAAGCTGCAGGTGCCGGTACTCATCACCGACCTCGATCAGGCGCGCGTCGACAAGGGCGTGGCCTACATCCACGAGGAGATCGGCAAGCTCGAGGCCAAGGGCCGCCTGGATGCGGACTCCGCGAACAAGCTGCGCGCGCTCGTGACCGGGACGACGGACAAGAACCTCTATGCGGACTGCGACTTCGTCATCGAGGCCGTGTTCGAGGAGGTCGGCGTCAAGCAGCAGGTGTTCGGCGAGATCGAGAAGATCATCGCCGAGGACGCGATCCTGGCGACCAACACCTCCTCGCTCTCGGTCGAGGAGATCGGCGCGAAGCTCGCTCACCCCGAGCGCCTCGTCGGCTTCCACTTCTTCAACCCGGTGGCAGTGATGCCGCTGATCGAGATCGTCAAGACACCGACGACCTCGGAGGCGGCGCTCTCGACCGCGTTCGTCGTCGCGAAGAATCTCGGCAAGAACGCGGTCCTCACCGCCGACGCGCCGGGCTTCGTCGTGAACCGTCTGCTGGCCAAGGTCATGGGCGAAGCGGCTCGCGCGGTGTACGAGGGCACCCCGATCACGGATGTCGAGAAGGCCTTCGCGCCCCTCGGACTCCCGATGGGTCCCTTCCAGCTGATCGATCTCGTCGGATGGAAGGTCGCCGCCCACGTGCAGGACACGATGGCGCACGCGTTCCCCGATCGCTTCTACGCGAACGAGAACTTCCACGCTCTCGCGGAGCTCGACGGGGTCATCGAGAAGGACAAGGGCGGTCGTGTGACCGGCTGGACGAAGCAGGCCGAGAAGCTGCTGAAGCCCGCTGTCGGCAAGACGCCCGCGTCGGCCGAGACGATCCTGCAACGGGTGCAGGACGGCCTTGCGAGCGAGATCAAGATGATGCTCGACGAGGGCGTCGTACCCGAGGTCGAGGACATCGACCTGTGCCTGATCCTCGGCGCGGGCTGGCCCTTCATCGATGGCGGGGCTTCGCCCTACCTCGACCGCGAGGGCGCCTCGCAGCGCGCGTTCGGCGGAGAGTTCCACACCCCGCAGATCCGCGGCATCGAGCACGGCTGAGCTGAACCTCTGGGGGGGCCGCCGTCCGGCGGCCCCCTTTTCCGTGTCTACGGTGCAGGACGCTCGTCGAGCTCACCGGAACGCGGCCAGAACGACATCGCTCTCTCAGCGAGCGCGGTGATCGTGAGCGACGGATTCACCCCGGGATTCGCGGGAACCGCTGCGCCGTCCATGACGTGCAGCCCCGGGTGACCCCACACCCGGTGGAAGGGGTCGACGACACCGGTCTCGGGCGCCCCAGAGATCACCGCTCCGCCGAGGAAGTGGGCGGTGAGCGGAATCCCGAAGATCTCGGGCCAGGATCCGCGAGGCTCGGCGGCGACCCCGCCGTCCTTCTCGACACGCGCGGCGATCGCCGAAGCCGCGCGATGAGCCTGCGGAAGATGACTGGGGTTCGGTTCGCCGTGCCCCTGCGCGCTCGTCATGACCATCCGCCCGAATCTGCGCCGGAGCGACAGAGTGAGCGAATTGTCCAGGGTCTGCATCACGAGTGCGATGATGCCCCGTTCGCTCCAACGTCGGAGCGAGCCCAGGCGCAACTGACGGATCGGTGCGCGGACGACCTGGCCCAGCACACTCACGAGACGGCCTCCGAGACCTCGGTCGCCCGGCACCATCAGCGATGCGAGGGCCCCCATCAGGTTCGATCCCAGCCCGTACCGCACATTCTCGACGTGAGTGCTCTCGTCGATGTGGAACGAGGTCGTGATCGCGACACCGTGCGCGAGTTCGAGGGACGCCGGAACGGCGACGGCGACGGCACCGTCGAGAGCCTCGGAGTTGGTCCGCGTCAGGCGACCCACCGCATCGGAGACCCGTGGAAGGGCCCCGGACAGCTTCATCCGATGCAGCAGCTGTTGCGTGCCCCAGGTTCCCGCGGCGAGCACCACCTGACGCGCGCTCACGGTGCGACGGTCGCGCCGGAACCACGCTCCGCTGCGCTCCGTCGTCACGGCGAAGCCGCCGTCTGCCAGGGCACGCACCTCGGTGACGGTGCGCAGCGCTTCGATGACGGCGCCTCGCCTCTGGGCCAGAGCCAGGTAGTTCTTCATGAGCGTGTTCTTCGCGCCGACGCGGCATCCGACCATGCAGTTGCCGCAGAGAGTGCATCCGGTGCGGTCCGGCCCCTCCCCACCGAAGAAGGGATCGGGCGTTCGAACTCCCGGCGCGCCGAACCAGACCCCGACCGGCGCGTGTCGGAATGTGCTTCCTACGCCGAGATCTTCGGCCGCTCCTGCCATGATGCGCTCGACGGGTCCGGAGTGCGGGTAGCGCTCGACCACCCCGAGCATCCGCTTCGCCGTCGCATAGTGCGGCGCCAGCTCCTCCTCCCAGTCTGCGAGAGCGCCCCACTGCGGATCCGCGAAGAACGCTCCGCCGGGCTGGTACAGCGTATTGGCATAGTTCAGAGACCCTCCGCCCACGCCCGCCCCGGCGAGGATCATCACGTGCGGCAGGCGATGGATGCGCTGGATGCCGAAACAGCCGAGCCTCGGTGCCCACAGATAGCGGCGCACGTCCCAGCTGGTCTTCGCGAAGTCCTCGTCCTCGAAGCGTCGGCCCGCCTCGTACACGCGGACACGGTAGCCCTTCTCCACGAGCCGCAACGCAGCGACCGATCCGCCGAACCCCGAGCCGATGACGACGACGTCCTCGTCGAAGTCCTGGGCGTGGTGAGGAGAAGCCGACCTGTGGTTCACGGTGTCCCTCCGGCACCCGAGGGGACGAGGACGGTCAGCGCGGAGCGCCGGATTCCGATCGTGCACTCATCTTCGGCGATGCGCTCTCCGTCGGCGTAGACGACGAGTCCAGGCGCGCTCACTGTCACGGTACGAGCCTGGCGCCGCGTCACCTCCGGTCGAGCGAGATGCACTCCGCGCAGCAGGAGCGGGAACAGCCGCAGCAGGCGGAGCCGGGTCAGCGGCGCGACGTGCACGATGTCCAGCATCCCGTCGTCCGCGGCGGCGCCCACGCAGAGAGGCATGCCACCTCCGTAGCTCGGCGTATTGCCCACGGCGACGAGCGTTCCCGGCACGTGAACCGGCTCCGCGCCATCGAGGGAGACGGTGAAATCCATCGGCCGCAGTCGCACGAGCTCCACGACCAGCGCCAGGTAGTAGCGCAGCACGCCGCGCGGCCAGCGCAGACGATTGGTCCGATCGCTCACCTTCGCATCGAAGCCGAGGGCGGCGATCGTCAGGAACAGATCGACACGGCCGGCGGCGCGGACTTCGCCGACATCCATCGTGCGCGGGATACCCGTCAGAGCGAGCTCGGCCGCAGCGACCGCGTCGCGACGCGGCAGGCCCAGGGCTCGAGCGAGGTCGTTGCCCGTGCCCGCAGGCACCAGGACCACCGGAACCCCCGCAGCGCAGACCACGTCGAGGATGCCGGACAGCGTGCCGTCTCCGCCCACCACGACGAGCACCCCCGGGCGCGCGTCGAGCGCCCGAGTCGCCAGGAGCCGACTCGATGCTGCCGACTCTCCCGTGTACGCCCGCACGTCCGCTCCTCGGGATCGCAGGTGCGCCACGGCGACCTCGGTCTCTCGGGCGCCACGACCTTTTCCTGCGAACGGGTTCGACAGCACCGCGATGTGCTCAGCCACGTCCGCGCGCCCGATCCGACGAGATGACCGCTCCCGGGTTGAGGATCCACGTCGGATCGAGCTCCCGCTTGATGGCCGCGAGGATTCGCACCCCCGTGTCTCCGATCTCCTGCTCCAGCCAGGCGGCATGATCACGACCGACCGCATGGTGATGGCTGATGGTACCGCCCGCCGCGAGCAGCGCATCGTTCACGCGTCGCTTGATCTGCGTCCAGGTGTCGAGCGGTTCGGATCGGAGGTTCGCGATCACCGTGAAATACAGCGAGGCTCCGGTGGGATAGACGTGCGAGACGTGGCACATCACGTACGACCGGGCGCCGGCATCCTCGAATCCTGCGCGAAGAGCCGACGTGACCGCCGCTCTGAGGTGCAGCAGGTTCGACCAGGTGGTCGCCGTCTCGAGCGTCTCGCAGAACACTCCTGCGTCCAGCAGCGAGTCGCGCAGATACGGACCGTCGAAGCGCCCGGAGAGCCACCCCTCTGCGGCGCCCTCACCCGACGAGATCCCACCGGCCGCCGCCAGGATCGCCGATGTGCGCCCCCGACGCTCGGCGATGTCGTCTCCCTCATAGACGCTGACGAGGCTCGCGCCCTTCGCGAGGGCCCGCCCGATCCGACCGACCTGGGCGAGGCTGACCGCCGTCTCGGCTTCATCCGACAGACGCAGCACTGTCGGGCCGCCACCGTGCTGCGTCACGCGGCGCAGTCCCTCGACGCCCTGCGTGAAGTCCGCGAAGGTCCAGGCTTCGAAGAGGCGGTCACGCGGTACCGGATGAACGCGCACTCTCACTTCGGTGATGACGCCGAAGATGCCCTCCGACCCCAGGAAGACGCGGACGAGATCGGGCCCGGCTGAAGATCCCGGCGACCGTCCGAGCTCGATGTCGCCGGTCGGCGTCGCGACTCTCAGCCCGGTGACCATGGAGTCGAATCGCCCATGCCCTGCCGAGTTCTGACCTGACGAGCGTGCAGCGGCGAACCCTCCGATCGTGGCGTACCGGAAGCTCTGGGGGTAGTGACCGAGTTCGAACCCCCTGGCCGCGAGCAGAGCCTCAGCATCCGGCCCCGTCGTTCCGGCGGCGAGAATCGCTTCGCCGCTCGCCTCGTCGAAGTGGATGAGGCCCGAGAGCCGGCGCAGATCCAGGCTGACGACAGCGCGGTGCGTGCCGCGTTCGGGATCGAGAGCGCCCACCACGCTCGTCCCACCGCCGAACGGAATCACGGCTATCCTCCGGTCGACGCACGCCCGGAGCACCGCCGCGACCTCATCGTGGGTTCCCGGCAGCACCACCGCGTCAGGGGAAGTCTGCTGAGGTCTACGGCGCCGGAGAAGGTCCGGCGTCGAACGTCCCCCGGCATGGCGGATGCGCGTCTCGCTCGAGATGTCGATGTGCTCCGCGCCGACGACGGCGGCCAGTCCCTCGAGATCGTCCTCCTGGAGCGACGACGGCGCGAGCGCCACCTCGGCGAGTTCCACGGGCGTCGCGGGCCTGTGCACGCGACCGAGCAGCAACGGCAGCATCATCCGGACGGCGCGCGGCAGATCCGACGCCCTGGCGGGATCGCCCCAGCCGTTCCATCGCATCTCCGCCGTCACGGCAACCCTGCCGTTCTCTGAGCCCATGCGTTACAGTGTGACAGATCATGGAAGAACGTCAACTGGTGCTCGACGCGATGTCCGACCGCGCTCCGGAGTGGGATGCCACGCAGTCGCGCATCCTCGACGCCGCCGATGCGCTGATCGGTCGACGAGGCGTGAATGGCGTCACGATCGCAGAGCTCGCTCGGCGCGCGGGTCACAGCCGGCCGACGATCTACCGCAGCTGGAACGACGCCGACGATGTCGTCCGCTCGGCGCTCCTGCGCAGAGTCGCGGTGATCCTCGCGCAGTTCCCCACGCACGCGACCAGCCGACACGGACTCGTCGACGATGTTCTCCGCTTCTCCACCCTCTTCCGTGCCGACGACGTGTACGGACGGCTTCTCGCCGATGAACCGGAGGCGTTCACCCGCTACACGCTGCAGCGTGTGGGTTCGAGCCAGAGACTCATCCTGAGGTGGCTGGCGACCGCGATCGGTGCGGCGCAGCAGGGAGGATCGGTGAGGCACGGCGATCCCGACGAGATTGCCGTCATGCTGCTGCTCATCGCGCAGTCGGCCGTGCTCTCGCACGGAACGGTGTCGGAGCTCCTTTCTGAGGAGTCTTGGGAGCGCGAGCTGCGAGCAGCCCTCGACGGGCTCCTGCGGCCATGACCGCGCACTCCCCCGACCTCAACGTCGCGCGTCGGGCCGCAGAGCTCTCCCTGGCCGCGGAGCAGACCGTCGACCTTCTGGTGATCGGCGGAGGCATCACGGGGGTCGGTGTCGCGCTCGACGCCGCCTCGCGGGGTCTGAGCGTCACCCTTCTCGAAGGCGAGGACCTCGCGTTCGGCACCAGCCGATTCAGCTCGAAACTGGTGCACGGCGGACTCCGTTATCTCGCCACCGGCGATGTGGCCACGGCGAAGGAGAGCGCATTCGAGCGTCACCTGCTGATGACCAGGATCGCGCCGCACCTCATTCGCTCCCTCCCGCAGCTGCTGCCCTTCACGACAGGGCTGACGGCCCGCCAGCGCGCAGCCGGCGCGGTCGGGATGGCCCTGGGTGATCTGCTGCGGATGCGAGCGGGCACGCCGCGCCGGTTCCTCCCCCCGCCGCGTCTCGTCTCGGCGCGTACGGCACAGCGGCTCTTCCCGTCGCTCGCCGGAGCTGGGCTGCGCGGAGGGATGCTCTCCTACGACGGGCAGCTGATCGACGACGCCCGCCTGGTCGTGACCGTCGCCAGGACAGCCGCCAGTCTGGGCGCCCGCGTCCTCACCCGCGTCCGAGCGCTCGAGCTGCGCGTCGACGGCGCGACCGCCGAAGACGTGCTGACGGGCGAGCGTCTGAACGTGCGCGCCCGATCCGTCGTCAATGCCACCGGCGTCTGGGCCGGAAACCTCGACGAGTCGATCACCGTGCGGCCCAGCCGCGGAACGCACATCGTGCTGGATGCCGCGGATCTCGGCGACCCGTCCGCGGCACTGACCATTCCGCATGAGGGGTCGATCAGCCGCTTCGTGTTCGCGCTGCCGCAGCAGCACGGCCGCGTGATCGTCGGACTCACTGACGAAGATGCGCCGGGCCCTGTTCCGCGGGTCCCCGAGCCGACCGAGGGCGAGATCGAGTTCCTGCTCGCGAACCTCAACCGAGTACTGACCGTCCCGATCACGCGCACGCAGGTCAGGGGATCGTTCGCGGGCCTGCGGCCGCTCGTCGACACCGGTGCGGCGTCGACGGCGGACATCTCCCGCCGGCATCTGGTCCGCGTCTCCGAGCGCGGCTTCGTCAACGTCCTCGGAGGCAAGCTGACCACCTACCGGCGGATGGCGGAGGATGCGGTCGACCTCGCCGTGGCATCGGCGGGGCTCGACGCCGGCGCGAGCCGCACGGTATCCCTCCGCCTCACCGACTCCGCGATGAGGGCCGAGGACAGCGGGGGCCGGGGGCACATCTCCCCAGCGACCATCGACTTCGCCGTCCGCGCGGAGGGCGCGATGACCGCCGACGACGTCCTCGATCGCCGCACCCGGCTCGGCCTCGTCGACGACGACCGGGAGCGGCAGAGGGCGTTCGTCGAATCCGAGGTCGCCGAGATCCTCGCCACGTTCTCCTGACGACGCCGCATCCGCGCGACCGCCGCCAACCGTATCCGCGTCACGGCACACCGGGTAACGAGCACGGAACAGCGAATGAACACCTTCGCCAGCGCCGCTCAGAGAGCGCTCCGAACGCGATCGAGGGGGCACAGTGGTGGCATGGACATGCTCCTCTCGATGTTGGGCGGCAAGGGAATGTCGGGGCTCTTCAAGACCGGCACGGCGATCCTCACGATCCTGCTGGTCGTGCCGGCACTGCTGAAGATCTTCATCGTCACGGTCGATGAGGGGTGGGCTGCGATCCGCACCCGGAACGGCAAGCCGATCATCCGGAACCGCCCGCAACGGCGCCCCACCTCACGTGGCGGAGCGGTCGGCGAAGTCGTGGTCCTCGATCCGGGGTCGCATGGCGCGTTCCCCCTGTTCTACTGGTATCGACTGATCGATGTGCGCTGCAGGGCGACGGATCTGCCCGCGCGCGAGATGACCGGGGCGAGCGGCCATCAGCACCGGGTGCACGCGTCGTTCGAGTGGCGACCGATCCCGACCGGACGAGATCTCCGAGTGTTCGAACTCGACGTCGTGAACGTCAAAGAACGGGCCTCGAACATCGTGGGCGCCGCACTGCGCGACGTCATCCGCGGCCTCGAGGGCGCGGAGCTGCCCCACAACGACGAGATCAACACCCGCGTGATCGCGGCCAGCGCCGACGAGGTGCGTCGGGCGTGCGGCGTCGAGCTGGTACGCGTCATGGTCACCGGTGACGCGCTCACCGACGGCTATCTGCTCTCGGCCGCGCTCCGGGACACCGATCGCGGGGCGCAGGCGGTCGCCGCACTCCACGCTCTCAACTGATCGCAGCGGTCGAACGGTCTGTGACCGTCATCCGCCGTCACGCGGTGGCGACGCCGGTCAGCGGCGTTCGTGCAGCGGCAGATCGACCGTCCCGCTCGTGCCCGCATCCCGAGCGACGGGGATCCGAGTCCCGAGCACCTGCGACACGACGTCCTGCGCGATCTTCGATGCGGTGAGACCGGCGTCGGCGAGGATCTGGTCCCTCGACGCGTGATCGATGAACTCGTCAGGAAGCCCCAGCTCGTCGACGGCGGTGTCGATGCCCGCCTCGCGAAGCACCTGCCGGACACGCGTGCCGATGCCGCCGACGCGGATGCCGTCTTCGATGGTGATGACCAGACGATGACGCGCTGCCATGCTCACGATCGACGGCTGCACCGGGATGGCCCAGCGCGGATCGATCACCGTGGCGCCGATGCCCTGAGCGCGCAGACGCTCTGCGACGTCCATCGCGAGCGAGGCGAACGGGCCGATGCCGATGAGCAGGACATCCTCGGATTCGCCGCGGGCGAGCACATCGACGCCGTCGTGCAGCCGCTCGATCGCCGAAAGATCCGCCGCGACGTCGCCCTTCGGGAAGCGGATGACGGTCGGCGCATCGTCGACGAGCACCGCCTCATCGAGGGCCTCCTGCAACCGGGCTCCGTCACGCGGCGCGGCGATGCGGATGTGCGGGACGATCTGCAGCATCGCGAGATCCCACATGCCGTGGTGGCTGGGACCGTCCGGGCCGGTGACGCCGGCGCGGTCGAGCACGAAGGTCACGCCCGCCCGATGCAGAGCGACGTCCATGAGCACCTGGTCGAAGGCGCGCCCCATGAAGGTGGCGTAGACCGCGACGACGGGGTGCAGACCTCCGAAGGCGAGACCTGCGGCCGACGCGACGGCGTGCTGCTCGGCGATGCCCACGTCGTACACGCGATCGGGGAAGCGCTCGGCGAACGGCGCGAGACCGGTCGGTCGCAGCATCGCTGCGGTCATCGCGATGACATCGCTTCGACGCTCTCCGATGGCGACGAGCGACTCGGAGAACACGTCGGACCAGCCCGTTCCGCTGGAAGAGAGTGTCTCGCCGGTCGCGGGGTCGATGCGTCCGACCGCATGGAACTGGTCGGCCTCATCGTCGCGAGCAGGCTGGTAGCCGCGGCCCTTCTCGGTGATCGTGTGCACGATCACCGGCGCACCGTACGATTTGGCCAGCTCGAGCGTCTCGAGCAGGGCGGGGAGATCGTGCCCGTCGACCGGGCCGAGGTACTTGATGTCGAGGTTCGAGTACAGCGCCTCGTTGTTCGTGAACCGCGAGAGGAAGCCGTGGGTGCCGCCGCGCACCCCGCGGAACACCGCGCGGCCGACCGGACCGAACGCACGGAAGAGTCGGTCCGACTTGTGGTGCAGCTCCTTGTACGCAGCCGCGGTGCGCACCCGGTTGAGGAACCGGGACATGCCGCCGATGGTCGGCGCGTAGGAACGACCGTTGTCATTCACGACGATCACGAGGTTGCGATCGTTGTCGTCGGAGATGTTGTTGAGCGCCTCCCACGTCATGCCGCCCGTGAGTGCTCCGTCGCCGACGACGGCCACGACGTGACGGTCGGCTCGCCCCGTGGCGGTCAGCGCGCGCGACACACCGTCGGCCCAGCTGAGCGAGCTCGACGCGTGCGAGGACTCGACCACGTCGTGAGGGCTCTCGCCGCGCTGGGGATACCCGGCGAGTCCACCGCGCACTCGCAGAGACGAGAAGTCCTGGCGACCGGTGAGGAGCTTGTGCACGTAGGACTGGTGCCCCGTGTCGAAGATGAAGGGGTCGTCGGGCGACGAGAAGACGCGGTGCAGAGCGATCGTGAGCTCGACGACACCGAGGTTGGGGCCGAGATGCCCGCCGGTGCGCGACACGTTCTCGACGAGGAACTCGCGGATCTCACCGGCGAGTTCGATCAGCTGATCCTCTGACAGGGAGTCGAGGTCACGGGGTCCTGAGATGCTCGGAAGAATGGGCATCTGCACCTCCTCTTAGGCACCGTTCGCGGCGCCGATTCCGGTACGGACGCCTGCTCGATCCTACCCCGGGCACCCGGGAAAGCTCGGGGAGCGACGCCCCCTTGACACCGCCCCCGGCACGCGGAAAGGGCCCGGTTCCGAAGAACCGAGCCCTTTCCGATCGTGCGATCAGACCAGCGAACGCAGCACGTACTGCAGGATGCCGCCGTTGCGGTAGTAATCCGCCTCACCGGGGGTGTCGATGCGGACGACCGCGTCGAACTCGACGACCTGCTTGCCCTCGGGCGAGTTCTCGCTCGGCGTGGCCGTGACGCGAACCGTCTTCGGGGTCACGCCGTTGTTGAGCTCCTCGAGACCGGAGATCGAGACGATCTCGGTGCCGTCGAGACCCAGGGACTCCCAGCTCTCACCGGCCGGGAACTGCAGCGGGACGACGCCCATTCCGATCAGGTTCGAGCGGTGGATGCGCTCGAAGCTCTCGGTGATGACCGCCTTGACGCCGAGGAGGCTCGTGCCCTTCGCCGCCCAGTCGCGCGACGATCCCGAACCGTACTCCTTGCCACCGAAGATGACGAGGGGCGTGCCCTGCTCCTGGTAGTTCATGCTCGCGTCGTAGATGTACGACTGCGGTCCACCGGGCTGGGTGAAGTCGCGGGTGTAGCCACCCTCGACGACCTGGCCGTCGTTGACAGCCGAGACCATCAGGTTCTTCAGGCGGATGTTCGCGAACGTGCCGCGGATCATGACCTCGTGGTTGCCGCGACGCGATCCGAAGGAGTTGAAGTCCTTGCGGTCGACCCCGTGCTCCATGAGGTACTGCGCCGCGGGGGTGCCGGGCTTGATGTTGCCGGCGGGCGAGATGTGGTCGGTCGTGACCGAGTCGCCCAGAGTCGCCATGACGCGGGCGCCCTCGATGTCGCGCACCGGGGTGAGCTCCATCGTCATGCCGTCGAAGTACGGAGCCTTGCGCACGTACGTCGAGTTCTCGTCCCACTGGAAGATGTCGTCGTCCGGGGTGGGCAGGCTGCGCCAGCGCTCGTCACCGTCGAAGACGGTCGCGTACTGCTTGATGAACTGCTCACGCGAGATCGAGGAATCGACGATCTCCTGCACCTCGTCGGGCGTCGGCCAGATGTCCTTGAGGAACACGTCGTTGCCGTCGGATCCCTTGCCGAGCGCATCGTTCTCGAAGTCGAAGTGCATCGACCCCGCGAGGGCGTAGGCGATGACGAGCGGCGGGCTCGCGAGGTAGTTCATCTTCACGTCGGGGCTGATGCGGCCCTCGAAGTTGCGGTTGCCCGAGAGCACGGCGGTCACGGCGAGGTCGTGATCGTTGATGGCCGCGGAGACCTCTTCGATCAGCGGACCCGAGTTTCCGATGCAGATGGTGCAGCCGTAGCCGACGGTGTAGAAGCCGAGGCCCTCGAGGTCCTTGTCGAGTCCGGACTTCTCGTAGTAGTCGGTGACGACCTTCGAGCCGGGGCCGAGGGTGGTCTTGACCCAGGGCTTCTGCTTCAGGCCCTTCTCGAGCGCCTTGCGGGCGACGAGACCTGCGGCGATCATCACCGAGGGGTTCGAGGTGTTGGTGCACGAGGTGATCGCCGCGAGGGTCACTGCACCGTTGTCGAGGATGTACTTCTCACCCGACGGAGTGGTGACCGGCACGGGCTTCGACGCGTTCGCCGGTGCGCCGCTGTTGATGTGCACGGGCCGGGTGGTGCGCGGCTCCTCTTCACCGGGCGCGTTGCCCGGGTCGGAGGCGGGGAACGAGTGCTTCGACTCGAGGTCGACGACGTCGTCCGAGGTCGACGGTGCGGCGTAGGCCAGGATGTCCTGCTCGAACTGCGACTTCGCCTCGGAGAGGAGGATGCGGTCCTGCGGGCGCTTCGGGCCGGCGATCGACGGCACCACAGTGCCGAGGTCGAGCTCGAGGTACTCGCTGAAGACGGGCTCCTGCGATGCGTCGTGCCAGAGCTTCTGGGTCTTCGCGTACGCCTCGACCAGCGCGACGGCCTCGTCGCTGCGACCGGTCAGACGCAGGTAGTCGAGGGTCACGTCGTCGATCGGGAAGATCGCCGCCGTCGAACCGAACTCGGGCGACATGTTGCCGATCGTCGCGCGGTTGGCCAGCGGCACGGATGCCACGCCCTCACCGTAGAACTCGACGAACTTGCCGACGACTCCGTGCTTGCGCAGCAGGTCGGTGATCGTCAGCACGACGTCCGTAGCCGTGACGCCGGCCGGGATCTCGCCCGAGAGCTTGAAGCCGACGACGCGCGGGATGAGCATCGACACGGGCTGGCCGAGCATCGCGGCCTCGGCCTCGATGCCGCCGACGCCCCACCCGAGCACACCCAGGCCGTTGACCATCGTGGTGTGCGAGTCGGTGCCGACGCAGGTGTCGGGGTAGGCGCGCAGCACTCCGTCGACGTCACGGTCGTAGATGACCTTGGCCAGGTGCTCGATGTTCACCTGGTGCACGATGCCGGTTCCGGGGGGAACGACCTTGAAGTCGCTGAATGCCGTCTGGCCCCAGCGAAGGAACTGGTACCGCTCGCCGTTGCGCTCGTACTCGATCTCGACGTTGCGCTCGAGGGCGTTCTCGGAACCGAAGAGGTCGGCGATCACCGAGTGGTCGATGACCATCTCGGCGGGCGAGAGCGGGTTGATCTTGTTCGCGTCGCCACCCAGCGCCGTGACGGCCTCGCGCATGGTGGCGAGGTCGACGATGCAGGGAACACCGGTGAAGTCCTGCATGACCACACGGGCCGGCGTGAACTGGATCTCAGTGCTCGGCTCAGCCGCGGCATCCCACGAACCCAGTGCTTCGATCTGCGCCTTGGTCACATTCGCGCCGTCCTCGGTGCGAAGCAGGTTCTCGAGGAGGACCTTCAGACTGAAAGGGAGCTTGTCGAAACCGGGCACCGTGTCGATGCGGAAGATCTCGTAGTCGGTGCTGCCGACCGTCAGGGTGCTCTTGGCACCGAAGCTGTTCACCGTGGACACGAATCCGTCTCCTTCTATTCGGATGGGAGCGACAGGCGCCTCCATCTTGCTCGCCAGCGAGCCCCTGCGGCTAGCAAGGCAGACCTAACCAGTCTGCTCCGCTCAGCCCTCAGGCGAAAGCCTGCAATTTATCTTGATGTCAAGATAAATCTATCACGGCTGAGCGGCCTTGTCGGCATCGGCGCCGCGCGGATACAGCGCGCGCACGACGAGCCAGGTGACGGCGATCAGCGGCGCGAACAGCGGCAGGCCCATGATCAGCTTCAGCGTGCCGAGCGCGGTGACGTCTCCGGCGAGGTACAGCGGCAACTGCACTGCGAGACGTGCGAAGAACAGAGCGGCCCAGGCCACGCCGAGCCACAGGAAGGCACGACGCTTGCGACGGTCGCGCCGCCATGCGGTGCCCTCCCCCATCAGAAAACCGACCGCGAGACCGATCAGCGACCAGCCGATCAGCGCCGACACCAGCATGCCGGTGCCATAGAGGGCGTTGGTGATGAGACCGGGGACGAAGTTGTCTTCGCCGCGGCCCGTCCACAGCGCGAGCGCAGCCGCGGCTGCGGCGGCCACGAGACCGCCGATGGCCGCAGACGGGGGTGACTTCTGGATCAGCCGCACGACGGTGAACACCGCGGCGAGCCCGACCGACACGCCCAGAGGAACGATCAGCGGCTCGGGGCGGATGGTGAAGAGGATGACGAACGCGAGGCTCGGAAGGACGGACTCGAGGATGCCGCGCCATCCGCCGATCGCGGACCACACCACACGGTGCGTCGCGCCGCTCTCGTTCGGGTCGAGACCCGCTCGGCGAGCGGCGCCGCCGAGAGCCGCGCCGACGATGTCCGACGCGCTCTGCTCGCGCTCGGGCTCCGGGGCCGGGGTGGTCACGCGGAGCCGGGAGTCGCGGGCATCTTCAGCGGGATCAGGTCGCGCGGCGGCATCGGAGCGCCACCGCGCACGACGACGATCGACCGGAAGAGATCCTCGACCTTGGCGGCCGCTTCGAGATCGGATGCCGCGGCTCCGCCGATGACCCCACGAAGGAACCAGCGGGGCCCGTCGATGCCGATGAAGCGCGCGAGGCGCAGCTCGGATCCCTCGTTGGCCGCCGCGGGAACCTCGGCGAGGAGCTCCTTGCCGAGGGGACCGTCGCGCTCCTCGACCCGGCCGCCCTGGGTGCGCACCTGATCACGCAGCTGCACCCGGGTCTCGTCCCAGAGACCGCCCGAGCGCGGTGCCGCGAAAGGCTGCACCTGCAGGGACGAATCGGCGTAGTCGAGCCCGACGGCCACGATGCGCTTGGACTGCTCTTCGACCTCGAGCCGAAGGTTGAGGCCCTCGCGCGGAAGGATCTTGATGCCGCCGAGATCAATGTAGGGCCGGACGGGGTTCGCCTCGGAGTCGTCGAACGGGCCCTGTGTCGCCCGGTCGTCCGGCGCGGACTTCGAAGGAGTCGCGTTGTTGTCAGTCATTGGTCTGTCCTGCCGAAGGGGAATGGGATCCTGCCTGGTAGCCCGTCGAGCCGAAGCCACCCTCGCCGCGGACGCTCTCTGGCAGCTCCTCGACCGGGATGAACACGGCTCGGGTCACGGGCATCACGATCAGTTGCGCGATGCGATCGCCGACGGCGACATCGTACGCGCTGTGGATGTCGGTGTTGATCAGGCTCACCTTGATCTCACCGCGATAGCCGGCATCCACCGTGCCGGGCGAGTTGACGATCGAGATCCCGTGCTTGGCCGCGAGTCCGCTGCGCGGCACCACGAAGGCGGCGTATCCCTCGGGCAGGGCGATGCGCACTCCGGTGGCCACGAGCGCCCGCTCGCCGGGTGCCAGGTGGACGGCCTCGGCGGCGACGAGATCGGCGCCCGCATCACCGGGGTGGGCGTAGCCGGGCACCACAGAGGCGATAATGGGGACATCAACGGAATCAGTCACCCCACGAGGCTAATGCAGAACATCGCTCCTGACGCGCGGATCCACTACCGCGAGAGACTGTCCCCCAGCCTGTGGCTGCTGGTGACGGTCGCTCTGGCGGGCCCCATGGTGGCGCTCATCTTCGTGCCCGTCGGCTCGACCATCGCCCTGGTCGTCGGCGCAGCGGTCTCGGCTCTCCTCGTGATCGCCTTCCTCGCACTCGCCCCGCCCGTCTCGGTCGACGGCGATGTGCTGCGGGCCGGTCGAGCGCATATCGACGTCCGACACCTCGGCACACCACGGGCGCTGAACGGCGAAGAGGCGCGCCAGGCTCGAGGACCGGGGCTTCCGGCGCGAGGCTGGCATCTGATCCGGGGCGGAGTCGACGGCATCGTCGTCGTTCCGAACATCGACCCCGACGATCCCGTCGACACCTGGACCATCTCGTCGCGCACGCCCGATCGGCTGGCCGCCGCGATCGTCGCGGCCCAGCGCTGACCACGCCGCCCGCCGGAGCACGTTGCGGGATCGATCACGCCGCTCAAGGCCGGAAAGACGACGCGCCCCTGACCAAGCGGTCGGGGGCGCGTGAGATCTCGCTCTATGGTGCGCTCAGGCGGCGCACTCCTTGCAGATGGGGCCGGATGCGCCCTCGTGGTCGAGCTGAGAACGGTGCTTCACGAGGAAGCAGTTCATGCAGGTGAACTCGTCCTGCTGCGCGGGCAGCACGACGACATCGAGCTCGAGGTCGGAGAGATCCGCTCCCGGGAGGTCGAAGCTGGACGGGTTGTCCGCGTCTTCGTCTCCCGATGAGCCGGAGAGCTTGTCCGGCACACGCTCCTTGAGGGCTTCGATCGACTCGGAGTCGTCTTCACTCTTGCGGGGAGCGTCGTAGTCGGTTGCCATGTGGTAAATCTCCACTTTCATGCGAGTGGGTGGTGCGCCGTCGGGGTAATCGGCGGCCATAGTTTGCATGACCGCGGAGGAATAAGCAAATGCCCGCGGCTGCGACAGACCAAACTCACGGCACGCCCAGACTATTCCCGGTTCTGAGCGGCCCCGCGTGACACCATGAACGCACACCCATCAGAGGGGCATTCGCATGGAAAACGTCACCATCGTCGGCACAGAAGCAGGACTGCTCGTACTCGCGACCGAGTCGGGCGAGCGGTTCGCGCTGCCCATCGACGACGTCCTGCACCGAGAGATCCGTCGGGCGACGCGACAGAGCGAGCCGGCTGCTCAGCGTCTCGCGGCGAGCCCGCGCGACATCCAGGCTCAGATCCGCGCCGGTCTCACGGCGCCCGAGGTCGCGGCCCTCCTCGGCATCGGCGTCGACGACGTCATCCGCTTCGAAGGACCCGTTCTCGCCGAGCGCGAGCACGTCATCGGCCAGGCGCTCGCCGTACCCGTCCTGATCGGCAGCGATGTCGAGCCCGACGCTCAGCCGACTTTCGGCACCGCGATCCGAGCCAAGCTGTCAGAGGTCGAGGCCTCTGCCGAGCGCTGGGCGAGCTGGAAGGACGAGAGCGGCTGGATCATCAAGCTCGAGTTCACCGCCAACGAGGTCGAGCACGACGCTCGCTGGAGCTTCGACCCCCGCCGCAGCGCCCTCGCACCGCTCAACGCCGATGCGACCCAGCTGTCTCGCCAGGGCTCGCTGCCGGACGGACTCATCCCGCGACTGCGCGCCGTCGAGGCCGAGCGGCAGGCATCGCCCTACAAGGACGACAGCCGTTTCGACTCCGGCGCATTCGGGCCACGTCTGCTCCCGGCGCCCGAAGCCGAGGTCGACGACAGCATCGCCCCAGAGCGCTCGATGGCAGCGGCGCAGGACGCCGCGATCAAGCGCGCGCCGGAGTCCGCGACGACGAGCCCCGAGACCGCCGACCTGCTCGAGGCGTTGCGACGCCGGCGGGGTCAGCGCGAGACCGCACCGATCCTCGACGAGCCGGACGACGAGAACACGGACCAGAGTCCGATCGCGCTGTTCGACGCCTTCGAAAGCGTTCCTGCGGAGAGTGACGAGCCGGAGCCCGCACCGGAGCCCGCGAACGAGGGCAACGGTCGCCGTCGACGCCGCAACGCGATGCCGTCGTGGGACGAGATCGTCTTCGGGGCCCGCACCGACGAGTAGACCGGCACCCGGCACGAGTGCGAGGACTCAGCGCGCGAAGGCTCCGAACCTGAGCAGCGGAACCTGACGCTCTTCCGGAGTCAGTCCCCCGTGCTGCCCGATCATTCCACGGCCGCGCTGGTCTGCAGCCGTGCCGTCGTAGACGGCACCGTTGCCCCGGGCCACGACGAGGACATCGCCGATCCGCGACGAGGCCGCCTCGGTCACCTCCGGGCCGAACAACCCCGCCGCGATCGCCTGATCCCGGGTTCCGACATCAGCGACGCCGTCGAGGTCACGAACCCACCGCTCGGCGACCGCAGATGCGTCGGCATCCGGTTCGACATAGACGTGCAGCATCCGCGGTTCCCCACCGAGATGGCGAACTCCCTCGAGGTGCTCTGCCTCGAGAACGATCTGCCGGTGCGCCGGCACGTCGAGCATGCCGTGGTCCGACGTCACGAGCACACCGACACCCGGCGGCACACGTCGTGAGAGCGCGGCGTCGATCTCCTCGAGCGCGGCGATCCAGTGCACGGAGTCGAGGCCGTATCTGTGCCCCGCCTTATCGGCCTCGGGCAGGTAGCAGTAGACGAGCGAGCCCGGGTGGCGCTCCGCGAGGTCGTATGCGGCCTCCACTCGCTCGGCGGGTGTCTGGGCGGCGACGAAGTCGGCACCGCGCAGCGTCGCACGGGTGAACCCGCTCCCCGCGTACGCCGCGACGCCGACGGCGAAGGTCGGACGACCCTCTGACCTGGCGCGCTCGAAGACCGTCGGAGCCGCCTGCCACGTCGCCGGATCGAGACCTTCCGATTCCCAGCCCGTGAGCTGGTTGACCAGCACGTCCCTGTCGGGATCGAGGACCCGGTAGCCGACCAGTCCATGCTGGCCGGGCCATGTACCCGTGAGGATGCTGGTGAGAGCCGCCGCGGTGGTCGACGGGAAGACCGAATGGGCGACATCCTTCTTCGCCATGCCGGCGGTGAGCGCTCTGGCGTGGCCGGCATGGGCGCGCAGACTGATGGCGCCGAGGCCGTCGATGAGCACGAGGACGACGGACTCAGCCCGCGGCAGGGTCGCGGACTCACCGCGCAGAGCGGCGAACACGTCGTCCGCCACCCCGACGACGCTCCGGGCTGCCGGCGACTCGGACGGTAGAATGAGGGACATCCGAGCCAGTCTGACACAGGCTCCCGTACGCCCTCAGCCTCGCACCATTCAGGATGCCCATGCCGAAGACCCCGCCTGCCGAGCTCGCCCCTGAGCGTATCCAGGACATCGATCTCGAGACAGAGATGCAGGGTTCCTTCCTCGAGTACGCCTACTCGGTGATCTACTCGCGGGCTCTGCCCGACGCTCGCGACGGCCTGAAGCCCGTGCAGCGACGCATCCTGTATCAGATGGCCGAGATGGGCCTCCGTCCCGACCGCGGTCACGTCAAGAGCGCCCGCGTCGTGGGCGAGGTCATGGGAAAGCTGCACCCGCACGGCGACTCGGCGATCTACGACGCCCTCGTGCGCCTCGCCCAGGAGTGGGCGCTGCGCGTGCCGCTGGTCGACGGACACGGCAACTTCGGCTCGCTCGACGACGGTCCCGCGGCTGCGCGCTACACCGAGGCGCGTCTCGCCTCCCCCGCGATGGCGCTCACCGAGAACCTCGACGAGGACGTCGTCGATTTCATCCCGAACTACGACGGCCAGTTCCAGCAGCCGTCCGTGCTGCCCGCAGCTTTCCCGAACCTGCTCGTCAACGGAGCGAGCGGTATCGCCGTCGGCATGGCGACCAACATGGCACCGCACAACCTGATCGAGGTCGTCGCCGCCGCCACCCACCTGCTCGAGAATCCCGACGCGACGACCGAAGAGCTCATGGAGTTCGTCCCCGGACCGGACTTCCCCTCGGGCGGCATCCTGATGGGTCTCGACGGAGTCAAGGATGCATACGCGACCGGACGCGGCGCATTGAAGGTGCGCGGCAAGGTGTCGGTCGAGCCACTCGGCCCGCGGCGCACCGGCATCGTCGTATCCGAGCTGCCGTACATGGTCGGGCCGGAGCGACTGATCGAGAAGATCCGTGATGCCGTCCAGTCGAAGAAGCTGCAGGGCATCAGCGACGTGACCGACCTCACCGACCGCAACCACGGCCTGCGCGTCGCGATCGGCATCAAGACCGGGTTCGACCCCAACGCCGTCCTCGAGCAGCTCTACCGGCTCACGCCTCTCGAGGATTCCTTCAGCATCAACAATGTGGCTCTGGTCGACGGCCAGCCGCGCACCCTCGGGCTCAAGGAGATGCTGCGCGTCTATGTCGCGCACCGGCTCGAGGTCATCACGCGCCGCAGCCGCTATCGCCTCGCTCGCCGCGAAGAGCGTCTGCATCTCGTCGAGGGGCTCCTCATCGCGATCCTCGACATCGACGAGGTCATCCAGGTCATCCGCTCCTCCGACGACTCCGAGCAGGCGCGCGCACGACTGCGGTCCGTCTTCGACCTCAGCGAACTGCAGGCGGAGTACATCCTCGAGCTGCGCCTGCGGCGTCTGACGAAGTTCTCGCGCATCGAGCTCGAGACCGAGCGCGACGCGCTGCTCGCCGAGATCGCCAGACTCCGCGATCTCCTGTCGAGCGAGGCCCTGCTGCGCGCAGTGGTCGCACAGGAGTTGGATGCCGCAGCCGAGGCCTACGGCACTCCTCGCCGTACGCTCCTGATGAACGCCGCGCCCCCGAAGCCGCGCGCGACGAAGGGTGCCGTCGACCTGCAGATCGCCGATGCTCCCACCGTGCTCGTGCTGTCGACGACCGGACGCGCCGTGCGCGTGGACCTCGCCGAGGGGCAGGAGCTCACGCTGCCGGCCCGACGGAGCAAGCACGACGCGATCCTGACCACCGTCGACACGACGGTGCGCGCGGAGATCGGTGCACTGACGACGGAAGGGCGCGTGCTGCGCTTCTCCCCCGTCGATCTGCCGTCGGTACCGTCGTCTTCCGTGCAGCTCGCGGCAGGCGCGCCGCTGCGCGACTACCTCGGGATCACCACCCGCGGAGAGCGGATCCTCGCGTTCGTGCGCTTCGACAGCGACGTCCCGATCGCCCTCGGCACGGCCCAGGGCACAGTCAAGCGGATCGTTCCCTCCACGCTCCCCGTGCGTCCCGACCTCGAGGTCATCGGCATGAAGCCCGGCGACACGGTCGTGGGTGCTGTCGAGGCTCAGGATGACGCAGACCTCGTGTTCGTGACCACGGATGCCCAGCTGCTGCGCTTCTCGGCCTCAGCGGTGCGCCCGCAGGGAGCACCGGCCGGCGGCATGGCGGGCATGAAGCTGGGGGCCGGCGCGTCCGTGCTGTTCTTCGGCGCTGTCACTCCGGATGCCGATGCCGTCGTCGCCACGGTCTCCGGTTCCGACAGCAGCCTGCCCGGTACCGAACCGGGACGTGCCAAGGTGACCTCGTTCGCGGAGTATCCCTCGAAGGGCCGAGCGACCGGCGGAGTCCGTGCCCACGCCTTCCTGAAGGGCGAGGACCGCCTCATGGTCGCCTGGGTCGGGCCGAGCCCGGCGCAGGCCGTCGATCCGACGGGTGCGGTGCGCAAGCTCCCCGCACCCGGCGCACGACGCGACGCATCGGGTCAGCCGGTGGACGGCGTGATCGGGAGCATCGGCCGCACTCTGGTCTGAGCGCTGTTCCACGCCGCTTGCCGAACGCCCACCGCGACGCGCTGCTCGACGTCTACCGCGCGGCTCTGGCGCTGAGGCGCTGACCGATCAGGCGTCGATCGATTCCCGGGAGAGGCGATCGGACGAATCGATGATGAACTCACGTCGAGGCGCGACCTCGTTGCCCATCAGCAGCTCGAACACGCGACCCGCCGCCTCGGCATCCTCCATGCGCACCCGGCGCAGCAGGCGGCCGCCGCGTTCCATGGTGGTCGTGGCGAGCTGCTCCGCGTCCATCTCGCCGAGTCCCTTGTAACGCTGAATCGGCTCGTGCCACCGCTTGCCCGACTTGCGGAGCTTGGCGAGAAGGGCGTGCATCTCCTGCTCGCTGTAGGTGTAGATGGTCTCGTTGGGCTTGGAGCCCGGATTCATCACGATCACGCGGTGCAGCGGCGGCACCGCGGCGAACACGCGGCCATGCTCGATGAGCGGCCGCATGTAGCGATAGAACAGCGTGAGCAGGAGCGTGCGGATGTGCGCGCCGTCGACATCGGCGTCGCTCATCAGGATGACCTTGCCGTACCGCGCGGCGTCGATGTCGAAGCTGCGGCCGGAGCCCGCACCGATCACCTGGATGATCGATGCGCACTCGGCGTTCGACAGCATGTCGCCGACCGACGCCTTCTGGACGTTGAGGATCTTTCCGCGAATGGGCAGCAGCGCCTGGAACTCGCTGTTCCGTGCGTTCTTCGCTGTGCCGAGCGCGGAGTCTCCCTCGACGATGAACAGCTCGCTGCGCTCCACCTCGTTCGTGCGGCAGTCGACCAGCTTGGTCGGAAGGGTCGAGGACTCGAGCGCGTTCTTTCGGCGCTGGGTCTCCTTGTGGGCACGAGCGGAGACTCGTGCCTTCATCTCCGCGACCACCTTGTCGAGCAGCTGCGTCGACTGGCTCTTGTCGTCGCGCTTCGTCGAGCTGAATCGGGCGCCGAGATCCTTCCGGAGCACCTGGGCCACGATCTGACGCACGGCCGGGGTGCCGAGGATCTCCTTCGTCTGGCCCTCGAACTGCGGCTCGGGGACGTTCACCGTGAGCACCGCGGTGAGCCCGGCGAGGACGTCGTCCTTCTCGAGCTTGTCGTTGCTGCCGACCTTCAATCGACGTGCGTTCTGCTCGACCTGCGAGCGCAGCACCTTGAGCAGCTCCTGCTCGAAGCCCTGCTGGTGGGTGCCGCCCTTGGGGGTCGCGATGATGTTGACGAACGACCGCGTGGTCGTGTCGTAGCCGGTGCCCCACCGCATCGCGATGTCGACGGCGCAGACGCGCTCGACCTCTGTGGCGATCATGTGGCCGTCGGCCTGCAGCACCGGCACTGTCTCTTTGAACGTGCCTTCGCCCTGGATGCGCCAGGTGTCGGTGACGGGAGCGTCGTTCGCGAGGTACTCGACGAACTCCGAGATGCCGCCGTCGTACCGGTAGGACGTCTCGATCGGCTGGCCCTCGACCTCGGCGCCGTTGGCCGCGCGCTCGTCGCGGATCACGAGTTCCAGCCCTGGGACGAGGAACGCCGTCTGACGTGCGCGAGTCACCAGGTCGTTGAGCTGGAACGCGGCATCCTTCGTGAAGATCTGGTGATCCGCCCAATAGCGGATACGTGTTCCGCTCGTGCCGCGCGGCGCCTTGCCGACGACCCGCAGCTCGCTCTTGTCCTGGAACGGGGTGAACGGAGCGTCCGGCCGCTTCTCACCCTTGTCGGCGAAGAGTCCGGGCTCGCCGCGATGGAACGACATGGCATAGGTCTTGCCACCTCGGTCTACCTCGACGTCGAGCCGCTCCGAGAGGGCGTTCACCACAGAGGCGCCCACACCGTGCAGACCACCGGATGCCGCGTAAGAGCCTCCACCGAACTTGCCGCCGGCATGCAGCTTCGTGAAGACGACCTCGACGCCGGTGAGACCGGTGCGCGGTTCGACGTCGACGGGGATGCCGCGACCGCGGTCGTGGACCTCGACACTGCCGTCCTCATGCAGGATGATGTCGATCTTCGAGCCGTTGCCCGCGACGGCCTCGTCGACGGCGTTGTCGATGATCTCCCAGAGGCAGTGCATCAGGCCCGGGGATCCGTTCGAGCCGATGTACATACCTGGGCGCTTGCGGACGGCCTCGAGCCCTTCGAGCACCTGGAGATGATGGGCGGAATACTCGGCGGTCATAATCTCCGAGTCTATTCGCGATGCCTCTCCACCAGCCGCAGACACTCCCCGGGAGCCCTCAGTACGGCACCCGCACGTACGCGCTGAGCGAAACACGCCGCAAACCGGGCATGCACACAGCCCCAGCGTGGTTGTATTGAACACGCCCAGCCAGCGAACCCGACACTCAAGGAGGCCCCGAGATGAACGCAACGACCGAACGTGAGACCTCCGCCGTCGAGTTCCGCCTGACCGCCATGGATCGCTGTGATTCATGTGGCGCTCAGGCCTACATCGCCGCCGAGGTCAACGGATCCGAGCTCCTGTTCTGCGCCCACCACGGTCGCAAGTACGAAGAGAAGCTCCGCAGCATCGCAACGAGCTGGCACGACGAGACCGCACGACTGATCGACTGATCGGTCGCGGTTCGATCCGCCTCGGAGCCCGTCATCAGACGGGCTCCGCCTTCGTTAAGGGGTGGTGACCCGGCGCACGCGGCTCGTGAGCCGGGTGAGTATCTCCTCGCCGACGGTGTCGACGCGCTCGGCGAGGGTCGTCGCACTCGCTTCTCCGTGCTCGCCCGCGCCGAACAGCCAGACCGAGTCGCCGATCTGCATCCCCGGCCACCCCTGGACCAGCGACGTCGTCTCGTCGATCCGCAGCAGCTCGCGAGATCCGCCCGGGGTGCCCACGTCTGCTCCTGCGAGAGTGGACGGGATGCCGTCGAACGACCCGACGCCGACCTGAGCGTTCCCGTCCACGATCTTCCGGACCGTCGCCGTGAGCTCGGCCACCGGCGTGACACCCGGCAGGTCGGGTCCCTCCGCCGAGCGGACGCCGTAGCAGAACGCCCCGATCCGCGACAGCGAGCCGCGGAGCTCCGGCCGCCACCAGGACGCAGCGGATGCCGTCAGGTGCAGCGCCTCGGGCGTCGGTCCGGACTGCTCCACGACACGGACGGCATCGAGGAACAGGGCCTGAGCATCGTCGTCCTCGTCGTCGCTCGCCTCGGCGAGATGGCTCCAGATCCCGGCGAGCTCGAGGTGTCCCGCCGCTTCACCCGCGCGCACATCGGCGACGGTGCGCTCCCACTCGGCCGGGAGCAGACCGTTGCGATGCAGCCCCGTGTCGATCTTGAGGTGGATACGTGCCCGCGCGCCGGCATGCGCAGCCCTGGCGGTGATGCGCGCCAGGTACTCCGCCGATCCGACGCCGAGGTCGATGTCGGCGCGCAGCGCGTCGTCGATCTCCTCGTCCGTCGAGGTGACCCACGCGAAGATCCGACCGGTGTCGCCGAGCACGCGTCGTGCTTCGACCCCGCTTCGGACGTCGTATGACCCGTACCACTCGACGCCCGTGTCCTTCGCCGCCTCGACGGCCCACCGGAGTCCGTGACCGTACGCGTCGTCCTTGAGGACGACCATGAGCTCCGACGGGGCGATGCGATCGCGGACCGCGCGGATGTTCGCTCGGAACAGGTCGGTGTCGATCCGCAGCTCCGGCCGACTCATGCCTCCCACCCCCGCTCCGCGTGTGCACCCGCGACGGTGACGAGCTCGGCGATCGTGAGTCCGGTGACGGCGCTCCATCGGGCGAGCCCGGGAGCGGCCGGCCCGCGACCTCCGAAGTAGGTGGCCTCGGCGCCCACGGTGACGGCGGCGGATCCCTGCAGATCTATCACGCACACATCCATCGCGACACGCCCGATGATCGGGCGCTGCACACCGTCGATCTCCACGTGGGCGGCATTGCCCAGCGCGCGCACGATCCCCTGGGCGTAGCCGCCGGTGATGAGTGCGGCCGTCGTGTCATGGGCCACTCGATGGGTGTAGCCGTAGGAGACCGCGTCTCCGGCCCTGAGCGGCTTCGTGGAGAGCACTCTGCCGACGAGCCGCATGACCGGCCTCGCGCTCAGTGCTCCCTCCGCATCGGGGAGCCCGTAGAGCAGGAAGGGGTCGATATCCGGTGCGCCGGTCGTCACGGCGTCGATGCCTTCGAGAGCCAGGGCCTCGACCTCCTCGGCATGGTCGACCAGCACGGCCTCCGCACCGGCGGCGACCACCGCGTGTGCGACGGAGAGCACCCCATGCCCCCAGGCATCGCGGCGGAGGTCGGCGACGCGTCCCCCTGCATCGACGGCGGCAGCGGATGCGACCGCGAGCGCCGACCGCGAGATCATCGCGCGCGGGCGGGAGCTGGATGTCTTCTCACACACGCTTCCAGCCTAGCTCCGCCTTCTCAGGATGCCCCACGCACCCACCGTAGACTGGAGAGGACCCCGAACTTGGAGATCCATGTCACGCTTTTCCCTCGCGCCCCGCGTCCGCTATCTGCTGGCGCGTGCTCGCCGCATCGACGTCGCCTCGGTCATCGAGAGGGCCAAAGAGGCGTCTTCTCAGCACGGCAAGGCCGTTCCCCTCGTGGTCGTCGACATGCTGTGGTCAGCGGGCCGCCACAACGTCGGGTTCCAGGACTACATCGACTACGACTTCGCGATCCTCACCAAGGCGGAGCGCGACACGTTCATGACCCACCCCGTGTCGAACGAGATCTCGCAGAAGTACGACCACCCCGACTATCGGCACCTGTTCCATGACAAGGCAGAGTTCAACGCCGTCTTCGATGCCTTCCTCAAGAGGGAGTGGATGCTCATCACGCAGGGCAACGCGGACGAGCTGCGTTCATTCACCGAGCGCCAGGGCACGATCGTCGTGAAGGAGACGCACGGCCAGGCGGGCACGGGTGTCCACCGCTACCACGCCGCCGACGTGACCGACTGGGATGCGTTCCACGCCGAGCTGCTCTCGAAGAAGCAGGTCCTCGTCGAAGAGGTCATCCGCCAGCACGCCGACCTCGCGGCCGTGTGCCCCGGCACCGTGAACACCACCCGCATCACCGCATTCTTCGATGGCGAGAAGACGCACATCCTCGCGATGGCCCAGAAGTTCGGACGCGGAGCGGTGAGCGACCAGATGAGCTTCGGCGGCTTCTACACGATGCTCGACGAGAACGGTCACTCTGTGGGATCCGGATACGACTCTCACGGCCACGTGCACGTCACGCACCCGGACTCCGGCTTCCCGATCGCCGACTTCCAGCTGCCGATGATGGACGAGGTCCGCGAGTTCGTCGACCAGGTCGCGCGCGTCGTACCGCAGATCCAGTACGTCGGCTGGGATGTCGTGGTCACGCCTGAAGGTCCGGTGCTCGTCGAGGGCAACTGGGGCGCCGGCGTGTACGAGAACAAGCCGAGCGTCACCGGGATCCGCACAGGGCACAAGCCGCGCTACCAGGCCGCGATCGGGTTCTGACCGCGGCAGGCATGAAGAAGGGCCCGGATGCTGAGCATCCGGGCCCTTCTTGCTGAGGCGTCGCTCACGCGGAGGTCAGACCTCGCGGACGATCCCCATCGGGGTCGACTGCGTCGCCTGGCCGAGAGGATTGTCGCCCAGGATCTGGACGAGCCGACGCTCCCCCGCCTTGTCGAGCGTCGAGCCGAGGATGTTGCCGCCGATGTCGTTGATGTCGACGACGGCGACCTCGAGGTCGCCGCCGAGCATCTTCTTCAGACGGAGGGCCACCTCACGCGGGTTCTTCGGTCCGAGGACGACCGCCTGGTTGTACGGCGGGATCGTGTTCTTCGTCGGGCCGTCGATGGCGCGTGCCTTGTCACCTGCGATGCGGTAGAAGTCACCGCGACGCCCGAAGGCCTTGGTGATCACCGAGACGCCGGCTGCGAAGAGGATCCGCAGGGTGCCGCATTCGCGCAGGGCCATCTCCATCGTCTCGGGCATGCCGAGACCGATGCCGTAGGAGGTGCGGACGACGTATCGCGACAGGAAGCGCGCAAGCGGACGGGGCGTGATCTCGTCGAGCCGGTACGACCGGCCCTGCGTGATCGCCACGATCTTCTCGGTCACGAACAGCAGGTCACCGGGCTGAACAGCTTCCTTCGCGTACTCCAGGACGACGGAGTCGAGGTCGTCGTTCGGCATGACGACGCGCGTCCGCAGCGGGATGCGCGCGTAGTTCTTGCCGTCGACGCTCGCCTCGAGCGCCTTGCCTTCGTTCGCCTGCATCACTCGAGGTAGTCCCGCAGCGACTGCGAGCGGCTCGGGTGGCGGAGCTTCGCCATCGTCTTCGACTCGATCTGACGGATGCGCTCACGCGTCACGCCGAACGTGTCACCGATCTGGTCGAGGGTCTTGGGCTGTCCGTCGCCGAGTCCGAAGCGCATCCGGATGACACCGGCCTCACGCTCGGAGAGCGAGTCGAGCAGCTGCTCCAGCTGACGCTGCAGCATCGTGAAGCCCACGGCATCCGCGGGGACCACTGCCTCGGTGTCCTCGATGAGATCACCGAACTCGCTGTCGCCGTCCTCACCGAGAGGCGTGTGCAGGGAG
This sequence comes from Microbacterium sp. Bi98, assembly GCF_918698045.1. Classification (NCBI taxonomy): domain Bacteria; kingdom Bacillati; phylum Actinomycetota; class Actinomycetes; order Micrococcales; family Microbacteriaceae; genus Microbacterium; species Microbacterium sp. Bi98. Next base: position 48,745 of record NZ_CAKKLK010000014.1, on the reverse strand, counting down.
ATCGGCTCTCGGCCGTACTTCTGCACCTCGACGACCTTCTCGGGCGTCATGTCCAGCTCGCGGCTGAGCTCTTCGGGCGTGGGCTCACGGCCCAGGTCCTGCAGCATCTGGCGCTGCACTCGGGCGAGCTTGTTGATGACCTCGACCATGTGCACGGGGATGCGGATGGTGCGGGCCTGGTCTGCCATCGCGCGGGTGATCGCCTGACGGATCCACCAGGTGGCGTACGTCGAGAACTTGAAGCCCTTGGTGTAGTCGAACTTCTCGACGGCGCGGATCAGACCGAGGTTGCCCTCCTGGATCAGGTCCAGGAACTGCATGCCGCGGCCGGTGTAGCGCTTGGCGAGCGAGACGACGAGGCGGAGGTTCGCACCGAGCAGGTGGCTCTTCGCGCGCTGACCGTCGCGGGCGACCCACTGCAGGTCGAGCCCGAGCTGGCTGGCCTTCTCGGCGGCCGTCATCGTGGAGAGCTTCTCCTCGGCGAACAGGCCGGCCTCGATGCGCATCGCGAGCTCGACCTCTTCGGCCGCGTTCAGCAGGGCGACCTTTCCGATCTGCTTCAGGTAGTCCTTGACAGGGTCGGCGGTCGCACCGGTGATCTGGGTGGAGTAGACGGGCACGTCTTCGTCGTCGTTCGACGAGATGACGATCGCTCCCGTGGGCAGAGGCTCGGTGAACTTCGGCTTGGAGTCCTCATCGTCCTCATCGGGCTCTGCGGCGGGAGGAGTCTCGTCGTCTTCGACGATGTCATCGGCCTTCTTCTTCTTCGCGGGCGCGCGCTTGGCAGCGGCACGCTGCGCGGCGGTCTTGGGCGCCGGCTTCTCAGCGGCCTCCTCGACCGGAGCATCGACCTCGGGAGCGTCGGCGGTCTTCTTCGTCCGGGTCTTCTTCGTCGTGGCAGGAGTCACGTTTCGCCTTTCACGGGGCCGCTCGCAGGCCCCGGAGCATTTCGGACACTAGTAAGACCCTTGTCAAGTCCGATCTCCGGAAAGATCGATTGACAACGGGTCAGAGTCCTAGTATCGCACACGTGTGGGCATGCAGGTGCAATCCGCCCAAGTTCGCTCGCTCGATGTCAGCCGCGACCCGGCTTGTCCTCGTCGCCGCTGGGGCGCGAGGCGAGGTAGCGCTCGAGTTCTGCGGCGAGCTCATCCGCGCTCGGCAGGTCGCGCTCGTTGAATCCGCCCTCGTCGTACGACCCGTCCTCAGGATCACGACCGGCCATATACGCGTCGTAGCGGCGCTCGAGCCCCTGCACCATCTGCTGCAGCTCATCGTTGCCCAGCACCTGGTCGTCGACGCGCGTGAGGTAGTCCTGGCGGCGCTCCTGCACCTCATCGAGCAGGATGACCAGGCCTGTGGCGGCCATCAGCTTCTCGGCTGCCGCGATCACGGCGTCGGGGTTCTCGGTCTCGGCGAGGTAGTGCGGTACGAGCAGCACGAACCCGACGACGCGCTCACCGTGCTCCGCGAAGCGGAATTCGAGGAGATGCCCCGCAGTGGCCGGCACCTGGGTGCGCGGGCGCCATACCGAGTGAGCCACGGTGAGCTCACGGCGGTTGCCGCTCACCGTCGTGCCGATGGGGCGGGTGTGCGGGACCGGCATCGCGATCGAGTGCACCCAGTTGAGCCCGGAGACCTCGAATTCGTCGGCGAGCTCGAGCACGGTGCGCGCGAACTCGTTCCAGGCGAAGTCCGGCTCGTAACCGGCGAGGAGGAGGAACTTCTGGCCGAGGGCGTCGGTCGCGAGCGAGAGCTCCAGCCGGGCAGGACGGAACTCGGTCAGGTGATCCTGGTCGAAGGAGATCACCGGGCGGCGGGCGCGGTAGTCCAGCAGCACGTCGTTGTCGAAGACGGCGATCGGCTCGGGCGACGTCGTCTCGCGAAGGTGCTCGATGAGCCCGGAGACGGCGCTGCCTGCGTCGGTGAAACCCGTCAGGAGCAGGACAAGGGGCAGTCCGCGCGGCACGACCGGTGCGTTCGCTACACGTTCATGGATCTCTCCGGAGAAGGGCATGAGTCAATGCTACGAGCAGCTTCGGACGGCCGGGCGGTGACCTTCAAGCTGAGAGCGAACACCCGCTCGGCGCCCGGGCGCGCGACCCTCCTAGGATGGAGGTATGACGCTTCCCGCGCTCTCGCGCACCACAGATCAGTTCCCAGGAAGCGCTGCAGACGCCGCAGTGCTCGTCATCCCCGAGATCTCGGACTCCGCAGAGTCGCTGACCGGCTACCCCGGACTCGCCGACTCCCTGCAGGCCGTCGGCCACACCGGCTCGGCCTCGTCGTTCACGCGGGCCTACGCCCCCGAGGTCACGACCCTGCCGTTCGCCGTCGTCGGCGTAGGCCGTGAGCCCGATGCCTCCGCCGTGCGCAACGCCGTAGGCACAGCCCTCCGGTCTCTGACCGGCTTCGAGACGGTCTCGGTGGCCCTGGCTCCCGGTCTCGAGCAGTTCGCGGCCGCCGCCGCAGAGGGCGCCGTGCTCGGCGGCTACCGGTTCGACGGCTACCGCAAGGAGTCGGGCAAGACCCGCGCGTCTTCCGTCCTGCTGCATGCCGACCTCGACGAGTCCGCACTCTCCAGGTCCATCGCCGTCGGCGAGGCGATGGCCCTCATCAAGGATCTCGTGTTCGTCCCGGCCGAGTGGCAGAGCCCGGCCCAGCTCGCACAGAGCGCAGCCGACAGCGTCGACGGGCTGGCGGATGTCTCGGTGGAGATCCTCGACGAGAAGTCGCTCGCCGAACAGGGCTTCGGCGGTATCCTCGGCGTCGCGCAGGGCTCCGACAGGCCGCCGCGCCTCGTCCGTCTCGACTACGCACCCGCGAACGCCACACGTCACATCGCACTCGTCGGCAAGGGGATCACGTTCGACACCGGCGGGCTGTCGCTCAAGCCGGCGGCCTCGATGGTCGGCATGAAGTTCGACATGGCCGGTGCCGCGACGAGCGTCGCAGCACTGCGGGCGATCGCCGCTCTCGCCCTGCCCGTGCACGTCACCGCTTGGCTCTGCATCACCGACAACATGCCGTCAGGTCGTGCATTGCGTCCGGGAGACGTCATCCGCATCCTCGACGGCACGACCGTCGAGGTTCCGAACACGGATGCAGAGGGGCGCCTGGTCATGGCCGACGGCCTCGTCGCGGCCAGCCGCGAGAACCCCGACGTCATCATCGACGTCGCGACTCTCACCGGAGCGATCGTGATGGCTCTCGGGCACCGCCACACCGGCGTATTCGGTGACGACGACTCCGTCGCGGAGTTCCTCGCCGCCGCCGACGCCGCCGATGAGCTCGCGTGGCACATGCCGCTCCCGGCCTACATGGAGGACTCGCTGGACTCCCCCATCGCCGACATGCAGAACGCCAACATGAGCGATCGGATGGGTGGGGCGTCGTACGCCGGCCTCTTCCTGCGCCGCTTCGTCGGCCGGGTCTCCGACGAGAAGGACGCCCCGCGCATCCCGTGGGTGCACCTCGACATCGCCGGCTCCGGCGAGCACAACGGCGCACCGTACGGCTTCACCGACAAGGGCCCCACCGGAGCGATGGTCCGGTCGATCATCGCGTTCGCCGAAGCATCCCACAAGGAGGCATGACCATGACCACGCACACCTTCGACATCGTCGTCCTGGGCGGAGGCAGCGGCGGGTACGCCGCCGCTCTGCGTGCGAGCGAGCTCGGCAAGTCCGTCGCGCTCATCGAGAAGGACAAGGTCGGCGGCACCTGCCTGCACCGCGGCTGCATCCCGACGAAGGCGCTGCTGCACGCGGCCGAGGTCGCCGAGCATGTGCGAGACGCCGCCCACGTCGGCATCTCCGCGACCCTCGACGGAATCGACCCCGCCGGGGTGCGCGCATACCGCGAGGGGATCGTCGCTAAGAAGTACAAGGGCCTCGAGGGCCTGGTGAAGGCCCGCGGCATCACGACCGTCGCCGGCTTCGGTCGCCTGAACGCCGACCGGTCGGTGAGCGTGGGCGACGACGTCTACGTCGGCGCCGATGTCATCCTCGCCACCGGCTCGTACAGCCGGACCCTCCCGGGACTCGAGATCGGCGGGCGGATCCTCACCAGCGAACAGGCGCTGTCGCTCGACGTGATCCCCGAGCGCGTGCTCGTGCTCGGCGGCGGCGTGATCGGCGTGGAGTTCGCCAGCGTCTGGCGTTCGTTCGGCACCGAGGTCACCATCATCGAAGCGCTGCCGCACCTGGTGCCCAACGAGGACATCGCGATGAGCAAGGGCCTCGAACGGGCGTTCCGCCGCCGCGGCATCCAGTACTCCCTCGGAATCCGCTACCAGAGCGCCACGCAGGACGACAGCTCGGTGACCGTCACGCTGGAGGACGGCAAGGAGTTCACCGCCGACTTCCTTCTCGTGGCGGTCGGACGAGGTCCGGTCACGGCCGACCTCGGCTTCGAAGAGGCCGGCGTGACTCTCGATCGTGGTTTCGTCACGGTCGATCAGGACCTGCGCACCGGTGTGCCCGGGCTCTGGGCCGTCGGAGACATCACGCCCGGTCTGCAGCTCGCTCACCGCGGTTTCCAGCAGGGCATCGCCGTCGCGGAACGCATCGCCGGTCTCTCCCCCGCGCACGTCCCCGACATCCAGATCCCGAAGGTCACGTACTCGAGCCCCGAGGTCGCCTCGGTCGGCGTCACGGAGGAGGCTGCCGTCACCGAGCACGGCGCCGACGCTGTCGTGGCGTACGAGTACAACCTCGCCGGCAACGGCAAGAGCGAGATCATCGGCACAGCCGGCCTCGTGAAGGTGGTCCGGCTCAAGGACGGGCCCGTCATCGGTGTCCATCTGCTCGGCGACCGAGTGGGCGAGCTCATCACCGAGGGCCAGCTGGCCGTCGCGTGGGAGGCCCACCCCGAGGACATCGCCCCCCTGATCCATGCGCATCCCACACAGAGCGAGGCGCTCGGTGAAGCCTTCCTCGCCCTCGCCGGAAAACCGCTGCACGCCCTCTGAACACCAACCGGTGAACAGTTCACTAAGCTAGACACGCGTCATTTAACTTCCTGAAGGAGACTCAGTCATGAGCACATCCGTCGTCCTCCCCCCTCTCGGCGAGAGCGTCACAGAGGGTACCGTCACCCGCTGGCTCAAGCAGGTGGGAGACACCGTTCAGGCGGATGAGGGCCTGCTCGAGATCTCGACCGACAAGGTCGACACCGAGATCCCCTCGCCCGTCACCGGTGTGATCGAGGAGATCCTCGTCGCCGAGGACGAGACCGTCGAGGTCGGCGCGCTCCTCGCGCGTATCGGCGACGGCAGCGCCGCTGCTCCTGCCGCGGATGCTCCTGCAGCCGCAGCGCCCGCCGCGGAGGAGGCCCCTCAGGATGCAGCACCGCAGGCCGAGGCCCCCTCGGAGCCCGCTCCTGCTGCCGAAGCTGCGCCCGCTGCCGCGGCTGCCCCGGCCGCTGCCCCCGCAGGCGACGCTACGGACATCGTCCTCCCCGAACTCGGCGAGAGTGTGACCGAAGGCACCGTCACCCGCTGGCTCAAGCAGATCGGCGACACCGTCGAGGTCGACGAGGCACTGCTGGAGATCTCGACCGACAAGGTCGACACCGAGATCCCCTCGCCGGTCGCCGGCGTGCTGCAGGAGATCGTCGCCGCCGAAGACGAGACCGTCGAGGTCGGCGCTGTGCTTGCTCGTGTCGGTTCTGGAGCAGCTCCCGCCGCCGCACCGGCTGCGCAGGCTCCGGCCGCCGAGGCTCCTGTCGCTCCCACCGAGACTCCCGCATCTGCGGCAGAAGCACCTGCTGCTCCCGCGGCAGAGGCCCCCGTGCAGCAGGCTCCGGCAAGCGAGGGTGCGTCCGCACCTGTCGCCCCCGCCCCGGCGGCAGCGCCGTCCGAGCCCGCGCCCGCGGCGGCATCGGCTCCGGCTCCGGCTCCGGCTCCGGCTCCGGCCGAGCAGAAGCTGTCCCTCCCGACCGAGAGCGACAACCTGTACGTGACCCCGCTCGTGCGCCGTCTGGCTTCGCAGCAGGGCGTCGACCTGGCCAGTGTCACCGGTACCGGCGTCGGCGGACGCATCCGTAAGGAAGATGTGCTCAAGGCCGCAGAGAGCGCGTCGGCGGCACCCGCCGCTGCGGCCGCCCCTGCTGCGCCCGCTCCGCTCGAGGTCTCGCCGTTGCGTGGCACCACGCAGCCGATGTCGCGCCTGCGCAAGGTTCTGGCCAAGCGCGCCGTCGAGTCGATGCAGCAGACCGCACAGCTCACGACGGTCGTCGAGGTCGATGTGACCGCTCTGGCGGAGTACCGCGACAGCGTCAAGGCGTCTTTCCTCGAGAAGACGGGCGACAAGCTGTCGTTCCTGCCGTTCTTCGCCCTCGCTGCCGCAGAGGCTCTGCGTGCCTTCCCGATCGTGAACGCCACGGTCGACGGCGAGCAGATCGTCTACCCCGAGTCCGAGAACGTCTCGATCGCCGTGGACACCGAGCGCGGTCTGCTCACGCCGGTGCTGCGCGACGCCGCGTCGAAGAACATCGCCGAGATCGCGCATGAGATCGCCGACCTCGCGGCACGCACGCGCGACAACAAGCTGAAGCCCGACGAGCTCGCCGGCGGCACGTTCACGCTGACCAACACGGGTTCGCGTGGCGCGCTGTTCGACACTCCGGTCGTCTTCCTGCCGCAGTCGGCGATTCTCGGCACCGGAACGGTCGTCAAGCGCCCCGGTCTCGTCAAGGTCGGCGGCGCAGATGCGATCGCCGTCCGCTCGTACGTGTACCTCGCTCTCTCGTACGACCACCGCATCATCGACGGAGCAGACGCCGCACGCTTCCTCGGTGCTGTGAAGGCCCGCCTCGAGTCGGCGCAGTTCGCCGCTCAGCTCGGAGCCTGACCGCCGCATCATCCTGGCTGGTCCGCGACGTCGTACACGTCGCGGACCAGCCATTTCTCTGCCACCCGGACGAGTACGACCATCCGCTCCCCAGCGGCGGACTCCGCCCCGTCCTCTTCCCCTCCCGACGCAGAAGCTCGGATCACGGCGACATCCCCGTACTCGTCCACGGGTTCGAGCTGTAATGCTTCCTCACCTTCCGCCAATGCGTCCGCGACCCCGATGGACCCCTGAGCGACCGCTTCGGCACAGACCGCGTCGTCGTTCGCCGCGCAGGTACTGATCGCGTCGATGAGGTGGTGCGCCGCCTCGACCGGATCCTCCGGATCGGCTCGCTCGGGCGGTGATCCCTTCGGGGACTCGTCCGGCTTCGGTTCGGGTGCCGTCGGCGTCGCCGCCGGTGACGGATCGGCAGACGCAGAGTCGATCTGCTCCGCGTCCCGACCGCTCGTCGGCACCGCCGTGGTACCCCCGTCGCCCGGTTCCCCTGTCGCTCCCCCAGGCCAGAGGAGTCCGCCGGCGAGCACCGCTACGGCCGCAGCCGCAGCGACGATCGCCCTCCGCCCACGTCGCACGGGGGTTCGGACGCCCCCTGTGGGGGCCTCCATCCTCCTGTCGACGCGGGCGGCGCGTGCTCGATCCGCGTCTCTCCGATGCCGGCGCGCGACCACGAGGAGCATCGCACCCCGCCAGAGGTCGAGGCGACGCAGCAAGGGCGCGACGACGCGAGACGTCACAGCGCGCACGCGGCTATCCGCCATAGGGCGAGTGGCACGGGTTCTCATCCGACTTCGCTCGTCGGGTCGCACGACCGCTGCGCGGATCGCTGCGTCCGCACTTCTCGCCAGCTCAGGCGCATGCACATCGCGTCTCAGCGGTTTCGGCGCCGCGGTGTCGAACAGCTCTGCCTCCCACCCCTCGAGCTGTCGCATCGGCATCCCCGGCCGTCCTGTGGCAGCGCTCAGCCCTTCCTCGATCGTGACGAGCAGGCGACCGAGTGCGCGGTCGACGCAGTCCTCGCGAATCCGCGCGACGAGACCCGCCGCTGCCGTCCGTGCCGTCTCGCCTGCGCCGATCACGAAAGTCGGTCGCCCGTCATCCGTGAGCCACCAGCCACCCGTGTGTTCGTGCTCGTCGGTCCGTCCGAGCTCACCGAGACCTCGCAGGATGCTGGCGACCAGGGTCGTCATCTCCCCGGAGCCGAGCGCGACGCCGGCTGCCGCGCGACGACCGACGAACGTCGAGACCCTCTCGGTGCACCATGGGAGCAGCGCGTCGTGCCCGTCGGCGCGCCGCACGATGTCGAGCGGCCCCGCGACGTGGTCGTCACCGGCGTGGTCCCACCCAGCCCACCCGCTGATCGAGGCGGAGTCCACCAGAACGGCCATCGCCGCGCCTCGGGTGACCAGCGTTCCCGCGTACGGCCCCTCGTCCGCGTCGATCCTCCTGATCGTCCGATGCGCACCGGGCACCAGTGCCGCACCGCTCGCCTTCGTTTCCTTCTCCGCCATTCCCCCATGTCATCGCATCGCACGGCGCTCCCACGCAGACATCGCATGATGTGCACGCATGCGCACGAATCGGCCGCGTGTGCAGGAGAAGACGAGGCGCCCGAATCCGCCCGACGCGAACGACGCCATCAGCGCACCCCGGAGTCGGTATTCTTATGCACATGGCAAACCGCACGTCCGCGCCCGAGAAGCGTCCGGGATTCTTCTCCCAGATCAAGTCCCTCTTCAAGTTCACGAGGGAGATCTACCCCTGGCTGCCCTGGGCCCAGATCGCGCTGCTGGTCATCGGTGTCCTCATCGGCCTCATCGTGGGCTACCTGATCCCGCCGTTCCAGGTCTGGACTCTCATCCTCTGGGGCATCTCCGGTCTGATGCTCGGTCTGCTCGGCGCGATGTTCCTGATGACGCGCCTATCGACTTCTGCGATGTACCAGAAGATCGACGGTATGCCGGGCGCCACGGGCCACGTGCTGAGCACGAGCCTCGGACGCAACTGGCAGGGATCCGAGACGCCGGTCGGCATCAACCCGAAGACGCAGGATGCCGTCTACCGCACCGTGGGTCGCGGCGGCGTCGTGGTCGTCGGAGAGGGCTCCCGCGGCCGCCTCACCCGACTGGTCAACGATGAGCGCAGCAAGGCAGCCCGTGTGGCCCACGGCGTGCCGGTCACGGTGCTCTACGTCGGCCACGGCGACGACGACGTCGCGATCGCCGACCTCGCAAAGACCATCAAGAAGCTTCCGAAGGTCATCGACAAGGCCACCATGGGTGCCGTCATCCGACGCATCGAGTCCGTGTCGCAGTCGATCTCGTCGCTCCCTATCCCGAAGGGCATCGACCCCACCAAGGTCAGGGCGCAGCGTCCGCGTTGAGCTGACCCCCGCACACGCAGAAGCGCGGCCGCACCTCATCGCGAGGGCGTCCGCGCTTCGTCGTTCACTCCGACAGCGGCTGACGCGGAAGGCGACGGACCTTCGCGCGGCGACGGCGACGTTCCGGAACCATCGACCGCATCTCGTCGAGCTTGCCGAAGCAGAAGAGCCGATCCTCGGCCTCGAGGACGACGTGCTTGCGCGGGTTCGGGATGACGGAGACGCCGCGGTGCAGCGTGAGCACGGTGATGTCGCGCTCCCACAGTCCGGCTTCGCCGAGTGTCTTGCCGACGAGGTCGACAGCTCCGTGCACCATCAGCTCGGCGACCCCGTATCCCGTGGAGACGGTCAGGCGCTGACGCACATCGATCTCGGGGAATGCGACCTGGCCGGCGATGTAGTCGATGATGGCGCCTGCGACGTCGAGCTTCGTGGCCGTCTCGATGCCCTGCAGGCCAGGCGACGAGTTGACCTCCATGACGAGCGGGCCGTCGTCGCCTTCGAGCATGTCGACTCCGGCGACGCGGAGCCCCATGATCTGGGCTGAGCGCACGGCTGCGCGCTCGTAGATCGGATCGAGCTCGACGGCTTCCACCGAGCCTCCACGGTGGACGTTCGAGCGGAACTCGTCACCCGCCGCCGATCGCCGCATCGCGGCGACCACGCGGTCGCCCACGACGAGAGCGCGGATGTCGCGCCCGCGGCTCTCGGAGATGAACTTCTGGATCAGCACGTTCTGCTTGGTCGAGTGCAGCGTCTCGATGATGGCCTCGGCCACCTTCACCTGCGGCGCGAGGATCACACCGATCCCCTGCGTGCCCTCGAGGAGCTTGATGACGACAGGAGCACCCCCGACGCGTTCGATCGCCGGACGGACGTCCGCACGGTTGCGGACGAAGGCCGTGGGAGGCATCGCGATGTTGTGGCGCGAGAGGATCTGATTCGCGCGGAGCTTGTCCCGCGCGCTCGAGATCCCGTTCGCCGTGTTCGGCGTGTAGACGTCCATCTGCTCGAACTGGCGCACGACGGCGGTGCCGAAGTAGGTGATCGAGTTGCCGATGCGAGGCAGGATCGCGTCGTAGTCGCTGAGCTGACGGCCCCGGTAGTGCAGGTCCGGCTCGTCTGCGGTGAGGTCGATCGCGAATCGCAGCGTGTTGAGCACCTTGACGTTGTGACCGCGCTGGAGCGCAGCGGCGCGCAGCCTTTGGGTGGAGTACGCCTGCGGCGCGCGGGAGAGCACTGCGATCTTCACGGGGGATTTCCTGCCAGGATGGTCGGGTGAGTAAGTCATCCCATTCAAACACCCTTATCGGGTGGCGAGAATGGGTGAGCCTGCCTGATCTCGGAGTCGACTGGCTCAAAGCCAAGATCGACACGGGCGCGCGCACCTCTTCGCTGCACGCATTCCAGATCCAGGAGTTCGAGCGCGACGGCGTGTCGTGGGTTCGGTTCCGTGTGAAGCCCTGGCAGGACAGCCAGGAGGATGCCGTCATCGTCGAGTCCCCTGTGCATGATCGCCGCGCCGTGCGCAGCTCATCGGGCCATGCCCAGGAGCGACTCGTCGTCGAGATGCTGATCCGTCTGCATGACCGGGAGGTGCTCGCGGAGGTCACGCTGAGCAACCGGGACGAGATGGGTTTCCGCATGCTCATCGGTCGCGAAGCGCTGCGACAGGGTTATATCGTCGACCCTGCCCGTTCGTTCCTCGGCGGTCGCGCTCCGCGCGAGGCCAGACGCCGCAATCGCGGCAAGGAGTGAGCCCGATCAGGCGCGGATGAGCACGAGTCCCGTCACCTTGTCGTGGATTCCTCGCTGATCGGCGTCCCAGATGACCGCCGGGATCACGATGATGATCAGCAGCGTGCGGACGATCGGACGCCAGATCCCCACCCAGCCGCCGCCCAGACGTACCACGCGCATGCCGAGGATACGGTGCCCGGGGCTTCCGCCGGCCGTCGGGATGAAGAGGATCTGCAGCAGGGCGAAGACCGCCATCGGCGCGAACATGGTGAGGCCGGCCTCGGCGGGCAGTGCGAACTGGTCGTAGCCGAGGAACCCGGTGGCGATGATCGTCGCAGCCACATAGTCGATGAGAAGGGCCCCGATTCGCCGTCCAGGGCGGGCGATGCTGCCCGTCCCCGTCTGCGGCATTCCGAGTCGTTCTCCGGGGTACGTGTTCACAGCGTCCGTCACGTATCCAGCCTACCGGCGCGTAACATGCTCGAAACAAAGCGGATACCGTGGGGTAACGCCCCGCACGTACTGTGCACAATGGCCGTGAAGCCATCGATCCGCAATCCAGGAGTCGTACATGTTCAAAGATTCGTCCGAGGTGCTGACCTACATCAAGGAGAACGACGTCAAGTTCCTTGACATCCGATTCACTGATCTCCCTGGTGTTCAGCAGCACTTCAACATCCCTGCGGCCACTGTCGACGAGGACTTCTTCGTGGACGGACAGCTGTTCGACGGCTCTTCGATCCGTGGCTTCGCCAGCATCCACGAGTCCGACATGCAGCTCATCCCTGACGTCACGACGGCATACATGGACCCGTTCCGCGAGGCGAGCACCCTCGTGATGATCTTCGACATCTACAACCCGCGCACGGGAGAGATCTACTCGAAGGACCCGCGCCAGGTCGCGAAGAAGGCCGAGAAGTACCTCGCCTCCACCGGCATCGCCGACACGGCGTTCTTCGCCCCCGAGGCCGAGTTCTACATCTTCGACGACGTGCGCTACTCGGTCACCGCCGGCGAGAGCTTCTACAAGGTCGATTCCGAAGAGGCCGCGTGGAACACCGGTCGTGAGGAAGAGGGCGGAAACCTCGCCAACAAGACCCCGTACAAGGGTGGCTACTTCCCCGTCAGCCCGGTCGACAAGACCGCTGACCTGCGCGACGACATCACCCTGAAGCTGATCGACGCCGGGTTCATCCTCGAGCGCTCGCACCACGAGGTCGGCACCGCCGGCCAGCAGGAGATCAACTACCGCTTCGACACCATGGTGCACTCGGCGGACGACATCCTGAAGTTCAAGTACATCGTCAAGAACACCGCCGAAGAGTGGGGCAAGGTCGCCACCTTCATGCCGAAGCCGCTGTACGGCGACAACGGATCGGGAATGCACACGCACCAGTCGCTGTGGAACGACGGCAAGCCGCTCTTCTACGACGAGGCCGGCTACGGTCAGCTCAGCGACATCGCTCGCTGGTACATCGGCGGCATCCTGGCGCACGCTCCGGCGCTGCTCGCCTTCACGAACCCGACCCTGAACAGCTACCACCGTCTGGTCAAGGGCTTCGAGGCTCCGGTCAACCTGGTCTACTCGGCCGGAAACCGCTCGGCTGCCATCCGCATCCCGATCACGGGCTCCAACCCGAAGGCCAAGCGCATCGAGTTCCGCGCGCCTGACGCATCGGGCAACCCGTACCTCGCCTTCGCCGCGCAGCTCATGGCCGGCCTCGACGGCATCAAGAACCGCATCGAGCCGCACGAGCCCGTCGACAAGGACCTCTACGAGCTTCCCCCCGAGGAGGCGAAGAACATCCCGCAGGTCCCGAACTCGCTGCTCGACTCGCTCGACGCACTGAAGGAGGACCACCAGTTCCTCCTCGAGGGTGGCGTCTTCACCGAGGAGCTCATCGAGACCTGGATCTCGTACAAGTACGAGAACGAGATCCTGCCGATGGCTCAGCGCCCGCACCCGTTCGAGTACGAGCTGTACTTCGGGGTGTAACCAGATCCCGCGGGATTTCGGGGGTAGGTCCGCCGAATCGCACAGAGAGCCCGTCAGGCCATGCCTGGCGGGCTCTCTGTGCGTCTCGCGTAGAGTCTTTCTCGGTCCCGCCCTAGGCGCGTGAGCTCACCCCGGCTCCGCGTCCAGTTTTTCGGAGAGGGAGGCTGCCCGTTCGAGCCGGGCCGGGATGGGCCTACGCGCCCGCTACGGTGTAGCCCTGGGCGACGGACGGCGGCGCCGAGCTCACCGGTCGCGGCTGCGTCGAAGCCCGCGGACCTTGCGCACCTGCCATGCGAGCAGCACGGCCGACCCGGTCACCATGACTCCGATGAGGATCCACTGCGGGAGGGAATAGGCGACGCTCCAGGTCAGCGTGACCAGCACGAGCCCGACCATGTAGGCGAAGAGCAGCGCCGACACCGCAGTCAGCAGCCACTCGCGGCGGTACCGCCACCGTGCACCCCGTCCACCCCGCTTCGCCATGTTCTGAAGACTACGCGAGCCCGCGACGTCCCCGCGGTCGCGGAAGTTCTCACTCGCCGGCGCGCGAATCCACCGCGACGCCGATCGCGACGCCGATCGAGAGACCGAGGCCCATTCCGAGAGCGAGGTTGTCGAACACGGTGAGTCCGAGCCCCGCCCCGACGGCGATGCCCAGGCCGAGGCCGACTGCAAGACCGTTCTGCGGCTTCTTCTGCGAATCCTTCTCTGCATCCGTCATGTCATCCACCGTACGAACGCCTCGCGGTCACCGCATCCCCCGCATGGGGGATCCGGCACCCGCACGACCGTGTCGCGCTTGCTTTCACCCGCCCCTACTGGTCAACTGAGGGGTCCGAATGAACACAAGTGGGGGGCCATCATGCGCCGCAAGTACGACAGGCTGCAGCCGAAGAGGGTCCACACCACCGAGACTCCTCCCGCGCAGCCGAAGACAGCGGCGGCGGCGATCGCCCGGATCAACCCGTTCATGTTCGGCCTCCTCGGTGCTCTGGGTGTGCTCGTCGCGCTGATGCTCGGCGGAATCGTCAACCAGCTCGCCACGGTGCTGGTCTACATCGGGGTGGCGATCTTCCTCGCACTCGGGCTCGACCCGATCGTCTCGTTCATCGAACGCAAGCTCCCTCGCCCGGCCGCCGTCGCCATCGTCGTGTCCGTCGTGATCCTGGTCTTCGCCGGCATCATCCTGGCCATCGTGCCTCTTCTCATCGAGCAGGTGACCAACCTGATCCAGGACGGCCCGAAGATGGTCGAGGACTTCATGGCCAGCGCCTGGTTCAAGGACGTGAGCGAGCAGTTCGGTTCCACCTTCGACGACGCGGCGCAGGGCGTGCTGAGCTTCGTCCAGGATCCGGGCAACATCCTCAACATCAGCGGCGGAGTCTTCGCGGTCGGCGCCGGCATCGCCGGCGGCTTCACCGGCGTCACCATCGTGCTCATCCTGACCCTGTACTTCATGGCCTCGCTGCGCAGCATGAAGCGCGTCGCGGTGCGCTTCGTCCCGTCCTACCAGCGCGACACCTTCGGAGGGCTCCTCGAAGACGTCTCCGGCGCCGTCGGGCGCTACGTGATGGGGCAGGCCAGCCTGGCGCTCATCAACGGCATCCTGAGCCTGATCGTGCTGAGCATCATCGGAGCCCCCGTGCCGGCGCTTCTCGCGCTGATCGCCTTCATCGGCTCGATGATCCCGCTCGTCGGAACGTTGAGCGCCTCGATCATCAATGCGCTGATCTGCCTCATCGTGAGCCCGGTGACCGCTCTCATCGCGTTCGGCTATTACCTCGTCTACATGCAGATCGAGGCATACGTCCTGTCCCCGCGAATCATGAACAAGGCGGTCGCCGTTCCCGGAGCGCTCGTGGTGATCGCGGCCGTCGCCGGTGGCGCACTCGGCGGGATCCTCGGCGCACTCGTCGCCATCCCCGTCGCCGCGAGCATCATCATCATCGTGCAGAAGGTCGTCTTCCCGACGCAGGACAGCAAGGTCGTCCCACCGGGAACCCTCAGCGAACGGTGAGGGCGGCGGGCTGGACCCGCACGGTGAAGTCGGAGATGTGTCCGACCTCTTCGCCATCGATCTCGAACATCTGCGGTGACGCGAGCTGCACGCGCACCCGCTCCGCGGAGATGTGCGTCGTCGAGTCGGTGCTCACAGCGGTGTCGACATTGCCCATCATGCGACGGATGCCGTTCTCCCAGACGAAGGCACGGACGGTGTCGAGCCACTGGAGGGGCCCTTCGGCGCTCACGAGCAGCATGTCGAGCAGTCCGTCGTCGAGCACCGCATCCGGCAGGAGACGGATGCCGCCCTGCAGCATGCCGCAGTTGCCGATCAGCATGGTGTGACCGCGAAGCCCCTGCGGCTCCTGATCGTCGAGCGTCAGGGTGATGTCGGTCATCTCGGTGCCGGCGAGAGCACGTCCCATCGCCTCGACGTAGGCGATCCATCCGGCTCGGTTCTTCAGATCCTCGTCGGTCTCGACCAGCATCTGCGCGTCGATGCCGAAACCGACCATCACCACGAACGCGTGCTCGGTGCCGTCGTGGTCGACCCAGCCCATGTCGATCCGCTGCGGCTCGCCGTCGCGCACCCGAACCAACGCGGCGGGGATGTCGTTCAGGGGGATCTCGAGGTTCCGCGCGAGCAGGTTGCCCGTGCCCTGCGGCACGATGCCCAGCGCGGCGTCCGTGCCCGCCAACGATTCAGCGACCGCCCGGACGGTGCCGTCGCCGCCGACGGCGATCACCACGTCGCAGCCTGCGGCCACAGCTTCGGCGGCCATTCCCCGCCCCGGGTCCTCGATGCTGGTCTCCCACCACTCGACAGGAGTGCCGACACCGTCGGAGACGAAGGTCTCG
This sequence comes from Microbacterium sp. Bi98, assembly GCF_918698045.1. Classification (NCBI taxonomy): domain Bacteria; kingdom Bacillati; phylum Actinomycetota; class Actinomycetes; order Micrococcales; family Microbacteriaceae; genus Microbacterium; species Microbacterium sp. Bi98. The sequence goes on along the minus strand of NZ_CAKKLK010000014.1, from coordinate 32,913 downwards.
GCGACGGCTGCGCGCAGCGAGTCCCCATCGACCTTCGAGGGGTTCCAGATCACACCGAGCTTCGAGATCGTCATGGAGCCAGGCTAGCCGTAGAAGAGCTGCTCGAATGCCCGGCGCGCACGCCGGGTCACGCCGAGGTAGTCGTCGTCGAGAATGCTCGCCGAACGGTCGGGGTACCCGAGCAGCCGACCGATGGCGTCGAGGTCGCGCGGATCCGTCGGGAGCACGTCGCTCGTCTTGCCCGTGTAGAGGGTGATCGCGGATCGCAGACGGCTCGACAGCAGCCACGCGGCCCGGAGGAGATCGGCGGATTCGGCGGGAACGTAGCCTGCGTCGACGGCCGCCTGGAGCGCCGTGAGCGTCGACGTGGTGCGCAGGGCCGGTGCGTCATGGGCGTGCTGCAGCTGGAGCAGCTGCACCAGCCACTCGACGTCGCTCAGCGTGCCCGGACCGAGCTTCAGGTGTCGACGAGGATCGACTCCCTGAGGCAGCCGCTCTCCCTCGACTCGCGCCTTGATGCGCTTGATCTCGCGGGTTCCCTGCAGGTCGATCTCGGCGGGGTAGCGGATGCTGTCGGCGAGGGCGGTGAACTTCTCGATGAGAGTCGCGCTGCCCGCCACGCCTCTCGCCCGCAGGAGTGCCTGAGCCTCCCAGGAGAGCGACCAGCGCCGGTAGTACTCCGCATACGCGTCGATCGATCGGACGACGGGTCCGTTGCGTCCCTCCGGACGGAGATCGGCATCGAGGTCCAACGGCACACGGTGGTCGGTGAGGTGCTCTCGGAGGCCGGCGACGATGCGCGTGGCGAGCGTCTGCGCGCGTTGCGGATCGACGCCGTTCGCGTCGTACACGTAGAGGATGTCGGCATCGGAGCCGAAGCCCAGCTCCGCTCCCCCGAACCGCCCCATGCCGATCACCGCGAAGTCGAGCGCCTCATCGTCGAGCGGGACGATCTCGCGGCGGACCGCGCGCAGCGCCGCCTGGATCGTCGCGTCGGTGATCTCGGTCAGGGACGTCGCGATCTGCTCGATCGAGAGCACGTCGAGGACGCCGCCCATCGCCGTTCGCAGCAGCTCGCGCCGCCGCAGCGCTCGCACCGCCTGCAGCGCGTCGCCGACGTTCCTGTGCCGCGTCTGGATGGCCCTGGCCTCCTCGTCGAGAGCGGCCCCGCTGCGGGGCCGCAGCAGCTCGCTGCTGTCGAGCCAGGCGACGGACTCGGGTATCCACTCCATGAGCTCGCCGACGTAGCGCGACGACGAGAGGAGGCGCGTCAGGCTCTCGGCAGCGCCCGAGGAATCACGCAGCATCCGGAGGAACCAGGGAGTGTCGCCGAGGCGTTCGCTGATGCGACGGAACGCGATCAACGCATAGTCGGGGTCGCTGCCGTCGGCGAACCAGCGCACCATCACGGGCATGAGATGCCGCTGGATGGTCGCCTTGCGGCTCAATCCGGTGGTGAGTGCACCGATGTGGCGCAGGGCGCCGGCCGGATCCCGGAAGCCGATCGCCATGAGCCGGTCGTGCGCCTGTGCCGTGGACAGCGTGCGCTCCTCTTCCGGCAGCGCCGCCACAGCGCTCAGGAGAGGCCGGTAGAACAGGCGGGTGTGGATGTCGCGCACCTCCCGCCGCACGCTCTCCCAGCGCGCCCAGATCGCTTCACCGGACTCGCCCAGGCCGGTGCTGCGCGCGAGCACCCGGAGGCCCGCCGGTGTGCGGGGCATCAGGTGGGTGCGGCTGAGCTCGCGGAGCTGCAACCTGTGCTCCATCAACCGCAGCACGCAGTAGTCATCGGCGAAAGACGCAGCCTCGGCCCGGCCGATGTAGCCGCCCTCCACCAGGGCGTCGAGGCTCTCGAGTGTGCCCCGCGTGCGCAGACGGGGGTCTGTGAGGCCGTGCACGAGCTGCAGCAGCTGCACGGTGAACTCGATGTCACGCAGGCCGCCCGAGCCGAGTTTGAGCTGGTACGGGGCATCCTCGGGGTCGATGTGCTCCATGACCCGCTCGCGCATGCGCTGCACGCTGTCGACGAAGTTCTCACGCGCGGCACTGGAGAAGACCTTCGGCTGCACGGCGGCGATGTACTCGGCGCCGAGCTCCGCATCGCCCGCGAGGGGTCGCGCCTTCAGTAGCGCCTGGAACTCCCAGCTCTTCGCCCAGCGGTCGTAGTAGGCCAGGTGCGAGCCGAGCGACCGGACGAGCGCGCCCTGCTTGCCTTCGGGACGGAGCGCGGCGTCGACCTCCCACAGCGGGGGCTCGACCTCGATGCCGCTCAGTCCTCGCATCGTCTCCCTCGCGAGACGGGTCGCGATGTCGATCGCGCGCGACTCCGGGACGGCGTCCTCGTCTGCGGTTCCGCCGACGAAGATCACATCGACATCGCTGACGTAGTTCAGCTCGCGTGCACCCGCCTTGCCCATCCCGATGATTGCCAGCTGCGTGGCCGCGACCTGCTCGCGACTCATCGTGTCGACCAGCCGCCGACGCGCGATCGCCAGAGACGCCTCCAGCGCCGCGCCCGCGATATCGGCCAGCGCGGCGGCGACATCCGCGACGATGCGCACAGGGTTGTGCGCCGTCAGGTCGATCGCGGCGATCAGAGCGAGGTTGCGGCGATACGCCACACGCAGCGTGACCACCGCGCTGTCATCGCCCGACTCGGCGAATCCGTCGCGCGCTCCGACGGCCTCGAGCATCCGATCGCGCAGCTCGTGCGCAGAGGGCAGTTCGGTGGACGTGTCGCCGAGCACCGAGATCTCGGTCGGATGCCGCAGGAAGAAGTCGGCGAAGCCCTGCGACGCCCCGAACACCCGCCACGCACGTCGGCGCGCCCGCTGGTCGGTGAACAGGGCGGCGATGGGTGCCGCATCGCGCCGTGCCACGCGCAGCATCCCCTCGACCGCCGCATCGGGGTCGGCCGCGTCCGCCTCGCTGAGCAGAAGTGAGCGCTCGACTCCGATCAGGGTCGCGAGCTCGGTGAGATTCGCCGCCGCCTCACTGAGCTCGGCGAACCCCAGCCTGGCCAGCGCGGAGAGAGAGACGGAGTCGTCCGAACGGGCCATCGGCGACGCTCAGAGCAGCTCGAGGTTGTTCTTCAGCTCCAGCGGAGTGACCTGGCCGCGGTAGGCCTCCCACTCCTTGCGCTTGTTGAGCAGCACGTAGTTGAAGACCGATTCGCCGAGGGTCTCGGCGACGAGCTCGGAGCTCTCCATGTACTCGAGCGCGTGGTCGAGGCTCGCCGGAAGCGCAGAATAGCCGAGCGCGCGGCGCTCTGCGTCGCTGAGCGACCACACGTTGTCCTCGGCCTCGGGAGGCAGCTCGTACTCCTCCTCGATGCCCTTGAGGCCGGCCGCGAGCATGAGGGCGTACGCGAGATACGGGTTGGCTGCCGAGTCGAGCGCGCGGTACTCGACACGCGACGAACCGCCCTTGTTGGGCTTGTACATCGGCACGCGCACCAGAGCGGAGCGGTTGTTGTGGCCCCAGGTGACGAAGCTCGGAGCCTCGTCGCCGCCCCAGAGCCGCTTGTAGGAGTTCACGAACTGGTTGGTCACCGCCGCCATCTCGTTGGCGTGACGCAGCAGGCCGGCGATGAAGTGTCGTCCGGTCTTGGAGAGCTGGTACTTGGCGCCCTCTTCATAGAACGCGTTGCGCTCGCCCTCGAAGAGCGACATGTGCGTGTGCATGCCGCTTCCGGGGTGACCGCTCAGCGGCTTCGGCATGAAGGTGGCGTAGACGCCCTGCTCGATCGCGACCTCTTTGATGACGGTGCGGAAGGTCATGACGTTGTCGGCCATCGTCAGCGCGTCCGCGTAGCGCAGGTCGATCTCGTTCTGACCCGGGCCGCCCTCGTGGTGGCTGAACTCGACGGAGATGCCGAGATCCTCGAGCATCCGCACGGAACGGCGGCGGAAGTCGTGCGCCGTGCCGCCGGGAACGTTGTCGAAGTAGCCGGCGGAGTCGACCGGAACCGGACCCTCAGGGCCGAACGACGACGACTTGAGGAGGTAGAACTCGATCTCGGGGTGCGTGTAGAACGTGAATCCGGCATCCGCCGCCTTGGCGAGCGTGCGCTTGAGCACATGGCGGGGGTCGGAGACGGCAGGACGGCCGTCCGGCGTCGTGATGTCGCAGAACATGCGCGCGGTCGGGTCGATCTCGCCGCGCCACGGCAGGGTCTGGAAGGTGGTGGGGTCGGGCTGGGCGAGCAGGTCGGACTCGTAGCTGCGGGTCAGGCCCTCGATGGCCGAACCGTCGAATCCGATGCCCTCGGCGAACGCGCCCTCGACCTCGGCCGGCGCGATGGCGACGGACTTGAGCGTGCCGATGACATCGGTGAACCACAGGCGGACGAACTTGACGCCGCGCTCTTCGATCGTCCGGAGGACGAAATCCCTCTGCTTGTCCACGGTCACTCGGCCTTGCCGATACCGGCGTCCCAGCCGCTCTCGGCTGCTTCCTCCTCAGCCCAGGCGCGCGAACGCTCCTTGAGCTTCTCCGGAGCCCGAGACGCCTCAGCCTCGGTGTCGAAGGGGCCGACGCGGTCGGCCGATGCGGAGATCATGCCGAATTCCACCTGGCCGGTCTCCAGGTTGTACCAGTACTTCTCATCGCCGTTCGACATGGCCGATCCCCTTCTTCACGTGGTGTCATCGATCCTACTGGCGCTGAGCGTGGTCGCTAAGCTAACCAGCATGGCAAAAGCGATCGGCGTCGACATCGGCGGCACGGGTATCAAGGCAGGTCTGGTCGACCTCGAGCACGGCACCATGGCCTCGGACAGGGTACGCGTACCCACTCCTGAGGGCGCATCACCGCAGGACGTCCTGCAGGCCGTGCAGACGGTTCTGAAGACGCTCGACGTCAAGGACACGACTCTTCCCCTCGGCGTGGCGTTCCCGGCGATCGTCAAGCGCGGCAAGACGCTCTCGGCCGCCAACGTCTCGAAGGAATGGATCGACTTCGACGCCGAGCGGTTCTTCCGCGACGGGCTCGGGCGCAACATCGTCTTCGTCAACGATGCGGATGCCGCCGGCGTCGCGGAGGCCCGCCACGGCGCGGCGCGGGATGTGCGCGGCTTCACGCTGCTCACGACCCTCGGCACGGGCATCGGCTCGGCATTCCTGTACGACGGAGTCCTGCTGCCGAACACCGAGCTCGGCCACCTGAACTTCGGCGAGTACGAGTCGGTCGAGACGTATGCAGCCACCTCGGCGCGCGAGCGCGAGGGACTCAGCTGGGCGGAGTGGGCGGAACGTCTGCAGAAGTTCTACTCGCACATCGAGTTCCTCTTCAGCCCCGACCTGTTCGTGGTCGGCGGCGGAGTGTCGAAGAACGCCGGTGACTTCCTCCCGCTTCTCGACCTCAAGACACCGATCGTCCCGGCGATCCACCGCAACAACTCCGGCATCATCGGCGCGGCTTCGCTCGCCGGCGACTGATTCCCCGACCACAGAGACGACGAAGGCCCCGCCGATCCGGCGGGGCCTTCGTCGCGTCCGGGATTGCGGCGCGTCTCACCGGATCACCCGCGCGGCGGCCCGACGACGTGACACTATGGCACCCCGCCCGTCTGAGCCTCGACGGTGAGGCCGGACGGCAACGAAAGGCAGCGTCGAGATGAACGAACCATCCGAATCATCATGGGACCGGCCGGTATCGCCGGAGACGACAGCCGGGATGGTGCCCGTCGACAGACCACAGGCGAAGAAGCTGCGGTCGCGTCACGTCACCATGATCACCCTCGGCGGCATCATCGGAGCGAGCCTGTTCGTCGGATCCGGGAATGTCATCCGCGCCGTGGGTCCGGCCGCCGTGCTGTCGTACCTCATCGGCGGCCTGCTCGTCTTCCTCGCCATGCGCATGCTGGGCGAGATGGCGGCGTCGCGCCCGGCGATCGGCTCGTTCATGGAATATGCGCGAGTGGGCCTCGGCAACTGGGCCGCCTACCTCGTGGGATGGCTGTACTGGTACTTCTGGGTCGGAGTCCTCGCGTATGAGGCGGTGCTGGGCGGCGAGACGATGGCGAGCTGGTTCCCCGCCGTGCCGTCATGGGCCTGGTCGCTGATCCTCATCGGCATCTTCGTCGGCACGAACATCATCTCGGTGCGCGCGTTCGGCGAGGTGGAGTTCTGGCTCGCCAGCGTCAAGGTGCTCGCGATCGTCGTCTTCCTCGGCGCGGGTCTGCTGTTCGCCTTCGGCCTGTGGCCGAACTCGGAGGTGTCGATCTCCAACCTCTGGGAACACGGCGGATTCGCCCCGAACGGCTTCGGCGTTGCGTTCACCGGTGTGGCCCTGGTGATCTTCTCGTACTTCGGCACCGAGATCGCCGTCATGGCCTCCGCCGAATCGGAGGATCCCGCCAAGGGCATCCGTCAGGCGACGAGCACGATCATCTGGCGCATCCTGCTGTTCTTCGTCGGCTCGGTGCTCATCATCGTCACCGTGGTGCCCTGGAACGAACTGCCTGTGCCGACCGACGTCGCCAACGCGCCCTTCACCTACGCCCTCGAGCAGTTCGGCATCCCGGGCGCGAGCATCATCATGCAGCTCGTGATCTTCACGGCGGTGATCTCGGTGCTCAACTCGGGCCTGTACTCGGCGTCGCGCATGTTCGCGGCCCTCGCCGAGCAGGGCTTCGCGCCGAAGATCGTGGCGAAGCGGTCGAAGAGCGGCGTCCCGGTGATGGCGCTGCTCGCCTCGACCAGCGGCGGCCTGATCGCAACGCTCGTGAACTTCTTCACCCCGGGATCGGGCATCTTCGACTTCATCATGAACTCCGCGGGCCTGGTCGCACTGTTCGTGTACGTCTTCATCGCCGTCACACAGTGGCGACTCCGCCAGAAGATGACGCCGGAAGAGGTGGCGAACCTGAAACTCAGGATGTGGCTGCACCCCTGGCTGAACGTGCTCCTGATCGCGTGCATCGCCGCGGTGATCGTCGTGATGATGTTCAGCGAAGGGGGTCGCACCCAGGTCTGGACGAGCCTCGTCGCCACCGGCGCGCTCGTGCTGTTCTGGCCGCTGGTGCGACGTAACCTCGCGCGCAGGAAGCTCGAAGATTCCATGCCCCGAAAGGATCAGCCGGGGCAGGACCGTCTGGCGTGACGACCACGCCGATGCCGTGAGCGAGAGAAAAGAGCGCCCCGGGGAACCTGGGGAATTCGCGGGGCGCTCGCCAGCATGCTGGGGACCTGCTGGCAGGTGACCCAGAAGTCGCGGTCACGCGCACAACATATCAAGATAACTAGCTAAGCAAAAGACTTGCTCGGCAATGCAACTGCGATCGCCACGCTCCCCCGCTCTCACTGACGCTGCGGCTCCCTCACGAACGGCTCCGTCACGAGCGGCTCCATGGCTCCCGGTCCCAGCGTCAGCACATCACCGGGGTACAGCATCGAACCCAGACGGCTGTAGGTCATCGCCGCATAGACGTCCGTGCACAGCCGCTCCCTCACGGCGGATGGCGCATCCCCCGCCGCGACCGTGTAAGTCGAGATGAGCCCGTCTGCCGTATGCGTGACCGTGCCGCGAGCGAAGTCGGTCTCGCCGTTGTCCACCGGTGCGACACCGTTCCATGTCGCGTAGAAGGTGGGTTCCTCGTCTCCCTCGCTGTATCCCGGGATCGAGATCATCGACAGCACCGTGCAGCGACTCGCCTCTGCGGGTGGGGTCGGTGTCGGCGCGGGCGTGTCGCTCGGCGTCGGCACAGCCGCGGGCTGAACGGCTGCCGTGGTCGCTGCGACCTCAGGCATCGTGGCGGTGCACCCGCTGAGCGCTGCGAGTGACAGAGCCGCGAGGAGCGTCGTGGCGGCAGAACGGTTCGACATGCCCGAACGCTATCGAGCATCCGGCCAGGAAGCCAGCGCGGCCCTGCTCAGGAGGTGGGTGCGAATGGGCCGACCTGTACGCCGGGTTCTGTTCCGGGGTTCTTCGCCCCTTCGACGGCCATCTCTCTCGGCGCCACGTTGCCGTGGCACTCTAGCGGTCTACCCGAGGACTCGGCGAGCCGCGTCAACATCCTCTGTCTGACCTTGCTCCGGACGAGGTTTACCTGGCGGGCCATGTCACCATGGCCCCCGGTGGTCTCTTACACCACCCTTTCACCCTTACCCCTTGCGGGGCGGTCTGCTCTCTGTGGCACTTTCTCGCGGATTGCTCCGGGTGGGCGTTACCCACCGTCCTGCCCTGAGGAGCCCGGACGTTCCTCGGTGCGGTTGCCCGCCACGCGGCCGTCCAGTCGACCCATTCACAGCTCCAGTCTACGACCAGGCTGCGCTACTTCTCCGCCGACTCCGCGATGCGGAGATCGAGCGGCACGTCGATCGGGAAGTTGCCGAAGAGGCGGCGGGTGGCCACGGCCGCGGCCTCGCGCACCGCGTCGGCCGCAGCATCCGCCTGCTCCTGCGGGACATGCAGGATCACCTCGTCGTGCAGGAAGAAGGCCAGGTGTGCGCGGGAACCGAAGATCCCGGATGCCGGCGCTTCGCGCTCCGCGACGGGCAGCAGTTGCAGGCGATGCCTGATCTCCGCCAGCCAGATCAACGACCACTCGGCCGCGGTCCCCTGCACCACGAAGTTGCGGGTGAAGCGGCCCCAGTCCCGGGCCCGACGCCGGGCGAGGGCGACCTCCGCAGGGTCGGCATCCGCGCCGGTAGCCGCAGCCTGCATCGCCTCCCACTCCGTCGACGGGCGAGGAGACGATCGTCCCAACCACGTCGAGACGACTCCCCCGTCCTCTCCGAAGCGCGCGGCGCGGTCGACGAGGGCCATCGCGCGCGGATACACCTTGCGCAGTCGAGGGACCAACCTGCCGCTGTCACCGGTGGTCGCGCCGTACATCGCCCCGAGGACGGCGTACTTGGCCTCCTCTCGCGTGGCGACCGCGCCGGACTCGACGACTCCCTCATAGAGGTCCTTGCCCTGGGCCGCCCGGGCCATCGCGCGGTCACCGGCCATGCCGGCCAGCATCCGCGGCTCGAGCTGGGCGACATCCGCGACGACGAGCGTCCATCCGTCGTCAGCGCGCACGGCGGCGCGCAGATTGCGCGGCAGCTGGAGGGCGCCGCCACCCGCCGATGCCCATCGTCCCGTCACGACGCCGCCCGTGATGTAGATCGGTCGGAACCGGCCGTCGTGCACCCAATCGGCGAGCCAGGCCCACCCGTTGGCGCTCAGCAGCCGCGACAGCTTCTTGTAGGCCAGGAGCGGTTCGACCACGGCGTGGCTGTGCTGGGCGAGTTCCCACCGGCTCGTCGACTCGACCTGCACGCCGACGCGGTGCAGAGCGCGCAGCAGCTTCGGCTGGCTCTCGAGGTTGAGCGTGGGGTCGCTGAGGATCGAGCGCACCCTCTCTCCTTGAACCACCATGCGGCTGGGAAGGCCGCCCGCGATCGGTCGAGTGCCCAGGATCTCGGTGAGGATGCCGTCGTGCACGGACTCGTTCCACGGCAGGCCGGCAGCGCGCATCTCCTCGGCGATGAGGCCACCCGCCGACTCGGCCGACGTGAGCAGGGTCAGCCGCCCGTCCTTGCTGTCGCGCAGGACTCGGCGCTGCTCGCGGTACTGATCGAGCGCATCCGCCACGGGGTCGTGCGAATCGCTGTGCTCGGCGACCTCGAACAATGCCGGTGCGTCGTCGACGGGTTCGCGTCGCACCCACGATGCGGACGGTGCGAGCGGACGAGCGACGGTGTCGGTGTCGCGGAGGATCGCGTGGCAGAGCACCAGATCATGCGATCGGCCGAGAAGAACACCCGAGGCGAGCAGCACGGGGTAGATCTCCCGGGCGCTGCGGATCACCCACCGGGGCGGATCGACGCGTTCCTGCTCGGCCACCCACACCGGCATCTCGGTCGGAGAGAGCTCGGTCCGCGCGACCTCGACATCGTCCGAGTCGAGCTCCACGGCGATGTATGCACCCGTCACGCCCTTGACCAGGGCGATCCGACGTTCGGTCTGGAGCCGCGAGCTCACCGCCGTCGCGCTCGCGGCGCGCAGATCACAGCCCGGATTCCTCGGTGCGCACCAGGATGCACCCGCACTCGGGGCAGGACACCACGAGGTCGTCTGCCGCATTGCGGATGTCGTTCAGGTCGGTGCCGGGGAGCAGGATCCGACATCCCTCGCACGTTCCGCGGGTGAGCAGCGCCGCACCGGCACTGTTCGCAGCGCGACGCGTGTACTCGGCGAGGAGCGGCGCCGGAAGGGTCGCCGTGACCGCCTCACGGTCGCGAGTCAACTGCGCGATCAGATCGGTCGCAGTGGCGACGTCGGCCTTGGCCTGAGCGGTGAGCGCGGTGCCCTCCGCGGTGGTCGTCCCGAGCAGTGCCTGCTGAGCGGCGACCGCCGCGTCTGCGTCCTCTACGCGCCCCATGACGTCGAGCTCGATATCCTCGAGATCGCTCTGGCGCTTGGCGAGACTGGCGATCTCGTGCTCGAGAGCCTGCGCCTCCTTCGAGTTCGTCGCCGTGGCCAGTCGATCGGCGTCACGGGCGCGACGCTGTTCGACGAGCTTCACATCGGCTTCGAGACGCGTGAGCTCGGTGCGAACGTCATCGCGCACACCCGTCAGAGTCGTCAGCTCTCGGAGCTGCTCCTGACGGATGGCGACGAGCTCGGCGATGCGAGCGGCCTGCGGCGGCTTGGTGCGCGCGCGCTCAGCCTGCGCGATGCGCCGGTCCAGGTCGGCGACGTCGAGCAGGATGCGCTGGTGTTCTGGGCTGGCGTTCACGCTCTCAAATCTAGTCGCTGCCCAGCCCCGTCCATCACCCGACCTGTCCGTCGAGGTACAGCCAGCTGCGCTCCTCCCGCACGAAGCGGCTCCGTTCACGCAGCGAACCGCGCTCGGCATCCTGCCGCCAGAACGCCTCGAACTCGACCACGCCCTCTCGGTCGAAGGGTCCGCCGTCGACCCGATCGATGATCACGAGCCGCCGCCACACCACGTCGAGGTCGAGGTCGAGGTCGGTCGGACGGGTCGACGGATGCCAGGACGCCAGGAGGTACGCGGCATCCCCGATCGCGAACGCCGTGAACCGGGAGCGCATCAGGCGTTCGGCCGTCGGCGCAGCGGCGCCGCCGAGCAGCGGGCCGCAGCATCCGCCGAAGAGATCTCCGGAGCCACAGGGACACCGCTCGGCATTATCGGGGACACCGTCATCCGACGCCATCCTCTGCACCACGCTCATCGCTCCAGCGTACGCTGGCGCCATGACGGCTCTTCCTCACTTCACGGCACACAACGGCTTCGCTCTTCCGGCTCTCGGACTCGGAACATACGCGCTCGACGGCGACGCGGGTGCGGATGCGGTCACCACGGCGATCGGGGCCGGATACCGCCTGATCGACTCGGCCTTCAACTACGAGAACGAGGGGTCAGTCGGTCGCGGCGTGCGCGCATCCGACGTGGACGCCGCAGAGCTCATCGTCACGACCAAGCTGCCCGGACGCCATCACCCGCGCGCGAAGGCGCGGACGAGCATCGAGGAGAGCCGGTCGCGGCTCGGGGTCGACGCGATCGATCTGCATCTGATCCACTGGCCGAACCCGCAGCAGGACGAGTACGTGCAGGCCTGGGAGGCGCTGGTCGACGCTCAGCAGCGCGGCGTCGTGAGGCAGATCGGCGTCTCGAACTTCCTGCCGGAGCACCTCGAGCGCATCGAGCGGGAGACCGGGGTCAGGCCCGTCGTGAACCAGATCGAGGTGCACCCGTACTTCCCGCAGACCGATCAGCTCGCCTACCACCGGGAGCACGGCATCCTCACCGAAGCATGGAGTCCTCTCGGTCGGGCGAAGCAACTCATCGAGGAGAGGGTGATCGGCGAGGTGGCTGCCGCCCATGGGATCTCCCCCGCGCAGACCGTGCTCGCCTGGCATGTGGCACGCGAGACTGTCGCGATCCCGAAGGCGTCGTCGCTCGAGCATCAGGTGTCGAACCTCGCGGCCGGAGCGATCGTGCTGTCGGATGCGGAGGTCGAGGCGATCACGGCGCTCGGACGCCCCGATGGGCGACTGTTCGACGCGGATCCCGCATCGCACGAGGAGTCCTGAGGCGTCCTGAGGCGTCTCGGTCGTAGACCCTCGGACGACGGCGCGTCACGGCTCTCAGACGCGCTGCGTCCCGAGCACTCTGAGCAGCTCGAGCTTGCTCTCGGCGTCGCTGCCCGGCGCCGCTGTCAGGACGATGAGCGCCTGGGATTCGTCCTCGGTGAAAAGCGCCTGGCAGTCGACTTCGATCGGACCGATCTCGGGATGGATCAGGACCTTGTGGTCTTCGAAGCGCCGCCTGACCTCGTGCACCTCCCACAGCTGTGCGAACTCCGGGCTGAGCGACGCGAGCTCGCGGACGATCTCGCCGGCGCGAGACCGCTCGCCCAGGGCGCCATAGGCGGATCGGAGGGAGGCCACGAGCACACGACTGTGACGCGGATGATCCTCCTCCGGGTACCGCCGGCGCTCGTCGTCCGGGTGCGCGAACCAGCGGTAGATCCCACTGCGCTCGATCCCCTCCAGACCGCTCGCGTCGCCGAGCAGAGCGCGTGCTGCGTCATTCTGGATCAGCACCTCGTCGAGCGCGGAGACGACGAATGCGGGCGTGTCGTGAAGCCGGTCGAGCACGCGGAGCATCCCCGGATGCACGTAGTCGGTGAAGATCGTGCGGTCCGGTGCGCTGTGTCCGCAGACCCGATGCAGGTAGTCACGCTCGTCGGGGGTCAGACGCAGCGCCCGTGCGAGCGAGCCGAGGATCTGCACGCTGGGCTGCGGCCCGCGCTGCTGCTCGAGCCGCGCGTAGTAGTCGGTCGACATGGCGGCGAGCTGCGCGACCTCCTCGCGTCGAAGCCCGGGGGTGCGTCGACGCGCCCCCGCACCGAGGCCGACGTCGGACGGCTTCAGCTGCTCCCTGCGACGCACGAGGAACTCGGCCAGTGCTTCTCTGTCCACCTCTGCAGTATCTCGTGCTCTGCCTCGCGCATCCAGGGACGCCCGATCCCTGGATGCGCCATCTCTGGAGGGCCTGGGCGAGAGCACGAAGAGTGGACGTATGAACATCAGCGGAAACACCATCTTCATCCCCGGTGCCACGAGCGGTATCGGCCTCGCCCTCGCTCTGCGGCTCAGCGATCGGGGCAACACCGTGATCGTGGGCGGGCGTCGCGCCGAGCTGCTCGACGAGATCGCCGCGGCGAACCCGGGCATCCACACCGTCCGGATCGACACGACGGACGCCGACAGCATCCGGGCGGCCGCGCAGACGGTCATGGCCGCCCACCCCTCGCTCAACGTGGTCATCCCGATGGCCGGGATCATGCGGGTCGAGGACTGGACGTCGCCCGAGGGGTTCCTCGACGACGCCGAGGCCACCGTCACCACCAACCTCCTGGGTCCGATCCGGCTGATCGCGGCCTTCATCGAGCACCTGCGCACCATGCCGGACGCGACGATCATGACGGTGTCGTCCGGTCTGGCCTTCGCGCCGCTCCGCGTGACGCCCACCTACAACGCGACGAAAGCGGCCATCCACATGCTCAGCGAATCTCTGCGTCTGCAGCTCGCCGACACGAGTGTGAGCGTGCTCGAGCTCGAACCGCCCTCCGTCCGCACCTCGCTCATGCCGGGGCAGGAGACCAGCGAGTTCGCGATGCCGCTCGACGAGTTCGTCAGCGAGGTCGTCGACCTGATCGAGACCCAGCCGGATGCGACCGAGATCCAGGTCGAGAACGTGAAGTTCCTGCGCTACGGCGAAGCACGGGGAGACTATGCGCAGGTGGTCGAGACACTCAATCGGCGCGACCCGCACGGGCACTGAGCCTGCACGGCCGTCGTCGTCGCCCGATCACAGCGCGGCGTCGACGGCCTGCTGGGCTGTCGTGTGCCGAAACTCGAAGCCCGAGCCTTCGAGCGCGCCGGGTCTGACGTCCGCATCGGAGAGCAGCAGCGAATCGGCGGCCGACCGACTCAGCGCGAGCCGGAGGGCCCAGGCAGGAGCCGGGATCCAGAACGGTCGGCGCATCCTCTTCGCGAGGGCGCGACCGATGTCGTTCGCCGAGGCACGCGTCGGCCCGGTGAAGTTGACGGGCCCCTCGAGGCGCTGGTCGATCACGTGTCGGATGCCGCGCACCTCATCGTCGAGAGAGATCCATGGCCAGATCTGGGTGCCGGGCCCGATCGGACCGGCGACCCCGAACCGAGTGAGCTGGATGAGCGGCTTCAGCACACCCTTGCGATGGATGATCGGAGCGGTGCGCAGCAGCGCGACCGTCGTCTGCTCCCCCGCGCGCAGCGCCTCCTGCTCCCATCGGACGCACAGCTGCGCCAGGAACGTGTCGCCCGCGAGCGACGCCTCGGTCAGCACCTCGCCCGGCGCCGAGCCGTAGTAGCCGACAGCGGATGCCGACACGAACGCCGGAGCATCGTCTCGCAGGGTGCGCACCGCCGTCGCGAGCGTGCGGGTACCCGTCAGTCGGGACTCGACGAGTTCGCGGCGATACCGTCGCGTCCAAGGCAGACGCCCGACGCTCGCACCACCCAGCGCGACCACGGCGACAGCGCCCGCCAGCACATCGGGGTCGAGCTCGCGCTCCCCCGGCATCCACTGCACCTCAGACAGATCACGCGGAGGGCGACGCACGAGGGTCGTCACCTCCACACCGTCCGACCGCAGCGACGAGGCGAGCGCCGTGCCGATCAGGCCCGATGCGCCACTGATCACGATCCGCTGCGGCATGACGACTCCCTCTGTCCGTTCATCGGACTCATTGCTCTCCGCGAGTCTGTCACGTCCAGCCCCTCCTGGCGATGTCCGGAGTGCCCGGTAGGTTGCCCGACGTGACCGAACCCGTGCAGTCGTGGTGGGCGAGACGCCAGTTCTCGCGAGGACGGGAGGTGCCCTACGAGATCGGCACCTATCGTTCGCAGTGGGCCGCCTACCCCGAACTGATCCGCCAGTACCACCCCGAACTCAATCACGGCATCGCACTCTCGCAGGTGCCGTTGGCGGCCGATGTGCTGTTGTGCTGGGAATGCCGAGTGGGCCATCGTTTCGCCGCCACCCCCACTGAGCAGCGCGAACGCCCCGGGCGGGTGCGCCGCCAGTCGGCGTGGTGCCCGGAATGCTCGACGCTCGCCAGGCCCCAGCCGGTCGTGCTGGGCGAAGCCCGCGCGATACCCCGACGGCCGAAACGCCCGCTCACCCTCTGCAGCAAGACGCCCGATCTCCCCTCCGGCGAAGCCTTCTCCAGCGTCTGCGCCCCGGCACCGGCATCCGCCGCCGAGGCCAGACTCCGCGCGATGCTCGCCGCCCGCATCTCCGTCACGACCGGTGTCAACGCGGTCAAAGTCTCTCGCCCGTTCTTCCGCCATACCGAGGTGTGGCCGGACATCCTGCTGCCGGAGCTCCGTGTCGCGATCGAGTACGACACGGTCGGGCGCCACGGACTCGAGCATGTCGGCACCCGCGAGCAGACCGATCTCCGCAAGGATCGCGCCCTGCGCTCCGCCGGCTGGGAGGTGATCCGGGTTCGCACCGGACGGCTCGAACCACTGGGACCCCACGATCTGCAGATGCCTTCGGTGACCGCGCGGGGAATCGATCGCATCATCGACGAGCTTCGCGAGATCCGCGGGGCGCTGATCGTCGACGCGTTCCTGACGCCGGCCTGACGGTGCCGCCGGGAGTGGCAGGCTCGCGCTCAGCCCTCGGGGAGATCGCCCGCCTGCTTCACGACCGCATCCCACTCGGACTGTAGGAAGGTGGCCTCGCCGGCGGCGACGATCTGGGCGTTGTCGTTCGGCCCGAGCTCCGGCCGCATGGTGAGTCCGCCGACCTCGAGGCTCGGGATGCTCTGCCTGATGCACTCGACGCTGCCGCGCACCAGCAGCTCCGCCGTCTGCTCCGGTGTCGTCGCGGCGCCCATCACGGCATCGTCATGGGCGATGAGGATCACCTGCCATTCGGGCTGACGATCGTCAGGATCCAGCGTGTACTGCAGCAGCCCCTGCGGCGCGGCCTCGACCACGATGACGATCGACCCCGCGATCGGCTGCTCGCCTGCGTTCGTCCCCATAGCGGTTCCCCTGACCCGGGCGTCCCCACGCCCGCTGTCCGCTCAGGGTACTGCGAAATTATCTCGCCGAACGCCTTACGACAGTCCGATCTCAACCGATATATCAACACGGGGAGCGAAGGAGAAGGATCTTGACCAGCACCTACATCGAGACGGGCGGACACGTCCGCGTCTACGACGACGCCGTCCGCACGCATCATGAGTTCCCTCTCGGCACCTATCGGGTGCACTTCACCTCGAAAGAGGGCTTCAGCCTGATCAAGATCGACGACCTCACCGTCGGCACCGAGCGCGTCTACGGCGGCCGAGACAGGAAGGTCGACAAGATCTTCCGGTCCTACGCCCTCTCGGACCGCAGCCTGGGCGTGATGCTCTCCGGCGACAAGGGGATCGGCAAGACGCTGTTCCTTCGCATGGTCGCCGAGGAGGCCCTCGAGCAGTGCCTGCCCGTCGTGATCGTCTCAGAGGACAACGACGGCATCGTGGAGTTCCTGGACACCCTCGACGAGTGTCTGATCATCTTCGACGAGTTCGAGAAGATCTTCCCCGCTGGCCGCCGCGGGGGCGCAGAGGGAGGCAATCGACAGAACCAGTTCCTGTCCCTGTTCGACGGCCTCTCGTCCGTGAAGCGCATCTACTGCCTCACGGTGAACGACATCAGCGACGTCAGCACGTACATCGTCAATCGCCCCGGCCGGTTCCACTACCACATGCGATTCGAGTACCCCGGTCCCGACGAGGTGCGCCAGTACCTCATCGATCAGGCCCCCCACGCGGACCCGGACGAGATCGAGAACGTCGCGCTGTTCTCGCGTCGCGCTCGCCTCAATTACGACCACCTCCGCGCCATCGCCTTCGAACTCGAGCAGCCGGACGCACTGTTCGCGGACGTCGTGGAGGATCTCAACATCAAGGCGGTCGAACCGAGCACCTATCGCATCGAGGCTCGCTTCCCCGACGGCAAGGTGTGGTCGGATGAGGTCGAGATGAACCTCTTCGAGCGCGGCGACGTCGGTCGCACGTTCGAGCTGCGCCACGCGACACGGTCGATCTTCGCCTCGTTTGTGCCGAAGGATCTGATCTTCGAGCCGGACGGCGGCATCTTCGTGCCGATCCACAAGCTCGAGCTGCTCGACGATGAGGATGAAGAGCCCGAGGTCTACCCGACGACGGTCAGTCTCATCCTGGTGGGTCAGCCCAGCTACGGCTTCGGTCTCTGACGGCCCTGCGGCCACGCGCGTGCGCGCGACGGATCAGACGCCGACCGCGTGCGACAGTATCGCGCGCGTGAACCGCTGACCGCCGGCCGCGAGGCGCTCGAAGTACGCGTCCAGCGCCGACGCGGAGGACCGCGCTGCCGGTGCTGCCTCACGCTGAGGGGTGTCGGCGTAGTGCCGATCCAGCGCATCTCGAAGCATGCGCACGGCTTCCGCACGCTGCTGCGAGACGGCGGCGTGGGAGACGCCGAGCTGCTCCGCGAGATCCTTGACCGTGCGGTCCTCGAAATAGATCGCCGTGATGATCGCCCGCTTGCGCTCCGGCAGCGCGTCGACGGCGCGCCGCAGGAACTCGTCGCGCTCGGAGGCGATCGCGAGCTCCTCGGGCAGGTAGCCGGTCCACACGATCTCCGGCGCGTCCGGCGCATCGAGACTCGTCAGCAGACGCTCGGCGTCGGCGAGCCCTTCGCGCGCGACGGCCGTGTCGACGCCCATGGCTGCCGCGATCTCCGCCACAGTGGGCGTGCGACCGAGGGCGGCCGTGAGTGTCTGTCGGACCTTCGTCGTCTGCTTGGCTCGCACCCGAACATCTCGAGGCGCCCAGTCCATCGACCGCAGCTCGTCTTTCAGCGCCCAGTTGACGCGTCCTCGAGCGAACGCGCCGAAGGGCACGCCGAGGGTCGCGTCGAACTTCTCGGCTGCGCGGACCAGCGCGAACGCACCGGCAGAGGCGAGGTCGTCACGGGAGACATGCGTGAGTCGAGACGCCACATAGGCCGTCGCCGCGCCGACGATGTGCAGGTGATCGACCACGAGCTGGTTGCGGGCACGCATAGGCATCGGATTCGCCTCTTTCACTGTAAGTGCAAGCCCTCCCCAGCGACTCACAGCGCGGCCTCTCCCCAGTGGCCAGAACTACATCTGACTACAGACTAGGGGTGCGACGGGCAAGAAATATCCCCGGAGGCCAAAACCTCCGGGGATTCTCGTTTACGTTCAGATAACGATGACTAATCGTTCACCTTGACGCGGCGGTTCACCTCGCGCGTCGCGGAGAACTTCAGCACGGTGTAGTCGTTGACCTCGGCGTCTCCGTCGTCCTTCGCGAACTGCACCCGGTGCCCCTTGTGCGTCTGCGGATAGAACTTGCCGAAGTTGGTGAGTGTGACCGTGTTCCCGCGGCCTACGAGGTCGAGGAGCTCGTCGATCATCGCGTTGTACGCCGTCTGTGCGGCCTGAACCGAGATGCCACCGCGTCGTGCGAATCTCTGCACGAACTCCCGCTTGCTCACCCGATTCGTCTCGAGCGTCCTTGATGTGCTCATGTCGTCTTCCGTCCCATGGAATGTCGCTCGTCACCGAGCGTCGTGCGCTGTACCCCTACCAACCGCATCCATGACGTGCCCCAGGTCCCGATCTCCTGCGACGACGCCGGGATCCCGCCAGTACCCCAGCCTGTGCTCTTAGAGGATAGATGCTCTTCCTTGGTATATGCGGTGAATCTCGGAATTCTCCCCGTGCCGGGAGTCCACCCTGTCGAAAGAGCCGTGGAACGTCGCGTCCTGCTCAGGCACCCAGCAGGGCGCGGATCGGGTAGCGCTGATCCTCGAGGATCGCCTGTGCGGCACGGCCGGATCCGGTGTGGATCAGGATCGGCGCACGCAGGTTGATGTACACGCCGTCGGCCGAGGGGTTCGCCACGACGAACACCCGGATCTCCGACTCGTCGGCTGCGCCGATCTCGGACTGCACGTCTGCGGGGATGCTCGGCTCGTAGCCGTAGTCCCCGGATCGCGGGTCGAGGAGGAACAGGCGCACGTCGGCATCCGTCGCACGCAGCGCGTGCAGGCCCTCCGCTCCGTCGATCTGCTCGAGGGTGAAAGACGTGTGCGGAGCGAGTCCGGGCATCGGCGAAGCGAACTCGACGTCGACCGTCGCCGTCGTTCGGTCAGTGGGTGCGCTCATCGCAGGAACTCCATCAGATTGGTCTGCAGCGAGCGGGCCGTCACCTGCAGGGCGGATTGGAACACGAGCTCGGCCGACTGCAGGTGCACGAGCACCTCGAGACTGTCGACGTTCTCGACCTCGGCACGGCGCGCTTCGAGGTCGATCGACGAGGAGAGATTCTGCGCCGACGCCCGCTCGATCTGCACCTGACGAGCGCCCGTGGATCCGCGAGCCGCGGTGACGTCCTTCAGCCGCGCATCGATGTCGCCGAGACGCGAGCCGACCTCGGCACCGCTGCGCAGTTCCGCCGCGATGTCGTTCAGCAGGGCGAAGGCGCTGTCGGCCCCTTCGCCGAACGCCTGAGCGCCGTCGAAGTCCACGCGCACGGTCTCGTTCTCGCTGATGCGGCGATGCACGCCGTCGCCCGCGCCGCCGTTGAAGCTGAAGGTGGTGGGATCGAACGCGGCTCCCGCATCGCTCGTTCCCGCGAAGACGCTGCGGCCGAGCACCCTCGTGTTCGCCTTGGCGAGCAGCTCTGCGCTGATCGACTCGAGCTCCTGGGCGATCGACTCGCGAGCGGTCGGGCTCAGCGCGCCCGAGTTCGCTCCCTGTGCGGTGAGATCACGCGCGCGGTTGAGCAGATCGGCGCTCGCGCCGAGAGCGGTGTCGACCGTGGTCACCCACGCCATCCCGTCGCTGAGGTTGCGGGCGAACTGAGCGACGCGCGCCTGATCACCGTGCACACCGAGCGCCGTGGCCGCGGCGGCCGGATCGTCGCTCGGCGCGCGGAAGGCGCGCTGCGACGCGGCCTGATCCTGCAGCCGTGCGCGATCCGCGAGGTTGGTCTGCAGTGTGCGCAGCGACTGCTGCGTCATGGTGCTGGTCGTGATTCGACCGATCATTTCACTCTCCCCAGAGTCAGCGGCCGACGAGGCCGGTGCGGTTGATCAACAGATCCAGTGCCTCGTCGACGGCCGTCAGAACGCGAGCCGCCGCCTGGTATGCGGTCTGGTAGGTCAGGAGGTTGATCGTCTCCTCGTCGCCGTCCACCGAGGCGTTCGACTGCTGCGCGGTGACCGCCGCGACCGCGCCCATATCGGCGATGTCCGCGCGCTGCAGATCCCCGGCGACGGCGACTGCGAACCCGGTGACGAACGTCGACCACGTCTTGCTGGGCCCCGCCGCAGATGTCCCCAGCGCACTGATGCGGTCGGCGATGGTGGTGTCCTTCGCGCCCGCACCCGGCGCTGCCAGTGCCAGCTGATCGAGTCCCGTCGGGACGACACGGAGTCCCAGCGCCGCCGGACCCGAACCGTCGAGCGCGAAGAAGTCGCCTCCGGCCGCCCCCGACGAGGTGACGCCGGTGCGGTGCACGTCGTTCACGGCGGTCGCGAGCGCGGTCGCCGTCTCGTTGTAGGCGGCCGCGACACCGGCGAGCGTCCCCCCGTCGGACGCGGGGGCCAGAGCGCTGATCGTGCCGCCGACGACGCCACCCGTGATCGGCACCGCGAGGTTCGGTCGATCCGCCCATGAGACGGTGATCCGACCTGCGTCCGCGATGTCACGCGGTCCGCTCGCGACGAGCGCTCGGCTGCTGTCGCCCGACACGAGTGCATTGCCGTCGACGCGAAGAGTCAGTGTGCCGTCCGGCTCGACGATGCCCTTCGCACCGACGGCCGACGAGAGCTGCTGGGCGAGGACGCTGCGCTGATCCATGAGCTCGTTGGCGTTGCGCCCCGATTGCAGCGCCTCCCTGATCTGCCCGTTGAGAGTGGCCACCTGGCTCGCAGCGGCGTTGACGTCGGCGAGCTGACCGTCGACCTGACTGCGCAGGTCGTTCCACTGCCCCGCAATGGTCTGGTAGCCCTCCGCGATCTGTCCGATGAGCACGTCGGCATTCGAGAGCACGACCTGCGCCGCTGCCGGATCCGGCGTGTTGGCGAGGTCGGACCAGCCCGACCAGAACCTGTTGAGGTTCGCCGCGAGACCGTCCTTCGTGGGTTCGGCCAGCACGTCCTCTGCGCGGCTCGCTGCCGTCGCACGAGCCGACCAGAAGCCGGAGGTCGACAGCGCGTCGCGCACACGGGCATCGAGGATGTCGTCGCCGAGCCTCGCGATCCCGGTCACGCCCACTCCCCCGCCGATGGCGATGCCGGATGGCCAGAGCCCCGTCTGCCCCGGCGCCGAGAGCGAGGTCTGCTCCACCCGCTGGCGCGTGTAGCCCGGAGTCGTCTGGTTGGCGATGTTCTGACCCGTGACGGTCATCCCCGCGCGTGCGGCCGAGAGCGCGGATTCTGCGAGGCGGAGCCCTGCGAAGGAAGACATGGTTACCTCAGACCCTGGTGTCGAGAAGTCGGGCGTCCGCGCCGCGGACGACGTCGCCGTGCGTGTCGTACTCGCCGGTCGGCACCCCGAGGCCGGCGATCGTCTCCTGCGTCACCCGGATCGCCGTGCGCAGACGCTGCTCGTTGACCTTCTTCATGTCGCCGATCTCGTCGGCCAGAGTGGTCATGGCCTCGAGATGACCCGACAGGATCTCGCGCCACGCGTCGGTCGGCGCAGCCTCGATCAGATCGCGGAGCGTCGTCGCCTCGGGCACGCCCCACTCATCAGCCACCGCGATGACCAGCGTGTCGCGCGACAGTGCGACGGTCGGCATGGCCGCGAGGACCCGCTCGATCTCGTTCGCCGCATGGTGGATCCACCGGTTGCGTCCGGTCGCGAGCAGCATCTGCTGCTCGTCGAGCTTGAACAGCAGCACCTCCAGCAGATCGCGCTCTCGCATCAGTTGCATGCTCAGGTCGTGAGCGGCCACGATTCGTCACCTCGTCATGTCGCGGTTTCCATGACGGGATCGCCCGTCACATGAACGACTATCGCGACAACGCTCGACGCAGTAACTCGGAGTCCCGGAGATGACACTCCGAGCGTCCGATCATGGAGCAGGGGTGGTTCTGCCCAGGGCGCCGAGAATGAGCGATTCGGCGGAGTCGTCGGAGGAGGTCTGCACGGCCTCCTGATTCGCATCGCTCACGGCGATGACGATCTCGGCGCGGTTGATGCGCTTGTCGCGAGGGGCGTCGATGCCGACACGGACACCGCTCGGCGTCACGGCGAGGATCGTGACGGTGATGTCGTCGCCGATCACGATGCTCTCGTTGGCGCGTCTCGTCAGTACCAGCATGCGTCGTCTGCCTTCCATGGCGTGAGCGCCGGTGCGCCCTCTGCTCACAAACGTATCGCACTCAACTCATAAATGAGCAGAATCGAACGCTACAACGCGCCGCTGGGAAGAGCCGACTGCGTCATGCGGACGACGCCGACCACGTCGGTCGCGAGACCGCCCGCCGCAGCCTCGTCGTAGGAGAGCACCGGAAGGCCGCTGACCTGCGATGACACCATCCGACGCACCGCCTGTCGCAGCGACGGCGCGCAGACGAGAACCGGCTCCGGACCGACCTGGTCGAGTTCGGCGACAGTGCGGCGCACGTTCTCGAGCACCTGCATCGTCGCCTCCGGCGTCAGCACGATCTGCGGGTGACCGTCGACGACGCGCATGCCCTCGAGCATCTGCTGCTCGAGGATCGGCTCGAACATGACGACCCGGATGCGTCCGTCCTCGGCGAAGCGCGAGGCGATCGCCGGCCCGAGCGCCGCCCTGGCCGCGTCGATGAGACCCGCCGTCTCCGTCGACGTCTTGCCTCGGAGCGCGAGCGCCTCGTAGATGCGCGCCAGGTCGTTGATCGGCACCCGCTCGGAGAGGAGCCCCGCCAGCACGCGCTGGATCGCGGCGAGCGACAGCACGGCCGGGGTGAGCTCCTCGACCGTCGCAGGGCTGGACTGCTTAAGGTGCTCGGTCAGCTGACGGACGTCTTCGAGGGAGAGCAGGCGGTCGGCCTGGCTCTGCACGATGTCGGAGAGGTGGGTGATGATGACGCTCGCCCGATCGATCACCGTCGCGCCGGCCATGTCGGCGGCGTGCGACATCTCGGCGGGCACCCACTTGCCCTCGAGACCGAACACCGGGTCGACCACGGCCGTGCCCGGAAGCTGCTCGAGTCCCGTGCCGATCGCGAGAACGTGGCCCCGAGGAACCGACCCGCGTCCGGCCTCGACCCCGGCGATGAGGATCGAGTACGTCTGCGCGGGCAGCTCGATGTTGTCCCGCGTGCGCACCGGCGGCATGAGGATGCCGATGTCGAGGGCGAGCTTGCGGCGGAGGGACTTCACCCGGGTGAGCAGATCTCCCGCTCCCCCTGAGGCGAGATCGACGATGTCGGGAGACAGCGAGATCTCGAGGGCGTGCACGCGCATCCGGTCCATGAGGTCCTCCGGGCCCTCGCTGCCGGCCTCGACGGCCTCCTGCTGCAGGGCATCCGCTTCACGTGCGGCATCGCGGTCCTCGTTCGCCTTCACGCGGGATGCCGCGAACAGCAGGACCGCTCCGATCGCCAGGAAGATCACGAGCGGCATCCCGGGGATGAACCCCATGGCGATGGCGGCGAGTCCGGTGATCACCAGGGCGTTGCGGGACTGCATGAGCTGACGGCCGGCGGCCTGACCCATCTCGGCCTCCGCGTTCTCACGCGTGACGATCATGCCGGTCGACACCGCCATGAGCAGGGCGGGGATCTGGGTCACCAGCCCATCGCCGATGGTGAGGATGCTGTAGGTCTCGAGCGCCTCGCCGACCTCCATCCCGTGCTGCACCATGCCGATGATGATGCCGCCGACGAAGTTGATGACCACGATCACGATGCCCGCGATCGCATCTCCCTTGACGAACTTCGACGCACCGTCCATCGCACCGTAGAAGTCGGCCTCCGCGGCGACCTCTGCGCGTCGCCTGCGCGCCTCGTCATCCGTGATCAGACCGGCGTTCAGGTCGGCGTCGATCGCCATCTGCTTGCCCGGCATGGCGTCGAGCGTGAAGCGCGCGCCCACCTCGGCGACGCGCTCGGCACCCTTGGTGACCACGACGAACTGGATGACGGTGAGGATGAGGAAGATCACGGCACCGATCACGAGTGAGCCGCTGATGGTGATCTGACCGAACGCCTGGATCACCTGACCCGCGTGGGCCTCGCTGAGCACGAGGCGGGTCGACGCGACGTTGAGGCCGAGCCGGAAGAGGGTCGCGACGAGCAGCAGACTCGGGAACACCGAGAAGTCCAAAGGCTTCTTCACGAACATCGCGGTCAGGAGGATCAGCAGCGCGAACGAGATGTTCAGGACGATGAGCACGTCGAGCAGACCGGTCGGGATGGGCACGATGAGCAGGAGGATGATCCCCACCACACCGACGGGAACAGCCCCCTTGGACAACAGCTGACCGATCATGCGTCTCGCCTTCTGATTCTCTCTGCTCGTTCTGATGTGCTCGCGGCCGGACTCACAGGCCGCGGTCCCTGGTGCTGGCGAAGGGCATCGTGTGCGTTCCCCTGGCCGAGCCTCGACGTTTGAGGTGCTCGATGAAGGCGAGCACCTGGGCGACCGCGGTGTAGAGCTCTTCGGGGATCTCCCGCCCGATCTCGCAGGCCGAGTGCAGCGCGCGTGCGAGAGGGATGTCCCTGATCATCGGCACGCCGTTCTCCTCCGCCTTCTCGCGGATCTTCTGCGCGACGATCCCCGCGCCCTTCGCCACGACCCGTGGCGCCGACTTGCCCGGCTCGTAGCGCAGCGCCACCGCCACGTGCGTGGGGTTCACGAGCACGACGTCGCTGTCGCCCACCGCGGCGATCATCCTGTTGCGGCTCATGGCGAGCTGCCGCGAGCGGCGCTGGGAGCGCACGAGCGGGTCGCCCTCGGTCTTCTTGTGCTCGTCCTTGGCTTCGTTCTTCGTCATGTGCGTGTGCTTGCGGTTGCGCCGCATGACCACCGCCACATCGATCGCTGCGAGCAGGATGCCCACCGCCACGGCGACCTGCAGCAGCGCGACCGCTCCCCCGGCCGCCTGCTCGAGCAGCCAGGTGATGTTGTGGCTGCCGCTGGCCATCAGTACCGGGACGAGACCCGAGACGACGATCCACAGTGCGAGCCCGATGGCCACGGTCTTCAGCAGCGCCTTGGCGCCCTCCCAGAGCGCCTGCCGGCCGAAGACGCGCTTGACGCCCGACACGATGTTGAACTGCTCGGTGCGCATGGTCACCCCGCGCAGGTGGATGCCGCCCTGCGCGACCGCGGTGGCCGTGGTGGCGAGCAGCACCACCACCAGCATCGGGAGCAGGATGCCACCGAGCGAGGTGATGGCCGAGCTCAGCACATCCATGGCGGCGCCGTCGGTGGGGTTCATCGCGACGGGCGTCACGGCGAGGAACAGCTCGGTGACCACCTGCGTGCCCGAGGCGATCGTCGGCACCATCATGACGGCCGCGGCGGCGATGCAGACCCAGGCCGTGAAGTCCTGGCTGCGGCCGATCTGGCCCTTCTTCCTCGCTTCCTTCAGGCGACGCTCGGTCGCCTTCTCGGTGCGTTCGCCGGTGTCGGTCTCGCTCATCGGGTCACCCCCAGGAGCAGTCGCGCAGCCTCCTCGGCGATCACGGCGACCACGCTCGGGAGCGCCGCGTAGACGAATCCGACGAGCAGGAGGGTGAGACCGATCTTGATCGGGAAGCCCATCGCGAAGGCGTTCAGGGCGGGCGCGACGCGGCTGACCAGACCGAGTCCGACGTCGGCGAGGAAGAGCACGATGAGCAGCGGTCCCGCGATCTGCACCGCGCTGAGCATCATCTGTCCCGCAGCGCCGACGAGCGCCTCGGCGGGCTTGGCGAGATCGATCATGCCGGTGACCGGCACCGCGTCGAACGATCGGAACAGACCGCCGAGCACGAGCTGGTATCCGTCGGAGGCGAACAGCAGCATGATCGCGGTCATCTGGAACAGTCGGGTGAACTGTGCGCCGTTGATCGCCATGCCGGGATCGAAGGCCTGAGCCAGCTGGAACCCGCCGAAGGTGTCGACGAGGTGGCCGGCGCCCTGGATCGCGCTGAAGAGCACCATCACGAGGAAGCCGAGGAGCGCCCCCGTGAGGGCCTGCCCTGCCAGTGCGAGCATGAAGGCCCCGGTGTCGAGGCGCTCATATCCTGCGGTCACGACCGGCGACACGGCGAGAGCGAGACCGACGCCGAGCATCGCGCGGATCCGCATCGGGATCGTGCCGTGACTGAACGGCGGGGCGAGGACCAGGAATGCCGTGATCCGCACGCAGGCGAGCGAGGTCGCCTCCAGCCAGGTGAAATCGATCGGGATGTTCATCAGCCGCCGTTCAGCAGCGACGGTATCCGCGCGAACATCTCGTTCGTGAACGCGATCATCTCGGCGATCATCCAGTGCCCCGTGACGAGGAGCGCGATGCCGACGGCGACGAGCTTCGGCACGAACGAGATCGTCATCTCCTGCACCTGGGTGATGGACTGCAGCAGCGAGATCGCGAAGCCCACCACCAGGGCGGTGATGAGCAGGGGCGCGCAGAGCTTCGCACCGACGATGAGCGCCGCCTGACCGATGTCGATGACCGCTTCGGGGTTCACCCGCCACCCCCGTTGTAGGACTGGACGAGCGCGGTGATGACCATGCCCCATCCGTCGATGAGCAGGAACAGGAGGATCTTGAACGGCAACGAGATCATGACGGGCGGCAGCATCATCATGCCCATCGACATGAGTGCGCTCGCGACCACCAGGTCGATGACGAGGAACGGCACGAAGATGATGAACCCGATCAGGAACGCCGCGCGCAGTTCGCTGATCATGAAGGCCGGGACGAGCGTCTGCAGCGGGATGCTCGCGGCGTCGGTGGGGTTCTCCATCTGCGCTGCGCGATGCATCAGCGCGATGTCCTCTTCGCGCGTGTACGAGAGCATCCACTGCCGCAAGGGCTCCTGGGCGAGATCGAACGCCCTGCCGAAGTCGATCTGGCCGTCGGTGAACGGCGCGACGGCGACGGTGTTGATGTCGGTGAGCACCGGCCACATGATGAACAGCGTCAGGAACAGGCTGAGACCGGCCAGCACCTGGTTCGGCGGGATCGACGGCAGCGAGAGCGCGTTCCGGGTGAGGGCCAGCACGACGAAGATCTTGGTGAAGCTCGACATCATCAGCAGCAGCGCCGGAGCGACGCTGAGCACGGTGATGCCCAGCAACGTCATGATGCTGTCGGACGGCGCCCCGTTGATGCCGTTGATCGTCACACCGTCGCCCTCGCCGTCACCGACCTGAGTCGGGACGTGCATCGCCGCTGCGTGCGCCCCTGTGGCCTGCAGCAGCACGAGTGCGGTCACGACGACGAGCACCGCGGCGAGCAGCACCCACGGGCGGCGAGGCACTCGCGGTGCGCGCGCAGACGGCGGCGCGGCGACTGCGGCGGATGCGGGCACGGCGGCACTCCGAAGATGGGTGGCGTGGCCGATCCGTAGCCAGGGGGTCGAGCGATCCGTGCTCGCAGTCGACTATCGCGACATCACGAGGTGCACGTAACCGCGTCGACCGATGCGCTGACCGCGTATCAGGCGACCGAGCGCAGCGCGCGGTCCACGATGTCATCGGGCATCTCGACGGAGGCGGATCGTACGTCCGAGGAGACGACCTCCTCCTGCTCGAGAGGAGGAGCCTCCTGGGTGTCGACGACGTTGATCCCGTGCTCCGTCACGCCGAGCACGTAGCGGATGCCGCCGAACTCCGCCACGACGAGCTGGGCCTTGCCGCCGATGCCCGACCTCGCCACCACGGTGATCTTCTCCGGGCGCGCACGCGGCGCCGCGGCGGGCCGCGTCGGCACGAGCTCGGTCAGCTTGGCGAGCTTCTTCGGCATCAGCCCAGCCAGCGGACTCATGCCCTTCGCCTGCGACTTCTGCAGGCGGCGGCTCAGGAAGAGCAGCAGCCCGAGCACCGCTCCCAGCGCGACGATCGCACGGAGCGCGACGAGGATGTCGTCCACGCTCAGACCGTCTCGGCGCTGTCGAGGATGCGCTCGACGCGGATCGCGAAGTCGCCCTCGGCGACGACGACCGTGCCGTGCCCGATCAGTCGGCCGTTGAGCTTGATGTCGGCGGGAGACCCGGCGGCGCGGTCGAGCTCGACCACACGGCCCGGCTCGAGCGAGAGCACGTCGCGCACCGGCATCCGCGTGCGCCCGATCTCGACCACGAGCTCCATCTCGACCCCCGCGATGCGGTTGAGCCGCTGCGGACCCGACGCGGATGCCGCCCTGGCTCCGTCGATGCGCACGGATGCACGCGCCACGACGCTGCCGTCGGCGTCGACCATGTCGAACACCTGGGTCCCGGAGTCGGTGAAGACCTCGGCGGCGTCGACCACGGCTCCGTCGCCGAGCGAGCCGCTGCCGAGCACGGCGGCGGCCGCCTCGAAGATCGGGTGCAGGCGATCGGCCAGCTGAGCGTTCTTGGAGCCGTCCTCGAGCTGCGACGGGTCGACGACCTGGATCGCGATGCGGGCCCCGGGGCTGCCCGTGAAGGTGACGACCACCGCGTCGCCCGACGCGCCGGGGTCGGTGGACGGTGCGGGGATCACGGGGTAGCCGAACGGCAGCTTGCCGGCGATCGCCGCGGCGATGGCGGTCTCGTGGAAGGTGCTCATCAGTGGGTCTCCTCATGGGTGGTCGTGATCTTGCAGGTGAGGCGCGAGCCTCTGCTGCCCGGTGTCGCGAGAGCTATCCGGGTCTGCCCGGCCATGAGCTCGTACGGCCGGGTCTCGGGGTGAGGCAGGCGCAGCAGGTCGCCCGGTGCGAGATCGAGGATCTCTCCGGTGCCGATCGTGATGGGCGCGAGGCGCAGCGTCAGCTCCAACGGCGTGCTGCGCACCTGCTCCAGGGTCTGATCCGTCGAATGCGCCGATGCCGCGTCCGATCCCGTGGCCGCGAGGCGGTCGACGACCGCGGTCGCCGGCAGCATCACCGTCGCGGTCGACTCGGAATCGCCGAGACGCATGGTGTATCGGGCGACGATCACCGCCGCCGTCGCGGAGATGACCTGCATGTACTGGGGGTTGTAGTGCACCGCGGTGAAGCGCGGTGCACCAGGGAGCAGGGCGCCGAGGCTGGCGTGGAGGTGCTCGAAGGTGCCCTCCATCAGGTTGCGGACGAGGGCGAGCTCGATCGGCGTGAAGGTGCGGGCTTCGGGAAGCGATGTGCTCCTGCCGCCCATCATCTGCACCACCCACAGCAGGGCGCTGTCGAGGCCGAACTGCACGACGCACGGCTCGTCGCGGTCGGCGAACGAGCCGGCGACCATGGCCGTCGTCCCGGGCAGGGTGTCGGCGTACTCCTCGTACGACACGAGCTCGACGGTCTCGAGTGCGAGGTGCGCGCGCACGCGGATCTTCGCCGTGAGCTGGGACGACCACAGCCGGGCGAACGACTCGAAGGCCGCTTCGAGATGGCGGGTGCTCTCGCGTCCGAGCTGGGCGGGGCGTCCGAAATCGTATGCCGGATGGCGCAGGGCGGGGTCATCGAGCAAGGCGGATGCGGTCATGACGGTCTCCTCGACGGTGGTGTTCACGTGAGCTCAGTTGTTCGCAGCAGCCGCAAGAGCGGGTATCAGCGCTCTCACCTGCTCTTCTTCGTTCGATTCGACGATGATGTCGACGCGTCTGTTGCTGGCCAGCGCCTGAGGGGTGTCGCCCGGCACGATGGGTCGGGTGTCCGAGAACGCCGTCGCCTTCACACGGGGTCCTCCGACGCCTTCGTGCTCGACGAGGAACCGCGCCACCTGGGTCGCGCGCCCGCCGGAGAGCTCCCAGTTGGTGGCGAAGGGTGCGGCGGAGACGCGGTGGTCGGCGTGCCCCTCGACACTCACCTGGTTGTCGACCGTGACGAGCACGTCTCCGATCGTGTCGAGCACGGCGTCCGCCTTCGCCGAGAGGTCGGTGCTGTTGTCGGCGAAGAACGTCTCTGCGCCGACCAGCCCCACCTGGAGCCCCCGGTCGTCGATGACGAACTGCACCGTGTCCTGCAGGCCCTGTGCCGCCAGCGAGGTGCTCATGCGATCGCGCAGTCCCTCGAGCGACTCGAACTCGATCTCGGCCCGCGCCGCGAGGTCGACCACCCCGTCATCGTCCTGCAGTTCAGGCGGCACGATCACGCCCTCGGCCGTGTCGGCACCGCCCTCGGTGCTCTCCTGCCCGAAGCCCGTGGCGAGGCTGTTCGCGAGCAGTTCGAACTTCGTCTTGTCGACGTTCGACACGGCGAAGAGCACGATGAACAGGCACATCAGAACCGTGACCATGTCGGCGTACGAGACGGCCCAGCGCTCGTCCGGCTCATCGTGCGAGTCATCCTCATGCCCGCGACCGCGAGCTCGACGGGCTGTGCTCATTGCACGCCCTCTGCCCGTTCGGGCTCGCGCTTCTTCTTGGCGGCCTTGGGCTTCACGGTCGACAGCGCCTCGAGGCGCTCCTGGAGCAGGTGCGGTGCGCTTCCGGCCTGGATGGCGAGCATGCCCTCCGAGACCAGGGTCATCCGCTCGAGCTCGACGGCTCCGATCCGTCCGAGGCGACCGGCGATCGGGTTCCAGATGAAGTTGGCCGAGAGCAGACCCCAGAGCGTGGCGACGAAGGCCGCAGCGATCATCGGCCCGAGGTGGTCGGGTTCGTCGAGCTTCTCGAGCACGTGGGTCAGCGAGACGACGGTGCCGACGATCCCGATCGTGGGCGCATATCCGCCCAGCGAGCCGAAGAACTTCGACGCCACGCGGTTGCGCGACGATGTCGCGGCGATCTCGTCGTCCATGACCGTGCGCAGATCCTCGGCATCCGTTCCGTCGGCGAGAGCCTGCAGCGCCTGTCGGGTGAATGCATCGGGTGCCGAGTCGAGCTCCTGCTCCAGTGCCAGCAGACCTTCGCCCCTGGCCTTCTCGGCATACCCCACGAGGAAGGGGATGACCGCCTCCGGCGTCATCTTCGGGCCCCTGACCATGCGCCCGAGGCTCTTCACAGCGAGGATCGTGTCGCGGAGGGTGTGGCTGGCGATGCCGACGCCGATCGTCGAGCCGAGCACGAGGATCATCGGCGCCGGAATGAGCAGAGCCTCGAAGCTCGCCCCCTCCATCGTGATCATCGCCACCAGCGCGCCGAACGCCAGGATCACCCCGATGATGAATGCGGGATCCACCGTCATGCCCCCGTCTGCGAGGTCAGTGCCTGGGCAGCGCCGAGCACGCGCGCCCGGTACGCGACGATCAGATCGATCAGGGCGTCGAGATCCTCCTCGACCACGTACACATGACCGTCGACCATGTGCAGAGTGGTGTCCGGCGAGGCGTGGATGCGTTCGATCAGGTCGGGGTTCACCGCGAACCGGGTGCGGTCGAGGCGGGTGACGATGATCATCGGGGGTTCTCCGGGCTTCGGATGAGAGGGGGAAGTCTGCTCCGACTATCGCGACGAGGCCCGCCCCCGGTAACCAGGGGCGGGCCTCGTCGCGCGTGTCCGACCGAGTCGGCGCAGGCGATCAGCGCTTGAGCTGCGTGAGCTCCTGCAGGACCTCGTCGCTCGTGGTGATGATGCGCGCGTTGGCCTGGAACCCGCGCTGGGCGACGATGAGGTTGGTGAACTCCTGCGAGAGGTCGACGTTGCTCATCTCCAGCGCACCCGAGACGAGGTTGCCGAAGCCGGCCTGGCCCGGCTCCCCGATGCGCACAGCTCCGGAGTTCACGGATGCGCGGTAGGCCGTGCCGCCCGCCTTCTCCAGCCCCTCGGGGTTCGCGAACGTCGCCATGGCTATCTTGCCCAGCGTCTGCGTCGCACCGTTGCTGAATGTGCCGACGATGGATCCGTCGCCGGTGATGCTGTAGGACTTCAACGTGCCGGCAGCCGATCCGTCCTGCTCCGTCACGGCCACCGTCGACATGTTCGCGTAGCCCGTGACCGCACCCAGGTCGACGCTGACGGCGCCGGCTGCGAGCGTGAGGCCTGCGCCGGCCTGCTTGCCGTCGGTGAAGGTCAGCGCCCCCGTTGCGCCGCTGGTCGGCTCGGTCACGTCCCATCCGGCCGCCGTCTTCGTGAAGGTCAGGCTGAGGGTCGACGGCGTGCCCTGGGCGTCGTAGACGGTCACGTCGCGCACCAGCTCGTCACCGACCGCGGCGGTCGAGGGCAGGTTGCCGGTGACCGTCGCCGAGGTCGTCGCCTTCGCAGGTGACACCGCCTCGAGCGGCAGCACGATGTTGCCCGTCGCCTGCCCCGTGTTCACCACGCCGTCCTGCGCCGACCAGCCCTGCACGATCGAGCCGTCGGCGGTCACCATCTTGCCGGTGGGGTCGAACGAGAAGCCGCCCGCCCGCGTGTAGAGGGTCTCTCCACCGGCTCGGACGGCGAAGAAGCCGTCGCCCGAGATCATCAGGTCGCCACCGCGGCCCGTCGCCTGGGCCGAGCCCTGAGCGAAGTTGGTGCGCACGCCGGCGACCTGCACGCCCAGACCGACCTGGGCGGGGTTGCGACCTCCGACCTCGTCGTCGGGGATACCCGGGTTGCCGATGAGCTGGGACAGCGAGTCCTGGAACAGCACGGACGAGCCCTTGAACCCTGCCGTGTTGACGTTGGCGATGTTGTTGCCCGTGACGTCGAGCATGGTCTGGTGCGAGCGGAGACCGGAGATTCCGGAGTAGAGCGAGCGAAGCATGGGGTTTCTCTCTTCCTGGGTGAGACGGGGTCAGACTGCGGCGGGGGTGGGCGCAGCGG
>NZ_CAKKLK010000013.1:0-91837 GCF_918698045.1 Microbacterium sp. Bi98 | reverse complement strand
GGAGAGGAGGGGGGAGGGGGGAAGGGACACGAGCCTTGGCTCTGGGTACCATCGAGGTATGGATCCGCTGCTGCTCGCCGTCGAGTTGTGGTGGATCGCGCCCGCCGCAGCCGGGGGTGTCGCAGCCGGCGCGGTCGGGCTGCGTCGCCGCAGCATCAAGAGCGGACGCCGACTCGAGTACGACGCGGCTCGGCATGATCTCAAAGCCGCCAGGCAGACGGCGGTCGAGAGGCGGATGGCCGTCAAGCTGGCGCGCGCCGACGTCGCACGCATCTCGGCCGAACGCAGCGCGCGGCGTGCGACCCCGGAGCAGGTCGCGGGTGCCAAGCGGATGCTGCGGGCGAAGGAGAACGACGCCAAAGCCGCGTCCGCCGACGTCCGCGCCAAGCAGGTGCGCCTGAACGCCGCCCGTGCGGCGATTCCGCCGGCATCCGCACCACGCCCCCTGGAGAGGCTTCAGGCGCAGCACGAGGCGATCGTCGCGCGCTGGATGAGCTACGAGACCGATCCGGGGCTGCAGATCGCCTACCCGGAGATGACCGACGTCCGACAGCCGGCGACTGCGGCGTATCTGCGCGCGGCAGCGCACGCGGTCGAGATGCGCCGCGCCGCCACCGGAAGGGTCAGCGCGGCGGACTTCGCCGCGTACCGCGACGCCGTCGCCGATCTCGAGCGGGCCTTCGAAGCGGCCGAGCACGCCGCTCGGGTGCACGCGGGAGAGGCGTCCTCGGCATCGTCCACCTGGCAGGATGCCGCGCAGGATGTGATCAGTCGGTCGGCCGAGGCGATCGACCGTGCCGCCGGTGCCGCCGCATCGGCGTTCGCCGCGTGGAACGAACGCAAACGCCCGGACAAGCGCTGAGCGCCGCCTCCGCAGGGCGAAGACGGCGCTCGATGCTCACGTGAGTGCGGTGCCTCAGGCGCCGATCGTCCGTGAGGCGATCAGCTGTCGATACCAGTGCCCCGAGTCCTTGACGGTGCGTTCGAGCGAGTCGAAGTCCACGCGCACGATGCCGAATCTCTTGGCATAGCCGTAGCCCCACTCGAAGTTGTCGAGGAGCGACCACACGAAGTAGCCGCGCAGGTCGACACCGCGCTGGATCGCACGATGAGCGGCCGTGAAGTGCCTGCGCAGGTAGTCGGTGCGCTCGGGATCGGGGACGGAGCCGTCCTCAGCCACCTCGTCGTCGAACGCCGCCCCGTTCTCGGTGACCATGAGCGGCTGCGACGGGAACTGCTCCGACAGCGAGACGAGCAGCTCCTCCAGTCCGTCGGGCGCGATGTTCCATCCCATCGCCGTGTACGGCCCCGGCTGCTCGACGAATTCGACCAGCTGATCGCTGCCCGGCCACGCCGTGCCTCCGGCCGTGCCCTTGTGCCCGTCGTTCTGCTGCTTCTCCGACACCCCGTCCCACAGGCGGACGGTCGCCGTCGAGTAGTAGTTGACCCCGAGCACGTCGATCGGCTGGTTGATCGTGGCGAGGTCGCCATCCTGCACGAACGACCAGTCGGTGACCGATGCCGTGTCGTCGAGGAGGTCTGCGGGGTACTCACCGCGCAGCATCGGGTGGGTGAAGGCGCGATTCGCGAGACCGTCGATCCGGCGCATGGCCTCGTCAGCGCCGTCGCCGACGCCGCGCAGGACATGGAAGTTCAACGTCACCGAGTAGTCGGGGTCGCCGGTCGACGTCGCCCGGAGCGCCTGGATGGCGCGCCCGTGCGCGAGGTTCAGGTGGTGCACGGCCGACAGCGCGGAGGCGGGCTCGTGGCGGCCCGGCGCGTGCCCGCCCTGCCCGTATCCCAGATAGGCAGAGCACCAGGGCTCGTTGAGCGTCGTCCAGGTGTGCACCCGGTCGCCGAGCGCCGCGCCCATGATCGACGCGTATCGCTCGAAGGCATCGGTCGTGGCGCGAGAGGTCCACCCGCCCGCATCCTCGAGGTACTGCGGAAGATCCCAGTGGTAGAGGGTCGCCACGGGGCGGATGCCGCGCTCGAGGAGTCCGTCGACGAGACGCGAGTAGAAGTCGATGCCCGCCTGATTGACTCGTCCGTCTGCCGCAGGGACGATGCGCGGCCAGGCGATCGAGAATCGGTAGGCCTGCAGTCCGAGATCCGACATCAGGTCGAGGTCCTCATCGACGCGATGGTAGTGATCGCAGGCCACATCGCCGGTGTCGCCGTTCCACACCTTGCCCGGCGTTCGGCTGAACGTGTCCCAGATCGACGGCGTCCTGCCGTCCTCGTCTGCCGCACCCTCGATCTGGTACGCGGCGGTCGCCGATCCGAACGTGAAGCCCTCGGGGAGGACGAGTCCGGATCCGCGGTAGTCATCGGCGGGGGAGAGAGTCACCGGGTCACCTCCGTCAGGTCGGTTTCGTAGATCTTCTCACGGCCGTCGGGGCTCGTGACCGTCACCGTCGTCGACCCCGATCCGCCGGGGAACACGCGCAGTCGCAGGCCGTCGTGATAGTCGTAGTCCGGCCGATCGGTGCGAGCGCCCCAGGGGAGCGCGGTGCCGGGGCGCACGTACAGCGGCAGCGAATCGAAGGCATGGGTCTCCCGGCGCCATCCGCCGCCCGCGACCGTCTCTCCCGTCAGCAGCGACGTCCACTCGCCCTCCGGGAGATAGAACTCCACCGTTCCGTCCTCCGAGAAGACCGGCGCGACGAGCAGGTCAGAGCCCAGCATGTACTGCCGGTCGAGGTAGCCGACGGCCGGGTCGTCCGGGAACTCCAGCTGCATCGGACGCATCACCGGCAGCCCGGTCCTCGAGGCGATGATGCCCTGCTGATAGAGGTAGGGCATGAGCTGCATCTTGAGGTGCGTGAAGCGCCTCGTCACGTCGACGGCCTCCTCGTCGAAGGCCCACGGCACCCGGTACGAGCTCGAGCCGTGGAAGCGGGAGTGCGAGCCGAGCAGGCCGAACGCCGTCCAGCGTTTGAAGACCCCGGCATCCGGAGTGCCCTCGAAGCCCCCGATGTCGTGACTCCAGAAGGCGAAGCCGCTGAGCGCCAGCGACAGCCCTCCGCGCAGGGTCTCGGCCATCGACGCATAGGTCGAGGTGGAATCCCCGCCCCAGTGCACCGGCATGCTCTGTCCGCCCGCCGTGGCCGAGCGCGCGAACAGCACGGCGTCATCCGCGCCGCGGGCGTCGATGAGCACGTCGTGCACCGCGCGATTGTAGAGATCGGTGTACAGGTTGTGCATGCGCTCGGGGTCGGAGCCGTCGGCCCAGACGACCTCGGTCGGGATGCGCTCGCCGAAGTCGGTCTTGAAGCAGTCCACGCCCTGGTCGATCAACCCGCGGAGCTTCGACTGGTACCAGGCGGTGGCCTCGGGGTTCGTGAAGTCCACGAGACCCATACCCGCCTGCCACAGGTCCCACTGCCAGACCGATCCGTCGGGGCGCTGCACGAGGAAGCCCTGATCGGCGGCCTCGCGGAACAGCGGGGAGCGCTGGGCGATGTAGGGGTTGATCCAGACGCAGACGCGCAGGTCCTTGTCGTGCAGTCGCGACAGCATGCCCTCGGGATCGGGGAACACCCGCGAATCCCAGACGAAGTCGGTCCAGTTGAACTCCCGCATCCAGAAGCAGTCGAAATGGAACACCGACACCGGCAGCTCGCGCGCCGCCATCTCGTCGATGAACGAGTTGACGGTCTGCTCGTCGTAGTCGGTCGTGAAGCTCGTCGACAGCCAGAGCCCGTACGACCAGGCGGGAACCACCGGCGGCCGTCCTGTGAGAGCGGTGTAGCGCGAGAGGACCTCCTTCGGCGTCGGACCGGCGATGAGGAAGTACTCGAGCACCTCTCCCGAGACCGAGAACTGCACGCGCTCGACGGATTCCGAGCCGATCTCGTACGACACATGGCCCGGATCGTTCACGAGAACCCCGTACCCGCGGTTCGACACATGGAACGGGATGCTCTTGTACGCCTGCTCGCTCGAGGTCCCGCCGTCGGCGTTCCAGATGTCCACCGACTGACCGTTCTTCACCAGCGGGCCGAAGCGCTCGCCGAGGCCGTAGATGAGCTCGCCCACTCCCAGGTCGAGCTGCTCGTGCACGAAGACGGATCCGCTGGGGGTCGAGCCGCCCTGGCGGGCGTTGTCGACGATTCCGGCATCCACCTGCGCGTCCGGAGCGAGCCGGACGTAACCCTGAGCCTTGTGCCCGCTTCCGGTCACACGCCTGCCGTCGACCTCGAAGGACAGGCCCCACGGCGCACCGTGGGTGATCCGCGCCACGAGCGAACCGGCATCCAGGACGCCGCCCGCCTCGCTCACGGATACGGAGGCGGCCCCCGCTCCTGCGCCGGGGAGGCCGAATCCGCCGTGCCAGCGGCCGCCTTCGTGGTGCGCGATGCGCACGCGCACCACCCCTTCGGCGGGAGAGGAGAGCGTGGTCGTGAGCACGGGACGGTTCAGGGTGTCGCCGCGCTTGGCGATCACCATGGTGGGCGCCGTGATGACGATCCCTCGCCCGTCGGGCGTGTCGGTGGTCTCGGCGATGTCATAGGCCTCCTGCGCGTACAGCGCGGTGACCCCTGGACGCAGTTGCCAGAACCCGTCGGTGAACTTCATTACTTGACTGCTCCTGCCGTGATGCCGCGCGTGAGGGTGCGCTGGAAGATGAGGAAGAAGATGAGCGTGGGGATGATGCCGAGCAGCGCTGACGCGCTCGTCGTCGTGACGTCCATGAGCCGGTCGCCCTGCAGCACGCTGATCGCCACGGGGACCGTCTGGTTGGCGTTCGACGCGAGGAAGGTCAGCGGGATCAGGAACTCGTTCCACGTCCAGATGAAGAAGAAGATGAGCAGCACCGACAGGGTCGGACGGCTGATCGGGAAGACGACCCGCCACAGGATCTGCCAGCGGCTCGCGCCGTCGAGGGACGCCGCCTCGAGGATCTCCTTCGGGAACGTCCCGTAGACCGACGACAGCAGATACGTGCCGAACGCCGCCTGGATCACGGTGAAGACGATGATCACCGACCACACGTTGTCGTACAGGCCGACGGACTTGAACATGTAGTAGAGCGGGTAGAGGAGGGCCTCCTGGGGCAGCAGGTTCGCGAGCAGGAAGAGCAGCACGATCCAGCTGCGTCCGCGGACTCGCCCGATGCCGATCGCGAAGGCGTTGAGCATCGAGATGACCACGGCGAGGACGGAGACCACGCCAGCGATGAAGAGCGAGTTCCAGACCTTCTCGGGGAAGTTCACCCTCTCCCAGAACTTGATGATCCCGCCGAAGTCGAGGGTCTCGGGGAACGCCAGCGGACCCGACGTCGCGTAGTCGACCGGCGACTTGAACGAGTTGACCAGCACGAGGTAGAACGGCGCGATGATCAGCAGCGCGCCGATCACGACGAGGGCGAGCATGAGCCAGTCGATCGGACGCTTCTTGGTCATGCCGCCGCGCGGACGGCTGGTGGCCGGCTTGCCGGTGACGATGGCGGTGGTGGCGTGCATCAGAGACCCGCCCTTTCCTTGCGCTCGAGCGAGTTCTGCACGCGGATGAAGATGATCGACACGATCACCACGACGATGGTCAGCACGGTGGCGATGGTCGCGCCGTAGCCGACGTTCCGCTTCGTGAAGAACTCCTGGTAGGCGTAGTACGCGGGCACCAGGGTGGCGCCTGCGGGGCCGCCGCGGGTGATGATGTAGACGGGGCCGAAGACCTTGAGTGCCGCGATCGTGCAGGTCAGAGTGACGACGAAGATCTCCGGGCGGATGATGCTCATCGTGATCGCCGAGAATCGCTGGAACCAGTTCGCCCCGTCGAGTTCGGCGGCTTCGTAGAGCTCAGGGTCGACGCGCTGCAGCGCCGCCATGAAGACGACCACGGGGTAGCCGAGCTGCACCCACACCATGACGACCATCAGCACGATGAGGGCCGAGGGCATCTGGCCGAGCCAGTCGTAGGCGGGGATGCCGAACCATCCGAGGATCTGGTTCAGCGCGCCGTCGCCACCCGGCCGGACGATCCAGCCGATCACGATGCCGGCGACGGCGATCGGGAGGATCTGGGGGAGGTAGTACGTCGCCCGCAGGAAGCTGCCCACCTTGCCGCCGAACTTGCGTCCGACGACGTCGAAGAGAAGGGCGGCGACGATGAGACCGACGATCGTGGGCACCACGACCATGGCGATGATCATCCACACCGAGTTCGTGAACGAGGTCCAGAAGTCGCTGTCGGTGAGGATCTTCTGCCAGTTCTCGAGACCGATGAACTCCGGTGTGCGGACGCCCTTCCACTTCGTGAAGGTCAGATACACGTTCCAGATCAGCGGGACGATGACGACGACGAGGAGCAGGACGAAGCCCGGGAGCAGGTACATCCAGTAGGCGCCGGTCCCACCGCTGCGCTGCGGGATCGACGGCTCTTCGGGCGGCAGCTTCGTGCGGCCCTCGCGGCGGGTGACGAGTGACATGTTCATCTCCAGGAGGATGCGGGGGCGGCGACGTGCGGTCGCCGCCCCCGCGAGTGGATCAACGGAATTCGGACGTGCCCTCGTCGTACTGCTCGCCGAGGTTGGTGTTGGTCGTCTCGGCGTCCTGCGTGCCGGTGATCAGACCCTGGAGCTCCTGTACGATCACGTCGTAGAAGCCGGGGGCGGGCCAGTCGGGGTAGAACGAGAGTCCGTCGGCGTCGAGCACGCCGTTGAACGTCTCGATCAGGGCCGCGCTCTTCTCATCGGTGATGTCAGCGGTGTCTGCCGCGACGGGGAGGCCGCCGTTGTTGCCGATGATCGCCTGGATCTCCGGCCGCATCGTGATGTCGATGAACTCGTACGCGAGCTCCTTGTTCGCGGCGTTCTCGGGGACGACCCACAGGTTGCCGGACGAGCCGAGCGAGAGATCCGCTCCAGGGAACGCCGTCATCGTCCAATCGAAGCCGGTGGCCTCCGAGACGAAGCGTCCGAACCACCAGGAGCCCGAGACGAAGATCGGCGAGGTGCCGTTGATGAACGAGACACCGGCGTCCTCGGCCTTGACCGATGAGACGTCCGAGGCGATGTAGCCCTTGTCGACGTAGTCCTGGAGCGTCTCGGAGGCGGCGGTGACCTCCGGGCCCTGCCAATCGACCTCTCCGTCGTAGAGCTGATAGGAGTCGACGAAGTCGCGGTCTCCCTCGAGCAGCGCGAGCTGATACCACAGCTGTCCGAGCGGGTACTCCGCGCCGGCCTCGGCGAGAGGGGTGACTCCCTGTGCGACGAACGCGTCGAGCACGTCGACGAACTCCTCGTAGGTGGTGGGGATCTCGAGCCCTGCCGCGGCGAACGCGTCCTGGTTGTAGTAGACGCCGACGAACTCGCCGTAGTTCGGGACTCCGAACCACGTGTCACCGCCCATCACACCGTCTTCGGAGTACTTCGCGGTGGTCTGGAGAGAGGGTGCGAGCTTCTCGTCCCACCCGTACTCCTCGACGGCGTCGGAGATGTCGGCGATCAGGCCGGTGGAGGCGAGGAAGCCGGCCGTCGCGTTGCCCTTGTTGAACTCCATGAGGTCGGGGGCGGCGTCCGTGTCGAGCACCTGGCTGGCGGTCTTCTGGATCTGTTCGAAGGACTTCTCCTCGAACTCGACCTTCGCGCCGGTCTCCTCCTCGAAGATCGCGATCGCCTCGGCCCACGCCTTGCCCATCGCGCTGTCGGCGCCCTCGTAGTGCCAGAGCTTGAGGGTGTCGCCGCCGCCCCCCTCGTCGCCGGAACCGGCGGTGCATCCGCTCAGGGCGATGCCTGTCGCGGTGAGAGCGGCGAGAGCCGCCAACGTCTTCGTCCTGCGGGTGGTGCGTGCCATCGTCGGCACTCCTTTCTCGGTGGCCCTGGGGCCGGACACTTCAGTGGGTCGGGTGTTCAGTTGTGATGAGGCGATCGTCGAAGCGCTTCGATGATCGCGATGCGGCTGCGTGGTCGACGCCCGTCACTCCCGGGCGGGAGCGACGGAGCCGGCGGACTGGTATACGGGTGGGATCAGGTGGATCTGCGCGGGCAGGCCCGGTTCCTCCAGGCGTCGCACCGCGAGGTCGACGGCGAGCTCGCATGACCTCTGCGGCACGAGCGGGATCGTGTCGATCGGGACGACGAGCGCAGACGTGTCGAACGATGCGGCCGCCGAGATGACGGAGACGTCTTCTCCCACCGTCAGCCCCTGGGCCGAGATCGTCTCGAGGAGGACATCGTGGACGTCGCCGACGGCGTGGACGATGAAGGCGCGGACGCCGCGCTCCAGCGCCAGCTCTGCGGCCGCGCGCACGGAGGAGGCATCGGTGGTCGTGACGCCCGTCGTCACCCAGTCGAGGTCGACGCCCCGCTCGGCCGCTCGCTCCTGCACGCCGAGGAGCAGGCGACGAGGGAAGTTCGACTTCCGGTAGGAGACCTCGGTCTGGCCGAACAGCGTGACCGACGTATGTCCGGCATCGGCCAGTCGATCCACCGCGAGATGCCCCGTCGCCTCGAAGTCGAGGTCGACACAGGTCAGATCCCGGGCGTCGTCGGGGATGCCGATGAACACGGTGGGGGAGCGCAGGGAGCGGGCGATGTCCGCGCGCTCATCGTCGGGGGCGACGTCGAGCACGAGGATGGCGTCGACCAGATTGCTCGCGGCGACGCGGTTCATGCCCTCCGACGCCTGCTCGTCGGTCAGGAGGAGGATGTCGTAACCTCGGCGCCGCGCGGCGACCGCGGTCGCGAGCACGAACGCCATGTGGGTCGGGGCGTGCGTGTCGGCGCGGAGGGGCTCGGTGAGCCCGAAGATCTGAGTGCGGCGCCCGGCGAGCATCCGTGCTCCGGCGTCGGGTTCGTAACCGAGCGTGTGCACCGCGTCCTCGATGCGTCGGCGCGTCTTCTCGGAGACGGGGCGCTTGCCGCTCAGAGCGTAGGAGACCGTGCTGATCGACACTCCGGCGGCTTCTGCCACCTCGTGGATCGTCGTCATCAGGACTCCATCGTCGTGTTTCGGTCACATCGTCGAAGCGTTTCGCTCCCGCCTCTGACAGCGATGATAGGCACGGTTCGACGCTGCGCGCAACCCTTTTGTGGTCACTCGCAACAAATCGATCGCGGAGAACGCGGGAGCGGTCCCATCGATTCACCGGACAGGGCGACGGGGCCTCGATGGGGGAGGGGATTCGAGACCCCGCCGCCGGTCTACGAAGGGATGCGGATCTGAGCGATGACCTCGGAGTACTCGGTCTCGCCGACAGGGGTGAAGCCGACACGCAGGAAGAACGCCTCGGGGCCGTCTTCTCCGGCCTCGTAGATGACGTTGATGTGGTCGAATCCGCGGACTCGCGCCTCTTCGATGAGCTGCTCGACCGCGAAGCGACCCACGCCCTTGCCCTGGTCGTCGGCGTCGACGTTGATGCGCCACAGCACGGAGCGGAAGTGCTCTTCCGGGGCGTCGGCGTCGAAGTTCGCACTGACGAAACCGACGACCTGGTCGTCGTCGAGGACGACTCGCTGCCAGGAGGTCTGGGGGTTGATGACGGTCGCGGCGATGCCATAGGACACCGGAGCGAGGAACTGCTCCTGTCCGGGCTTGAGCGACATGTTGTTCACGGCGACGATCGTCGCAGCGGAGAGTTCGACCATGCGCAGTTCGGACATGATCACAGGCTAGCCCCTCATCGGGTCGCCGCGCAGAAACCTCGACTTTCGTCAGGGGTGCAGCTCTGCGGGATGCCGGAAGTCGATGTGCACCCCGCCTCCCGGCGAACGTGCGTCGGGAGCGGCTCAGGTATCTTGGTATCGAGACAAATATGCCCTCGCGAACGGAGAACCTCCTGGTGACCGACGACGCCATCATCTACACCTACACGGACGAGGCTCCGGCTCTCGCCACCGCTTCCTTCCTGCCGATCATCAAGGCCTACACGGGGCAGGCGGGCATCGAGGTCGAGACCCGCGACATCTCGCTCGGCGGACGCATCCTCGCGGCATTCCCGCAGAAGCTCACCCCGGAGCAGCAGGTCGGTGATTCCCTCGCCGAGCTCGGTGGCCTCGCCACGCTCCCCGAGGCGAACATCATCAAGCTGCCGAACATCTCGGCCTCGATCCCGCAGCTCAAGGGCGCGATCGCCGAGCTGCAGGCCCAGGGCTACGACATCCCCGACTTCCCGGACGAGCCGACCTCTCTCGAGGAGAAGGACGTCCGCGCCCGCTACGACCGCATCAAGGGCTCAGCGGTGAACCCCGTGCTCCGCGAGGGGAACAGCGACCGTCGGGCACCTCTGGCCGTGAAGAACTACGCGAAGAAGCACCCGCACCGCAACAAGCCGTTCGCCGAGGGATCGAAGACCCGCGTCGCGACGCTCGGTCACGACGACTTCAAGCACAACGAGCGCTCCTGGGTCGCCGCCCATGACGACGTCCTCAGCTTCCGCCACACCGCCGCAGACGGTACCGTCACGATCCTCAAGGAGGGGCTGAAGGTCCTTCCGCGCGAGATCATCGACGCGACGTTCCTCTCGGCCGCGCACCTCGACGCCTTCCTCGCCGAGACGCTCGAGACGGCGAAGAACGACGACGTCCTCTACTCGGTGCACCTCAAGGCCACCATGATGAAGGTCAGCGACCCGATCATCTTCGGTCACGTCGTGAGGGTGTTCTTCAAGGACGTGTTCGCGCAGTACGGCGACAAGCTGGCCGCCGCGGGACTCAACCCCAACGACGGTCTCGGCTCGATCCTCTCGGGCCTCGGTGACATCGCCGACGGCGACGAGATCGCCGCAGCGTTCGACAGGGCCATCGCCGAGGGGCCGCGTCTCTCGTACGTGAACTCCGACAAGGGGACCACGAACCTGCATGTCCCGAGCGACGTCATCGTCGACGCCTCCATGCCCGCGCTCGTCCGCAACGGCGGCAAGCTGTGGGGCAAGGACGGCGGCGAGGCCGACACGCTCGCGGTGATCCCGGACTCCTCGTATGCGAGCGTCTATCAGGCGGTCATCGACGATGTGATCGCCAACGGCCCGCTCGACCCCGCCACGATCGGCACCGTGCCGAACGTGGGCCTCATGGCCCAGGCGGCTGAGGAGTACGGCAGCCACGACAAGACGTTCGAGATCGCCGCCGCAGGCACTGTTCAGGTGCTCGACAGCGAGGGCACCGTGCTGATCGAGCACGAGGTCGGCGCGGGTGACATCTGGCGTGCGACGCAGACGAAGCACATCCCGGTGATGGACTGGGTCAAGCTCGCCGTCTCCCGCGCTCGCGCCACGGGCGTGCCCGCGGTGTTCTGGCTCGATGCCAACCGCTCGCACGACGCGCAGATCATCGCCAAGGTGCACCAGGGTCTCGCGACGCTCGACACCAAGGGCCTCACGATCACGATCCTCGCTCCCGAGGAAGCCACTCGCTACACGCTGGCGCGGATGCGCCACGGCCTCGACACCATCTCGGTGACGGGCAACGTGCTGCGCGACTACCTGACCGACCTGTTCCCGATCCTCGAGGTCGGCACCAGCGCGAAGATGCTGTCGATCGTCCCGCTGCTCGCCGGCGGTGGCCTCTTCGAGACGGGCGCCGGCGGATCGGCCCCCAAGCACGTGCAGCAGCTCGTCGAGGAGAACTACCTGCGGTGGGACTCGCTGGGCGAGTTCTTCGCGCTGGCCGCGTCGCTCGAGCACTTCGCCGACCGCACCGGGAACGAGAAGGCCCGGGTCCTCGCGGAGACCCTCGATGCGGCGACCGGAACGTTCCTCGAAGAGGACCGCTCCCCGGGCCGCGCTCTCGGCACGATCGACAACCGCGGCAGCCACTTCTACCTGGGTCTGTACTGGGCGCAGGAGCTGGCGAAGCAGACGAAGGATGCCGAGCTCGCCG
Organism: Microbacterium sp. Bi98; assembly: GCF_918698045.1. Classification (NCBI taxonomy): domain Bacteria; kingdom Bacillati; phylum Actinomycetota; class Actinomycetes; order Micrococcales; family Microbacteriaceae; genus Microbacterium; species Microbacterium sp. Bi98. The sequence continues at coordinate 80,013 of NZ_CAKKLK010000013.1, read as the reverse complement.
CGTCCTTCGCACCGATCGCCGCTACGCTCGCCGAGAACGAGGAGAAGATCGTCTCCGAGCTCAACGCCGTGCAGGGCAAGCCCGTCGAGATCGGCGGGTACTACCGCCCCGACGACGCGCTCGTCACCGCAGTCATGCGCCCGTCCACCACGCTGAACGGCATCGTCGACGCTCTGAGCTGACGCAGATCACAGAAGAAGGGGCCGGATGCGAGAGCATCCGGCCCCTTCTTCGCGTGATCCCTCCGCGGAATCGACGACGCGTCGCGTGCGGGGATCTGCTCGGTGAGAGCGGGGATCAGTAGTGGACCGCGACCTCGAGGCCCACGGGCGACCATTCGTAGACGTACCGGGCGACATCGATCGGCATGTTCACGCAACCGTGGCTGCGGGGATTGCCGAAGTCGTTGTGCCAGTAGGTGCCGTGGAAGCCCTCGTCGCCGTTGAAGTAGGTGACCCAGGGGACGTTGGGCGTCTCGGTGATCGAGCCGTCCGGCTCGCGGCTCTTCATGGTCTGCTCGCGCACGTGCGCGTAGACGCGGAAGTTGCCGGTGTCGGTGGGTGTCGCGCTCTTGCCCGAGGAGATCGCCCAGGAGCGCACGACCGCGCCGTTCTCGATGAGGGTCGCGGTCTGCGACCCGAGGTCGACATCGATCTTGCGCACGAGGTTGACGGACTCGAACGGCGTCTCGGTGACCTCGATGGGGAAGATGCCCTCGCCGGCCTCGAGCTTCGTCGCGACGTCTGATGCGAGGGCAGAGGTGTCGCCGATCGCGCGACCGCTCACTCCCTCGGCCTCGGTGCGGAGGATCTTGCCGGCCGAATCGACGATGTTCGTCGCGTTGACCGGGGCCCGGTCGACGGCCGCCGGGAGGGCATCGATCGTCGCCTGGATCGAAGCCTCGTCGGCGACCACGCTGAGCTCGCCACCGTCGTCGACGACGGAGATCCAGGTCGAGGCGGTCGCCGCGTCCACGGGCACCGTGCGCTCTTCGCCGATGTAGAAGCCGATCGAGCCGAGCATCGTGTTCAGTGAGGTCGCGAAAGCCGTGGCGTCTTCATCAGTGATCGCCGGCGCGGCTTCGGCCGGGTCGCCGGAGAACTCGAGGCTCGTGCCACCGTCCGCGATCGTGTCGACGATGGCGGCGGTGAGACCGTCGAGGTCGACGGCCGTCCCGGTGGCTGAGGGGGTGATCGCGTAGCCACCGCCTGCGGCGTCGAAGACGACGCCGGCATCGACCGCGTCTTCGAAACTCGACGGCACGGCCTCACGCAACGCGGCCTCGGCCGTCGCGGGATCGAGAGTGATCTCGCCGGCGACGGGTTCACCCATCCAGGCGGTCACGTTCCAGAGCGGACGCTCCGCGAAAGCGGCGTCCGCGAGTGCGGTCGCGTCGATCTCGGCGCCGAGATCCGCTCCCGTCAGCACGGTGTCGCCGCCTGCTCCGGTCAGAGTGACCTCTGCATCGGCGACGTGGGCCTGGATCGTGTCGGCCGCGGCACCGGGCGTGAGCCAGCCGACGGGAATCCCGGCGACCGTGGTGCCCGGCGCGATCAGGATCATCGAGGCGGCGGCCGTGCCCAGGGCCAGCGCGCCCACGCCGAGGCCGATCCACAGGCCGAGGCGCTTCTTCTTCGGAGCCGGTTCGATCGGCGCCCAGGCGAGTTCCTGGTCGCCGCTGCGCGGCGGCTGGGAGTCGGTGGGTGCGTCGCCGGAGTCGGCGGGCGCGACAGGATTCGGCTGGTCGCCGGAGGCGGTCGCCTCGGTCAGCTTCTCGGTCTTCGCATCCTGCGCTGAGATCAGATCGGTCACGAACTCACCCCCCGGTTTCTCACGTGTCCTTGGCGATATGCTACGCGATCGCTGATAACGAGGAGGCAACGGTCCGTGGACCGCGGAAATTCCCGATGCGTCAGTCGGTAATGACGGCGAGGCCGTCGATCTCGACCAGCATCTCCTCGCGGGGGAGGCCCGTGAAGACGGTCGTGCGCGAAGGCAGGACCCCGCTGGTGGTGTGCGCTGTCACGAACGCGCCATACGCGTCGTTCATGATCGCGAAGTCCTCGCGCTTGGTCAGGTAGACGCGCAGCATCACGACATCGTCGAATGTCGCGCCGGATGCCTCGACGATCGCCTTGACGTTCTCGAGCGTGCGCGTGGTCTGAGCCGCGACATCGCCGGGGAAGAGGTATTCGCTCGTCTGGGGGTCGACAGGGCCCTGCCCGGAGACCTGCACGATCGGGCCCTTTCGGATCCCCTGCGAGAAGGTGTGAGCGGGAGCGGGGGCGGCGTCGGTCGACACTCGGATCTTCGCGGTCATGCGACCAGCCTAGTAGCCTTGTTAGATGCCTCTACAAATCCCGGATCCTGTACTCGGCACCTGGGCGAAGGGTTTCCCTCCGCGTTCCGCGGGGCTGCGGCTGTCGGAGGTACCCGACGCGGGCCTGCACCTGTCCGATCTCGTGACGCCGGTGCTGACGGTCCACGAGGCGGCGCTCTCCCACAACGAATCGACCGTCTTCGCCTGGGCGGCGGAACAGGGAGTCGTCCTCGCACCGCACGGCAAGACGACGATGGCACCGGCGCTCTGGCAGCGGCTGCTCGATGCCGGCGCATGGGGGATCTCCGTCGCGACGCCGTGGCAGGCCGAAGTCGCGGTGGAGGCAGGGGTTTCCACCGTGCTCATCGCGAACGCCGTCACGGATCGTGGCGCCGCGCACCACCTCGGCGCTCTGCTCGCTGCGGCGGGCGATCTCCGGATCCTCTGCTGGGCGGACTCCGTCGAGACCGTCGGCATCCTCGCCGACGCGCTTCACGACGCCGAGCGTCCTCTCGACGTGCAAGTCGAACTCGGTGGCCGGGGCGGGCGCACGGGCGCACGCAGCGTGGAAGAGGGGGAGCGCATCTCCCAGGCGATCGTCGCGGCCCCCGGTCTGCGGCTCGCCGGAGTCGCCGGCTACGAAGGACCGTTCGGTCCCGACCGGTCGGAGGCGTCTGTCGCCGCCGTCGACGCCTATCTGTCCACACTCGTCGACCTGCACCGTCGCCTCGAGTATCCGCCCGGCGTTCGGCCCGTGCTCAGCGCAGGAGGCAGCGCCTTCCCCGACCGGGCAGCGGCGATCCTGGCCCCTCACGGAGCGGATGCCGACATCGTGCTGCGGTCGGGTGCGTTCCAGATCCACGATGACGGCTTCTACTCGCGCATGTCGCCGTTCGGCGCCCTGACATCGACGGCGCCGCTGCGTTCCGCCATGCACGCGTGGTCGCGCGTCGTCTCGCAGCCCGAAGAGGGACTCGCACTGCTGGACGCGGGCCGTCGAGATGTGCCGTTCGACCTCGACCTGCCGGTCCCGCAATCGGTCGAGGGGCGGATCACGGCCCTGAACGACCAGCACGCCTTCCTCGCTCTTGCAGACGGGGCGGATGTCTCCGTCGGCGACGTCGTGCGTCTCGGGCTGTCGCATCCCTGCACGGCTTTCGACAAATGGCGCGTGGTGGCGGTCATCGACGACCCGGATGCGGCGGACCCCCGGGTGATCGGAGCGGTCGCGACATGCTTCTGAGCACCGAGAAGCCCGTGCGGGTGTACCGAGGCGTCACCGTGGTCGACGGCACCGGAGCCGAGAGGTTCGCGGCCGACGTCGCGGTCGAAGGAGCCCGCATCGTCGCGGTGATCCGCGACGGAGATGAGAGGGTCCTGGAACTGCCGGCGGATGCGGTGGAGGTCGCGGGGGCGGGGCGGGTGCTGGCTCCCGGGTTCATCGACATGCACGCGCACAGCGAGCTGGCCGTGCTGCAGGGAGCAGCCCACGACGCGAAGATCCTCCAGGGCGTCACGACGGAGGTGCTCGGCCAGGACGGGCTCGGCTATGCCCCGCTCGACGACGCGACGGCGGCGGTGATCCCGGCTCAGATCGCGGGCTGGAACGGCATGCCGCCCGCCGTCCCCTGGCGTTCGATGGATGACCTGCTCGCTGCGATCGACTCGGCCGCGGTGGGCAACGCCGCGGTCCTGGTGCCGCAGGGCAATCTGCGCATGATGGTGGTCGGTCACGAGAACCGGGCGGCCACACCTGCGGAGATCGCAGCGATGTCCGGCATCCTCGGCGCGGCGCTCGACGCAGGCGCGTTCGGCATGTCGAGCGGATTGACCTACACCCCGGGGATGTACGCCGACACGGCGGAGCTGGAAGCGCTCTGCCGAGTCGTCGCCGAACGCGGCGGCTACTGGGCGCCCCACACCCGAAGCTACGGCGGGGGAGCCCTGGACGCCTATCGGGAGGCGCTCGACATCGGCCGTCGCACCGGGTGCCCGATCCATCTCACGCATGCGACCATGAACTTCGCTCCGAACCGCGGGCGTGCGGCAGAGCTGCTCGCTCTGGTCGATGAGGCCCTCGACGACGGCGTCGACGTGACCCTCGACACCTACCCTTATCTTCCCGGTGCCACCACGCTCGCGGCGCTGCTTCCGAGCCGACTGGCCGAGAGCGGCGACCTGCTCGCGACCCTCGCTGCGCTCGATGAGAGCGGACGCGAGACCGTCCGCGTCGAGCTCGAGGAGATCGGCTGCGACGGCTTCCACGGGGAGCGTGCCGACTGGTCGGCCATCCAGATCTCCGGCACCTCGTCGCCCGAACTCGCGGACCTCGTCGGACGGACCGTCGCGGAGATCGCCGAGTCGTCCGGCAGGCGCTCGGTCGACGTGGTGCTGGACACGATCCTCGAGGATGCGGGGGCCACCGGCATCCTGATGCACATCGGCGACGAGGAGAACGTCCGCACGATCATGCGGCACCCGCGGCACAGCGGCGGCAGCGACGGGATCCTGATCGGCGCGAGACCGCATCCGCGGGGCCGAGGGACCTTCCCGCGCTACCTCGGGCACTACGTGCGAGAACTCGGGGTGCTCTCCCTCGAACAGGCTGTGCAGCACCTGTCCGGCACACCGGCGATGCGGCTGGGCCTCGACCGGGGTGATGCGCCGCGGGGTGTGATCCGCGAGGGAGCCACGGCCGACCTCGTGCTGTTCGATCCCGAGACCATCACGGCGGGGGCGACCTTCGATGCTCCCCACGAGGCGCCGATCGGCGTCGACGAGGTGCTCGTCGGCGGTGTGCCGGTGGTGCTGGCGGGGCACGCGTCCGGCGCGACCCCGGGTCGAGCGCTGCGAATGACGCCCGCCGCGCATCGTGCCCCGGTCCCGAACATCCCGTCGGTGATCGATCCCGCTGCCGAGCCGTTCGAGTGGACGGTTCACACCTCGGTGTCGGCTCCGGAAGCCCTCGTCGCGAGCGCATCCCGTCTCGGCGAGCATCTCGAAACCGCGAAGGCGGCACCCGCGATCACGCTGAGGATCGACGAGTCTCTCGCGGGGGAGCCGTTCGCCCGAGCGCGTGTCGGCGCCGAGGCATTCCGCGTGACGGTGACCGCCGACGGAATCGACGTCGCGGGGGCGAGTGCGGCGGGCGTGTTCCGGGGCGTCACGCTGCTCCGGCAGCTGCGCGAGCCCGGCTCCGATCGCGCTCGGATCCCCGCAGGAACATGGCAGTCTGCTCCGGCTCACACCTGGCGGGGGGTCATGCTCGATGTCGCGCGGCACTTCCGCCCGGTCGAGGATCTGAAGCGACTCGTCGATCTGATGGCCGACCACCATCTCACGGTGCTGCACCTCCACCTCACCGACGATCAGGGCTGGCGCTTCGAGGTGCCGGGTTATCCGCTGCTCACAGAGGTGGGCGCGCGCCGCGAGGAGACACAGCGGGGCCACGGGCCGCACGCCACGGTGGTGCCGGGGCTGCACGAGGGTCATTACACGGATGCGGAGCTGCGCGACCTGGTCGCCTACGCCGCGGAGCGATTCGTGGCGGTCGTGCCGGAAGTCGAACTGCCCGGGCACATCCAGGCGGCGCTCGCCGCGTACCCCGCGCTCGGCAACACGGATGCGAGCGAGCGAGCTGTCGCGCCGTGGTCGCGCTTCGGCGTGAACCCTCGCACCCTCGCGCCGACGGATGACGCCCTCGCGTTCGGGCGTGCGGCGATCGACGCCCTGTGCGACCTCTTCGACTCTCCGTGGATCGGCATCGGCGGCGACGAGGTGCCGGTCACCGAGTGGGCGCAGAGCGCCGCTGCGCGCGAGCGGATGGGCGAGCTCGGTCTCGCGACTCCCCACGACGTGCAGCCCTGGTTCACCGATCACTTCGTCGCCCACCTCCGCAGCCGTGGGCGCATCGCCCTGGCATGGGACGAGGTGCTCGAGGGCGATGTCCCCGAGGGTGTGCGGATCCTCGCGTGGCGGGGTCCCGTCGCGATGGGCGAGGCGCTGAGGCGCGGCATCCCCGTGATCGCGTGCCCCGACCTCGAGGTGTATCTCGACTACCCCCAGTCGGAGTCGGCGGAGGAGCCGATCCGGGTCGGCCCGCCGCTGCCGATCGAGCAGGCGTACACGCTGCGCATCGAGGACGGCGCGGCCGGCGGACAGGCCAACGTGTGGACCGAGCACCTCCCGACGAGAGATCGGGTCGACTTCGCGATGTTCCCTCGTCTCGCAGCGATCGCCGAACGGCTGTGGGACGGCGGCGAACCACCCTCGTATGAGGGGTTCGCGCGACGTCTTCCCGTCCATCTCAGACGCCTCGCCGAGTCCGGTGTGCGGTATCGTCCTCTCGACGGTCCGACGCCCGTGCAGAGGCGTCCTGGAGTGCCGGGGAAGCCTCTGACACGCGAGGCGCGGCAGGCGATAGTCGCGGGCCTCGTCGAAGGCCTGGCGGACTCGTCGGGCACCGCCGCCGGAGTACTCTCGGCATAATGTAACGTTTCCGTAACCCTCCCTGTGCTAACTGTGGCAGGGGTTGCGAAATTTATGTTCGTAAGGTCTACTAACAAACATGTCCGTATCGGATGGATCGCGTCCTTCGACGTCGCCAGATTACGTCGCCGCGAGCGCGCACGCCTTCGGCCCGGGGCGCCACCTGCGCTCTCGCTCGAAGGTGCTCCCGGAACACGCTCGCGGTCACAACCGCGCGCTCGTGCTGCAGACGCTCTATCACTCGGGAGCGATGAGTCGAGCGGACCTCTCTCGCGAGACCGGCCTCACTCGGGTCACCATCTCCGACCTCGTCGCGGAGTTCATCTCCGACGGCATCGTCGTCGAGATGGGAGTGCGCGAGACGGTCGGACCGGGCAAGCCTCCGATCCTCATCGACATCGACCGAGTCGGGCACCAGATCATCGGGATCGATCTCTCCGGCCCCCATGCCTTCGTCGGCGCTCTGCTCAGCCTCGACGGCGACGTGCTCGAGCGCCGTGAGGTGCCGCGACCCGAGAGCGCAGACGGCGACGCCGCCTACGCCACCACGCTGGAGCTGGCCCGAGCGCTCGCCGAGACGGCCACGCAGCCCATCCTCGGCGTCGGGATCGGCAGCCCCGGTGTCGTGCGTCCCGACGGCGTCGTGCTCAGCTCGCCCAACCTCGGGTGGAGCAATCTCCCTCTCGAGGCGAAACTGGGCGTCGATCTCGATCTTCCGGTCCTCGTGCGCAACGACGCCAACGCCGCGGTGCTCGCCGAGTACACGTTCGGCGAGGCGAAGGCCGACTTCATGCTCATCAAGATCGGTCGCGGAGTCGGAGCCGGCGTCATCACCGGCAGCCAGCCGCTGCTCGGCAGTCGCTTCGCAGCGGGCGAGATCGGCCACGTCGTCGTGGGCACCGACGGTGGACCCCGCTGCGCGTGCGGCAAAGACGGCTGCCTCGAAGCGTGGCTGAGTGAGACGCGGCTGCGTCCCGCCATCGCAGACGCCCCCGGATCGCGCGACGAGATCCTCCGCGATGCGGGCACCCGCATGGGCATCGCGATCGCCCCGATCGTCGCGGCACTCGATCTGTCCGAGGTCGTGCTCTCGGGTCCCGAGGATCTGCTCGACGGCGTGTTGATCGACGCCGCGGTCGAGACCCTGCACGCGCGCACGCTCGAGGGCGTCTTCGAGGACGCGCTCATCCGCCGCACACACCAGGACGACATCGTCCTGCGCGGTGCCGCCGTGATGGTGCTGTCCAGCCAGCTGGGCGTCTCGTGATCCGTACCGGCGGGAGCGACCGCGTCCACGAGCCGAAGACGAGCAGGGGCACCATCCGATGACGGATGCGCTCGCCGTCGACCTGTCCGGTCGGCCCATACGAGTGGGCCTGGACGTCGGCGGAACCAAGATCGATGCCGTCGCGGTGTCCGCGGACGGAGACATTCTGGCGCGCCTGCGCCGACCCACCGGCTGGGGTGAGGAGGCAGTCGTCGTCAGCATCCTCGAGACGGTCGATGCGCTCGCCGACGAGGGAGGATTCGCTCGCTCGTCGGTCAGATCGGTGGGCGTCGGAATCCCCGGGCTGGTCGACGCCGACACCGGTCGGGTGCTCCATGCCGTGAATCTCGGCGTCGAGTCCCTGGATCTCGCCGGGCGCGCCGGTCGACAGCTGGGCATCCCCGTCCGCGTGGAGAACGACGTGAAAGCGGCCGCCCTCGGCGCTGCGGTGCTGCGCGGCGTCGACGGGTCGATGGCCTATCTCAATCTCGGCACCGGGGTCGCTGCCGGGATCGTCGTCGACGGCACGATCTGGCGTGGCGCGCGAGGCACGGCCGGCGAGGTCGGGCACCTCTCGGTCGACCCGAACGGCCGTCTCTGCGGCTGTGGACAGCGCGGCTGCATCGAGACCTTCTGCGGCGGAGGCGCGCTCGCCCGAGCCTGGGATCGTCCCGGTGCGCTCCCGGTGCGCGACATCTTCGACGCAGCCGACACCGGTGACGAACGGGCGCTCGCGCTCCGCGCCGATCTCTTCCACGGCGGGGCCGCGGCGGTGCGTGCGCTCGTGCTCTCCGCCGACGTCGAACGCGTGATCATCGGCGGCGGCCTCACTTCGCTCGGCGACAGGCTCTACACGGGCATCCGCGACGCTCTCCGGTCCGATGCCGAGGCCTCGCCCTTCATGCGCTCGCTCCACCTGGACGACAGGATCGAACTGCTCCCTGCCGGCTCTCCCGCCGCGGCCTTCGGGGCCGCGGTCGTCGGCGCAACCACCCCCTCTAAGGAGACCGTTTCCCATGGCTGAAGTCGTCATCGTCGAGAACGCAGAAGCGGCAGGCGCCCTCGTCGCCGCCGAGATCGTCGAGCTGATCGACGGACGTGCGGATGCCGTGCTCGGCCTCGCCACCGGTTCGACGCCCCTCCCCGTCTACAAGGCGCTGCGAGACAGGCTCGCGGGTCGCGACGTCTCGCAGGTGCGCGGTTTCGCCCTAGACGAGTACGTGGGGATCGACCCCGCTCATCCCGAGAGCTACCGCTCGGTCATCACCCGCGAGGTCGTCGAGCCGCTCGGGCTCGACCCGCGGCGGATCCATGTGCCCAACGGCGCACAGGCCACCATCCAGCACGCAGGTGACGACTACGAGACCGCGATCGACGCGGCCGGAGGAGTGGATCTGCAGATCCTCGGCATCGGCACCGACGGACACATCGGATTCAACGAACCCGGCTCGTCGTTCGCCTCGCGCACGCGCGTGAAGACCCTCACCGAGCAGACCCGCGAAGACAACGCCCGCTTCTTCGACTCGATCGACGACGTGCCCATGCACTGCATCACCCAGGGGCTCGGCACGATCCTTCGCGCTCGGCACCTCGTGCTGCTCGCCTTCGGAGAGGGCAAGGCACAGGCCGTGGCGGATGCCGTCGAGGGGCCGCTGTCGGCCATCCTCCCGGGTTCGGCGATCCAGCTGCACCCGCACGCGACCGTCGTCGTCGACGAGGCCGCGGCGTCCCGGCTGAAGCTCGCCGACTACTACCGCTACACCTTCGCGAACAAGCCGAGCTGGCAGGGGATCTGACGCGGTCGGCTCTCAGGGCCGAGTCGTCGGCCACGCCAGCGGCAGCAGGTGCTCGACGCTGAGGGGCGCCAGCGGCAGCGTCTCGGCATCCGCGGGTGTGATCCATCGCAGCTCGGCGAGCTCCGCCTGGACGACGACCTCCGCCGCGGCGATGGACACCGAGAACGCGTCGGCCACGACTCGGTGACCGGGCTCGTTGGCCGCCTCGGAGACGAACGTGCCGAGCGGCTCCAGATCGACCTCATCCAGGCGAAGGCCGAGCTCTTCGTGCAGCTCGCGGATCAGCGTCTGCGACGGGGTCTCCCCGGGCTCGGGCTTGCCGCCGGGTTGCATGAAGCGCGTCGTGCCCTGCTTGCGCACGACGAGCACCCTGCCGGCGTCATCGACGATGACCGCGGCGCTGACGTGGATGTCAGGCATCGGGCGCGAAGACCTTGCCGGGGTTGAGGATTCCCAGCGGATCGAACACCCGAGTGATCTGACGCTGCAGCTCCCACTGGTCGTCTCCGAGCTCGTCGGCCAACCAGCGGCTCTTCAGCGTTCCGATCCCGTGCTCTCCGGTCAGCGTGCCGCCGAGCGCGATCGCGGCCCGGAACAGCTCGTCCGCCGCCGCCCAGACCTCAGCGGGAGGCTCTGCGCCCTCGAAGATGAAGTTCGGATGCAGGTTGCCGTCGCCCGCGTGAGCGACCGTGGGGATCGCCATCGAGTAGGCCTTCTCGATGCGGGCGATCTCGTCGAACATGGCGGGCATGGCGCTGCGCGGCACCGACACGTCTTCGATGAGGGTCGTGCCGAGCGCCGACATGGCGGGGTGCATGGCACGCCGGATGGCCAGGAGGCGCTCTCCTTCTTCGCGGTCATGGGAGACCTCGGTCACACCCTGATGAGCCGTCAGGATGTCGGAGATCATCGTCGCCTCGGCCACTGCCGCCGGACCATCGGTCTGGATCGTCAGCTGGGCGCTCCCGGCCACGGGCGAGGGAAGGTCGAGCAGGGCTGCGACGGCGGCGAGGCTCGCGGAGTCCATCAGCTCCATGATCGCCGGCTGCGCACCCGAGGCGGTGACCGCGGCCGAGGCGGACGCTGCGGCACGCACATCGGGGAAGACGGCCGTCACGGTGCAGGTCGTTCCCTCGACCAGTCGGCGCAGCTTGAGGGTGGCGCCGACGACCACGCCCAGCGTGCCCTCGGAGCCGATCACGAGCGAGGTGAGGTCGAGTCCTGTCACGCCTTTGACGCTGCGGTGGCCGAGGTGCAGCAGTCGGCCGTCGGCGAGAACCAGGTCGACACCGAGGACCGCGTCTCGCACGACGCCGTACTTCGCACAGAGCAGCCCACCCGCTCCGGTGGCGATGTTGCCGCCGACCGTCGAGATCGCACGGCTCGCAGGATCCGGCGCCCACCAGAGTCCGTGCTCCGCGAGCACGTCGTTGAGGTCGGCGTTGAGGATTCCGGGTTCGACGACGGCAAGCAGGTCGTCGGCCCGGATCTCGTGGATCGCGGTCATCCGGCGAGTGGACAGCACGATCTCGCCATCGCCGCCGTTCGCCGCGCCGGCGAGACCGGTGCCGGCGCCACGCACCACGACAGGGGTCGCCGTCTCGGTCGCGATGCGCATCACCGTCTGGACGTGCTCGACCGTCTCGGCGTGCACGACCGCGAGCGGCCGCCCGGGCGCCGCATGCCCGGATCTGTCGGCGCGGGCTTCTTCGAGGACCGTCGCATCGGTGTCGACGATGTCGCCGAGCGCGGCGACGAGCAGGTCGAGGGCGCTCATCGGATGCGACGCCGGCCGCTCACGACGCCTGCGCCGACGGCGACCACGGCGAACGCGATGCCGATGAGGGGCTGGTCCATCAGCCACCACGCGATCGTGACGCCGACGTAGATCAGCAGCTCGACGACGACGCGAAGGAACGGATGCAGTCGCAGGACGGGTCGCGGCGAGAGGAAGAGCGCCCAGATCAGGATCACGACGACCGGAGCCCCGATGCCGAGGATGACGTTGTACGGGAAGGGCCAGGTGGCGAATCCCCACAGGGCGAGGGTGCCCACTGCGACGATCAGGACGACCGATCGGACGACGTCGAGAGCGGTGATGGTGGGGCGGTCGACGCCGGGAACGGAGGCGGGATCCTGGGACATGGATCCAGTCTATTCGCCGCCGATGGCGGGTCAGAGCGCGGGCGCGGCCTCGTCTGCGGCCACCTGGTCGACCGGCGCGGTCTCGTCGGCGGGCGCGGTGTCGTCAGCGGGGGCAGGCTCTGCCGGAAGGGCGGTCTGGTCCTCGGTCACGGGCTCTGCCGGAGGAGCGGTCTCGACGGGAGCGGCCGGGGCCTCCGTCTCGGGTGCCGGCGTCTCAGGGGACGCCTCGGCGTCCGGGGACTCGGTCGGGGCAGCGGGTGCTGCCTCGTCCGTCGGCTCGGGGATCGGCGCGATCGCGTCGTCCGGAGTCGGCTCGGAGGGTACTGTCTCGGCGGGATCCGCAGCCGGCCCTCCGCACGAGGGAGCGAGGGCCACGGAACCGAGGGTCACCCCGAGAGCCGAGAGGCTCGTGGTCGTCGGCAGCATCGGACCGGACGCCGTCACGTAGTGGACCTCGAGGGGCGCGCCGAGGAGAATCTGGACGAGACCGGGGCGCAACTCGATCGTGCCGGTCCCTGCGTCAGTCAGCGATGTGCCGTCGACGCCGCCGCGGCGTCCGCCGAGCAGCGCTTCGATGTCCGCGCCCGGTTCGCCGGACACATTCACGGTCACATAGGTGACAGCGCGTGCGTCGAGGCAGATGCTCGCGAGGCTCACTTCGATCGGAGTCGTCGGCGCGGCCGGTTCCGTGGGGTTCTCGCCGGGGGTTTCGCCGCCGGGGGTTTCTCCGGGGTTCTCGCCGGGGGTTTCGCCGCCGGGGGTTTCTCCGGGGTTCTCGCCGGGGGTTTCGCCGCCGGGGGTCTCTCCGGGGTTCTCGCCCGGGACCTCGCCATCGGGGTTCTCGCCGTCGGGGTTCTCGTCGTCAGGCTCTTCGTCCACGGGAGGGGACGTGGACTCGGGCAGTGCCGGCGCGGTCGACTCGGTCGGGGCCGGGGGTGAGACGATCGCCGGCGCGATGTCCTCAGCGGGCTGGGGGGTGACGGGTGCTTCGACGGGCGGGGCGACGGGCTCGGGCTCGGTCTCCGCTTCATCGACGATCGGCGTCTTGTCGTCGGACATCGACTCGTCGGGCCCGACGTCTGCACTGATCGACGAGGAATCGCTGTCGCCCGCACTCGGCATCGATGCCGCGGGCGTCGCGCCCGTGAGGCTCGGGATGATTGTGGCGGCCGCCACGACGCCGGCGACCACGAGGGCCGCCGATCCTGCGCTGACGAGCGCACCGACTCCGCTGAAGATGCCTCCGGTCGCCGTGCCACCGGCTCCGCCACCGGTCGCTGTGCCTGCGCCGGTCGCGCCGGCTCCACCGGTGCCGCTCGACGATCCGGCGGCGGCTGTTCCGCCTCCCGCAGCCACGACAGCTCCCTCGGTGATCCCCGAGGGCATGGCCGCGAGCGCGACGATGGGCGTACCGCCACCCTGGAGGGTGGCGAGGTAGCCTGCGGAACCCGTGACTCCGAGGACGAGGGGCAGCAGCACGAGGGCCAGCCGCTTGGAGACGTCCTTCGCCTCAGCGGCGACGATCATGCAGCGTGCGCACTGGTCGAGGTGCTGCTCGAGACGGTTGTGGTCTCGCGTGCTGAGGTTGCCGCGCGAGTAGGCGCCCAGGTGCTCGATGGTCCACTGGCAGTCGGAACCTTCGGCCGCGCTGCGGAGGTGAGCCTGGATCCATGCTTCGCGAAGTCCTTCACGCGCTCTGAAAGCCAGCTGCGAGACGGCGCCGGACTTCATGCCGAGCAGGGTCGCGGCCTCCTGCGGCTTCATCTGCTCGATCTCTGTGTACCAGAGCACTTCCTGCCAGCGGGAGGGCAGGCTGCGGAACGCCTGCGCGGTCAGGCTGCGATCGAGGGCCTCGTTGGCCGCCTGGTCTGTGCTGTCGGGATCGGCGACGGAGTCGAGCTCGTCGATGGCGGACTCGCGTCGAGAGCGGCCCCAGGCGGCGGCGGTGTTGCGGATGCTCGTGAACAGGTAGGCGCGGAACGATCCGTTCGGTCCGCCGCCCTTGATGATCGCCTGATAGATGCGGGTGTAGGACTCCTGCACGAGGTCGTCGGGGTCGATCGACGACGTGATCGATCGCGCGACCGACATGCCGGAGGGATAGTGCCGCCTCCACAGTTCGCCGAAGGCCGCCGCGTCACCCGAGCGGGTGCGCAGGACGAGATCGGCGTCGGCGATCGTTTCCTCGTGTGAAGTGCTGTCCTGATCCACTGTCATCCATCTGTCGTGGAGCGCGAGTGCGCCTCCACATGAAGAGACGCGTGAACCCCATTTTCATCACGCGTCATCTCCATTCTCTCTCCTATCTCTCAGGCTTGCCACCCCTTCTCGAAAAGTGCTCGCAGAAGACCGGGGGCGAATAAAGACCTGATCACGGGCAGATCAGTCGGGCGCGCGGAAGAACCGTGAAAAAAGATCTGAGAAATCGCGTAATGAATCGGCGTCGACGTCGTCTCATCACTAGAGACAGCCATGGGGCTCCACCGGGGGGCGGAGCTCAGGCGCTGGTGCAAGGGGTAAGTGCACCGGCATGGTGGGTCGGGCACCTCGGGGGAGGAGCGCTCGGCCCGCCAGCTCTCGCAACGTGGGGGGAATTGTGACGGGGTCGCCGATCTGGGGAACGGCGGCCCCTCACCCGCACCGGGCTACGGCCGGTCGCCGATCCACACGCGAGCGACCTGCAGCTGTGCGTTCAGCAGCACCGCGTCAGCGACGAACCCGACCGCCAGGCGACCGATCCGGTCGCCGTATCCGATCGCTCCCGCCGGTGTCTCGGTGAGCGCCCGGACGGCTTCCGTGAGAGGTGCGCCCGCCGCGGTCGCCCTGCGCAGCGCCACGTCGAGGGTGAGCGTCGACCCCGCGATCGATCCCGTGTCGTCCGCGCGCGCGATGCCGTCGAGGACCGTCACGCTCACCGCACCCAGGTCGTAGTGCCCGTCGGCGCTGCCGGCAGCCGCCATGGCATCCGTGATGAGTGCGACGCGACCGGGTGCCGAGTCGAACACGAGCTTGACCACGTGCGGGTCGAGGTGGATGTCGTCGGCGATCACCTCGAGCACCACGCGGCGGTCGGCCGCCGCCGCCAGTACCGGCCCCGGCGCTCGGTGATGGATTCCGGGCATGGCGTTGAAGGCGTGGGTCAGCACGGAGGCGCCGGTCCCGAATGCCGCGTCCGCAGTCGCGGCATCCGCACTCGTGTGTCCCACCGCTGCGACAGCGCCGGCGTCCACGATCATCCGGATCGCCTCGAGACCGCCGGGGAGCTCCGGTGCGATCGTCACCTGCCGGATCGTCCCGCGGCCGGCGTCGAGCAGGCGGGCGACGTCGTCTCGTGTCGGAGTGCGCAGCAGCGACGGCTCGTGAGCTCCGTGGTGCGCCGGGTCGAGGAACGGCCCTTCCAGATGCGAACCCAGGATGTCGGCATCCGACTCCATCAGGTCGGCGATCTGCGCCACGCGTCGAGCGAGGGCGTCGACGGGGGCGGTGACGAGGGAGATCACCGATCGTGTCGTGCCATGAGCGCGGTGCAGAGCGCGAGCCGAGCGGATCGCCTCCGGCCCGTCGTCGAACGACGCTCCCGCGCCGCCGTGGCAGTGGATGTCGATGAATCCGGGTGTGAGTACGGCATCCGGCCCGGCGACGACGGTCGCGTCGACGACCTCATCGGCGGGGGCCCACGTCTGGCCGGTGCCGAGAGCGGCGACCCGCCCGTGTTCCATGCGAACCCAGGCGTCCGCGACCTCGACGCCGTGGTCGATCAGTCGGGCCGAGTGGATGACGACCGATCCCGTCGCTGTCGAAACGGATGTCATCGCTCGCTCCAGGGGATCTCGTCTGCGGGGTGGAAGTCCACGCCCTCAGCCTTCCACAGCGGGGCGAGTGCGCCGAGTCGCCCGCGGAACGACTCCCAGTCCCGGCCGTCGGCGTCGCGCGGTGACCACGCGACCTCCGCCTGAGCGGCGGCCCGCGGAAAGACCAGCTGCTCGACCTCGCTCAGGGTGCGGGTGGTCTCGCTCCACAGCGGAGCCTCGATGCCGAGGATCGCGGACTCCGGGACGTCGAGCACAGCGGTCGGCTCCCACTCGTACGCCCTGCGGACATCGATGATCGCGGCCCAGGTGAGTCCGAGCGGAAAATCCTCGGTGTACTTCATGTCGAGGTAGGCGACGTCGGCGGTCGACATGATGAGCGCCCCGCCACGCTCGACGAAGTGCGCCGCCTCCTCAGCGTGCGATCCCTCGGGTGTCGTCTTGCCCCAGTACTGGCCGATCGTCCCCTCGGCGATGTCCTTCGCTGCGCCCACCTCGTGCCAGGCGACGGGGATCTTGCCCTCCTCGAACACGATCGCGGTGGCGCGCTCGACGAACAGATCGAAGTCCGCCTGCGGGGTGCCGAGGGACTCGTCGCCGCCGATGTGGATGTACGGACCCGGGGTCATCTCGGCGAGCTCGCGCACGACGTCACGGACGAACTCGTAGGTGCGCTCTTCATGGATGCGGACGCTCGAGTGCCCGACGCCCCACCCGAGATAGGGCTCGCCTGCGACGGGGAGCGGCTGCCCCAGGCGCGCCGATTCGGCGATCAGGCTGTCGTTCATGACCGGATCCTCGACGAGCTCCGGATACGCGACGCCGATGGCGTGCGTGTGACCGGGGAGGTCGATCTCAGGGATCACGACCATGTGCCGCTCAGCGGCGTACGCGACGATCTCGCGATAGTCGTCCTTCGTGTAGAAGCCGCCGGGGTCGCCGAGGGAGGCCGTCGACGAGGCGAGCTCGGTGAGCTTCGGCCACGAGTCGATCTGGATGCGCCAGCCCTGGTCGTCGCTGAGGTGCAGGTGCAGGTGATTGAACTTCAGGGCACTGGTGCTGTCGATGAACTTCTTGACCTCATCGACGTCGAAGAAGTGACGCGTGACGTCGAGCATGACGCCGCGACGTGCGAATCGTGGCGCGTCGGTGATCTCGGCGCGCAGGAACGCCCATCCCTCGTCGTCCTCGCGGAGCAGTTGCAGCAGCGTCTGCACGCCGTAGAAGAGTCCTGCCTCGTCGCCGCCCACGATCTCGACGGAGTCGCCGACTGTGAGCCCGTATCCTTCGGGCGCCGCGGCGGGGTCGATCCGCAGGACGATCGTCGACCCGGTGCCGGCGCCGGTGCTGTCCGTCGAGTGCGACAGCCGGATGCCGCTGCGGCGCGCGACGGCGTCGATCAGCTGGGCCGCCGCGGGGGAGTCGCCGATGACTCGCAAGCCGTCGGAGACGGGCAGCCGACCATCCACGGCGATGGAGGAAGCGGGAAGAGGAACAAGGGGCATGGAATGGGGAAGGACCATGAACAAAACCTACCGTGCGCAGAGTCGGCAGCACAGGGAAATCCGCTATGCTTTCTCACGTCGCGACTGGCGTCTGGGTGGACTACCACCGGGGAGCGACTGACCACGGAATTCGACCGCGCGCCTGGGCCGATAGGTACACCCTTCGAATCCGTTGTCAGAGGAGCATGTCATGACCGACCGTTACTTCAACGCCCCACTCTCCGAGGTCGACCCCGAGATCGCACAGGTCCTCGACCGAGAGCTCGCACGGCAGCAGACGTTCCTCGAGATGATCGCATCCGAGAACTTCGTGCCCGTCTCCGTGCTCCAGTCCCAGGGCTCGGTGCTGACGAACAAGTACGCCGAGGGATACCCCGGCCGTCGTTACTACGGCGGCTGCGAAGAGGTCGACGTCGCGGAGGAGCTCGC
This sequence comes from Microbacterium sp. Bi98, assembly GCF_918698045.1. Lineage (NCBI taxonomy): Bacteria > Bacillati > Actinomycetota > Actinomycetes > Micrococcales > Microbacteriaceae > Microbacterium > Microbacterium sp. Bi98. The sequence continues at coordinate 62,254 of NZ_CAKKLK010000013.1, read as the reverse complement.
GATCCAGCGCGCCAAGGACCTGTTCGGCGCGGAGTTCGCCAACGTCCAGCCGCACTCGGGAGCATCCGCGAACGCCGCCGTGCTGCACGCGATCGCTCGGCCCGGCGACACGCTGCTCGGCCTCGCCCTCGACCAGGGCGGTCACCTCACTCACGGCATGAAGATCAACTTCTCCGGCCGTCTGTACGACATCGTCGCCTACGGCGTCGACCCCGAGACCTCGACCATCGACATGGACGAGGTGCGTCGCCTCGCCCTCGAGCACAAGCCGAAGGTCATCATCGCCGGCTGGTCGGCATACCCGCGCACGCTCGACTTCGCCGCCTTCCGTGCGATCGCCGACGAGGTCGGCGCGCTGCTCTGGGTCGACATGGCGCACTTCGCCGGCCTCGTCGCCGCCGGCCTCCACCCGAACCCGGTGCCGCACGCCCACGTCGTCTCGTCGACCGTGCACAAGACGATCGGCGGCCCCCGTTCGGGCTTCATCCTGACGAACGACGCCGACCTCGCGAAGAAGCTCAACACGGCTGTGTTCCCGGGGCAGCAGGGCGGCCCCCTGATGCACGTGATCGCCGCGAAGGCGACGGCGTTCAAGCTCGCGGGCACCCCGGAGTTCAAGGAGCGCCAGGAGCGCACGCTGCGCGGAGCGTCCATCCTCGCCGAGCGTCTCTCGCAGCAGGATGTGAAGGATGCCGGCATCGGGGTGCGCTCCGGCGGCACCGACGTGCACCTGGTGCTCGTCGACCTGCGTGACGCCGCGATCGACGGCAAGCAGGCCGAGGACCTGCTGCACGACATCCACATCACCGTCAACCGCAATGCGGTGCCGAACGACCCGCGCCCGCCGATGGTCACCTCGGGTCTGCGCATCGGGACGCCGGCACTCGCCACCCGCGGCTTCGGCGACGCCGAGTTCACCGAGGTCGCCGACGTGATCGCACTCGCGCTGCTCCCCGGCGCCGACGTCGAGGCGCTCCGTGCGCGTGTCGATGCGCTCGCCGCAGGCTTCCCGCTCTACCCGGACCTGCAGCAGTGACCGCGAAGATCCTCGACGGCAAGGCGGCGTCGGCCGCGATCAAGGCCGAGCTCACCGAACGGGTCGCCGCGCTGAAGGCGAAGGGCGTGGTGCCCGGCATCGCGACCGTTCTCGTCGGAGCCGACCCGGCATCTCAGCTCTACGTCGGTATGAAGCACCGTCAGTCCGAGGCGATCGGGATGAACTCGATCCAACGCGAGCTGCCGGCCGATGCCACCCAGGCCGACGTCGAGGCGCTGATCGACGAGCTCAACGCCGATCCGGACTGCCACGGATACATCGTGCAGCTGCCGCTGCCGAAGCACATCGACACGGACGCGATCCTCGAGCGGATCGACCCGGCTAAGGATGCGGACGGACTGCACCCGACCAACCTCGGTCGACTCGTGCTCAACGTCAACAACCCGATCCACACCCCGCTGCCGTGCACGCCGCGCGGTGTCATCGAGCTGCTGCTGCGCAACGGCTACGACTTCGCCGGCAAGCACGTCGTGGTCGTCGGACGAGGCGTGACGATCGGTCGCTCGATCGGCCTGCTGCTGACGCGACGCGACCTGAACGCGACGGTCACGCTCACGCACACCGGCACGGTCGACATGCCGCGGTACCTGCGGGAGGCCGACGTCATCGTCGCCGCCGCGGGCGTCAAGCACCTCATCCGCGCCGAGGACGTCAAGCCGGGGGCCGCCGTGCTCGACGTCGGCGTGACCCGCGAGACCGACCCCGAGACGGGCAAGAACCTCGTCTTCGGAGACGTGCACCCGGATGTCGCCGAGGTCGCGGGCTGGGTGTCGCCGAACCCGGGCGGAGTCGGTCCGATGACCGTCGCCCTGCTCATGACCAACGTCGTCGAGGCGGCGGAACGCCTGGTCTGACCGTCGCCGGTCTCGATCTGCATCGTCGGTCCCGATCCGTGGGCTTCCCCTTCCGATCCGCCTGCGGATCGGGGTGAGGCCCGGGATCGGGACCGTCTGCGTTCAGCCCAGCTCGTCGAGCATCCGCCGCTGCTCCGGGGTCAGACCGTCGTGGAGCTCCTCCCGCGCCTCCGCGGCGGCGGTCGTCTCCGGGGCGGGCGTGGAGGCTGCGGGCGCCGGTTTGCGGCGCGACACCTTGCCCTGCACGGCGTCGTACAGCTCGCCGGCCTTCGCCCGCAGCCTGTCGTCGACCTGGTCGTAGATCATCCAGCCGAACAGCAGGAAGAGCGGCGGGAGCGCGTAGCTCCAGAAGCCCGAGGCGCGGACGCCGCTCAGCCAGACGACGGCCACCCAGATGAGCAGCTCGACGAGATAGACGAGGACGTACTGGACGACCTTCTCGCCGGTCCTCGTGCGATCGGCCGCGGACTTCGCCGCCGCGTTGCGGAACGCCGCGGTGAGCAGCGGCTTCACGAAGAGCGCCGCGAGCGTCAGGATGACGGCCGCCCACAGCGCGGTGAACCCGACAGAGACACCCGACGACAGCAGGCCGATGAGCAGCAGCACCGCGACGTTGAACACGTAGAGTGCGGCGAACCGGACGATTCCGTTCTTCATCTGACCAGAATTCCACACACTCTCGGATGCCGCGGCATCTCCGTGCGGAGCCTGGTGGGGATCAGCGTGCGGGAAACGCGCGTTCGACCGCATCGACCACGGTGCCGTAGACGGAGTCCCACGGGACGAGCGGGGGAGTGACCCCGGCGAGTTCGAGGCTCACGGCTCCATGCACCTGCGCCCAGACGGTGAGAGCGGCGGCCATGACCTGCGGTTCGTCGACGCGGGCCGCGAGCGCGCGCACGAGCGGCGCCATCGCCGTGCTCATGGTCGCGTCATCGGGGCGGCAGTCCGCGGTCGCCACTGCGCCGCCGAACATGAGGCGGTAGAGCGCGGGATTCTCCATCGCCCACGTCCGATACGCGAATCCGAGTGCGCGGAGCCCTTCCGGTTCGGCCGTGGCCTGCGCCTCGCCGAACGACGCGAAGCCGTGCTCGATGACCGCGACGAGCAGTTCGGTCTTCCCGCCGAACAGCGCGTAGACCGCTGAGGTCGAGGTGCCGGCGTTCTGTGCGATGTCGCGGAGACTGATCCGCTCGGGGCCCTTGTCGTCGACCATCTCGGCCGTCGCGTCGAGCAGGCGGTCGCGCAGGGCGTCGTCGTACAGGGGAGGTCTTGCCATGGGATCGATCTTATCGTAACGTTGTTGCATAACGCAGTTACGTAACGATGTTCCAAGGAGAGCGCATGACTCAGCACGTCTTCCCCGGCAGGTTCACGGCCGCTCCGGAACGATCGGATGTGACGGTCTTCCTGATCGGGATGCGAGCCAATCGGTGGTGGCAGCTCGGCAGGGTGTGGCGGACGGCCAGCAAGATGCCCCCGATGCTGCAGCATCTCGTGACGCACCCGGAGGCGGGGATGCTCGGAGTGCACAGCTGGTTCGGTCGCACGACGATCCTGCTGTCGTACTGGGAGAGTCCGGGGCATCTGCAGCGGTTCGCCGCCGACCGCGACGCACCCCATCTGCAGCCCTGGCGCGACTTCATGCGCACGCTGCAGGGAACGGGGAGCGTCGGCGTGTGGCATGAGACCTATCAGGTGCCGACAGCGGATCTGGAGGCCGTCTACGTCGACATGCCGGCATTCGGACTCGCGGCGGCGACCGCGCACGTCCCCGTGGGGCCGGGCATGAAGACGGCGCGCCAGCGGATGGGTCGCTGACGCGCCGGCGTCATCAGAGCTCAGCCCTGGGGGTGCAGGCTGCTCTCGATGTTCGTGATGCGAGCCTGCTCGTCGAAGCGGAAGGTCGCAGTGCCCGTGCCGTCGGCGACCGTGGCCCCCGAGAACGCCTCGTCGGTCCACGTGAGGTTCCACCCGGCGAGACGGGCGGCGTCCCAGACCGCCGTCCGGGCATCAGGCAGAGCCAGGCCCGAGAGGATCCGCGGAAGGGCGATGGAGGCTGCGGCGACGGTCAGGGCGGGGAGCGGCGCATCGAGCAGGAAGACGGCGTACGTGCCCCCGCCGACCGGCGCGAGGTAGTAGGGCGCTCGACCGGTGAGCTCGACCGCGACCGCGCCGACCGTGTGGGCGGCTGTGGTGATCCAGTCGGCGTCGCCGGCGGCGTCCGCGGGGAAGGGGAGCTCCTGCTCGCTCAGCTCCGGGATGCCGTGCTCCCTGCCGTAATCGCGCAGCTGGCCGGCGATGCCGGCAGGGTCGCCCTGCGGGTGCGCCCACGCCCAGAGCAGCGAGCGGGGACCGGGGGCGATCGTCGCGACGAGGTGGGCGCGGGCCACGAGCCGGCGCGTGGCATCGGCGTTCGAGGTGAAGGTGAGGGTGCCCGCCGCCATGTCGGCATCCCATCGATTGTCACCGAGGTCCTCGAGGGCGGTGGCCAGGGAGTCCTGACGGAGGGCGGAGAACAGTGCGGCACGGTCTGCGAGCGGCTGGAGCGCGGCGAAGGTCATGCCCACAGTCTCGCCCGGATTGCTATGAATCCGCCAACTCCGAGCGCGGGGACACTGCATCGGAGGGGCGGCCCATCCGCCAGACACTCGGTACCACCAGTGTCACGGCGGCGAGCACGGCATAGAGGATCCCCGAGGTGACCAGCACCGTCTCGACATCGCTGCGGGTGATCAGCCAGCCGTAGACGAGGGTGCCGATCGGCATCACGACGAAGCTGCCGAGCATGTCGTAGCTCGAGACGCGGGACAGCTTGTCGCCCGGGATGTTCTCCATCATCGCGAGGTTCCACCCGGTGCTGAACACCTCGGCCCCGGCGCCGGCGAGGAAGGCGGCGATGGCGAGCAGCACCACCGCGGGGTGCACGCCGAGGACGGTGAGCGGGATCGCGAACGCGGCCATGCCGATCATGCCGTAGCGCAGGGGGCGTTTCAGCGGGAACCACATCAGGACGAGGGTCATGAGCAGGATGCCGACGCCTTCGGCGCTGACGACCCACCCCCAGCCGGCGATGCCGAGCCGTTCGTCGTTCTTGGCGATGTACGGACCGACGACGCCCCACGCGCCGATGTGGATCGCGTTCATGACCATGAAGGCGAGAACGATGACCCACAGCCACGTGCGACTCCAGAACTCCTGCCACCCGATCCTGAGGTCGTGGAACATCGTGGTTCCGCCCGCATGATCAGGCGGAGGCAGTCGGACCATCGCCAGGACGGGGATCGCGATGACCCAGCCGATCGCCTGCACGACCATGGCCCAGGCGGGGCCGGCCGCGGCCACGACGATGCCCGCGATGATCGGGCCGCCGATCGTGGTCGCCGAGCGCACGAACGACAGCATCGCGTTGGCCTGCTGCAGGTGCTCGGGGGAGGTCAGCTGCGGGATGATCCCCTGCATGGCGGGGAGGACGAACGCGGTGGACGCACCGTTCACCACCGACAGCAGAGCGAGCAGGGGAACCGTGGCTGTGCCGCTGAACAGGAGGGCGGCCATCGCGCCGACCGTCAGGATGTCGATGACGTAGCAGGACTGGATGATCAGCGCGCGAGGCAGCCGGTCGGCGATCACGCCGCCGAAGAGCAGGAAGACGATGTTGCTGACGGTGAAGGCGGCCAGGACCAGGGAGAGCGAGCGTGCGTCGTTGTCGATCTCGAGCACGGCGAAGGCCAGCGCGATCGACGACATCGACCCTGCGATCAGAGTGATGGCGCGGGCGAGGAAGAACCAGCGGAATCCTCGGTCCTGCATCGCTGCGAGGGCGCGGATCATGACCGCTCGTCGCTGCTCTGCATCCGTCAATCCTGCCACTCGAGGGCAGCGGCAGGCGTCAGTAGCTGGCGCGGGTCGTGTCGTCGGATGCCGGGATGAAGCGGGCGGCCAGAGCCTCGGATGCGCGTGCCAGCATCGCCACGTCGGCACCGACCGCCACGAAGTCCGCGCCGGCGGCGGTGTACGCATCGGCGGCGGAGGGATCGAAGGCGTTCACACCGACGGGCGTGCCTGCGGCCGCGACCGCGGCGAACACCTGCTCGACGGCGGCGACGACATCCGGATGCGTCTGCTGCCCGAGCAGGCCCATCGACGCGGAGAGGTCGGACGGGCCCACGAACACGGCGTCCACGCCCTCGACCGCCGCGATCTCGGAGGCGGCCTCCACCCCGGCGACCGTCTCGATCTGCACGATGAGGGAGGTGTGCCGCGCCGAGTCGCGCAGGTAGCCGTCGACCCGGTTCCAGCGGGCGCTGCGGGCGAGCGCGCTCCCGACTCCTCGGACACCCTCTGGCGGATAGCGGGTCGCCGAGACGGCCGCGCGTGCCTCCTCGGCCGACGAGACCATCGGGACGATGAGGTTCTGTGCTCCGAGGTCGAGGACCTGTTTGATCGCCACGGTGTCGTTGGACGGCACGCGCACCACCGGGGTGATCGGATAGGCGGCGACGACCTGCAGCTGCAGCAGCGTGGACTCGAGCGTGTTGGCCGAATGCTCCATGTCGATCAGCAGCCAGTCGAGGCCGGAGCCCGCAGCCACCTCGGTGACGAGGGCACTGCCTGAGCACGCCCACATCCCGATGAGCGGGCGATCGGAGACGGCGAGATGCTCGCGGAAGGAGGGGCTCAGATGAAGCGGCATTCGATCGTTCCCATCGGTCCGTAGTCGCACAGCACCTGATCGCCGCGAGACACCCACATCGGGCGTGTGAACGATCCTGCCAGGATGACCTCGCGGGCCTCGAGACGCGCGCCGTGCTGGTGGAACTTGTTCGCGAGCCAGGCGACGCCGGTGGCGGGGTGGCCCAGCACGCCGGCGGCGACTCCGGTCTCCTCGATCTCGCCATTGCGCGAGAGCACGCCGGGCACCCATCGCAGGTCGATCTCGTCCGGGCGCCTGTGCACATCGCCGAGGACCATGGCCCCGTAGGCGGCGTTGTCGCTGATCGTGTCGACGATCGTCCTGCCCTCGAGCTCGATGTGCGAGTTCAGCACCTCGAGCGCCGGCACGGCGTAGTCGATCGCGGCGAGGGCGTCGTCGAGCGTGCAGTCGGGCCCCTCGAGCGGATGCTTGAGCACGAACGCGAGCTCGACCTCGATGCGCACGTTCGAGAAGTGGTCGACCGGGATCTCGGCACCCGACTCGTAGACGGTGTCGTCGAACATCACCCCGTAGTCGGGCTCGGTGATGCCGGTGGCCTGCTGCATCGCCTTCGACGTCAATCCGATCTTGCGTCCGACGAGACGGCGTCCCGCGGCGATCTGCGAGTCGCGCCAGACCCCCTGGATCGCGTATGAATCCTCGACCGTCGCGTCCGGGTACCGGGCGGTGATCCGGGGGATCACCGAGTGGGTCCGGTCGGCCTCGGCGAGCTCTCCGGCGATCTGCGCGACGATGTCTGCTGACAGCATCCGTCTCTCCTCTGTGTGCGAACCTGCGTGCGAACCTGCGGATGAATCGATCAGAGCTGGTGGCCGAGCTTGTACTCGCCCTGCTTGTATTCCGGCATGGCCTCGTCGTCGCCGGGTCGCGTGTACGAGAAGCCGTCGGCACCGATCGTGACGGCCATCTCGGAGTCGTCGGTGCGGGCGACGACGGGCTGCGGGTTGCCGTCGAGGTCGAGCACGAGCGAGGCCTCGGTGTACCAGGACGGGACGACCGGGTTGCCCCACCAGTCGCGGCGCTGGTTGTCGTGCACATCCCAGGTGATGACGGGGTTGTCGGGGTCGCCCGTGTAGTAGTCCTGCGTGTAGACCTCGACACGGTGACCGTCGGGGTCGCGGAGGTAGAGGTAGAACGCGTTCGAGACGCCGTGACGGCCCGGGCCGCGCTCGATCGCGTCGGAGCGGCGGAGGGCTCCGAGCTTGTCGCAGATCGCCAAGATGTTGTGCTTCTCGTGCGTCGCGAAGCAGACGTGGTGCATGCGCGGACCGTCGCCGCCGGTCATCGCGGTGTCGTGCACGGTGGGCTTGCGACGCATCCACGCCGCATACACGGTGCCCTCATCGTCCTGGATGTCCTCCGTGACGCGGAACCCCAGATCCTGCATGAACTTCACGGCGCGGGGCACGTCGGGGGTGACCTGGTTGAAGTGGTCGAGTCGAACGAGCTCGCCCGGGATGTGCAGGTCGTAGCGCCACGACATGCGCTCGACGTGGTCGGACTGGTGGAAGAACTCGATGGGGAAGCCCAGCGGGTCGACCACGCGCACCGAGTCGCCGACGCCCTTGACGAAGCCCTCCGGGTTGCGGCGCACGTCGCAGCCGAGCTCGGTGTAGAACGCCACGGCGAGGTCGAGATCCTCAGCCGAGCGCACGCGGTAGGAGAACGCGGCGACAGCGGCGATCGGCCCCTTGCGCAGCACGAGGTTGTGGTGGATGAACTCCTCGGTCGAGCGGAGGTAGATCGCCTCGTCGTCCTCTTCGGTGACATACAGCCCCAGGACGTCGACGTAGAACACCCGCGAGGCCGCGAGGTCGGTGACGACCAGCTCCATGTAGGCGCAGCGCAGCACGTCCGGGGGAGTGCTCTCGGGCGTCGCGATCGGGTTGGCGGTCTCGATCGGAGCCTCCTGGCTCACGTAGTAGCCCGAGGAGGTCAGCGTCTTCGCAGTCTTGTCGGTCATGTCGGGTCCTTGCTCAGTTCTTGCCGAAGGTCGGGTTGTGCGCGCCGCCGAGCGTGATGTGCACGCTCTGCTGGTCGGTGTAGAAGTCGATCGAGCGGTAGCCGCCCTCGTGGCCCAGGCCCGAAGCCTTGACGCCGCCGAAGGGGGTGCGCAGGTCGCGCACGTTGTTGCTGTTCAGCCACACCATGCCCGCCTCCACGGACTGCGCGAAGTTGTGGGCGCGCTTCAGGTCGTTCGTCCAGATGTAGGCGGCCAGGCCGTACTTCGTGTTGTTCGCGAGCGAGAGCGCCTCGTCGTCGGAGTCGAACGGGGTGATGGCGACGACGGGGCCGAAGATCTCCTCCTGGAAGATGCGGGCATCGGGGGAGACGTCGGCGAACACCGTCGGCGCGACGAAGTTGCCCTCGTCGAAGCCCTCGGGGCGGCCGCCGCCGGCGACGAGGCGGCCCTCGGTCTTGCCGATCTCGACGTAGCTCATCACCTTGTCGTAGTGCTCGGGGTGCACGAGCGCGCCGACCTCGGTGGCGGGGTCGTGCGGGTAGCCGACCTTCACGCGCTTCGCCTGGGCGGCGTAGCGCTCGACGAACTCCTCGTAGATGGAGCGCTCGACGAGGATGCGGGAGCCGGCGGTGCAGCGCTCGCCGTTGAGGGAGAACACGCCGAAGATCGTCGCGTCGACCGCGGCCTCGATATCGGCATCGGCGAAGACGACGGCGGGGGACTTGCCGCCGAGCTCCATCGACAGGCCCTTGAGGAACGGTGCGGCGTTGCCGAAGATCAGCTGTCCGGTCGAGCTCTCGCCCGTGAACGAGATGAGCGGCACGTCGGGGTGCTTCACGAGGGCGTCTCCGGCGTCTTCGCCGAGGCCGTTCACGAGATTGAACACGCCCTGCGGCAGCCCGGCCTCCTCGAAGATGCCCGCCCAGAGCGAGGCGGAGAGCGGCGTGAACTCGGCGGGCTTGAGCACCACGGTGTTGCCGGTCGCGAGTGCGGGGCCGAGCTTCCACGACTCGAGCATGAACGGCGTGTTCCACGGCGTGATGAGGCCGGCGACGCCGATCGGCTTGCGGTTGACGTAGTTCATCTGCTTGCCGGGAACCTTGAAGGCGTCATCGGACTGGGCGACGATCAGGTCGGCGAAGAAGCGGAAGTTCTCGGCCGCGCGGCGGGCCTGGCCGAGCGCCTGGGTGATCGGCAGGCCGGAGTCGTACGACTCGAGCTCGGCGAGGCGGGCATCCCGCGACTCGACGATGTCGGCGATCCTGTGCAGCACCCGCGAGCGCTCCCGCGGCAGCATCCGCGGCCAGGGGCCCTCGTCGAACGCGCGCGTGGCAGCGGCGACGGCGAGCTCGATGTCGGCCTTCTTGCCGGCGGCTGCGGTCGTGTAGGTCTTGTTCGTCACCGGATCGAGCACATCGAACGTGTCACCGTCGACGGAGTCGACGAACGCTCCGTCGATGTAGTGCTGGATGTGGTCGGGCAGGTCTGCGGGGATGCGGGAATCGGTCATGACTCGTCTCCTGAGTTGTGGTGAGAACGGGTGTGCAGCGCGTCGAGGAAGGCGTCCCTCGTGCGCAGGCGGTGGTTGCGGGCGGCGAGCTCGATCTCGAGCGGGTCGGCGCCCGTTCGGATCAGCTCGAGGATCTGCGCGTGCTCCTCGACCGAGTGCTGAGCCCGGCCGGGCACGTAGGCGAAGGTCGAATCCCGGATGCCGGACAGCCGCGCCCAGCCGCGGTGCACGAGGTCGAGCAGGTGCGGATTCGGGCAGGGTTCGAAGAGCAGCGAATGGAACTGCCTGTTGAGCTCGGTGAACGCGTGGGCGTCGAGATGACCGAGCATCTGGATCATCCGCTCGTTCACCGCCTCCGCGGCGTCGAGCGCCTCGGCGTCGAGGAAGGGAGCGGAGAGGGCGGTGGCCGAGCCTTCGACCAGCCCGAGCGTCTGCATCGTGTGCGCGTATTCGCTCTCGTCGACGAGGGTCACCCGCGCGCCCACGTTGCGCTCGAACGTCACGAGGCCCTCGGCTTCGAGCCGGCGGATCGCTTCACGCACCGGCACGACGCTCATCCCGAGCTCTTCCGCCAACGATCCCAGCACCAGACGGTAACCGGGGCCGAAGACGTGTCCCGAGATCCGTGAGCGGATCCAGGCGTACGCCTGCTCCGACTTGCTGGAGTTCGCCACCGTCGTCATGAGCCGGCACCGGTGCCGGTGGCGGCTTCGTACTTCTCCCGCCACGCGGCGTTGAGCGGGAAGAGGCCGTCGACCGGATGTCCGGCGGCGACCTGCTCGGCGATCCACGCGTCCTCGATCTCCTGCGCGAGAGCATCGTCTGCGACCTGCTCGGCGAGCGAGGGAGGGATCACGATGACGCCGTCGCCGTCGCCCACGATGATGTCGCCCGGCTGGACCGTGGCGCCGCCGCACGAGATGGTGACGTCGGAGTCCCACGGCACGTGCCTGCGTCCGAGGACCGAGGGATGAGCGCCCTGCGAGAAGACCGGGAGGCCGATCTCGGCGACCGCATCGAAGTCGCGCACACCGCCGTCGGTCACGACTCCGGCGGCTCCGCGGGCGCGGGCGCGGAGCGCGAGGATGTCGCCCAGTGTTCCGGTGGTCGCGTCGCCGCGCGCTTCGATCACGATGATCTCGCCCTCGCCGACGGCGTCGAACGCCCGCTTCTGGGCGTTGTATCCGCCGCCATGGCTCGCGAACAGGTCTTCTCTGAACGGCACGAAACGCAGCGTCTTGGCCGTGCCGACGATCTTGCTGCCGGGGAGGTTCGCAGAGACGCCGTCGATGAAGCACGAGTGGTGTCCGCGCTTGCGCAGCTGCGACGAGAGGCCGGCTGTCGGAGCTTCCATCAGCTTGGCGCGGAGCTCGGGGGACAGCGCGGACGTGGCCTCAGGCGGCAGACCCGCGTCTTCGCGGGAGCCCCATGCCTCGGTGCGCTGCAGGTCGTCGACGGCGGGAAGCGAGCCGACCTCGGCGTCGAAGGGCACATCGCCCTGCGTGACGGTGGTCACCAGGCGTCCCGAGGAGGGGGAGCCCTCGGTATCCGGAGCATCCACCTCGATCTCGACCACATCGCCGGGGACGATCACGGAGGAACCCGCCGGCGTGCCGGTGAGGATGACGTCGCCGGGTTCGAGCGTGAAGTGCTGAGAGAGGTCGGCGACCAGCTGGGCGAGGGGGAAGATGAGGCCGGCGGTGGTGTCGTCCTGACGCAGGTCGCCGTTGACCCAGGCCCGGACACGCAGGGCCGCGGGGTCGATCGCGCGGGCGTCGATCAGCTCGGGGCCGAGAGGCGTGTAGCCGTCGCCGCCCTTGGAGCGCACGTTGGATCCCTTGTCGTTGGCGCGCAGGTCGTAGAGGCCGAGGTCGTTCGAGGCGGTGACCCAGCCGACATGGCTCCACGCGTCATCGAGCGAGACGCGGCGGGCAGGGGTGCCGATGACGAGCGCGATCTCGCCCTCGAAGGCGAGCAGCTCGGTGCCGGCCGGGCGCTCGACCGTGCCCCCGGAGACACCGACGGAACTCGCCGGCTTGAAGAAGTAGGAGGGAGCTGCGGGGCGCCGGCCGCGCTGGTCGGCACGGGACGCGTAGCTCAGATGGATCGCGATGATCTTGCCGGGGCGGGTCATGGATGCCGTCACGGGGCGCCTCCTCGCGCTTCACGTCGACGCCTTGTGCGTCGTATTCGAAATCATATATCATCGTGTCACCCCTCGGCAAGCAACTCGACACACCTCGGACGCGAGCCGTGACAATGCGGTCACAATCAAAGGAGACACCCCTATGAGCGGGCAGTCACAGGCTGGGTTCACACCCACCGGAACCATCGCGACACCGGCCGATCGGCGCCGGGTCGTGTTCGCCACCGTCGTCGGCACCACGGTCGAGTGGTACGACTTCTTCATCTACGCCACGGCGGTCGGGCTGGTCTTCGGGCAGCTCTTCTTCGAGCCGCTCGGCGCGAACAGCGCGTTGATCGCCTTCGCCACCGTCGGCGTCAGCTTCCTCTTCCGCCCGCTCGGAGCGTTCCTCGCGGGACACTACGGCGACAAGCTCGGGCGCAAGACCGTTCTCATGTGGACGCTGATCCTGATGGGAGCGGCGACCGCGCTCATCGGAGTCCTGCCGACCTACGACGCGATCGGGATCGCCGCACCCATCCTGCTGGTGCTGCTGCGCATCCTGCAGGGCATCTCGGCCGGAGGCGAGTGGGGCGGTGCGGTGCTGATGGCCGTCGAGCACGCCCCGAAGAAGAAGCGCGGGATCTTCGGCGCGTCGCCCCAGATCGGTGTGCCGCTCGGTCTGCTGCTCGCGTCGGGAGTGATGGCGCTGATGACGGCGATCGCCCCCGGAGACCAGTTCATCCAGTGGGGCTGGCGCATCCCGTTCCTGCTCAGCGTCGTCCTGATCCTGGTCGGCTACTACGTGCGCCGCAAGGTCGAGGAGAGCCCGGTGTTCATCGAGCTCGCCGAGCGCAAGGAGAAGGCGAGCATGCCGATCGTGCAGCTGTTCCGCAAGCACCTCCTGCTCGTCATCGTCGCCGCCCTCGTCTTCGCCGGCAACAACGCGGTCGGGTACATGACGACCGGCGGATACATCCAGGGCTACGCCACCAACCCCGAGGGCCCGATCGGTCTCGAGCGCGGACCGGTGCTGTGGGCGGTCACCGGCTCGGCCGTCACCTGGCTCATCACGACGCTCATCGCCGGGTGGCTGTCGGACCGCATCGGTCGGCGCACCACCTACATCATCGGCTGGGTGATGCAGCTCGTCGGTGTGTTCACGCTCTTCCCGCTCGTGAACACCGGCCAGGTCGGACTGCTGTTCGCCGGCCTCGCGATCCTCACGATCGGTCTCGGCTTCACCTACGGGCCGCAGGCGGCGCTCTACACCGAGCTCTTCCCCGCCAGCATCCGCTTCTCGGGCGTCTCGATCTCGTATGCGATCGGCGCCATCGCCGGCGGTGCGTTCGCGCCGACCATCGCGACCGCCATCGTGCAGGCGACCGGCTCGACGCAGGCCGTCACGTGGTATCTCGCCGGCATGACGCTGCTCGGCCTCGTGGCGACGCTGCTGCTGCGTGATCGCTCGGGCATCCCGCTGGGGCCGGATCACGAGGAGGAGCAGTCCGTGAGCCCGATCCGCGGGCTCGCCAGGGCCTGACCCGCATCCACGCACGAGCGCACGTCCGCCTGGCGGGCGTGCGTTCATGCGTGTGCAGGAGAGCGTCGGTCCGGTTCTCCGCCGCCGAGCGCTCAGCCGTCGAGCGCGTCGCGGATCGCGGATGCCGAGCGCCTCAGGCGGTCCGCGATCTCGGCGTCGTCGAGGGCGGTCGCGACGTGGACGACCGCGATCGCCGCGGGCCGCTGGCCGCGCAGCACGAGGGGCACGGCGACGGACTGCACGGTGGGGATGACCTCGTCATGGCTCGTCGCATATCCGCGGGCGCGAGCCCGGTCGACCTCTGCGCACAGTGTCGCCCCCGGTTCTCCGGGCCACTGGGGCACCGGGAGCTGCGTGAGGATCGCCTTGCCGGGCGCTCCGACCGTGACGGAGTGCCTGGCGCCCGGTCGCTGGGCGACGCTCGCGATCGCGTGGCGGGGCTCGATGCTCGCGAGCGTGATGCAGTCATCGCCGTCGAGCACGCCGAGGAAGCAGGTCATGCCGAGCTCGTTGGCGATCGCGGTCAGCTCGGGGATGGCCTCGGCCTGCAGATCGTGAGCCACGCCCGCTGCCAGCGCGGCCATGCGCGGTCCCAGGGTCACGGCGCCTGAGGCGTCCCTTCCGATGAGTCGGTGGTCTTCCAGGGTGCGCAGCAGGCGATAGGCGACCGAGCGATGCACGTCGAGTCGCGCGGCGATCTCGTCGATCGTGAGGGGGATCCGCGCATCGGCGAGAACCTCCAGGATGCGGATGCCGCGACTCAGGGTCTGCGAGGCCGGAGTGCCTTCGGGCATGCGTGCGCTCCCTTGCGTTTCGAGACGACCGTCCCTAAGCTGTGTTCAATAGTAGAACGTTGTGTTCGAATATAGAACACGCGCCGTTCGAAGGCAACACCTGACAGAGAAGTCCGGAAGGAATCGACGACGATGCAGTTCCACCACCACGGCTATGTCTCCGGAGACCCCCGCGTGAAGGACGCCGCGGGGCTCGGCGCGGACCGGCCCGCCGACCTCCCCGACGAGATCGATGTGCTGATCGTCGGCTCGGGTCCCGCCGGCATGCTGCTCGCGGCGCAGATGTCGCAGTATCCCGACATCTCCACGCGCATCATCGAGAAGCGCGAGGGTCGTCTGGTGCTCGGGCAGGCCGACGGCATCCAGCCGCGCAGCGTCGAGACGTTCCAGGCGTTCGGATTCGCCGAGCGCATCATCGCCGAGGCCTACAACATCGGCTGGATGAACTTCTGGGGTCCGAATCCCGAGAAGCCCGACGAGATCGTCCGCACGTCGCGGACGGCGGACTACGCCTACGACATCTGCGAGTTCCCGCACCTCATCGTCAACCAGGCACGCGTGCTCGACTACTTCGCCGAGGCGGCGTCGAACGGTCCCGGCCGCATCGCGCCCGACTACGGCATCGAATTCGCCGGACTCACCGTGCACGACGAGGGCGAGCACCCGGTCGAGGTCTCCCTGCGCTACGTCGCAGGGGAGCGGACCGGCGAAGAGCGCACGATCCGCGCGAAGTACGTCGTCGGCTGCGACGGCGCACGCAGCGGCGTGCGCCAGGCGATCGGCCGCACGCACGTCGGCGGCAGCGCTGCGCATGCCTGGGGTGTCATGGACGTCCTCGTGAACACCGACTTCCCCGACTGGCGCACCAAGTGCGCGATCAACTCGGAGGCGGGCAACATCCTGCACATCCCGCGGGAGGGCGGGTACCTCAGCCGGATGTACATCGACCTCGGCGAGGTCGCCGAGGACGACGACCACCGCGTGCGGCAGACGCCCATCGAGGACATCATCGCCAAGGCGAACGCGATCCTCAGCCCCTACACGCTGGACGTGAAGGAGGTCGCGTGGCACAGCGTCTACGAGGTCGGCCACCGGGTCACCGACGGGTTCGACGACGTGATCGACGGGTCGGGTCGCACGCCGCACGTGTTCCTCACGGGCGATGCCTGCCACACCCACAGCGCGAAGGCCGGCCAGGGCATGAACGTGTCGATGCAGGACGGATTCAACCTCGGCTGGAAGCTCGGATCGGTACTGACCGGTCGGGCGCCCGAGGCGCTGCTCGCGACCTACGGTGCTGAGCGTCGGCCGGTCGCGCAGCAGCTCATCGACTTCGATCGGGAGTGGTCGACCCTGATGGCGCGCAAGCCGTCGGAGATCACCGACCCCACGGACCTCGCGACGTACTACCTGGCGACGGCGGAGTTCCCCTCCGGCTTCATGACGCAGTACACCTCGTCGATGATCACCGGCTCGGACGCACATCAGGCACTTGCGGGCGGCTTCCCCCTCGGCAAGCGCTTCAAGTCGGCCGAGGTCGTGCGGGTGGGCGACGGCAACGCGATCCATCTCGGGCACCACGCCAAGGCGGACGGGCGCTGGCGCGTCTACGCGTTCGCGGGTCGCGATGCGGCGACGCTCGACGCGTGGGCCGAGTCGGCGGCTCCGGTGCTCTCCCGGTTCACGCCTGCGGATGCCGACACCGATGCCGTCTTCGACGTCAAGGCGATCTACCAGCAGCCGCACGAGGAGGTCGAGGTCACCTCGGCGCCTGCGCTGTTCCAGCCGAAGACCGGTCCGCTCGGGCTCACCGACTGGGAGAAGGTCTACGCGGCCGGCCCGTCGAAGTGGACCGAGACCGACATCTTCGAGGCGCGGGAGCTGTCGCGCGACGGTGTCATCGTCGTGGTGCGGCCCGATCAGTACGTCGCCGCGATCCTGCCCCTCGACGCGACGGACGAGCTGGCGTCGTTCTTCGAGGGGGCGCTGCTGCCGGCATCCTGAGCCTGCGATCCGGAGGGCATCTGCGATCGCAGATCTCCTCCCCATCGGGCGTCAGTGACGAGCGCAGACTGCTGCGGGCGAGAGTCTCTGGCGGGTGTCGGAGGCCCCGCGTACTCTGAGGGCCGATGGGCGAAGGCGCCCCGACAGGAGGAATGCGCGATGGAGTGGAAGATCGAATTGATCTTCGTCCCGGTCTCGGATGTCGACCGGTCGAAGGAGTTCTACGAGAGGATCGGCTTCCACGCCGATCATGATCAGGTGCCCTACGAGGGCCTGAGGTTCGTGCAGATGACACCGCCGGGGTCGGCCTGCTCGATCGCCTTCGGCACCAACCTGGGCGAGGGACTGCTCCCTGGGCAGCAGAACACGATCCAGGTGGTCGTTCCGGATGCCGATGAGGCGCTGGCGCACCTGAAGGGCCTCGGCGTCGAGGCGCAGGGGGTCGATGAGCAGGCGTGGGGCCGTTTCGTCACCTTCGACGACCCCGACGGCAACACCTGGACACTGCAGGAGCTTCCCGACTACGGCGCGCAGTCCTGACGTGCTGTGATCCGGACGCTCACCGGACGCGCTCGACGAGGGTGAGCAGCGCTTCCGGTGCGCCCTCGGGGAACAGGACGCGGGTGCCGGCACGGATGTCGTCGATCGGCACCCAGCGAACCGGGCTGCCCTCGTCGAGGATGTGAAGCTCGGCGTCGAGGGGCACCGCATCCAGCTCGGCGGATGTCACCGCGAACACATGGGCGATCTCGTGACCGGGCGCGCCTTCGTACGTGAAGATGTTCTCGAAGACGCCGAGTGGCTCGGCGCCCTCGAGAGTGACGCCGAGCTCCTCCATGAACTCGCGACCGAGAGCTTCTGCGGCGGTCTCACCGAATTCGATCCCGCCGCCGATCGCCCGGAGGAAGTCCAGGCCGCGCGAGGCGTCGTGCCCTTCGAGCGCGAGCAGGTGTCCGTCCTTGACGGGCAGGCCGACGGCGATGTTGCGGATGGCAGGCATCTCGGAAGGCTAACGCAGCGGGTGTGTGACGACGGGCTCAGGTCAGGAGGGACGCCCCGCCGGAGACCTCGATTCCGCCGGTCGGCGGGATCGTCACGGTCAAGAGGCTCGGACGACGCACGTGAGCGCCCTGATGGATGCGGACGGTCGTCGCCGGGTGTCCGAGGTCGCGCAGATACGCCCCGACCGATGCAGCCGCCGAGCCCGTCGCCGGGTCCTCGGTGATCCGTCCCACCGGGAAGAGGTTGCGGGCATCGAAGTCGGCGGTGCTCGCCGCGTGCAGCACTGTCGAGGTGCCGAACCACCCCTGCTCGCGCATGAGTGCGGCGACCTCGGCGGGCGAGAAGCGGAACTGATCGAACAGGTCCCGATCACGGAGCACGACGATCGGATGCCAGTTGCCGGCGAACGATTCCTTGGCGGGGAAGCGCTCATCGAGATCCGCCGGGGTGAGTCCGAGCAGCGCGAGGAACCGGTCGAGCACGTCGGAGTCGAGATCGCGCACCTGCGGCTCGACGCTCGTGAACGACACGGTCACCGCGCCATCCCGATCCACCGTCGAGCGCAGCGTCACAGCGCCCGCGTTCGTGTCGAACACGACATCGCCCGGCCCGTCGCGCTCGGCGAGGGCGACCGCCGTCGCGACGGTCGCGTGTCCGCAGAACGGCACCTCAGCCGACGGCGACCAGTAACGCGCCCGGTAGCGCGGCACACCGTCGCCATCGGTGCGTGCGACGAGGAAGGCGGTCTCGGAGAATCCGACATCCACGGCGATCCGCTGCATCTGCTCGTCGCTCAGATCTGAGCCATCGAGTACGACTCCCGCGGGGTTGCCGCCGTCGGGCGTCGCGGCGAATGCGCTGTATCGCAGGACTCCGGAATTCTCGGTCATGACGAGGAGCCTAGCGACTCGGCGAGGTCAGGAATTCACCCGGATGATCTCCTGCTGGTACGGCGCGATCACGTCACCCGAGATGCGCAGGTCGAGCAGCAGGAACCGCCGCGTCGCAGCATCCTCCTGCGTCCATGTGGCGAGTCGAGCGAGGTCTGCGAGCGTCTTCACGACGACGCCCTCCGCGCCCACCGCGGCGCCGAACGCCGCGAAGTCGACCTCGGGGATGCGCATCGGGCCCTCGGCGAGCCCCTTGAGCCCGTAGAGGTTGACCTCGGCACCGTAGGCGGCGTCGTTCCAGATCACGGCGATGCCTCGACCCGCTGCCGCGCGCACGGCCGACTCGAGGTCGGCGATCGCCATGAGTCCGCCGCCGTCGCCCGACGTCAGTACGACGGTCGACTCGCGGCGGGCGAGGGCCGCGCCGACGACACTCGGCCAGCCCTGCCCGATCGACTGGAAGGCGGTGCCGACCATCATCATGCGGTCGGGGGCCTCGACCGGCCAGTACATGTTCGCCCAGCCGATGAAGTGCCCGCCGTCGGAGACGACGACGCGATCGGAGGGCAGGAGCTCGGCGATGCGGCGGGCGGCGGAGCGGGGGTCGAGGCGTCCGTCGGGAGCGAGCTCGTCGCCC
Source organism: Microbacterium sp. Bi98 (assembly GCF_918698045.1). Lineage (NCBI taxonomy): Bacteria > Bacillati > Actinomycetota > Actinomycetes > Micrococcales > Microbacteriaceae > Microbacterium > Microbacterium sp. Bi98. The sequence goes on along the minus strand of NZ_CAKKLK010000013.1, from coordinate 43,158 downwards.
TCGTCGTACGCGCGTGCGGCCTCGACGTCGACCGTCTCGCGCCACGGCTGTGCGGGCACAGCGTCGGATGCCGGGTGCGACTCGCCGTGCTGGACAGTCGGAGTCTCGGTGCGGTGCGCCTCCGCTCCGAGGCCGTGCTCGGCAGAACCGCTCTCAGGGGCGGCGCCGGAGCCGAGCGAGCCGACCCGGGCGACGAGCTCCTCGGCCGCCACGCGAGCATCCGCACGCACGAAGCCGCCGACGTGCGGGTGCGTGGCTGCGGGCGCGATGTCGATCTGGAAGACCCTGGTGCCCGGTGCGAAGAGTTCGCCGAATCGCATCGTGAACTGGTTCAGGGAGGCGCCGAACACGACGGCGACATCGGCGGTGCGCACGAGTTCCATGGCGCCGTCGGCCCCGAATCCTCCCGTGACGCCGAGGTCGAACCGGGTGTCGGGGAAGACACCGCGCCCCAGCGCTGAGGAGGCCGTCAGAGCGCCGGTGAGGGTCGCCAGCTCGCCGAGCGCCGCACCGGCCCCCGCGAGCCAGGCGCCGCGACCCGCCAGCAGGAAGGGGCGCGATGCTCCGTGAAGCGCCTGGGCGATCTCGTCGAGCGTGCCCTCGGCGAACTCGCCGCGCGGCGCGAGCGGCGCGGGGATGCGCGGCAGCGGAGCCTCGGGCACCGGGCCGGCCTCGCGTGAGGCCACGTCGTAGGGGATCGCCAGCACGACGGGCACGCGGTAGGTCAGTGCGTGCTCGATCGCGATGACGGTGGTCGCTGCGGCATCCGCGTGCCCGACCGTATAGGTGCGGGCACCGACCGCCGAGGCCAGGGCGATCTGGTCGACGTCCCATGGACGAGGGCCGGACGTCGGCTCGTCGCCCACCACCAGCACGAGGGGGACATGCGCCTGCACGGCCTCGGCGAGTGCTGTGAGGGTGTTCGTGAAACCGGCGCCGTAGGTCGAGGTGCCCGCGGCGATCCTGCCGGACGCGCGGAAGTGCGCATCGGCGGCGACCACTGCGCCCTGCTCATGACGGACGGCCGTGAAGACGGCATTCGTCTGGGTCTCGATCGCGTCGAGGAAGTAGGCGTTGCCGTTGCCCATCACACCGAAGACGGCGTCGATGTGCTGGGCGAGAGTGAGTGCGACGTGCGCGGAGACGGAGGGCATGCGAAAGCCTTTCGAGACAGGGACGGAGAACGTTCGTATTCCGTATGTGTCTCGCCCCCGCGTCATCGTGGGGAGCTTCGTGCCTCTTTTTCAGGCACCGGCGTCGGAGAGCGCCGGACGCGTCGATCCTATCGCGCCCGTGCCGACGCGGCGCCGACTTGCGCGCGTAACACCGCCGAAACCGCGACACGGAAACATGCGGCCATGGAGTCACTGTTCGACGGATACACCTCGCGCCGGTCGCCGCAGCGAGCGGGGGCCGCGCCGTGGGACGAGATGTTCCCTGCCGATGCGCAGCCCGGTGGTGGGGGAGTGCGCCTGCCCTATCAGGACATGTATCCCGCGCTCGCGAGCATGGACGACGCCGAGCTGAGGGCACGGACCGACGCGCTCGCCAGCTCGTACCTCGCGCAGGGGGTGACGTTCGACTTCGCCGGGGAGGAGCGTCCGTTCCCGCTCGACGTGGTGCCTCGCGTGGTCGCCGCCGACGACTGGCGCTATGTCGAGTCGGGGGTGAAGCAGCGGGTGCGTGCGCTCGAGGCCTTCCTTGCCGACGTCTACGGTCGGCAGCACGCGGTGCAGGACGGCGTGATCCCCTCGTCGCTGATCAGCTCCTCCGCGCACTTCCACCGTCAGGCGGCCGGCATCGTCGGAGCGAACGGCGTGCGCATCCATGTCGCGGGGATCGACGTCATCCGCGACGAGCTCGGAGCCTGGCGCGTGCTCGAGGACAACGTGCGCGTGCCGAGCGGCGTCAGCTACGTGCTCGCGAATCGCCGGGTGATGGCGCAGACGCTCCCCGAGCTGTTCACCAGCCTGCGCGTGCGTCCCGTCGTCGACTACCCGGGCCGGCTGCTCCAGGCGCTGCGTGCGGCGGCGCCGGACGGCGTCGATGATCCGACCGTCGTCGTGCTGACCCCCGGGGTGCACAACTCGGCGTACTACGAGCACACCCTGCTCGCTCGCATGATGGGCATCGAGCTCGTCGAAGGACGAGATCTCTTCTGCTCGGGCGGTCGGGTGTGGATGCACACGACCTCGGGGCCGACGCGGGTGGACGTGATCTACCGCAGGGTCGATGACGAGTTCCTCGACCCGCAGCAGTTCCGTCCGGACTCGGTGCTGGGCGCGCCGGGGCTGATGCTCGCGGCGCGCCTCGGCACCGTGACGCTCGCGAACGCCGTCGGCAACGGCGTGGCCGACGACAAGCTCGTGTACACGTACGTCCCCGATCTGATCCGCTACTACCTGGGAGAGGAGCCGGTGATCCCGAACGTCGACACCTGGCGGCTCGAGGAGCCGGACGCGCTGGAGGAGGTGCTCGACAGGCTCGACGAGCTGGTGGTGAAGCCCGTCGACGGATCCGGCGGGAAGGGGCTGGTCGTCGGCCCCGACGCGTCGCGCGAGACGCTGGACGAGTTGCGTCGGTCGCTGCGGGCGGATCCCCGAGGCTGGATCGCCCAGCCGGTCGTGCAGCTCTCGACCATCCCGACGCTCGTGGAGGACGGATTCCGCCCGAGACACGTCGATCTGCGACCCTTCGCCGTGAACGACGGGCACGACATCTGGGTGCTGCCCGGCGGTCTCACTCGCGTCGCTCTGCCCGAGGGGCAGCTCGTCGTGAACTCGAGCCAGGGTGGAGGGTCGAAGGACACCTGGGTGTTGGATCCGTCGCTCTTCACCGGGCCGACGTCGACTCTGGACGGAGACCCGGACGCCGCCGCAGACGAGGTGTCGCTGGCGACCGGGGCGATCGCCGTGGTCGCTCCGGCGCGTGAGGAACCGCATCCGCCCTTCCTCTCGTCTCCGCAGGACGAGGACCTGGACCTGCGTCACCACCAGCAGCAACAGCAGCAACAGCAGCAGCAGCAGCAGGGAGGCGCAGGATGCTGAGTCGCATCGCCGAGGCGCTGTTCTGGATCGGCCGCTACGTCGAGCGCGCCGACGGCACCGCCCGCATCCTCGATGTGCACCTGCAGCTGCTGCTCGAGGATCCGTGGGTCGAGGAGGACACCGCATGTCGGGCGCTCCTGTCGGTGATGGGGACGACGGCGGATGCCGGCACCGTGCTGAGCCGGGACGACGTCGTGCGGCTGCTCGCGCTGGATCGTGAGCACTCCGCGTCGATCGCCCATTCGATCGCGGCGGCGCGGGAGAACGCTCGTCGAGCGCGCGAGATCATCTCGACGGACCTCTGGGAGACGCTGAACGAGTCGAACGCACGGATGCCGCGGCGGATCGCCTCGGACAAGACGCACCCGTTCTTCCGCTGGGTGCGTGATCGGTCGGCGCTGGCCTTCGGGGTCGTCGACTCCTCGACGAGCCGGGATGAGGCCTGGCACTTCTTCGTGCTCGGCCGCTCGATCGAGCGCGCGGACATGACGGCGCGGCTGCTGGCGACGCGGTCGCTGACCGAGGCAGGCGGGCCGAGCTGGACGACGCTGCTGCGCAGCTGCGGGGCGTACGAAGCCCATCTGCGCAGCCACCGGGCGGTGCCCACGGGAGCGTCCGCCGTGGAGTTCCTCCTGATCGACCGGCTGTTCCCCCGATCGGTGCTCTCGAGCATCCTCCAGGCCGAGGAGTGTCTGCGCGGTATCGATCCGGCGGGTGCGTTCGGCGTGCCCGATCGGGCGCATCGCGTCTTGGGACGCATGCGGTCGGAGCTCGAGTACCGACCGATCGGAGACACCGTGCATCGGCTGTCGGAGAGCATGGAGGAGGTCCAGGTGGGGATGTCGGTGGCGAGCGACGCGATCAGGGAGCGGTACTTCCCCTCGATCGCGATGCCGGTGTGGATCGGAGAGGCGCTGTGAGTCGGCTCAAGATCGTTCACCGCACCGGCTTCCGCTACGAGCAGCCGGCGACGGCGTCGTACAACGAGGCGCGGATGCTGCCGCACTCCCGGGACGGACAGTTCGTGCTGCAGGCGACGCTCGACATATCGCCGACCGCGACCCAGCACTCGTACACCGACTACTGGGACACCCGGGTCTCGACGTTCGAGCTGCTGACCCCGCATCAGATGCTCTCGGTCACCGCGACGAGCGTGGTGGATGTGAGGCCGCTGCCGACGGGAGAGGCGGACATCGACTGGGACGAACTGGCAGCCCGGATACCCCAATCGCTCGAACTCGCGGAATGCGTGGCGCAGACGCCTGCCACCGCTCCGGATGACGAGATGCGCGACCTCGCCCTGCACATCGAAGCGGAGGGTGGTGGCGTCGACGAGACGGCCCGGGAGATCTGCCGCACCGTCGGGGAGGCCATGGAGTATCGCAGCGGCGTCACCGGCGTGAGCTCGACCGCCCGCGACGCGTGGCCCACCCGGTCCGGCGTCTGCCAGGACATCGCTCATGTGGCGCTGGGCGTGCTGCGCGCCGCGGGGATCCCGGCGCGCTACGTGTCGGGGTACCTGCATCCCGATCCGACGGCGGCGATCGGACAGGCTGTGACGGGGGAGTCGCACGCCTGGGTCGAGTGGTACTCCGGCGAGTGGCGCGGATACGACCCCACCAACCTCGTCGACATCGGCGAATCGCACGTCTATGTCGGCCACGGTCGGGACTACGCCGATGTCGCACCGCTGCGCGGGGTGTACGCGGGACCCAGCGCCTCCGAGCTGTTCGTCTCGGTCGAGGTCACGCGCCTCGGCTGAGGCGACGGCGTGGCGGGAGTTCGAGTGGTGGTGCAGGAGAATGAGACGATGACGGATGCATCGATCGAGCGCGAGACGCTCACCTGGGACGGCTTCGGATCCGCGACGCGAGACCTCGCGCGCCGGATCCTGGACAGCGGCTTCATGCCCGAGGTCGTGGTGGCCATCGCGCGGGGCGGTCTGCTGCCTGCCGGTGCCATCGCCTACGGTCTCGGAGCGAAGAACTGCGGTGCGATCAACGTCGAGTTCTACACCGGCATCGGCACGGTGCTCGACGCGCCGGAGGTGCTGCCGCCCGAACTCGACATGGCGTATCTCGAGGGTCGACGCGTGCTGCTGGTCGACGACGTCGCAGATTCGGGTCGCACGCTCGCCCTCGCCGTGCAGCTGCTGAAGGACAAGGGTGCCGACGTGCGCTCGGTCACGATCTACACCAAGCCGTCGACGATCATCCAGCCCGACTACGCCTGGAAGGACACCGACCTGTGGATCAACTTCCCCTGGTCGTTCCAGGGCACGGTGCGCGAAGAGGACCTCGGTCTCGCTCCGTCGGCCTGACGGGAATCACCCGCGCAGCAGCGCCCGCAGGGTCTGGATCGTGTCGGCGTCGGCGGGGTTCTTGTCGGGTCGATAGCCCTTGACTCTCGCGAACCTCAACGCGATGCCTCCGGGGTATCGCGGCGAGCGCTGCACGCCGTCGATCGCGATCTCGACCACGAACTCCGGTCTCAGGAACACCGCGCCCTGCGTGCGCCTCGTCTCGAGCGGCGGGAAGTTCTCCGTCTGCCAGCGCAGCAGCTCGTCGGTGAGCCCCTTGAACGTCTTGCCGACCATGACGAGACCGCCGGGCTCGCCGAACTCGCCGGTCGGGTCGAGTGCGCCGAGGTGCAGGTTCGACAGGAGCCCCTGGCGCCGACCCGACCCCCATTCGGCGGCGAGCACGACCAGGTCGTACGTGAGCACGGGCTTGACCTTGACCCAGGACTTGCCGCGGCGTCCCGCCGAATAGGGCGCATCGATCCCTTTGACGAGCACCCCCTCGTGGCCCGCGGCGAGAGCCTCGCGCGACAGCTGCTCGGCCGCTTCGGCGTCGTCGGTGACGATGCCCGGCATACGCCATTCGCCGACGACCCTCTCGAGTTCGGTCAGGCGGGTGGACAGGGGCTCGTCGAGCAGATCGCGTCCGTCGACGTGCAGGATGTCGAAGAACCAGGGCCGCAGCACGAGCTCGCGCGAGACGTCCGCCCCGAACCGCGACATCGTCTGCTGGAACGGCCGAGGGCCGCCGTCTTCGTCGAGTGACAACGTCTCACCGTCGAGGATCAGATCGTGTGCGGGGAGCGCGCGCACGATCTCGACGATCTCCGGCACCCGGTGGGTGATGTCGGCGAGGCTGCGGGTGTAGACGCTCACATCGTCTCCCTGGCGATGCACCTGGATGCGCGCGCCATCGAGCTTGTACTCGACGGACGCGGTGCCGGTGATGTCGAGCGCGGCGGTCGGGGTGGCCGCGGTCGATGCGAGCATCGGCAGCACGGGGCGACCGACCACCAGGCCGACCGCATCGAGTTCGTCCTCCGTGCCGGTGAGTGCGAGCACGGCGGTCTCGCCCAGGTCGCCGGAGAGCATCGCTGCTCGTCGCACCGATGCCGCCGGGCGATCCGCGGCACGGGCGATGGCATCGAGCAGGACGCCGCCGAGCGCGCCCGTGCGCAGCTCGCCGAGCATGGCCCGCGACAGGAAGTCCCATTCGGGAGCCGTCGCTCGCGACGCGAGAGCCGAGAGGATCGCGGAACGCGCCGCGGCCGACCCCGACCCTGACGAGCCGGTCAAGGCCTCGAACGCGTCATCGACATCACGGATCGACAGCGAGGGCTCGGCAGCGTGCTGCACGTCGAGCGCCGCCACTCCGCGCCAGCCGACACCCAGCCGTCCCTGTCGCGGCGTCGCGAGCAGCAGCCCGACGAGGGCGGGCACGTCGGCAGCGTCAGCGCGTGCGAGCAGCCGGGACACGGCGTCGATCTTCGCCAGGCGCGATGCGGTGGCGGTGACCTCTTCGGCGGTGGAGACGAGCTCCGAGAGCAACATGCAGGCAGTCTCGCATCCGCATCCGACATCGGCGACGGCCTTGCGTCCGTCCGTCCTGCCGCAGTAAGCGGATGCGACTCAGCGGCCGCGGAACTCCGGCGTGCGCTTCTCCTGGAACGCCGCGAACCCCTCGCGGTAGTCGTCGGTGTCGCACAGGGCGGCCTGGGCGGCGTTCTCGAGATCGATCGACTCCCACAGCGCCAGGCGCTCGTCGCGGATCCTGGCGACCAGTAGCTTGCTCGCCAGGAAGGCGGCGGTGGCGCCACGCGCAGCGGTCGCCGCGGCATCCGTCGTCGCCTGCACGACCTCGTCGTCGGGCAGCACCCGGGAGAAGAGCCCCGATGACACGGCCTCGGTGCCGCTCATCAGCCGACCGGTGTAGATGAGGTCGAGTGCCCGGTGCGCCCCGAGACGTTCGACGAAGAGGGCGTGGCCGCCGGAGTCGAGAGTGGCACCGAGCGCGGCGAACGGTGACCCGATCTTGGCCGACTCTGCGACGTACACGACGTCGGTGGCGATGAGGAGTCCGAGGCCGACGCCGAGACAGGCGCCGTGCGCCACCGCGAAGGTCGGGGCGGGGAACCGTGCCATCCGCTGCAGCAGCGGGGTCACGAGCCCGCCGAGATACCCGATCACGTCGTCGTCACGGGGGTCGACGCCCGAGATGTCGCGACCGGCGCAGAAGGCCCGGCCCTCGCCCCGCAGCACCAGCGCGCGCACTCCCGCGGCATCCGCCTCGTCGTAGGCGCGGCCGAGATCGCGGAGCGCCTGCTCGTCGAGTGAATTCCGTTTCGTCGGCGCATTCAGGACGACGGTGGCGACGTCGCCGGCGACGGTCAGATCGATCATCCGATGCTCCTCAGACGTCGTAGTCGACCACGATGCGGTCGCTCGTGGGGTGGGATTGGCAGGTGAGGACGTAGCCGCGCTCGAGCTCGTCGGGCTCGAGCGCGTAGTTCTCCGTCATCGTCACGCTGCCCTCGATGACCCTCGCACGGCAGGTTCCGCAGACGCCGCCCGCACACGCGAACGGCGCATCGGGTCGCACCCGCAGAGCGGCATTGAGCACGGACTCGTGCGCGTCGACCGGACTCTCGACGGTCGACGAGACGCCGTCGAGATTCACCTCGATGCGGATCGTCTTCTCGCCCGCGCGCACCTCGACAGGGCGGGCGGCGCGCGCCGGCTCGTCACCCGTCGTGAAGAGCTCGAAGCGGATGTGCTCACGCGGCACACCGACGTCGGCGAGCACCTCTCGGCACAGGTCGACCAGCGAGAGCGGTCCGCACAGGAACCATTCGTCGACGTCGGTCGGATCGATGAGCGCCCCCAGGATGGTGCGCAGCTTCTCCTCGTCGATGCGTCCGGAGAGCACGGGGGCCGTGCGCTGCTCGCGGGACAGCACATGGTGCAGCGTCAGGCGCGTCGGGTAGCGATCCTTGAGGTCGGCGAGATCCTCGAGGAACATCACGTCGAGCGTCGAGCGGTTCGTGTAGAGCAGGGTGAAGCGGGAGGTGTCGGAGCGCGTCAGCACGGTGTGGGCGAGAGCCATCAGCGGCGTGATGCCGGAGCCCGCAGCGATGCCCACGACGTGACGCTGATCGAGATCGTCGAGCCCGGAGGTGAACGTGCCCTGCGGACTCATCACGTCGATCTCGAACCCGGGGTGAAGGCCCGTCTGCGCCCAGGTCGAGAAGAGCCCGCCCTCGTCGCGCTTCACGGCGACGCTGAGCCGGGTCGGGACACCGGCGGCGATCTGCTCGGCCGTGCGGTGCTCGGGTGCGCGGCACAGCGAGTACGACCGGCGCACCTCCGTGCCGTCGAGCGACGTGCGCAGGGCGACATACTGGCCGGGCAGGTGGTCGTAGTCGTCGGCGAGGTCGGCGGGAACCGAGAAGGTCACCTCGACCGAGTCGTCGGTCAACGGCCGCACCTCCTCGACGGCGAGGGTGTGGAAGCGCGCGCGCTTCTTCGTCGGCGCGGCGGCTCGACGAGGCGACGGCGCGGGCGCGGGACCGGAGAGGGCGAACAGCGACATCAGTGCACCTTGAAGTGGTCGAAGGGTTCGAGGCAGGCGCGGCATTCGAACAGCGCCTTGCACGAGGTGGATCCGAAGCGCGAGACCTCGCGGGTGTCCAGCGAGCCGCACCGAGGGCACCGCACGCTGATCGCGAGGCGGATCGGGCCGGACGAGATCGCCGAGCGCCCGGTCGGAGGCGCGATGCCGTACTCGGCGAGCTTCTGCCTGCCGGCATCCGACATCCAGTCCGTCGTCCATGCGGGGGAGAGCACGAGCCGGACCTCGACCCGTGAGTATCCCGCGGCGGTCAGGGCGAGGATGACGTCGTCGCGGATCGTGTCCATCGCCGGGCACCCGCTGTAGGTCGGGGTGATGTCGACGCGCACCACGTCGCCGTCGACGGTGACCGCGCGCAGCACGCCGAGGTCCTCGATCGTCAGCACGGGCACCTCGGGGTCGGCCACGGCCGCGGCGATCCGCCAGGCGGTCGACCGGGGCGCGGTCTGCAGCGTGCCGGTCACCATGACGCTCCCGGATGCCGTCGCGCCAGGACCTGCATCTCCGCGAGGACATGGCCGAACGGACTCGCGTGCGCTCCTCGCCGTCCTCCGGCCGAGGATGCCGCGACGGCGGGAAGCGTCAGCTCGGCCTCGGCGAAGACGGCGGCGACGACGGCGTCGAAGCCCGCTCGCAGCGTCGACGGACGCGCCGCGGCGTCCCCGAGGCGGTCGATCAGGGGCTCGTCGCGGAAGAGCTCGTCGGCATACGGCCAGACGTCGCCCAGCGCGCGGATCATCCGTCGCCGGGATTCGTCGGTGCCGCCGGCGAGCCGCAGCACCCATTGCACCGCGTGGTCTCGGTGGTAGTCGACCTCTTTGAGGGACTTCTCGGCGATCGCCGCGAGGGTCGGGTCGCTGCTCGCCCGCAGGGCCGAGTACAGCTCGAACATGTAGGTCGACACGACGAACTGGCGGGCGATGGTCTGCGCGAAGTCGCCGTTGGGCTGCTCGACGATCCAGGCGCAGCGGAACTCCGGTTCGTCGCGGAAGTACGCGAGATCGTCTTCGGAGCGTCCGTCGAAAGACCCCGCGAAGTGCAGGAACGAGCGGGCATGCCCGAGCAGGTCGAGCGCGATGTTGCCGAGGGCGACGTCCTCTTCGAGTTCGGGCGCGCGGGAGATCCACTCACCGAGCTGCTGCGACAGGATCAGTGCATCGTCGCCGAGCCAGAGCGCGTACTCGGCGATGTCGGCGGATGCCGCCGCGGAGCCGGTTCCGGTGAGCTCGTCACCGAGCCGCAGCTCGTCGACCGAGACGTCCCCGTGCGGGTCGCCGTGGATATCACCCTGGATGTGGCTCACAGGTGCGGCACCCCCTCGGACGCCGTGTAGTACACGGCGTGCCGATAGTTCTTGCCGGCGGGGCTCTCGAAGTAGGCGCCCTTGGCGTCGGGGTCGCTGGTCGTGATCGCCTCGGCGGGCACCGCCCAGATCGACACGCCCTCGCCGCGTCGCGTGTAGAGATCCCGGGCGTTGCGGATGGCCATGTCGGCATCCGGGGCGTGCAGCGACCCGACGTGGACGTGGCTCAGGCCGCGGTTCGCGCGGACGAAGACCTCCCAGAGCGGCCAGGGCTCGCGGGCGTCGGCACCGGGCGTCGCCATCACGCCACCGCCTTCGTCTTCAGCGCCTGCTTGCGGGCGTACTCGGCCGCAGCCTCGCGCACCCACGCGCCGTCATCATGGGCCGTGCGGCGGCGTTCGAGACGCTCGGCATTGCAGGGGCCGTTGCCGCGCAGCACCTCGAAGAACTCGTCCCAGTCGATCTCGCCGATCACGTACTGGCCGGTCTCGTCGTCGAAGCGCAGATCAGGGTCGGGCAGGGTCACGCCGAGGATCTCGGCCTGGGGCACGAGCATGCTGACGAAGCGCTGACGCAGCTCGTCGTTCGTGAAGCGCTTGATCTTCCACTTCATCGACTGCGCGGAGTTGGGGGACTGGTCGTCGGGCGGACCGAACATCGCCAGACTCGGCCAGTACCAGCGGTTCACGGCATCCTGCGCCATCTTCTTCTGCTCGTCGGTTCCCTGCATCAGCGACAGCAGGATCTCGAATCCCTGGCGCTGATGGAACGACTCCTCCTTGCAGACGCGCACCATCGCGCGGCCGTAGGGCCCGTAGGAGGCGCGGCACAGCGGCACCTGGTTGCAGATGGCGGCTCCGTCGACGAGCCACCCGATCGCCCCCATGTCGGCCCAGGTGGGTGTCGGATAGTTGAAGATCGACGAGTACTTGGCCTTGCCGCTGATGAGCTGATCCATCATCTCGTCGCGCGAGATGCCGAGCGTCTGTGCGGCGGAGTAGAGATAGAGTCCGTGCCCCGCCTCGTCCTGGACCTTGGCCATCAGGATCGCCTTGCGCTTGAGGCTCGGCGCCCGGGTGATCCAGTTGCCCTCCGGCTGCATGCCGATGATCTCGGAGTGCGCGTGCTGCGAGATCTGACGGATCAGCGTCTTGCGATAGGCATCGGGCATCCAGTCGCGAGGCTCGATGCGCTGCTCGTTCGCGATGAGCTCGTCGAACAGGCGCTCGTCGTCGGATAGCTCTCCGTCGACGAGGGAGAGATCTGCGGGGCTGGTCATCATCGACTCCTCGGTTTCCGATCCGCTTTACTGACCGGTCGTTAGGTAATTCTGACACGGAGGTCGTCGCGGCGCAAGGAAGACCCCCGATGCGGCGCTCGGCGAGATGCTCGGAGAGTTGCTCAGCGAGAGCGGGAGACGAGGTCGAGGAGGGCTCTGCCGCACGCCTCGGAGGGATCCGGATGCTCGAAACGCAGGGTCTCGCCGGCGATCTCGACCTCGACCACGAAGGTGTCGGAGAGGCGGCTCAGCGCCCGGAAGGTGCCGCGCAGCAGCTCACGCAGCTGATCCTCGCGGGGGAGCCACACCGCGTCCGCGAGGGTCACGGCGTCGAGCGCCCACTCCGTCGTGCCGTTGAAGGCGAGGTCCGTGCCGCTCGGGGTCTGGCGGGCCTCGATCGTCATCTCGCTGACCGTGAAGACATCGGCTTCGGCCTCGAGCTCGACATCGTTCGGAAGATCGAGCTGAAAGCGGTCGCCCTCGGCGGGATGCCACACGAGTCCGGCGTCGCGCAGGGATACGGCCAGTTCTCGGGTGATCATCGTCCCACGCTAGACGACGTCGCCGAGGCTCGGCTCGAATCCGCCTGTGGATGGTGGCGCACCGGGTGTCGGAGGCATCGGGCAGAGTGGAGACATGACTTCTCCCGCCTCTGTCGACACCCGCACTGCTGCGCTCTCGGCTCTGCGCGAGCTGGTCGGCCGCCCGGACGCCGACTTCCACGACGGTCAGTACGAGGCGATCGAGGCTCTGGTCGAGGGGCGCCGCCGCGCGCTGGTCGTGCAGCGCACCGGGTGGGGCAAGTCGGCTGTGTACTTCGTCGCGACGCTGCTGCTGCGCCGCCAGGGGGCAGGGCCGACCGTCCTCGTCTCGCCGCTTCTCGCGCTGATGCGCGATCAGATCGCCGCGGCCGAGCGGGCAGGCGTTCGAGCGGTGGCGATCAACTCGACCAATGCGCACGAGTGGTCGGAGGTCATGGAGCAGCTCGACCGAGACGAGGTCGATGTGCTGCTCGTCTCTCCCGAACGACTCAACAATCCCGCGTTCCGCGAGCAGCAGCTGCCGGCGCTGGTTCGACGGATCGGCATGCTGGTGGTCGACGAGGCGCACTGCATCAGCGACTGGGGGCACGACTTCCGCCCCGATTACCGGCGGCTGCGCGACCTCATCGAGCAGATGCCGCCCGAGGTGCCCGTGCTCGCGACGACGGCGACCGCGAACAGCAGGGTCGTGGCCGACGTCGCCGAGCAGCTCGGCACGGAAGGGGCGTCGGATGCCGCCGGCTCCGAGGTGCTCACGATCCGCGGCCCGCTCGCGCGCACCTCGCTGCGTCTCGGCGTCCTGCGTCTGCGCGACTCCGCCAGCCGGCTCGCATGGCTGCTCAGTCATATCGACGACCTGCCCGGTTCGGGCATCATCTACACCCTGACGGTCGCGGCCGCGGTCGACACCGCCCGGCTGCTGCGCGATCACGGGCACGACGTGCGCGCGTACACCGGACAGACCGACACCGACGAGCGCACCGAGTCGGAAGGGATGCTGAAGCGCAACGAGGTCAAGGCCCTCGTCGCCACGAGCGCGCTCGGGATGGGCTTCGACAAGCCGGACCTCGGTTTCGTGCTGCACCTCGGCGCGCCGTCGTCGCCGGTCGCGTACTACCAGCAGGTCGGCCGTGCCGGTCGTGCGAGCGAGAGCGCCGACGTGCTCCTGCTGCCCGGCGTCGAAGACCGCGACATCTGGCACTACTTCGCGACCGCGTCGATGCCGGATCGGGAGCGCGCCGAGCGGGTGATCGCCGCCCTCGGCGATCAGCCCATCTCGACGCCCTCGCTCGAGGCGATGGTCGACATCCGGCGTACTCCGCTCGAACTGCTGCTCAAGGTTCTCGACGTCGACGGCGCGGTGCGCCGGGTGCAGGGCGGGTGGGTCGCGACGGGACAGCCGTGGCCCTACGACGCCGAGCGCTATGAGCGCATCGCGGCCGAGCGTCGCGCCGAGCAGCAGCACATGATCGACTACGAGCAGACCGACGGATGCCGCATGGAATTCCTCCAGCGCTCACTCGACGACGACACGGCTGCGCCCTGCGGGAGATGCGACAACTGCGCCGGCATCTGGTTCCCGAGCGAGATCGGCGAATCGGCGACGACGCAGGCCGCGGAATCGCTCGATCGCGTCGGTGTCCCGGTCGAGCCTCGTCGCGCCTGGCCGACCGGAGCCGACAAGCTCGACGTGCCGGTGAAGGGGCGCATCCCCGCGGGGGAGCAGGCCGGAGAAGGGCGCGCACTCGCCCGTCTCACCGACCTCGGCTGGGGCGGCACGCTGCGCGAGCTCTTCGCGGCGGGAGCCCCTGACGCGGTGGTGACGCCCCAGGTCCTCGGCGGCTGCGTGCGCGTGCTCGCCGACTGGGGGTGGACCGAGCGCCCCGTCGCGGTCGTCGCCATGCCGTCGCGATCGCATCCGCTGCTCGTCGACTCACTCGCCCGCGGGATCGCCGAGATCGGCCGCCTGCCGTATCTCGGTGCGCTCGACCTCGTGAACGGCGGGCCGACGGGCCAACCCGGTGGCAACAGCGTGTTCCGGCTGGCAGGTCTGTGGGACAGATTCAGCGCGCAGGGCCTCGACGTGCCGACCGGTCCCGTGCTGCTCGTCGACGATCTCGCCGACAGCCGCTGGACGCTCACGGTCGCCGCGCGCACGCTGCGCCAGGCGGGGGCGAGCGACGTGCTCCCGTTCGTGCTCGCGCTGCGCGGCTGACGGCGGGGACACCCGGCTCGAGCCCTACCGCAGGTCGTAGACCCGCTGGTATTTGCCCTCGCTCCGGGGCAGCGTGCCCGGCTCCTCGACCGTCACGTCGACGCTGGTGCCGATGTGCATCTTGATGCGGTGGGTGAGCACCGCAGCGGCGGCATCGCAGTCCTCGGCACTCAGCGACGGGTGTCGCTCGATGCGCACGGTCATCGTGTCGAGCTGCCCGACGTGGTGCAGCTCGAGCACGAAATGCGGGGTGAGCGTCTCGATGCCCATCACCAGCTCCTCGATCTGGGTGGGGAAGAGGTTCACGCCGCGCAGGATGATCATGTCGTCGTTGCGGCCGGTGATCTTCTCCATGCGTCGAAGCGCCGGAAAGGTGGTTCCCGGCAGCAGGCGCGTCAGATCGCGCGTGCGATACCGGATCACAGGAAAAGCCTCTTTGGTCAGCGAGGTGAAGACGAGCTCGCCGAGCGCATCGTCCGGCAGCCGTTCCCCGGTCTCTCCGTCGATGATCTCGGGCAGGAAATGGTCCTCCCAGATGTGCGGGCCGTCTTTCGTGAGCACGCTCTCGCTCGCGACCCCCGGCCCCATCACCTCGCTGAGCCCGTAGATGTCGACGGCATCGATGTTCAGTCGCCGCTCGATCTCACGACGCATCTCGTTCGTCCACGGCTCGGCGCCGAGCACCGCGACGCGCAGCGACGTGGTCGTCGGATCGATGCCCGAGGCTTCCATCGCGTCAGCGATCGTGAGCAGATAACTCGGCGTGCAGAGGATGGCATCCGGTTCGAAATCCGTGATCAGCTGCACCTGCCGGGCGGTCTGCCCTCCCGACACCGGGATCACGGTCGCTCCGAGACGCTCGATCCCGGCATGCGTGCCGAGTCCGCCGGTGAAGAGCCCGTAGCCGTAGGCGTTGTGCACCTTCATCCCCGCGCGGATGCCCGCGGCGTGCAGCGACCGCGCCACCAGGTCGCTCCACCGGTCGAGGTCTCCTTCGGTGTACCCGACGACGGTCGGCCGCCCCGTCGTGCCCGACGACGCGTGGACGCGTCGCACGTCGGCCATCGGCACGGCGAACATGCCGAACGGATAGCTCTCGCGCAGGTCGGCCTTGGTGGTGAACGGCAGACGCCGCACGTCGTCGAGGGTGCGCACATCGTCGGGGTGCACGCCGTGCTCGTCGAACTTGCGGCGATAGGTCGGCACGTTCTCGTAGGCATGCCGGACGGTCCACTGCAGGCGCTGCAGCTGCAGCCGCGCCAGTCGTTCAGGCGAATGAAGCTCGGCCTCGGCACCGATCTCGGCATGTGTTGCGGTCATCGTCGACTCCTTCGTCGGGGACAGAGCAGTGAGCGTGCGTGCGCTCAGGCGGGGTGCGACCGGTTCGTCGTGAGCGAGCGGCCGCGGACCTCGGCGACGACATCGCCCGATTCGTCGGTCACCGTCACGTCGTACAGGCCGTTGCGTCCGCTGACGACACGGCGCACCGCGCGCGCTGTCAGTCGCTGGCCGGCGGTCGTGGATTTCAGGAAGGTGATGTCGGCACCACCCGCGACCGTGACGCGATCGTCCTCGTTGCAGGCGATCGCGAAGGCGGTGTCGGCGAGGGTGAACACCAGTCCGCCATGCGTGATGGCGAACCCGTTCAGCATGTCGTCGCGCACGGTCATCGAGACGACGGCCTCTCCGGGGGCGTCCTCCTCGACGGTCATGCCGAGCATCTGCGATGCGGCATCGCGCTGCATCATCTCTCTCATGCGGCGACGACCTCGGGTGTCGGCTGCTTGTTCACCAGCGTGAGCACGTCGTAGGTGGCGACGAGCTCGTCGCTCTGATTGCGGATCACCGCGTCCCAGCGCACCTCTCCGTACTCGTCCGTCTCACGCGGCGTGATCTGCTTCGCGGTCAGCTCGACGCGGATCGTGTCGCCGGGGGAGACCGGCGTGACGAATCGCAGGTTCTCCAGACCGTAGTTCGCGAGCACGGGTCCGGGCTCCGGATCGACGAAGAGACCGGCGGCCCACGAGACGAGCAGGTAGCCGTGCGCGACCCGTCCGGGGAAGAACGGGTTCGCGGCGGCGGATGCCTCGTCCATGTGGGCGTAGAACGTGTCGCCCGTGAAGTGCGCGAACGTCTCGATGTCGGCGAGGGTCACCTCGCGCGAGCCGGAGACGATCTGGTCGCCGATGCGGAGTTCCGCGAGCGACTTGCGGAACGGATGCCGACCGTCGCTGCGCGCGGCCGCCCCCGCGTGCCAGACACCCGTCAAGGCAGTCAGCATCTCGGGTGAACCCTGCACTGCCGTGCGCTGCATGTGATGCAGCACCGCGCGGATGCCGCCGAGCTCCTCACCGCCGCCGGCTCGACCGGGGCCGCCGTGCACGAGGTTGGGCAGGGGCGATCCGTGCCCGGTCGACGATCGTGCATCGTCGCGGTCGAGCAGCAGCATCCGGCCGTTGAACGGTGCGATGCGCGTGGCGAGCTCCACGGCCTGCGCCGGGTCATGCGTGGCGATGCTGGTGACCAGCGAGCCGCCACCTCGGGCGACGAGCGCTGCGGCCTCGGCGATGGTGTCGTACGTGAGCAGCGACGACACGGGGCCGAAGGCCTCGATCGAGTGCGCCGCATCGGACTGCGAGTCCTCGAAGCGCAGCAGCAGCGGCGACACGAAGGCTCCGTCGGGTGCGGTGCCGGTGCTGCCGTCTGCGCGGCGGACCTCGGGAGCATCCGTCGTCCCGACGACGACCTGCCCGCCCGCCGCCTGCAGGCGATCCACCTGGCGCAGCACCTCATCGCGCTGCCCCGTCGAGGCCAGGGGACCCATGGTGACGCCCTCGGCGCGGGGGTCGCCCAGCACGGTCTTCTCAGCGAGGCGCGCCTGCACGGCGCCGATGATCGCGTCGGCCGAGCCCGCCGGCACGATCGCACGCCGGATGGCCGTGCACTTCTGGCCGGCCTTGCTCGTCATCTCGGTGACGAGCTGGCGCACGTAGGCGTCGAACTCCGGGGTGCCCTCGATCGCGTCTGTGCCGAGCACCGAGGCGTTGATCGAGTCGGTCTCGGCGGTGAACCGCACACCGCCGGTCTGCACCGCGGCGTGGGCTTTGAGGCTCTCCGCGGTCGACGCGCTGCCGGTGAACCCGACGATGTCGCCGAGCCGCAGGTTCTCGAACAGGTCAGGCACGCTGCCGCTGACGAGCTGCAGCGATCCGTCGGGCAGCAGTCCCGATTCGACGAGGATGCGCACCATCGCCTCGGCGACGTAGCCCGTGGGCGTCGCGGGCTTCACGAGCGTCGGCATGCCGGCGAGGAACGCGGGTGCGAACTTCTCGAGCGAACCCCACACCGGGAAGTTGAACGCGTTGATCTGCACAGCGACCCCGGGGAGCGTCGTGTAGACATGACGACCCAGGAACGACCCGTCCTTCGACAGCGGCTCCACGGGGCCGTCGACATGCACGCGGCTGTTCGGCAGCTCGCGGCGGCCCTTGCCCGAGTACGAGAAGAGCACGCCGATGCCGCCGTCGATGTCGACCCACGAGTCGGCCTTCGTGGCGCCGGTACGGGCGGACAGCGCATACAGCTCGTCCTTGCGCTCGGTGAGAGCGAGGGCGAACTGCTTCAGCAGCACGGCCCGCTGGTGGAACGTGAGCGCACCGAGGCTCTTCTGCCCGACGGAGCGGGCGTACTCCAGTGCCCCGGCCAGGTCGAGGCCCACGGACGACACGACGGCGACGACGTCGCCGGTGGACGCATCGCGGACCTCTGTGGATCGCGTGGGTGACGACGGCGTCCACCACTCGCCCTGGACGTAGCTCGGCAGATACTCGGTCATCTCTCCTCGTTCCATGCGTAGAACCCTTCGCCGCTCTTGCGGCCCAGCTTTCCCTCGGCGACCATGCGGCGCAGCAGTTCCGGTGCAGCGAATCGCTCGCCGAGCGTGCGCTCCAGCTCTTCGGCGATGCCGAGGCGCACATCGAGCCCGACGATGTCGGTGGTGCGCAGCGGACCCATCGGATGCCGATACCCGAGCGTCATCGCGGCATCGATGTCGGCGGCCGAGGCGACGCCCTCCTCGAGCATCCGGATCGCCTCGAGGCCCAGCATCACGCCCAGCCGCGACGACGCGAAGCCCGGGGAGTCGCTGACGACGATCGGCGTCTTGCCGAGGGCGGCCACCCAGGCGGTGGCGCTCTCGACGACCGCCCGGTCGGTCGCTGCGCCGCGCACGACCTCGACTAGGGCCGACGCGGGCACCGGATTGAAGAAGTGCAGGCCGAGGAATCGCTCCGGATGCCTGCGGCCCGCAGCGAGATCGTCGATCGAGATCGACGAGGTGTTGCTCGCCAGAACCGCCGACGGGGGCAGCACGGCTTCGGCCCGCGACAGTGCGTCCTCCTTGAGGGCCCGGTCTTCGGGAACCGCCTCGATCGCGAGGTCGACCGCGGCGAAGGCTCCGGGATCGACGCCGGTCGTGATGCGCGCGGTCAATTCGGCCTCGTCGAGAGAGGGGTCGCGGTCGACGGATCTGCGGATGCTGCCGCCGATGCGGGTCAGCGCCGCATCGGCGCTCGCCGCATCGCGCTCGATCACGCTGACGTGAGATCCGGCGAGCAGGAACGCATGTGCGATGCCGGCTCCCATGCGGCCGCCTCCGAGCACGCCGACCCGATTCGGGGCGCTGCCGATGTCGCTCATCGTCTCTTCTCCAGGAAGTCGGTCATGCGGCGGATCTTCTCGGGCGACTCGAACAGCTCGGCCTGCAGTTCGACCTCGATCGCCGGGTGGCCTGCTCGCGGAGTGCGCAGAGCGCGTTTGGTGTGCTGCGTCGCGAGGGGATCGTTCGCCGCGATGCGATCGACGATCCGGTGTGCGGCCGCGAGCAGCTCGTCGGCCGGATGGAGCGACGACACGAGTCCCCACCTCAGCGCCTCTTCGGCATCCAGAGCTCGGCCGGTGAGGAGCAGCTCGCTCGCCCTCGCGTCTCCGGCGATCTCGGGCAGGCGCCAGGTCGCGCCGGCTGCGGCGATGATGCCGAGCCCGGTCTCGGGGTTGCCGATGCGGAGGGACGGCGTCGCGATGCGGATGTCGGCGGCGTAGGCGAGTTCGGCTCCGCCCCCGAGCGCGTATCCGTCGAGTGCGGCGATCACCGGCATCGGGAGATCATGGATGCGGATGAATGCGGTCGCATTGATGGCGCGTCGGGCGTCGTCGGCGGTGCGATCGCGCAGCTGGGCGATGTCGGCGCCCGCCGCGAAGACGCCGTCGGTGCCGGTGATGATCAGCGTGCGCGGCGTCCGCTCGAGCAGCGCGCAGAGGTCGTGCAGCGCGTCGATCGTCGCCTGGTCGATGGCGTTGCGCTTCTCGGGCCGGTCGAGCGTGGCGACCACCCGGTCTCGATGCTCCTCGATGCGCAGAGTCATGTCAGACGCTCCACGATCATCGCGGTGCCCTGACCCACGCCGACGCACATCGTGGCCAGACCGTAGCGCGCGTTCTCGCGCTCGAGTCGGCCGAGCAGTGTGACGATGAGGCGGGATCCGCTGGAGCCGAGGGGATGGCCGAGCGCGATGGCTCCGCCGTCGGCGTTGACGATCGACGGGTCGAGTCCGAGGCGGCGGATGCAGGCGAGGGACTGCGTGGCGAAGGCCTCGTTGAGCTCGACGGCTCCGAGGTCGCCGACCTGTAGGCCCGCCTTCGCGAGCGCTTTCTGCGTTGCCGGCACGGGACCCAGGCCCATGATCTCGGGGGCGAGCGCGGCGGTCGCCGAGGCGACGATCCGTGCGCGCGGACGAAGGCCATGTCGCTCGACCGCCTCGGCGCTCGCCACGATGATCGCCGAGGCTCCGTCGTTCAAGGAACTGGAGTTGCCCGCCGTGACGACCTGGCCGCCTGCGACGACCGGACGGAGTGCGGCCAGCGCGTCGAGCGTGCTGTCCCTGCGCGGGCCTTCGTCGGTGTCGACGAGTCCGCGGCCCGTCTCGACGCCCACGATCTCCGGGGCGAGGCGTCCCCCGTCGATCGCCGAGATGGCGCGCTGATGGCTCAGAAGCGCGAAGGCGTCGGCATCCGCTCTGGTGATCCCGTCGATGCGTGCGACCTCTTCGGCGGTCTCGGGCATCGAGAACGTGGCTTTGTCGCGGGCGCTCAGCCGCGGGTTCGTGAAGCGCCAGCCGATCGATGTGTCAAAGGCCGCGCCGGGCTTGGCCCATGCCCGCTCGGGCTTTGCCTGCACCCAGGGCGCGCGTGTCATGGACTCGACGCCACCGGCGACGATGAGGTCGGCGTCCCCTGCGCGTACGGCGTTCGCGGCGAGTGCGATGGCTGACATCCCCGAGGCGCAGAGGCGGTTGACGGTCAATCCGGGGATCGAATCGGGGAGGCCCGCGAGCAGCACGGCCATCCGTGCGACGTTGCGGTTGTCCTCGCCCGCCTGATTCGCGGCGCCGAGGATCACCTCGTCGATGTCGTCCGCGGGGATGGTGGCTCGCGAGACTGTGGCGGCGACGACGAGGGCCGCCAGATCGTCCGGACGGATGCCGGCGAGTGCGCCTCCGTAGCGACCGACGGGGGTGCGGACCCCGTCGACGAGATAGGCCTCGGACATCGTCATCCTCTCGAACGCCCACGCTGGCGATAATTTCAGACCGATCGGTCAGGAATACGATCTCAGATCCTTCCGCGAATGGCAACTCATCCGGACTGACAGACTGGGCCCATGGCAGAGCCCGGAATCCAGGCGCCGGCCCCCAAGCGCGGCCGGCCAGGTTATGACCGCGAGCAGGTGCTCGCGGTCGCCGTCAAGGTCTTCAACGAGCACGGCTACGACGCGACGAGCGTGGCCGACCTCAGCGCGACGCTGGGGCTGACGAAGTCGGCGCTCTACCATCACTTCGAATCGAAGTCGGCGATCCTCGAGCTCGCGCTGAACGATGCGCTCGATGCGCTCGAGGCCGTCGTCGATGATGCGACCGCGCAGCACTCGCTGGCCTCCGACCGGCTGCGGGCGATCATCCGCGGCGCGGTGCGGGTGCTCACCGAGAAGCTCCCCTCGGTGACGCTGCTGCTGCGCGTGCGGGGGAACGGCGATGTCGAGACCTCCGCGCTGGTGCGCAGACGTGCGTTCGACCAGCGCGTGACCGCGATCGTGTCGGAAGCGCAGACCGAGGGGCTGATCCGTGACGACGTCGATGCGGCGGTCGCCACCAGGCTCATCTTCGGAATGATCAACTCGGTCGTCGAGTGGTATCGACCCGGGGGTCCCGTCGATCCCGACGAGCTGGGGGAGGACATCCTGCGGGTGAGCCTCGACGGGCTGCAGTCCCGCTGAGCGGGCTCAGTCGTCGGCCGGCGCCACGCGGGGAGGCCAGCTGGTCGCTCCGAGCTCGCGGGAGATGTTGCGCGCCGTCTCGCGCAGCGCGTTGAGCACCGCGTCCGAGGCGGGCGCCTGCGATGTGGGCATCACGACGGCGACCGCGGCGACGATGTCGTTCGACGCGTCGGCGACCGGCGCGGCGACGGACGACTCTCCGAGCACGGCCTCATCGGTCTCCGAGGCGCTGCCCCGCTCGGCGATGGCCGGCAGGTCGAGCAGCAGTCGGGCGACGTCGGTGATCGTGTCCCCGGTGAGGCTGTGCAGCGGCCGCTCGAAGACGGTGCGCTGGAAGCCGAGGTCGTGCGCCAGCAGGACCTTTCCCATCGCGGAGGCATGCGCGGGGATCGCCACGCCGGTCTCGAGCATCTGCTGGCTGTCGTCCGGACGCAGGTCGTGGTGGATCACGAGCACCTCGTGGAAGTGCGGCGCCCCGAGGCGCACCGGCAGGTTCGTGCGGCGTGCGAGCTCCTGCGTCCACCGCATGGCTCTGGCCCGGACGTCGAGGGTGTCGAGGTAGACGTTGCTCAGCCGCAGCAGGGTGGGACCGAGCATGTAGCGCTGCCCGCCGCGCTCCTTCGCGACGAGTCCGTGCTCGCGCAGGGACTTGACGATCCCGTGCACGGTCGACGGGGGAAGGCTCAGGGCGAGCGCGAGATCCGTGATGCCGAGATGGCGCGCACCCTGCAGCAGCTCGAGCACTTTCGCTGCGCGATCGATGGCTTGGATCATCGCGGCTCCTCTCTCCGGATCGTCGTCGAGCCGGGCGGTCGCATCGGTCGTCAGGTCGATCTTGACAACTCGACTGCGCCCGAGCATATTCGACATTGACGAATAACTTTCCAATATTGCGAAAGAGCGCCGCCGTAGAGATCAAAGGAGATCGAACGATGAAGAAGCTCATCAACAACCCCGCCGATGTGCTGGTCGAGTCGCTGCGCGGCGTCGAACTCGCGCATCCGGAGCTCTCGGTCGACCTCGAGACGCACGTGATCACCCGCTCGACGCCGAAGGCGGAGGGGAAGGTCGCGATCGTCTCGGGTGGAGGGTCCGGCCACGAACCGCTGCATGGGGGATACGTGGGCCTCGGCATGCTCGACGCCGCCGTCGCCGGCGAGGTCTTCACCTCGCCCACCCCCGATCGAGTGCAGGCCGCCACGAAGGCCGTCGATCGCGGGGCAGGCGTGCTGCACATCGTGAAGAACTACACGGGAGACGTGCTCAACTTCGAGATGGCGGCGGAGCTCGCCTCGATGGAGGGCATCGAGGTCGGCACCGTGATCGTCGATGACGATGTCGCCGTGCAGGACTCGCTCTACACGGCAGGGCGTCGTGGCGTCGGACTCACGGTGCTGCTCGAAAAGCTGGTCGGCGCCGCGGCTGAGGAGGGGCAGGATCTCGATGCCGTCGTCGCCATCGCGAAGCGCATCAACGGACAGGGGCGGTCGATGGGCATGGCGCTCACCAGCTGCACGGTTCCCGCAGCGGGCAAGCCGACGTTCGATCTGCCCGAGGACCAGATGGAGATCGGCATCGGCATCCATGGCGAGCCCGGTCGGCACCGGGAGCCACTGGCGCCGGCATCCGAGATCGCCCGGCAACTCGTGGAGCCGATCCTCGCCGATCTCGACGTCTCAGGTCCCGCCATCGTGATGCTCAACGGCATGGGCGGATCCCCGTTGATCGAGCTGTATCTGATGTACGGCGAGGTGGCCGCGCTGCTCGAGCAGGCGGGAGTGCAGATCGCCCGCAACCTGGTCGGCGACTACATCACCTCGCTCGACATGGCCGGCTGCTCGCTCACGGTGCTGAAGGCCGACGACGAGCTGCTCAGGCTGTGGGACGCACCCGTCAACACCCCCGGACTGCGGTGGGGGGCATGATGGCGGCGATCGACACCGCGGCCCTGGCCGACTGGATCCGGCGGTTCCGCGACGTCATCGCCGAGAAGCGCGAATGGCTCACCGAGCTGGACTCGGCGATCGGAGACGCCGACCACGGCGCGAACATGGCCCGTGGCATGGATGCGGTCGTGGCGAAGCTCGACTCGGGTGTGCCCGACACGGTCGACGAGCTGCTCAAGACCGTCGGCATGACTCTCGTGAGCTCGGTCGGAGGCGCCAGCGGGCCGCTCTACGGCACGCTGTTCCTGCGGATGGGGATGGCTGCAGGGCCCGTGACCGAGCTCGATGGCGCCGGACTCGGCGGCTCGCTGCGTGCCGGACTCGATGGCATCGTCGCTCGCGGCAAGGCCGAGGCCGGCGACAAGACCATGTTCGACGCCATGGCGCCCGCGGTGGACGCGTTCGACGCCGCGATCTCCGGAGGGGGAGACCTGTCTGCCGCGACGGCGGCGGCCGCAGAGGCGGCAGCGTCCGGTCGGGATGCCACCGAACCGCTCGTCGCCCGGAAGGGACGTGCGAGCTATCTCGGGGAACGCAGTGCCGGCCATCTCGACCCCGGTGCGGCGTCGACGACACTGCTGTTCGAGTCCCTCGCCCAGGCGACCGCGGAATCCTCCTGATGATCGGCATCGTCGCCGTCTCCCACAGTGCTCGACTCGGGGAGGCGGCGCTGGAGCTCGCCCTGCAGATGGTGCAGGGCGGGGGAGCGCGAGTGAGAGTCGCCGCAGGCGCCGGAACGGATGCCGACGGCGCGCCCGTCCTCGGCACGGATGCCGTCGCTGTCGCCGCGGCGATCGACGAGCTGGCCGCCGACTGCGACGGTGTCCTGGTGCTTATGGATCTCGGCTCCGCAGTGCTGAGCGCCGAGCTCGCGCTGGAGCTGCGGACGAGCGATGTGCCGGTGCGCCTCGCCCCCGCGCCGTTCGTGGAAGGGCTGCTGGCGGCCGTCGTGTCGGCCGCTGCCGGCGCATCGCTGGACGTCGTCGCGGGGGAGGCGTCGATCGCGCTCGCCGCCAAGAGCAGCCAGCTCGAGGACCCGTCGACGGAAGCCGCTCCGATCGAGTCCGCATCGACCGACCGGTCGGGTGCCGTGACGCGGACGGTGGTCGTGCGCAATGCGCTCGGTATCCACGCGCGACCGGCGGCTCTGATCGCCGAGGCATCTGCGGGCATCGATGTGCGACTGCGTCGACTGCCCGACGGGGCTGAGGCGTCGGGTGCGAGCCTGTCACGCCTGCTGATCCTCGGTGCCAGGCAGGGCGACCGGATCGAGCTGTCGGCACTCGGGCGCGACGCCGAAGGGGCGCTCGACCGACTGGTGGCCCTGTTCGACGACGGATTCGGTGAAGGCACGGACGTCGACGCCGTCGCCTCGGGGTCGGTCGGGGCGCACGCTGCAGAGGCGGCCCCCGAGTCCCCTCCCGTCCGGGCAGGCGACGTGCTGCGTGGTCGCGGCGTGAGCTCGGGCAGGGTCGCCGCCGAGGCCGTGCTCCTCGCCGCGCCCGTGCGCGAGCCGGACGAGAGCACCGTCGTCGCGCCTGGTGATCGGGAGGCCGAGGCATCTGCGATCGAGTGGGCCGCAGTGGCGGTGGCAGACCAGCTGCGGGCGCGCACGAGGGCGGCGACCGGCGAGGCTCGGGCGATCCTCGACGCGTCGCGTCTGCTGGCCTCCGACCCCGAACTGGTGGCCGAGGCGGCGGACCTCGTGCGGTCGCGGGGTCGAACGGCCGCGCGGGCGATCTGGGAGACATCGGCGGCGCACGAGAGAGGACTCGCGGCTCTCGGTGGGCGGATGGCCGAGCGAGCGGCCGACATCCGCGACGTCCGTGATCGGATGATCGCGGAGATCCTCGAGGTCGAGATGCCGGGCGTTCCCGAGCGTGAGGAGCCTTTCGTGCTGGTCGCGTCGGATCTCGCCCCCGCGGACACGGCAGCCTTGGAAGGGGGCAACTGCGTCGCGCTCGTGACGGAGCAGGGTGGCCCCACCTCGCATACGGCGATCATCGCCCGGTCGCTCGGAATCCCCGCAGTGGTCGGAGTCATCGGCGCGACCGGGATCCCGCGCGGTGCGGTCGTGCTCGTCGACGGCGATCGGGGCACGGTCGAGATCGACCCGAGCAGCTCTCGAGTCACCGAGGCGAAGGCCGCGTCGCTCGTGGTGCCGTTCGACGGCGAGGGGGTGCTCGCCGACGGACGGCGCATCCCGCTCCTCGCCAATGTCGGGGGAGCGGCCGAGGCCGTCGTGGCCGCTGCCTCGAAGGCCCAGGGCGTCGGTCTCTTCCGCACCGAGTTCTGCTTCCTCGACCGCGCCGACGCACCGACGATCGAGGAGCAGGTCGACGCCTACCGAGGTGTCCTCGCCGCGTTTCCGGGGCAGAGGGTCGTGGTGCGCACGCTCGATGCCGGCAGTGACAAACCGCTGCCTTTCGCGAACTCCGACGCGGAGGACAATCCCGCTCTCGGCGTGCGGGGACTCCGGATCGCGCGACGGGCTCCGAAGCTGCTGGACGATCAGCTCAGGGCACTGGCGCTCGCCGCGGGGGCGGAGTCGGCACTCGTCGAGGTGATGGCTCCGATGGTGGCCACGGTCGATGAGGCACGCGACTTCGCGGAGCGTGCGCGAGAAGCCGGTCTGGAGACTGTGGGGGTGATGATCGAGACGCCCTCCGCCGCGCTCCTCGCGTCGGAGATGCTCGAGGTCGTCGACTTCGTGAGCATCGGGACCAACGACCTCGCCCAGTACGCGCTCGCGGCTGATCGACTGCTCGGAGAGCTGGGCGATCTGAACGATCCGTGGCAGCCGGCCGTGCTGCGACTGATCGGGCAGGCGGGTGCGGCCGGACGCCGGTGGGGCCTGCCGGTGGGGGTATGCGGCGAGGCCGCTGCCGATCCCGCTCTGGCCGCCGTGCTCGTGGGGCTCGGCGTCACGTCGCTGTCGATGACACCCCGTGCGCTGGGTCGAGTCGCGGCGGCGCTCGCGGGCGTCACGGGCGAACAGTGCGATGCCGCTGCGCAAGCGGTCCTGAGAGCAGCGACGGCTGTCGATGCCCGCGCCGCCGCAGCCGCCGTACTCAACGGAGAGTGACGCGGTCGTCGCGTCGACGACATATGCGCTCTCCGGCATCATTCTGATCTCGACATGGGCGGGCTCCTGGTCGAGGTCGTCCCAGCGCGCCTAGGCTCCAGGAGGGGACGTCTGCATCGGCGAATGACGAGGTCGGAGGATTCAATGGCTGTCTTCATCACGGGTCGAGCGCGAGTGACGCTCGCCTTGATCGGGATCGGTGCCGTGGCCGCCGTGAGCGCCTGCGCCCCGAGTCCCCAGACGTCATCGCCTCCGTCGCCATCGCCGTCCCGGACGACCGCCGCGCCCGAGCCGTATGCCGGACCGATCGTGTTCGTCGGCGACGAGCTCGACGCATTCGCGCTCGCCCCCGAGGAGATCGTGGGGATCGTTCCGGACGCCACGGACGTCGGCGATCCGTCGCCGGTCCTCGAACAGATATCGGACGGAGGAAGCCTCCCTGCGGATCCGCCGATCTGTGACGCTCTCTACGCCGAGCAGTCACTCGGCAGCGTCGGGGCGAGGACGATCGAGTGGCAGGTGCCGACGGATCCCACGAACGGCTTCGGCCGGATGACGATCATGCAGTTCGCCGACGAGGCTCACGCCGAGGGCCGCATGGATCAGCTGCTCCAGGCGGCCGAGCAGTGCGCCGAGTTCGTCAAAGAGGGAACCGTCTCCTTCGATGCCGTGATCCCCGAAGCGTCCGAGAACACCCGGGCCTTCGCGGGCTCGCTGATCGATGCGGCGCTGGACTGGCGGTCGTTCAGCGCGTTCGCCTCGACCGGGAACGTGATCGTGCAGCTGTGGCAGCCTTTCAGCGGCGATCGCGACTTCGACGCCGAGGCGGCGGCGCTGCTGCTTCGGGAACGCGCCGAGGAGGCCCGGTCCGGGCTGGTCGAGGAGCTCACCGAGAACCCGCCCATCGCCGAGACAGACCCGTCCGGCGATCCCGGAACCGCGTGGAGTGACTGGCAGGTCGGAGTCGGCGGCGTGGGTCCGCTCCGACTCGGCGACTCGGTCGAGTCCGCGATCGCCGCCGCCGGCGAGGACGCGCAGGTCGTCGAACCCGAGTACGACGGTGGCCCGTGGAAGCTCATCGCCCCCGCGGAGGCGGGGACGATCCTGGTGCGCCCCGTCGAGGCCGGCGATGCCGTCTGGTCGATCACCGTCGGGAGCGACCGCAGCCTCGGCGACACCGTCGGTGACGGAGCCGCGCTGCCGTCGCGAGGTGATATCCGCCTCGGCGCCCCCGTCGCGGATGCGATGGCTGCATACCCCGGAGGCACCGTGGTCGAGGTCGTGTCGTCGAGCGATCACTTCTACGCCGTCACGACGCGCGACGGGCAGGTCTTCCGTTTCCAAGCCGATCGCGAGGTGCTCGAGGAGGGGGCGACGATCGTCGGCATCACGGTCGAGGACGCGACGGCACGCACGCCGCTGGTCTTCGGCTGACTGCGGGCCGGTCGGATGACCGACCGGCCCGCAGCATGCCGGGAAGACGATGATCAGGCGTGCAGATCCACGCCCTTGGTCTCCTTCACCATCGACACGGCGATGAGGGAGATCACCGCCGTGATGGCGATGTAGACGCCGATCGTCCAGGCCGCCTGGAACTGGTTCATCAGAGCCTCCGCGATCATCGGTGCGAACGCCCCGCCGAGGATGGCACCCAGCGCGTATCCGATCGAGACGCCCGAGTAGCGGACGTTGGCCGGGAACATCTCGGCATAGAGAGCCGCCTGCGGGCCGTACGAGAGCCCGAGCGCGAACGTCATCACGAACAGCGCCACGAAATACCAGAAGATGTTCGCCGTGTCGATCAGGAACCACATCGGCACCGCCCACAGCGCGAGCGCGATGTACCCGATCTGGAAGGTGCGGACGCGTCCGAGACGATCGGAGAGGTGGCCGCCCCAGAGCGTGAAGATGAGCCAGCCGAACGACGCGAGCGTCGTCGCCAGCAGCACGGGAGGACGCTCCATGCCGAGGGCGGTGACGGCGTAGGTGGCGAAGAACGCGATGAGCAGGTACCCGGCGGCGTTGTTGCCGATGAAGATCAGGGCAGTGAGCACGACCTGCTTGGTGTTCTTGCGGAACAGGCGACCCAGCGGCGCGGAGGCCTCCTGACGACGACGACGGAGATCCTCGAAGACGGGGCTCTCGTCGACGGCGCGCCTGATCACGTAGCCGACGGCGATCAGCACGATCGACATCAGGAACGGGATCCGCCAGCCCCACTCGAGGAACGCCTCGGGGGACATCGAGCTCGTCAGCACCCAGAGCGTGGCTGTGGCGAGGATCATGCCGATCGGGACGCCGATCTGCGGGAAGGCGCCGAAGAGCCCCCGGCGGGCCGTGGGGGCGTGCTCGACGGCCATCAGTGCCGCTCCGCCCCACTCGCCGCCCGCCGAGAACCCCTGCAGGATGCGGAGCACGATGAGAAGGATCGGAGCGGCGACGCCGATCGCGGCGTAGGTCGGCAGCACGCCGATCAGCGAAGTGGAGAGTCCCATCATCACGAGCGTGAAGACGAGCATCTTCTTGCGACCCAGCTTGTCGCCCAGGTGCCCGGCGACGATGGCTCCCAGGGGACGGAAGAGGAAGGAGATCCCGATCGTGGCGAAGGAGAGGATCTGCGCGAACCCCTTGTTCTCCTCAGCGATCGGGGCGAGGAAGAGCGGCGCGAGCACGAGGCCGGCTGCTTGCGCGTAGATGAAGAAGTCGTACCACTCGATCGAGGTGCCGACCAGGGTGCTGGCGAGGACTCGCCGCTCCTCGGCGGGCATTCGCGCCGTCGAGGTGCGCGCGGATACTGCTGACGTCATGAAGAACTCCATTGTTCTGCGGGTGCGGAGGAGCGACGCTGCGTCACCCCGAGCTACTTACCGAATGGTCGGTCAGTAATTGACGAGAGTAGCGCACGGTGGTCGGGCGACCCAAGCCCCACATCTGCGACCGCGCGACTCAGACGCCCTCACACCTTGCCGAACGCGCGCAGCGGATGCTCGATGAGCTCCGTGACGCGGCGGAGGAAGCTCGCCGCATACCCGCCGTCGCACACGCGGTGATCGAACACCAGTGACAGTTGAGCGACGCGGCGGGCGACGATCTGACCGTCGATCACCCACGGGCGCTCGATGATGCGACCGATGCCGAGGATCGCGACGTCGGGGTGGTTGATGATCGCGGCCGAGCCGTCGACCCCGAGCCCGCCGTAGTTGTTGAGGGTGAACGTCGACCCCCGCAGCCGCTCCGGAGGCATCGCCCCCGAACGCGCCGTCGCCGACAGCTCGCGCAGCGCGACATCGAGCTGTTCGACGGTGAGCTCGTGCGCCCGCGGGATGACGGGCACCAGGAGGCCGCGCTCAGTGTCGGCGGCGACGCCGAGGTTGAGGCCGTCGAAGGAGATGATCTCCGATCCGTCGTCGCTCAGGCGGGAGGCGAGCACCGGATGCTCCGCGAGCGCGAGCACGACGAAGCGTGCCACGAGGGCAGTGATCGACGGTGCCCTGCCGCCGGCCGGTACCATCTCGGAGCGCAGATTCCAGAGCTCGGTGGCATCGACGTCGACCCAGACCGTGGCCTCGGGGATCTCGGAGCGGCTGCGGGTCAGCCGTGCGCTGACCGCCTTGCGCAGCGGGGACATCCGCTCACGGGAGACGACGGCGAGGCCATCGAGACGTTCGGCGTTCGCGGACTGCGGCTGGTGATCATCGCGGCGATGCTGCGCCGCTGCCCCGTCGACGGCGTCGTCGACAGCGGCCGCCAGCACGTCGGCGCGCGTGACGGCGCCGTCATGGCCGGTCGGGGTGATGGCGTGGACGTCGAGTCCGAGGTCGCGGGCGAGTCGTCGCACCAGGGGAGAGCGGACGGCCACGGGCCGCCGTTCCGAAGCATTCGCGTCCGGCTTCTCGCGTGGCATCTCGGATGCCGCCGTCGCCTTCGGGCGCCGTCGGCCGGTCGCGCCGCGCTCCGTGGTCCCATAGCCGATCAGGACGTTGCCGGACCCTGCGCGCTCCTCTTCGCGGTACGCCTCCTGCTCCGGATCGCCGGCATCCGCACGGAGATCTCCTCCCGCATCCGTGTCCGGAGCGTCCGCCGAGGAAGGATCCGCAGAAGAAGAAGAGGCGCCGTCGGCGACCTCGAGCACCGGCGCTCCGACGTCGATGGTCTCGCCCGGTTCTCCGTGCAGTGCGGTGACGACGCCGGCGAAGGGCGAGGGCAGCTCGACCACGCTCTTCGCCGTCTCGACCTCGGCGATCGCCTGGTCGGTGACGATCGTGTCGCCGACGCAGACGAGCCACTGCACGAGTCCGGCCTCGGTGAGTCCCTCGCCGAGGTCCGGCAGCCGGAAGACGTGGGTGGTCAGCGCCGTCATGACTCGTCCTCCCAGTGCAGCGAGTCGATCGCGTCCAGCACGCGGTCGACGTCGGGCAGGTACCAGTGCTCGAGCTTGGGCGGGGCGTAGGGGGTGTCGAATCCGGTGACGCGGCGCACCGGAGCCTCGAGGTACTCGAAGCAGCGCTCGAAGACGCGCGCCTGGATCTCGGAGGCCACGCTGGCGAATCCGGGAGCCTCGGCGATCACGACCGCTCGTCCGGTCGCGCGCACGGCGGCGGTGACCGTGGCGTCGTCGAACGGGGACAGCGAACGGATGTCGACGACCTGCACGCTGCGCCCCTCGGATGCCGCCACATCGGCGGCCTCGAGCGCAAGCGGCACCGAGGCGCCGTAGGCGAGCAGGGTGACGTCAGTGCCCTCGCGGGCGATGCGGGCGGAGCCGATGTCCGCCGTCGCCGAGGTGTCGACCTCTCCCTTCGTCCAGTACAGCTTCTTCGGTTCGAGGAAGATCACCGGGTCGGGCGAGGCGATCGCCGCCCGGAGCAGCGAATAGGCGTCCTGGGGAGTCGACGGGCTCACGACGGTGAGGCCCGGGGTGTGCGCGTAGTACGCCTCGGAGGAGTCGCAGTGGTGCTCGACCCCGCCGATGCCGCCGCCGAACGGGATGCGGATCACGAGCGGCATCCGCACCGCACCGCGCGTCCGGTTGCCGAGCTTCGCGACGTGACTGACGATCTGCTCGAATGCCGGCAGTGCGAAGGCGTCGAACTGCAGCTCGACGACGGGATGCATGCCGTTCATGGCCATGCCGACGGCTGTGCCGACGATGCCGGATTCGGCGAGCGGGGTGTCGAAGCAGCGGTCCTCGCCGAACCGCGCCGTGAGTCCGTCGGTGATGCGGAACACGCCGCCGAGCGCTCCGACGTCCTCGCCGAAGACGACGACCTCGGGATCGCTCTCGATCGCATCCGCGAGGGCGAGGTTCAGTGCGGCGGCCATGCTCATGGTCGACACGGACAGTGCGCCGGTGTCGACCCGGATGTCGTCGTGGGCGATGGTCATCGTGCACCTCCGGCTGCTGCGTGGTTGCGTGCGATCTCGTCCCTCAGCATCTGCCACTGCTCCTCGCGCTGGGGAGAGCGGGTCTCTGTGACGAAGCGGAACAGATCCTCGGGATCGATCTCGGCATCGACGTTGAGCGCCTCTCGCATCGCCGCGGCGGTCTTCTCGGCCTCCGCCGCATACTCGGCTTCACGGTCGGCCGTGAGGACGCCGGCGCTCGTCAGGTGTGCTCGCAGTCGCGTCAGCGGGTCGCGCTCGACCCACGCCTGGACTTCGGCGCGCTCGCGATAGCGCGTGTCGTCGTCGGCGTTCGTGTGCGCCTGCATCCGATAGGTGTGCGCCTCGATGAGCGTCGGACCGTCGCCCGAGCGGGCATGTGCGATGGCCTCGCCGAGAACGGCCAGCACGGCGGCGACGTCGTTGCCGTCGACGCGCTGCCCCGGCATCCCGTATCCCATCGCCTTGTGGGCCAGCGACGGCGCGGCGGTCTGGCGGCTGAGCGGCACCGAGATCGCGAACTCGTTGTTCTGCACGAGGAAGACGACCGGCACACGGAAGACGGCGGCGAAGTTCAGCGCCTCGTGGAAGTCGCCCTCACTGGTCGCACCGTCGCCGCACAGTGCCAGGACGGCCGTCTGCTCTCCGCGCTTCTTCGCGGCATACGCGAAGCCGACCGCGTGCAGCAGCTGTGTGGCGAGCGGAGTGGCCTGAGGCGCGACGTGGTGCGCTCGCACGTCGTAGCCCGAATGCCAGTCGCCCTTCAGCAGCACCATCGCCTCGGCCGGTGCGACACCCCGGGCGATGACCGCGACCGAGTCCCGATACGTGGGGAAGAGCCAGTCGCCGGCGTCGAGGGCGAGGGCCGCTCCGATCTGGCACGCCTCCTGACCGTGCGACGACGGGTAGACGGCGAGGCGGCCCTGGCGGACGAGAGCGCTGGCCTGATCGTTGATGCGGCGTCCCTCGACGAGACCGCGATAGGCGGCGAGCAGGGTGTCCGTATCCGGCAGCGGGAAGTGCGGGTCGTCGACGACACGGCCCTCTGCGTCGATGAGCTGCACCGCCGTGTCGCGCGGGAGCAGGTGTGCGTGTTCCATCCGTTCGCCCTCCTTGCCGAACTCGATGACGCCAGCATGCTCTCCTCGCGACAGACGTCCAAGAACATTCGGCGCATCGTGGACGAATGCGATCTACTTGCTCACCTCCGTGACGAAATGTCAGAATTCAGGCAGAGGACGAAGGGGTTCCATGATCACGCTGGACGACACCGATCACGCGATTCTCGAGCAGCTGCGCATCGACGCCCGGGCGTCGATGACCGCCATCGCCGAGGCCGTGCACATCTCGAGAGCGGGCGCTCACGCACGGATCAAGCGGCTGACCGATGCGGGCATCATCACCGGCTACTCGGTGCGCACCGACCCCGTGCTGCTCGGCCACCATGCGAGCGCCTATGTGACACTCGCCATCGAGCAGGCCACCTGGCAGGAGGTCAGCGCCAGGCTGCGGATGATTCCCGAGATCGAGCACATGGCGCTCGTCGGCGGTGACTTCGACGTCATCCTGCTCGTGCGGGCGAGCGACGCGCGCGACCTCCGCCGCATCGTCTTGGAGGACATCCAGGCGATCCCCTCGATCCGCTCCACACGCACGACCCTCATCTTCGAGGACTTCACCCTGATCTGAGCGGGTGGGGAGGTCATCCCTTCGCACTCGGACATCTGCGGCGCGCTCCGCGACAAGTGGGTTGTCGCATCGCGTTCGACAATGAGACGACCCGCCAGATCCTTGGCATGCGTCTCGCTCGAAGGAGAGTCCCGATGTCCGAATCCGCCGCATCCGCAGCCGCCGCGCTGCTCGACCGCATCCAGGCGCCGGAGGGCGCGGGGCGAGACATCCCGGATGCCGCCACACGCGAGGTCATGGGTCGTGCGCCCGAGCACTCGGTCAGCGACCTCGACGATGCGATCGCGCGAGCGCGAGCCGCTCAGCCCGGCTGGGAGTCCCTCGGCCACGCGAAGCGCAGCGAGCTGCTGATCGCTGCGGCCGATGCGATCGACGCGAACGCCGAGGCGCTCGCGCACCTGCTCTCGCGCGAACAGGGCAAGCCGTTGAACGGCCCCAACGCGCGCTTCGAACTGGGTGCGTGCTCGGCCTGGCTGCGCACCAATGCGTCGATCCCGCTCGAGTCGCAGGTGCTCGTCGACGACGAGACCCTGCACGCCGAGCTCGTCTACAAGGCCGCCGGAGTGGTCGGCGCGATCGGTCCGTGGAACTGGCCGCTCATGATCACCATCTGGCAGATCGGTCCGTCGCTGCGGATGGGCAACACCGTCGTCGCGAAGCCGAGCGAGTACACGCCCCTGAGCGTCCTCGCGATGCTGGCGGTGATGAACGACGTGCTGCCCGCCGACGTTCTGATCGGTGTCTCCGGCGATCGCGAGGTGGGTGCGCGCCTCGCCTCGCACCCCGACATCGACAAGATCATGTTCACCGGATCCACCGCCACCGGGCGACGCATCATCGAGAGCTCGGCCGGCAACCTCGCCCGCCTCACCCTCGAGCTCGGCGGGAACGACGCCGGGATCGTGCTGCCGGGCACCGATGTGTCGGCGATCGCGCAGGACCTCTTCTGGGGCGCCTTCATCAACACCGGTCAGACCTGCGCCGCGATGAAGCGCCTCTACGTGCACGACTCCGTCTACGACGAGGTCGTCACCGCGCTCGCCGAGATCGCGGCATCCGTCCCGATGGGTAACGGGCTCGATGAGGACAACGTGCTGGGTCCGCTGCAGAATCGCGCCCAGTTCGACATCGTGTCGCGCCTGGTCGACGAGGCGAAGGGACGCGGCGCCCGTGTCGTCACGGGCGGCGAGGCGGCTCCTGAGCTCGGCGAGCTCTTCTATCGCCCCGCGATCGTCGCCGACATCGACAACGACGCGGCCCTCGTGCAGGAGGAGCAGTTCGGCCCGGCGCTGCCGGTGATCCGGTACAGCGACGTCGACGAGGCGTTCGCGTTCGCCAACTCGGTCGACGTCGGTCTCGGCGCATCGGTATGGTCGAGCGATCCGGACGCCGCCCGCGAGGCCGCGACGCGCATGGAGTCCGGCACGGTGTGGATCAACTCGCACGGCGGGCTGCACCCGATGGTGCCGTTCGGCGGCGTGAAGAGCTCGGGCTACGGCCTGGAGTTCGGTGTCGAGGGGCTCAAGTCCGTCGCCGTGACGCAGGTCGTGTCGGGGCCGGGCCGCAAGGCGCAGGCATGAGAACCGCGATCGTCGTCGGGGCCGGGACCTCGGGCGCGATCGTCGCGCGACGCCTGGTGGACGCCGGCGTCGAGGTGACGCTGATCGAAGCCGGAGGATACGACTCGAATCCGGCGATCCACGACCCGTCGAGGGCGGGGGAGCTGTGGCACTCCGCCGACGACTGGGACTTCTTCACCGTTCCGCAGAAGCACGCCGGCGGACGCCGACTGCACCTGCCGCGCGGGAAGGTCACCGGAGGCTCGCATGCGCTCAACGCCATGATCTGGGTGCGCGGCGCCGCCTCCGACTACGACGCCTGGGAACGCGCGGGCGCGACGGGGTGGGGCTGGAACACGGTCGAACCCGTCTTCGCCGCGCTCGAGCACGATGTGCTGCCCGTCACCGACGACTACGAGCTCTCGCCGATCCAGGCCTCGATCATCGACGCAGCCGTCGAAGAGGGGCTGCCCCGCAACCCGGACTACAACGGCGGCACCCTCGACGGCGTCTCGCAGCAGCAGGTGACGATCCGCGACGGCCGGCGGGTGAACACGTGGATGGCCTACGCGCAGCCGGTCGTCGACAGGCTCACGATCCTCACCGAGCGCGAGGTGCATTCGGTGATCGTCGAGGAGGGCCGCGCCGTCGGAGTCCGACTCGGCTCGGGCGCCGACTCCGAGGAGGTCTTCGCCGACGAGGTCGTGCTGTCGGCCGGTGCGATCGGATCACCCGTGATCCTCCTGCGCTCGGGCATCGGCCCCGCCGACGAGCTCGCCGCGCTCGGCATCCCCGTCGTGCTGGATGCACCGGGCGTCGGCAAGAACCTGCACGACCATCTGCTCTCACCGGTCATCTTCACGACCGAGAGGCCGGTCGGACCGCCGCGGCCGGGCGTCTCGGTCACGCAGTCGCACCTGTTCTGGCGCAGCCGCGACGACCTCGCCGAGCCCGACACTCAGCCCATCCACTTCTCGGTGCCGATGTGGGGCGAGCTCGAACCTCGAGGGGATGACGGATTCACCCTCATGGCCGGTCTCGTGACGCCGTACAGCCGCGGTGGGCTCACCCTGTCCGGTCCGGATCTCGCGGACCCGCCTCTGATCGACCTCGCCGCGCTCGAAGACGACAGGGACGTGGCAGCGCTCGCGGCATCGGTTCGTCAGTGCCGCCGGATCGGCGCGCAGCCGGCGCTCGCCGAGGAATGGGGAGCGACCGAGGTGTACCCCGGCCCCGACGTGTCGGACGACGGGATCGACGACTGGGTGCGCCGCACGGCCATCACCTACCACCACCAGGTCGGCACCTGCCGGATGGGATCGGATGCCGAGGCGGTGGTCGACCCGCTGCTGCGGGTGCGCGGTCTCGAGGGACTGAGCGTGATCGACGCGTCGGTGATCCCCACCGTTCCGACGGGCAACACCAACGCCCCCGCGGCGATGATCGGCGAGCTGGGGGCGAGGTTCCTGCTCGGACGCTGACGTCGACGCTCGCGATGCCCCCTCCTGCCGAGTAGGTGGAAGGGGGCATCAGCGTCTCATCCGGCGTGCGAGGTCCTGCGTGTCGTCCCGCATGCGGGGTCACCAACGCATCCGAATCGCTGCTGAGCGGT
Organism: Microbacterium sp. Bi98; assembly: GCF_918698045.1. Lineage (NCBI taxonomy): Bacteria > Bacillati > Actinomycetota > Actinomycetes > Micrococcales > Microbacteriaceae > Microbacterium > Microbacterium sp. Bi98. The sequence continues at coordinate 6,242 of NZ_CAKKLK010000013.1, read as the reverse complement.
GCGTCATCGACCCCGCAGGGAAAGACGCGCACGGCATGCGACGTGATCAGCCCGCGGAGTACACCTCGCGACCGGCGAACCACGTCGACCGCACGGGAGTGTGCACGATCTCGTCGGCCGGGCCGGCGATCGCATCCCGGGCGAGCACCACGAAGTCCGCGGACTTGCCCGGCGTCAGCGATCCGGTCTCCGCGCCGAGGCCCATCGCGGTCGCGGCATTGATCGTGAAGACCTGCAGGGCCTCCTCCGCCGTGATCGCCTGCTCGGGCCAGAGGACGCCGGGCGCTCGGCCGAGAGGATCGGCGCGCGTGACGAGACCCTGCAGCCCCTCGAGGGTGTTCGGCGATTCGCTCACCGGCCAGTCCGAGCCGCCGGCGACGAGCGCGCCGGCGTCGAGCAGGGCACGGTTGGGCTGCGAATGCTCGGCGCGGTCGCCGAGGACCTCGGCCAGCGCCTGCGGGATCACGCCCGGGAACCAGATGAACGGCGAGATGTCGGCCGAGACGTCGAGGGCTCGCAAGCGCGGGATGTCGTCGTCGGCGAGGAACTGGCCGTGCGCGATCTGGATCGGGGTGGTGAAGCCGTCGGACCGGATGCGCTCGGCGACGTCGAGCACGAGACGCGCCGATCCGTCTCCCGTGCAGTGCACCTTGGCGCCGAGTCCGCGCTCGGCCACCGACCGCAGCCAGGTGTGCAGCTCGTCGAAGTCCATCGTCGTCTCGCCGTGGAAGTGCGCACCGTGCACGGCATCCGCGATATACGGCTCGAGGAACGACGCCGTGCGCGCGGGTGGTACTCCGTCGAGGAAGATCTTCACGAAGTCGGGCCGGTGGTGCGGGGTGCGGAACTGCTCACCGAGGTCGATGAGCGGGGTGCCGATCGGATCGAACCCGAAGATCTCATCGTTGATCAGCAGCGACGAGACGACCCAGGCGGTGAGCTCGTGCGACCGGTCGAGGGTCGCGAGGGCGGCGAGGATGTCGGTCGACACTCCGGCATCCTGGAAGGTCGTGATGCCGTAGGAGTTGAGGATCTCGACGCCGCGGCGCGACGCGGCCACGTGCTGCTCGCCCGTCAGCCCACCGCTGCGATCGTAGGCCTCCTGCACGGGGATTCCCGCTGCCTCGAACAGCACCCCGGTCGGCGTGCCGTCATCGGGATCGAGCACGGTGACTCCACCGGAGGGGATGCTGTCGGCGGTGATCCCGGCGAGCTGCAGCGCCCGCGTGCTCGCCCACCTGTTGTGCCTCGAGTCCTCGACCAGGACGACGGGGCGACCGCCGGCCGCCTCATCGAGACGCTGCCTGATCGCGCTGTTCGCGAGGCTGGGCAGCAGAGTGGTCGACACCGGGCCGCCCACGATCCACGCGTCGGGCGGCAGCGCGCTGGCCTTCTCGCGCACGAGGTCGAGGATGTCGTCGAGGCCCAGCGAGGGCGGCAGCGAGAGCTCGAACAGCTCGGTGCGCCCGGCGAGAGCGTGGTGGTTGTGCACGTCGACGAAGCCGGGGTAGACCGCGGCATCGCCGACATCCAGCATCCTCGTGTCCGGGCCGCGGTAGGCGTCCATCTCGGCCCGCGTGCCGACGTCGAGGATCCGCCCGTCGCGCACCGCGAACGCCTCGACGATCGGTGCTCGGTGATCCGCCGTGCGGATCACCGAGCCCGTCACGATGAGCTCGGCCGTCGTCATCTCAGAGGGTTCCGAACAGCGCCGGCTCGAGGCCGTTCGCGTGATGGGTCGTCGAGAGCAGTCGGCCGTGAGCGCCGAACGTGAAGTGCGTGGGCACCTCACCCGACTCGTCGAGCCCGAAGAGAACCCCGTGCGAGCGGATCGCGTTCACGTCCCGATGGTCGGCGATCGTGACCGATGCGCAGGGGATGACCTTCTCGCGCCACGCGAAGACGTAGATCCCGGGGCGCACCTCCCACACGCTGTTCTCGTCGGTGTCTGCGAGGCCGCGCTCGGGGCCGGCGAGGCACTGCCATGAGTACCAGCGCTCCGAGAGGTACACGTGCTCGTAGGCGTGCTCTTCGCTGTAGATCCACTCGACCCGGCGACCGATGAGCGTCGTCGTCGGCGCCGGCTCTGCGCCCGTCACGGTCGCTCCGTCGATGATGCTCGGCGCGAAGACGTGCTGCACGCGGGTGCGTCCCTGCTCGGGCGCGGGCAGGATCACCGAGATGACGGCGAGGGCGCGGCCGTGGCGCAGGTCGACGATCAGAGACACTGCTTCGTTCGGCAGGTAGTTGTGATGGAACTGCACGAAGTACAGGTCGTCGTCGACCTCGAACGCCTCGTAGTCGTCGGTGTCGGAGGCGGGTGCTGTCGTGTCGTCGGCACCGGGCCGGTAGTCCCACGCGACTGTGGTGTCGGCGAACCGGTGCGAGATGCGGGTTCCGCGGGCGTCCACGACGGTGATCTCCCGACCGCTCAATGCGGCCGTGTGCGGAGCCTTGTTCGCGTCGAAGCCGGGAGCCAGGCCCTCGAGCGGGAGCCAGGTGGAGGTGTCTGCGGGGTTCAGGGTCGTCATGTCTCTCCTCAGGTGAGTGGGGTTGCGGGAGCGTCAGCGGTCGCTGAAACGCTCGAGGTCGGATGCGAGGCCCTCGTACACGGCGGGCCGGGAGCGCTTGAGATAGGCGCCGTAGACGATGCCGCCGATCAGCGCCACCACGAGCAGCAGCGGCATGAGACGGATGGCGAGCTCCTCGGATCCGGCGACGATGTTGAAGTTCACGATCGCCAGCACCGCGATCGCGGCGATGCCGAGGAATCCGATCCCCGGAGCGATGAACGTGCTCCACCATCGTGGATCGCCGGCACGGCGGAAGTACACGACGATCGAGATCGCGGCGAGCCCCTGCAGGATCAGCACGCTCAGGGTGCCGAAGCCGAGCATCGCCGGCACGAGCGTGAGGATGGGGTCGGCACCGGCGATCGCGAAGATGATCGCCACGAGCGCCGCGAACGATGCCTGCACGATTCCTGCCAGCTGCGGGGCGCCGTTGCGGCGCGTGCGGGCCAGAGCGTGCGGCAGGATCCGCGAGCGCCCGAGGGAGTAGAGATAGCGCGTCGCGGAGTTGTGGAACGCGAGCATCGCCGCGAACAGACTGACCAGCAGCAGGATCATCATCACGGTCGTCAGCGGGCCCCCGAGGTACTGCTGCGACAGCATGAAGATCAGGTCGCCCGTCGGCAGGTGCTCGAGAGCGGTTGCCTGCGCCTGCGCGACGCCGGTCGCGCTCACCACCGCCCAGGTGGTGACGCCGAGGATCACGCCGATCGCGATGATCGAGGTGTACGTCGCCCGCGGGATCGTGCGCAGCGGCTGCTTCGCCTCTTCGCTGAACAGGGCGGTCGCCTCGAAGCCGAGGAAGCCCGTCGCGGCCAGGAGGAGGCCGATCGGCAGCGACCCCGAGAACACGGCTTCCGGGCTGAACGCGGCCACGTCGTATCCGGTCTGCACGAGCACCGACACGTCGAACACCACGAGCATCAGCACCTCGAGCACGAGGCACACACCGAGGATCTTCGACGAGAAGTCCACCCCGACCCGTGCGAGCACGAAGCACACGACGATCGACAGCAGACCCCAGATGAGCCAGTGCACGTCGAGGCCGGTGAGGTCGCGGATGATGTTCTGCATGAAGAAGCCGCTGGTGCCGATCGTGCCGACGACGAAGAAGTTGTAGCCGAGCGTGGCGATGAGGCCGGCGACCAGACCGCCGGTGCGACCGAGGCCCTTCACGACGAAGGCGTAGAAGCCGCCGGCGTTGACCAGCTGCTTCGACATCTGCGCGTATCCCACGGCGAACAGCAGCAGGATCGCGGCCACGATGAAGAAGGCCATCGGCGTGCCGCCGCCGTTTCCGAGGGCGATCGCCAGCGAGGCGACCACGACGATGCCGGTCAGTGGTGCGACGGCGGCGAGCACGAGGAAGACGATCCCGGCGACGCCCAGCGCGCCGGGTCGAAGAGAGGTGTGGTCCTGCTGCGTCGTGGACGCAGATATCGGGTCTGCCACGTCGGCTCCTTTGCTCGGTGACGGCCGTGTCGGCACGGCATCGACGACGAGGGGTTCGTCGATACAGCGAGTCTGCTCGTGCCGGGAGCGCGGCGGTTGACCCTGAGCGAAGGACGATGGTGCCAGCGCGCACAGCCGTCCTGGTCGTGTTCCCGGCCCGGATCCGGCGGAGCAGGATGACGGTGATGACACCGCCGTCCTCGCGGAGCGCCGCTGGCGCCGCGGCGATGTCTCGAGGAGATCATGGACCTGCAGCTGACGGGCACGACCGCGCTGATCACCGGCGCCGCGAGCGGTATCGGCCGCGCGACCGCCCGCGCGCTCGCCGCGGAGGGGGTGCGCGTGGCGCTCCTCGATCGGGATGCCGTTGCGCTCGCAGAGACGGCACGCGGATGCGGTGACGCTGTGGTCCGGGTGGTCGATGTCACCGACGAGACACAGGTCGCGCTGGCGGTCTCCACGTCCGTCGAGGAGCTCGGCGGGGTGGATGCGGTCGTGTGCTGCGCGGGGATCTCGGGTCCGGTCGGATCGACGATCGAGCAGATCTCGCTTCACGACTGGAACGCCGTGTTCGCGGTCAATGTCACGGGGGCGTTCCTGGTTCTCGCGCAGGTCCTTCCCGCGTTGCGGGCGTCGGCTTCGGCATCCGTCGTGCTGCTCGCGAGCGACTCGGCGTTCGTGTCGTCGCCCGGCATGGCGGCCTATTGCGCATCGAAGGCCGCGCTCGTGCAGCTGGGTCGATCGTTGTCGGTGGATCTCGCCGGCACTGATGTCCGGGTGAACACGGTGGCGCCGTCGATCGTCGACACCCCGATGAGCCGTGGAGACCTCGGGGAGCACGCGTTCGTCTCCCCGACTTTCGAGGTGCAGTCGCCCGAGGACGTCGCTTCACACGTGCTGTATCTGGTGTCGCCGCGCAGCAGAGCGATCAACGGCACGACCATCCTCAGTGATTTCGGGTACTCGGCCCGATCAGGATTCCCGGCCTGATGGTCACGGGGACGACGGACCCGCGCACGAGCGCGGCGAGAGCGCGTGAGCGCGGCGAGAACAGGAGCGAACATGGGTAGTGCAGTGGGATCGACGGTCTCCGGGCGGGTCATCGTGATCACCGGCGGGGGTACCGGCATCGGGGCGGCGATCGCCGAACGGTATGCCGCTGAAGGGGCGCACGTCGTGGTCGTGGGGCGTCGGCCCGATCCGCTGCGCGCCGTGGCCGACGCCGTCGGCGCGCATCCGATCATCGCGGATGCCGCGGACACCGCATCGGCGCAGGCAGCGGTGGCGGAGGTGCTCGCGACATTCGGGCGCCTCGACGTGCTGGTGGCGAATGCCGGCGGACACGGCTTCTCGCCGGTCGCCGACACCGACGACGACAGCTGGGATGCGGCGATCCGCGCGAACCTCACCACGGCGTTCGTCATGGCGCGAGAGGCGTTGCCTGCGCTGATCGAGGCGAAAGGGCAGATCGTGATCGTGTCGTCTCTCGCAGGTCTCTTCGCGGGTCCGTCGGTGGCGGGATACACCGTGGGCAAGCACGCGCTGATCGGGCTGACGCGGACCCTCGCCCGCGACTACGGACGGCAGGGTGTGCGCGTCAACGCGGTGTGTCCAGGGTGGGTGCAGACGCCGATGGCCGACGACGAGATGGACGAGTTCGCCACCCATGCCGGGCTGGGCTCGCGGGAAGAGGCGTATGCGACCGTCACGGCGGATGTGCCGCTGCGGCGCCCGGCTCGGCCGGCGGAGATCGCGTCGGTCGTGCGGTTCCTGGGATCGGGGGAGTCGTCGTACGTCACCGGTGCCGTGATCGTGGCGGATGGCGGGTCACACGTCGTGGATGTGCCGACGATCGCCTTCGACCGGGCGGGGATGTAGGAGGCGGTCGCTCGGGTGCATGGTCGGTCGTCCCCGGTGTGGGCGCTCTCGTTCCCGGTTCGGTCGTTCGCGCTCCGATGACGCCTCTGTGTTCTCCGTTCTCACGTATCCCGTCTTTCGCCTCTTCCCCGCTTCCTCCTGTCGGTCGCGCCTCTTGGGGTTTCCCCGCATCTCGCGCGCGATCTGGGCGCCTGCGCTGTGCCATTCCGGGAGAGTGGAATACGGATCTGATCTGGGGTAATTCGAGGTCGTTTCGGGTCTCGGATGTCGGTGGCCCGGGGTTGACTGGGGGTATGAACAGCACTGCGGAGCTTCTGGATCGGGTCATCGCCGACCTCGACA
>NZ_CAKKLK010000012.1:0-100431 GCF_918698045.1 Microbacterium sp. Bi98 | reverse complement strand
GGGTTGTGGGGGTGGGTGCTGACTGGGGATCAGCGCTCCCACCCCATCCCCCCTCGGGATCAGAAGAAGATCTGACTCTCCCTCCGCAGGACGGTCGAACCGTCCACGCGCGGGTCAGCTGGGGACTGACGACTCTGCGCGTATATGAGTAATGGTATACCGGTATACGTTGCATTCCATTGCGTCCGAGAGACTCGACCGAACACGTTGCATCCGGTCCAGAAACGTGCGAAATGAGGGTCTGGGGCGCCTTTCCGACACCGCATTCGTGCATGCCCTCCTGGCACCGTGATCTCCGTTACCCAGAGTGACGCGTCCGGCCCCACCCCCGTCTGCATGCAAGAGAATGGAAGGTGATGTCTGAACTCGAAGATCACACCCAGTGGCAGGCCGATCGCCGCGCCTCCGTCACCTCTGCGACCGGCAACCTCGCGCTGATCGAGACCCGCTGGACGGGCGAGGCTCCCGATCTGGATGCCGAGCGGCAGGCCTCATCCGACACGGTGACCGTGACGCCGATCCAGCGCACGAACATCGAGACCGGGGAGGCCGAGCACGGGCTGCGCGTGTGGGATGCCGAGTCCCCCGCCATCCGCGCCTTCGACCGCATCGACACATACGAGTACGACCCGGCATGGGTTCTGGAGGGGCACTTCACGCCGGTCTCCGGCGATCGTCGGGTGTCGTTCGAGCACATCCGCGACAACGGCGGCACGCGTGAGCTCGTCGTCCCCGGCGACATCCACTTCGTGCTCGACGGCCGCGCGTACGACCTTGCGGCCTTCGACGACGGCGGCACGCTGCTGCTCGTCTTCGGCGACGAGACGAACGGTTCCGAGACCTACGGATCCGGCCGCTTCCTCTTCGTAGAGCTCCGTGACGACGAGGGCACCGTGGTGCTCGACTTCAACCGCGCCTTCGTGCCGCCGTGCGGATTCAGCGCCCAGTACAACTGCCCGCTGCCGCCGGCATCCAACCGCTTCCCCCTGCCTATCCGAGCAGGCGAGAAGAACGCCGTCTTCCGCGACGGCTTCGACATCTACGCGGCGTGACGCCGCGCACCCTCACCCTGGAGCACTCATGAGAAGAACCCGCATCCTCGGCGCGCTCGGCGCCGTCGCCACGCTCGCCCTCGTGGCCGGCTGCGCGTCGGGCGCCACCGACGACGCCGCGAGCGAAGACGCCACCATCTTCATCGGGTCGCTGTACGAGCCCACCAACCTGAGCAACACGCAGGGCGGCGGCCAGGGTGTGACCGAGGCACTGACCGGCAACGTCTACGAGGGCCTCTATCGCCTGACCGACGACGGAGAGGTCGAGCCGCTTCTCGCCGAAGACGCCCAGGTGTCGGATGACGGCCTGACCTACACGATCACTCTGCGCGACGATGTGACGTTCCACTCGGGTGACCCGCTCACGTCCGCCGACGTGAAGTCGAGCATCGAGGCCGTCACCGCCGAGGACTCCGTGTCGGCGCGCAAGTCGAGCTTCACGACCATCGCCGACATCGCGACGCCCGATGACCAGACCGTCGTCTTCACGCTGTCGCAGCGGTCGATCTCGTTCCTCTACAACCTCAGCTACGTCTGGATCGTCAACGACGAGGCCGGTGACATCACCGGCACGGAAGACGGCACCGGCCCCTACACGCTCGACGAGTGGAAGAAGGGCTCGACCCTGACCCTCGAGCGCTGGGACGACTACTGGGGCGAGCCCGCCAAGAACGGCGAGGTCGTCTACACGTACTTCACCGACGCCACCGCTGAGAACAACGCTCTGGCCACCGGCGAGATCGACATGATCACCAGCGTGCAGAGCCCGGACTCGCTCGCGCAGTTCGACAGCGACGACTACGTCATCAGCGAGGGCACCTCGACGACCAAGGAGCTGCTCGCCTTCAACGACCGGGTCGCCCCGTTCGACAACGCCGTCGTGCGCAAGGCGATCTACTCGGCCATCGACACCCAGAAGCTGCTCGAGTCGATCTGGGGCGACTACGGCACGCTCATCGGATCGATGGTGCCGCCCACCGACCCCTGGTACGAAGACCTCACCCAGGTGAACCCGTACGACGTCGACCTCTCGAAGGATCTGCTCGCGCAGGCCGGCTACGCGGACGGCTTCACCTTCACGCTCGACACCCCGAGCTACGACCCGCACCCCGCCGTCGCGGAGTTCCTGCAGTCGCAGCTCGCCGAGGTCGGCATCACGGTCGAGATCAACACGATCAGCGCCGACGAGTGGTACACCAAGGTCTTCAAGGAGCAGGACTTCGAGGCCACCCTGCAGGAGCACGTGAACGACCGCGACGTGGTCTGGTACGGCAACCCCGACTTCTACTGGGGCTACGACGACGCCCAGGTGCAGCAGTGGGTCGCCGAGGCCGAGCAGGCCGCCACGACCGACGAGCAGACAGCTCTGCTGAAGCAGGTCAACGAGAAGATCGCCGAGGATGCCGCGAGCGTATGGTTGTACCTGTACCCGCAGATCGTGGTCGCCTCGAGCGACCTCAGCGGTTACCCGGTCAACGGCCTGAACTCGCAGTTCTTCGCCTACGACATCGTCAAGTCCTGACGCGCGAGGGGGATGCCGCGTGTCGGCATCCCCCTCTTTCATCCTGAGAAGCCATGCTCGCCTACCTGCTGCGCCGCCTCGCGTTCCTCGTGGTCTCGCTCGTCGTCGCGATGATCGCGATCTTCGTGCTGCTGCGGCTGCTCCCCGGCGACCCGGCGAACGCCCTGCTCTCGGTGAATGCGACACCCGAGCAGATCGCCGCCGCCCGCGCACAGGTCGGCTCGGATCAGCCCCTCCTGCAGCAGTTCACGACCTGGGCCGGTCAGCTCCTGCGCTTCGACCTCGGTGAGTCGTTCCTGAGCTCGCGTCCGGTCGGCCCCGACATCGCCGATCGCCTCGCCGTGACCCTCCCACTCACACTCATCGCGTTCACCGCCGCCCTTCTCGTCTCCCTGGTGATCGGCATCACCGCCGCCGTGAAGTCCGACCGCTGGTACGGCATCGCGCTCTCGGGATTCGCGCAGCTGGGTGTTGCCGTGCCGGTGTTCTGGGTGGGCGTCGTGCTCGTCTGGATCTTCGCACTCGGCCTCGGCCTGCTGCCGTCCGGCGGATTCCCGCGCGACGGCTGGGAGGATCCGGCCGACGCGCTACGCTCTCTCGCGCTGCCGGTGACGACGATCGTGATCGTGATGAGTGCATCCCTCAGCCGTTACGTGCGCTCCGCCACCCTCGACGTGATCGGCAGCGATTACCTCCGCACCGCGCGCGCCGGCGGGTCGGGCATGTCCGAGGCGCTGCTGCGTCACGGAGTGCGCAACGGCTCGGTGCCGGTCGTCGCGGTCCTCGGCATCGAGCTGTCCACCACGCTGCTCGGCGCGGTCGTCGTCGAGAGCGTCTTCACTCTTCCCGGTCTCGGCAGTCTGCTGCTGTCGGCCATCGAACAGCATGATTTCCAGGTCATCCAGGGTGTCCTCGTCGTCAGCACCCTCTTCGTGCTGCTCGTCGGGTTCGCCGCCGACATCGTGCAGCGCCTGATCGATCCGCGACTGCGCACGAGCGTCTCGGGCAACCGATGAGCCGCGTCGCCGAGCAGCTGATCACCGGATCCGTCCCCGTGCGGAGGCGGCCGAAGGCGACCCTGCTGATCGGGCTCGTGCTCACCGGCATCATCGTGCTCATCGCGCTGGTGTCGCTGTTCTGGCTCCCCTATCCGCTCGCCGACACGAGTGGAAGTCGTCTCGAGGGGCCGAGCGCCATGCACCTGCTCGGCACCGATCGGCTCGGCCGCGACCTGCTCTCGCAGCTCATGTGGGGTGCGAGGATCGCCTTGATCGTGGGCATCTGCTCGGTCGCGATCGCCGCCGTTCTCGGCGTGATCGTCGGACTGATCGCCGCCTTCTCGCGGCCATGGGTCGACGACACGCTCTCCGCCGGACTGGACGTCGTGATCGCCTTCCCGGTGCTGCTGCTCGCGATGCTCGTCGTCGCGGTGCAGGGAGCGTCGCTGTGGTCGGCGGTGCTCGCGATCGGACTGGCGATGTCGGCGGTCGTCGCGCGTCTCACCCGCATCCTCTCGCGCCGCGTGCTGCAGGAGCAGTACATCACCGCCGCACGCACCAGCGGCACGGGTGTGCTCGGCATCGTGTTCGAGCACGTGCTCCCCAACATCGCACCGACCCTCGCGGTCAGTCTGGCTCTGCAGTTCGGTGCCGCAGTGCTCGCGGAGGCCAGCCTGTCGTACCTCGGGCTCGGTGCCCCGCCGCCCAACGCCTCGTGGGGTCGGATGCTGCAGGAGGCGCAGGGCACCGTGCTCACCGCTCCCGTCGGCGCTATCGCCCCCGGCATCGCGATCATCGCCCTCGTGCTCGGGGTCAACTTCCTCGCCGACGGCCTGCGCGATCTCGCCGACCCGACCCGCAGGAGGAGCCGATGAGCATTCTCGAGGTCGCAGGGCTCACCGTTCGCTCCGGATCTGGGGCTCTCGTGCGCGATGTCTCGTTCTCGCTTCAGCCCGGCGAACGCCTGGGGCTGATCGGCGAGTCCGGGTCGGGCAAGTCGCTCACCTCGCTCGCGGTCACCGGCCTGCTGCCGGATTCTCTCGTCTCGTCCGGGTCGGTGCTGCTCGACGGGCACCAGGTCGTCGGTGCGCGGGATGCCGACCTGAGGCCGTTGCGCGGACCGGTCGCCCAGATCGTGTTCCAGGAGCCGCTCACGGCGCTCGACCCTCTGATGAGGGTCGGTCGCCAGATCGCCGAGCCGCTGCGTCGTCATCTCGGCCTGCGCGGCGCGGAACTGCGGTCGGCCGTCACGGCGGCGCTCGATGAGGTGTCGCTGTCGGAGCCGCGATTCGCGCGCGCCTACCCGCACGAGCTGTCCGGCGGTCAGCGCCAGCGTGTGGCGATCGCCATCGCCTTGGCCGCCCGGCCACAGCTGCTCATCGCAGACGAACCCACCACCGCGCTCGACGTGACCGTGCAGGATGCCGTGCTCACGCTGCTCGAGCGGCTCGTCGCCGAACGCGGCATGGCATTGCTGTTCATCAGCCACGACCTCGCCGTCGTGTCGCGCATGGTCGACCGCATCGTCGTGCTGCGCGACGGTCTGGTGGTCGAGGAGGGGGCGGTCGCCGACGTGCTGCGGCGCCCCGCGGAGCCGTACACGCGGATGCTGGTCGACAGCGCTCGCGCGCTCGATGCGTTCCTCGATGCGAAGGAGGCTGACGCATGAGCCTCCTAGAACTCCGCGGTGCCGGCTTCGCCTACGGATCGCGCCGGGTGCTCGACGACATCTCACTGAGCCTCGACGAGGGAGACTCGCTCGGCCTCGTGGGCGAGTCGGGTGCGGGCAAGTCGACGATCCTGCGGCTGATGCTCGGGCTCTCGGCACCACGCGATGGACAGGTGCTCTTCGACGGTGCTCCCCTGTTGCTGCGCGACCGTGCGCAGATGCGCCGCTTCCGCGCGAGCGTGCAGCCGGTGTTCCAGGATCCGTACTCGTCGCTCGACCCCCGTCAGCGCATCGACCGCATCATCGGCGAGCCCCTGCGTTCACTCGGCCTCGCCTCCGGCGCCGACGCGCAGCGCCGCATCGCCGAGGCCCTCGAGTCGGTCGGGCTTCCCGCCGACACCGCCCGCCGATACCCGCACGAGTTCTCGGGCGGCCAGCGTCAGCGCATCGCGATCGCCCGAGCCGTGGTCTCGCGCCCGCGCGTGCTGCTCGCCGATGAGCCGGTGAGCGCCCTCGACGTGACGACGCGCGTGCAGGTGCTCGAGCTGCTCGACCGCCTGCGTCGAGAGAACGGCCTGTCGCTCGTGATGGTGTCGCACGATCTCACCGCGATCGCGTCAGCCTGCGACCGCACCGTGGTGCTGCAGAACGGCCGCGTCGTCGAACAGGGCGCCACCGCATCCGTGCTGCACGCACCGCAGGACCCGTACACCCGGGCGCTGGTCGACGCGGTTCCGCGACTCCTCCGCTGAGTCGCGGCAGTCGCTCGTCATGGATGGCTGGCCGTTTCGCGGATGGCTGCCCGACCGTCGGGGTGTCTACAGCCAGCCGACATCGTCTAGCAGGGTGGCCGCAGACGACGCCGTGGTGTCAGGCTGACGCGTGCCAGGCCTCTCGGAGTGCGACCACAGAATGGGTCATGTCCGAGTCAGCAGGTGATCACCGACCGCGACTCGGCCGGCGATGTGCGCAGCGCTGTGTACGAAGCGGTTCTCGACTATCTCGCTGCCGGCCTGGATCCGACCTCGACCACGATATTCGCCCACTCGACGGTACCGGCACTCAATCAGCTTCTCGTTCCCTTCTTGAGCCTCGTCACAGAGGCGGAACTTCATCGCAACCCCACCGTCAAGAGCGAGCTCGCGGCGTCCGGACGCACCCTGAGCGGGCTGTTGCTCACCTATCCCGTCCACCAAGCGGCCGACATCCTGTTCTGCAAGGGCAACCTCGTTCCGGTGGGGAAGGACAACCTGCCGCACGTCGAGATGACGCGCACGATCGCACGTCGCTTCAACGAGCGATACGGGAGCGTGTTCCCAGAGCCTGCCGCGCTCGTCACCGCGACCCCTGAGCTTCCCGGCCTCGACGGGCGCAAGATGTCGAAGAGCTATGGCAACGCGATCGCTCTCGGGATGACGGCAGACGAGACCGCGGCCGCCATCAGGCGCGCTCCCACAGATTCAGAGCGCGCGATCACCTACGACCCCACGAATCGGCCCGGAGTATCGGGACTGCTCGCGACGGCTGCGGTCGTTCTCAACCGCACACCGGAGGAGATCGCGAACGACACGCTCGATGAGGTCAGGGCCGCGATGGGGATGACTTATTGACGGAAGGGGCGGCCCAGCAGGGGTCAGTTCATACCTGGAGCCGGCGGCCGATACGCATCGCGTCGGTGCCTGGCACGCACCACGATCAGTTGATCCGGCTCCTCCAGATAGAACAGCACTCGATAGTCGCCACGGCGTGCCGATTGCAGTCCTTCGAAGTCCTCCAGCAGGGGCTTACTCATCCGGAGCGGGTTCTCCGGCAACGTATGCACGGCGAACTCCACAATCGCCTGCGCGATTTTCGGCGGTAGTCGATCGAAGTCCCGCCAAGCGGAATCGGCGAATGACGTGACCCAGTTCACCGGGGTCGAACGCCGTATCTCTTCATCGTGTCTTCGGCGCTGCGGAGCTCGCCAGCGCCGGACTGGCGGCGAGCGTCATCCACGTCTTCACGCGTCCCCGCCTGGGAGAACCAGAAGAGCGTCTCATACAGCGAGTCCAGAGCATCCTTGTTCACCAGCACCGCTGCGCTGCGTCCATGGCGAGTGATCTCGATCGTCTCGTGCTCACGTTCCACTTGGTCGACGAGACGCGACAGGTGATCCTTCGCCTCACTGAGCGGTATGGTCTGCATGGAGGAAGATTAGCCTGAAATCTGGCCTATATCTAGCTTAGTTTCAGGAAATTGGTCCCCTCAGCTCCCCGAAGGCGCGAGGCCGAAGTACTGCAGCTCCGCGTCGTTCAGCATCCGCGAGCGGATCAGGAACCGCATTCCCGTGGGACCCTCGACCGAGAAGCCGGCACCGCGGCCCGGCACGACGTCGATCGTGAGGTGGGTGTACTTCCAGTACTCGAACTGCGATTCCGACATGAAGACCTCGACCGGGGAGTCGAGCCCCACATCGAGGGCGCCGAGCAGCACATCGCTCGGCCCGGTGATGAACATGCCGACCGGGTAGCACATGGGTGACGAGCCGTCGCAGCATCCGCCCGACTGATGGAACATCAGGGGTCCGTGCTGCACGGTGAGATCGCGGATGAGGGATGCCGCGGCATCCGTCACGTCGACTCGCTGATAGGTGCCGATGCTGACCATGCTCCGAGCCTTCCTGCAGGTGGTTCCGGGCGGGCGCTGCCGGTGCAGCGCCCGCCCGGAGGTCGAGCTCAGAAGAAGCCCATCGGGCCTTCTGCGTACGAGACCAGGAGGTTCTTGGTCTGCTGGTAGTGGTCGAGCATCATCTTGTGGTTCTCGCGACCGACGCCCGACTGCTTGTACCCGCCGAACGCCGCATGCGCCGGGTACTGGTGGTAGGTGTTCGTCCAGACACGACCGGCCTCGATCGCCCGTCCCGCGCGATAGGCGGTGTCGCCGCTGCGGCTCCACACTCCCGCACCCAGTCCGTAGAGGGTGTCGTTCGCGATCGAGATCGCATCGTCGAAGTCATCGAACGAGGTGACCGAGAGCACCGGGCCGAAAATCTCCTCCTGGAAGATGCGCATGTCGTTCGTGCCCTCGAACACGGTCGGCGCAACGTAGAAACCTTCGCTGAGGTCGCCGCCGAGATCGACGCGGTCGCCACCCGTGAGCAGTCGCGCGCCTCCCTGCTTGCCGATGTCGATGTAGCTGAGGATCTTCTCCAGCTGATCGTTCGATGCCTGCGCGCCGATCATCGTGGCCGGATCCAGCGGGTTTCCCTGCACGACCCTGCCGACGCGTTCGAGGCCGTCGGCGAGGAAGCCGTCGTAGATCGAGCGCTGGATGAGCGCCCGCGAGGGGCAGGTGCAGACCTCTCCCTGGTTGAGAGCGAACATCGTGAAGCCCTCGAGCGCCTTGTCGTAGAACGGGTCGGCAGTGTCGCGGGCGACGTCCTCGAAGAACACGTTCGGGCTCTTGCCTCCGAGCTCCAGCGTGACCGGAATGAGGTTCTGCGACGCGTACTGCATGATCAGACGCCCCGTCGTGGTCTCACCCGTGAACGCGACCTTGCGGATGCGCTTGTGCTGCGCGAGCGGTGCACCCGCCTCGATGCCGAAGCCGTTCACGATGTTCACGACGCCGGCGGGCAGCAGATCGCCGATGATGTCGAAGAGGAACAGCAGGGATGCCGGCGTCTGCTCGGCCGGCTTGATGACGACGCAGTTGCCTGCGGCGAGCGCCGGCGCGAGTTTCCACACGGCCATGAGGATCGGGAAGTTCCACGGGATGATCTGTCCGACCACGCCGAGCGGCTCGTGGAAGTGATACGCGACGGTGTTCTCGTCGAGCTGGCTGATGCCGCCCTCCTGCGCCCGGAGTACTCCGGCGAAATAACGGAAGTGATCGACAGCGAGTGGGATGTCGGCGGCGAGCGTCTCGCGCACGGGCTTCCCGTTCTCCCAGGTCTCGGCGACGGCGATCTCCTCGAGATGCTGTTCGATGCGGTCGGCGATCCTGTTGAGGATCACGGAGCGCTCCGCGGCGCTGGTCTTGCCCCAGCTGGCGAAGGCCTTCCAGGCGACGTCGACCGCGCGGTCGATGTCCTCGACGGTGCCGCGGCCCACCTCGGTGAAGGGCTTGCCGTTGACGGGGCTCACGTTGTCGAAGAACTGGCCCTTGACGGGATCCACGAACTCTCCGCCGATGTAATGGCCGTACCGCGGACGGTAGGTAGCGAGGGCGCCCGGCTGACCGGGAGCGGCGTAGGCGGTGGACACGTCTTCTTCGACGATGGTCATCGGGACTCCTTCGACGGGCCGCGGCGTCGGTGCTGCGGGCTGTGTCTCGAAGGTAGGTCGGCAGAGGTTGCGCCCCGATGCGCAACGTTGCGGATGGTTGCACGCCGTCGCGAGATGTCCGAGACAGACCGGACGGTTCAGCTCTCCTCGATGCGTTCGATGCGGGCGACGAGCCCGGCGCGCTTCGGCGAGCGCGCCGGAAGCATCTCCAGTGCGAGGCGCAGGGCCGCGGCATCGCTCTGTCCCTCCGGGATCTCGGCGTACTCCAGGAGGACGTCGAGGCTTGCCTCCGACAGCATCGTCTCGCGCAGCGCCGCTCTGACGGACTCGCGGAACTCCTCGACTCCCGGCGATGTGGATTCGGGAAGGACCGGACCTCGGTAGGCGGTGAGGGCGACCCGATGGGCACCTCGGTCGAGCAGTGAGAGGACGTCGTGCGCGTCCGTCTCGAGCACCACCGGCAGCCGATACGGCCGCGACTCGGGGACGAGGCTGGGGGCGTGCTTCTCGAGCACCTTGCGCAGACGCACCATCTCCGGCCGCAGCGTGTCGGCCGACGCGTCCGGTCCGTAGACGAGTTCGCTGAGTCTCTCGGCCGACAGCCCCTGGCGATGCACGGCGAGCATCAGGAGGATCGCGGCATGACGAGCGCTGAGCTCGATCACGGATTCCTCGAGTTCTGTCTCGGTCTCGAGGCGCGCGCGATCGCGCCCCAGGACGTGCAGCGTCGCCCGGGTCGTGGGCTTGGCTCGCGAGGAGATGGTGATCGGACGCTGCGACTCGCTGCGGGCCCGCAGTCTCGACACGAGCAACTCCGACTCGACCGCGCGCGCTGTCGCATCGACCAGCAGCCTGGCCTGCATCGAGACGACCTCGTCTCCTCCGGTGATGTCGATGACCCCGAGGACACGCCGCGTCTCGGGGTCTCGCACCGGAGCCGCCGTGCACGACCACGGATGCACCAGCCTGTTGTAGTGCTCAGCACCGCGGATCTGCACCGACTGTCCGAGCGCCAGCGCTGTGCCGGGAGCTGTCGTGCCGACGGCGTCCTCGGCCCAGTTCGCGCCGGCCACGAAGCCCATGCCCTCGGTGAGCGATTGCAGCTTGCGATCGCCTTCGACCCACAGCAGCCGTCCGGCCTGATCTCCGACGGCGACGACGACACCGGAGTCCCCCTCGGTTCCCGGCAGCAGCAGGGCTCGGATCATGTCCATCGCGGACGCGAGCGGATGCGCGAGTCGATAGGCCTCGAGCTCTTCGCTCACGAGTTCGATCTGCGGGGCCCCTTCGGGGCCGACGCGCCCTCGCCAGGATCGCACCCACGATTCGCGGACGAGAGGTCGCACCTCCTGCAGGCGCTTGTCATCGAGATTGCCGGCGATGAGCTCTTCGTGTGCACGCTCGATCAGAAGACGAGAGGCCTCAGGCGGCCCTTCACGTGACACCTGCCACGACGCGACCACGGGCGTCTCCGATCGTCGATGGTGGAGCGTTACCTCAGTGTAGGAGCCGGATGCCGTCGGCGGTACCCGCGATATTCCGGTCACGCGTTCCGGGTGCAGGCGCTCGCACAGGCCGCCGAGGTCGACGAACCGGAGGAGTGACGAGTCGTCTGGGGGATCCCCATGGGGATGCCCGCGCCCGACCGCCGCATCGCTGTCGATGCGGCTCGATCGGCTCAGACCCGGGCTGCCCACCATTCACGGAGCCGCTGCTCGGCGGCATCCGCTCCGATGACGCCTTCGTCGAGGCGCAGCTCGAGCAGGAACTTGTAGGCCTCGCCGACCTCACGACCGGGCGAGATGCCGAGGATCTTCTGGATCTGGTTGCCGTCGAGCTCGGGCCGGATGGAGTCGAGCTCCTCCTGCTCGCGCAACGCCGCGATGCGCGATTCGATGTCGTCGTAGGCGGATGCCAGTCGTCCGGCCTTGCGCTTGTTGCGCGTCGTGACGTCGGCGCGGGTGAGGATGTGCAGCCGCTCGAGCAGGTCGCCGGCGTCGCGCACGTAGCGCCGCACCGCGGCATCCGTCCACGCGCCCTCGGCGTATCCGAAGAACCGCAGATGCAGCTCGATCAGCGTCGATACCGACTCGGTCGTGTCGGTGTCGAAGCGCAACGACTGCAGGCGCTTGCGTGCCATGCGCGCCCCGACGACGTCGTGATGGTGGAAGGTGACGACTCCGCCGTCCTCCAGCTTGCGGGTGCGGGGCTTGCCGATGTCGTGCAGCAGCGCCGCGATCCGCAGGGCCACATCGGGCTCGGCACCGGGGTGACGCGAGTGCTCGAGCGAGATCGCCTGGCGGAGGACCGTGAGGGAGTGCTCGTAGACGTCCTTGTGATGATGATGCTCGTCGACTTCGAGTCGCAGCGCACTCACCTCTGGCAGGAACTCCTCCATCAGACCGGTGTCGACCAGCACGCGGATGCCGCGCACCGGGTCATCCGTCTGCATCAGCCGCACGAGCTCCGATTGGATGCGCTCGGGACTCACGATCTCGAGGGTGGCGCGCAGCTGCGTGATCGCGTCGGCGGTGTCATCGTCGATCCGGAAGCCGAGCTGGGCGCTGAAGCGCGCGGCGCGGAGCATGCGCAGCGGGTCATCGCCGAACGAGACCTGAGGGTCGGCCGGAGTGCGCAGTACCCCGGCGACGAGGTCTTCGACTCCCCCGGTCGGGTCGACGAGCGTGATGGCCGGCACCAGCAGAGCCATGGCGTTGACGGTGAAGTCGCGTCGGTGCAGATCCGCGTCGATCGTGTCGCCGAACTCGACGGTGGGCTTGCGGGTCACACCGTCGTAGCTGTCTGCGCGATAGGTCGTGACCTCGACCTGCTCACCCTGCACACGCGCGCCGATCGTGCCGAACGCCCGACCGATGTCCCACTGGGCCGTGGAGATCGGCTTGACGATGCGCAGGATGTCGTCCGGCATCGCATTCGTCGTGAAGTCGAGGTCGTGGGTCGGCCTGCCGAGCAGCGCATCGCGCACGGGCCCCCCGACGACAGCGAGGTCGAAGCCCGCCTTCTCGAAAGCCTCCGCGAGGGTGCGGACGACCGGATTCTCGGCGAGCGCGCCGAGACGGGCGAGGCCGTCAGCCATGTTGAGCATGGGTTCCAGCGTACCGGGGTACGGGTGGCACCCGCGGGCCGCAGTCCCCGTCGAGCGGACGTCAGAACAGCGGGTTCTCACCCTTGGCCTGCGCGACGGCGCGAACTCGCGCCTGCACGAGCCGCACGAGGAGCGTGCTCAACAGGAACCCGCCGACGACGGCGACAGCGACGATGAACCAGATCCCGATCTCGGGATCGATCAGCTCGAAGCCGTAGATCGCGACAACGAGCAGAAGCAGCACCGGCCCCTCGATCAGCGCGAATGTCACGAACAGCCGCGTCTGACGGCGGCCGAAATCGGCGTTCACGGCACGGACGCGCGATTCGATCGACGACTCACCTGCGTAGCTCATGCCCCCACGCTACCGGCGTCGAATCGCCTCACAGTCCCCGCTCTCGTGCTCGGCATCGCCCGAGTCCTAGGATCGGCACGTGGCCGCAGAAGCGAACGAGTCCCCCTCAGCGCCTGACACGTCCCGGCGCGGGTTCCTCAAGATGGGCGGCGCCGCACTGGCCGGTGTCGTGGTCGGCGGCGCGGCTGGCGCTGCGATCGGCGCGAACGTCGCGAACCAGCGGAAGGGTTTCGCCACTGAACCTGATCCGTTCGCCGCACTGACTCCCCGCAGCGAACCCGGATTCGATCATCTCGTCGTGGTGATGGGTGAGAACCGCTCGTTCGACAACCTGCTCGGGTACCTCTACTCGAAGGAGTCGCTTCCGACAGGCGAGAAGTTCGAGGGTCTCGCGTTCGGGACGCACAGCAACACGGCATCCGACGGCACGGTCGTCGACGCGCACGTCTACACCGGCGACACCGACCGGATCATGAGCCTGCCCGATCCCGATCCGGGCGAGGAATACCCCCACGTCAACACGCAGATCTTCGGCACCGTCGACCCGAAGGACAACGCCGACCTGTTCGTCGACCAGATGACGGCCCCCTTCAACGCACCCACCCACGGCGAGAAGGCGACGATGTCGGGGTTCCTCGAGGACTACATCATCAACTTCCGCCGTCTGCGCAAGGGCGTCGAGCCGGCCCCCGACGAGGCCGCGCACATCATGGGGTCCTTCTCGCCCGAGATGCTCCCTGTGCTCTCGACCCTCGCAGCGGAGTTCGCGGTGTTCGACCACTGGTACGCCGGGGTGCCGTCGCAGACGTTCTGCAACCGGTCGTTCTTCCACGCGTCGACGTCGCACGGCTTCGTCACGAACCAGGCCGGCGGCGGGTACCGCAAGTGGCTCGATGCGCCCGCGGCCCCGACGGTGTTCAACCGTCTGGAAGACGAGAAGGTCAGCTGGAAGATCTACATCGACAAGCTCCAGCTGGTGTCGTTCACCGGGATGCTGCACGCTGCCGTGCTGGAGAAGTACTGGCGCACCGAGCACTTCGGCACGATGGAGGACTTCTACGCCGATGCGAAGAACGGCACCCTTCCGGCGTATGCGTTCATCGAGCCGCGCATGGTCTACGACCACAACGACTTCCACCCGCCGTTCGGGTCGCCCCGTGAGAGCGAGGTCGACGGCGAAGCGGTCTACGACAGCGCCATCTCGGACGTCCGGGCCGGCGATCGGCTGATCCACGACATCTACGAGGCGGTGCGCACGAGTGCGTCGCCGAAGGGGTCGAACGCGGTCAACACCCTGCTGCTCATCACGTTCGACGAGCACGGCGGATGCTACGACCACGTGCCTCCGCCCGCGGCGACGAAGCCCACGGAAGACACCGGGGCGGGTGAGATGGGCTTCACGTTCGATCGACTCGGATGCCGAGTGCCCGCGATCGCCGTGTCGGCCTATACGAAGCGCGGCACGATCGTCCACGACGAGATGCACCACGGATCCGTCACGGCCACCCTCTCGCGGCTGCACGGATTGAAGCCGCTCAACGACCGCGACCAGTCGGCGAACACACTGTTCACCGCTGTGAACCTCGACGCACCCCGGCATCCGGCCGACTGGCCCGTGACCACGCCCGCCTACACGCCGCCGAATCCCGAGCAGCGCGAGCCGAAGCCCGGTGAGGCCGACCAGATGAAGCCGCTCACCCCACCCGCCCGCGGCCTGCTCGGGCTGCTCCTCGCCAAGTACGGCAAGCCGGGTGAGCCGGAGCCCGAGACGTTCGCCGACGCCTATCGCCTGCTGCACGAGCACGGCGACGAGCTGTTCGGGCCCGCGAAGGGTTCCTGATCTCGGGGGGTGGCTGCGGCCGTCGGCATCGCGCCGACAAGCACTGCGACGAGGACGATGGCTCCGGCCAGGAATCCGCTCTTGGGCGCTCGCATGCGGCCAGGCTATCGATATATCGGCTCGCCGTTCGAGGAGAAAGAAGGGCGGATGCAGTTCGCATCCGCCCCTTCAACCGCAGTTGCGGTCGATCGTCAGACCGGATCTCCCTGCACGGGACCCTCGGTGTTCGGCTTCCAGCCGAGCGCCGGGGCGACATGGGTCGCGAACGCCTCGAGCACGTGGAGGTTGTATGCCGGCCCCAGCTGGTTCGGGATCGTCAGCAACAGAGTGTCTGCCGACATGACGGCCTCGTCAGCCAAGAGCTGCTGGATCAGCACGTCGGGTTCGGCCGCATACGTCTTGCCGAAGGTCGAGCGGAAGCCGTCGATGATGCCGATCTGGTCGGCGTTCTCCTCGCTGCGCAGACCGAAGTACGCCCTGTCCATGTCCGAGATGAGCGGGAACACGCTGCGGCTCACCGAGACGCGAGGTGCTCCGGTGTGTCCTGCCTCCTTGTAGGCGGAACGGAACAGGTCGATCTGCTCGCGCTGCAGCTGATGGAACGGCACACCGGTCGCCTCGGTGAGCAGGGTCGAACTCATCATGTTGAGACCCTTGCGGCCGGTCTCCTCCGCGGTGGCGCGGGAACCCGAGCCCCACCAGATGTGGTCGCGCAGGGTGGGCGACTGGGGCTCGATCGCGAGGTATCGGCCGGCTCCCACCATGCGGGGGTCGCCGGGGGCGAGACCCTCGCCGTCGATCGCACGGAGGAAGAGGTCGAACTTCTCGCGAGCGATGACACTGCCGCGCTCGGGGTCCTCCTCGTCGTGGAAGCCGAAGGTCTCGTATCCGCGCAGAGCCGTCTCGGGTGACCCGCGGCTCACGCCGAGCGCGATGCGACCGTCGGCGATCAGGTCGAGTGCCGCCGCCTCCTCAGCGAACTGGAACGGGTTCTCGTACCTCATGTCGATCACGCCGGTGCCGACCTCGATGCGCTTCGTACGCGCAGCCATGGCTGTCAGCAGCGGCATGGGCGACGCCGCCTGGCGAGCCCAGTGGTGCACGCGCACAGAGGCGCCGTTCACGCCGATCTCGTCGGCACCCTCCGCGATCTCGATGGTCTGCTTCAGCATGTCCCCCGCGGTGCGGGTCGCCGAACCGGGCACGTCTGCATAGTGCCCGAAGGAGAGGAATCCGAAAGCCTTCATGGTGTATTCGAACGCATATATGCGAGCGGGTATTCCTGCATCACTCCCCCGGGATCAGCAGACCGTCGAGCACGAGCTGGCGGATGCGGGGCTCGAGGTCGGCCCACAGGTCGACGAGCGGCACCTCGAACAGGTCGGCCAGAGCTGCGACGATCTGCATCACCGTGAGCTCGCCGTCGCAGGCCCCGACGAGAGCGGCGAGCGCCGGGTCGACCGCGATGGTCCGTGCGAAGCCACCGCCCTGACGCAGTTCGATGATGCTCGGATCGTCGTTGCCCGGAAGCAGATGTCGTGCCTCGGTGACATCCGGAGCGACGATCAGCGTCGTAGGCAGTCCTTCTGCGAGCACGTCGTGCGCCGCGAGACCCGAACGCAGCGCCCCGCCCACGCTCGAGACGGGCTGTGCGACGCGCTCGAGACGACGCAGGGGCGCTCCGCCGCCCGCCGGCCGCCGCACCAGGATGTAGCCGAATCCGACGGCGGTGACGCCACGCGCGGCGAAGTCATCGAGCCATGCGGTGAGCAGCGGGGTGAACGCGGCATCGCGGGGCGTCGTGCCTCCGTCGCGGATCCACAGCTCTGCGTAGCCCAGCGGCGACAGCTCTTCGCGCTGGATGACCCACAGATCGAGGTCGGCAGGAACCCACGACGAGAGGCGATCGAGACCCGCGCGTCCACTCAGCGATGCCTGGCCACCGCGCGACTCCCAATTGCCGAGCAGCTGCGCCACGCCTCCCGGGGTCAGGAAAGACGGAACCGCACGGAGGAACTGCTCGACGAGCGCGTCACCGACGAGTCCCCCGTCGCGATACTCGTACTCGGGGACCCCTTCCGCGCGCGGGGTGATCACGAAGGGCGGGTTCGACACGATCAGGTCGAACGCCTCTCCCCCGACGGGCTCGAACATGCTGCCCGATCGGAACTCGATGTTCGAGACGCCGTTCAGCTGGGCGTTCAACTCGGCATAGGCGAGCGCTCTCGCCGAGATGTCCGTGGCGACGACGGATCCTGCGTGACGAGCGACGAGCAGTGCCTGGATGCCGCATCCGGTGCCGAGATCGAGGGCACGGTCGACCTCGATCGGCATGATGACCTCGGCGAGCGTGCGGGAGGCGCCGCCGACTCCGAGCACGTGATCCGCGGGCAGCGCTCCGTCGAGCGCCACCTCGTCGAGGTCGCTGGCGATCCACCATTCGCCGATCCCGTCGGCGTCGACGAACGACTGGGGACGCAGCAGCGCAGTGGGGATCACCTCGTCGCCCTCAATCCTCGCGAGGCCGAGGGCCACGAGGCCGTCCGCTCCGAGTCTCGGGAGAGCCGTCGTCACCGCGGCGATCGGCTGCGGCATCCCGAGCACCAACAGCCTGCCGAGAGTCGCGAGCACACCGTCGTCACCGGCGATCGCGCGCAGGATCGGCTCGCGCATGCCTCTGGCCAGCGCGTCGTCCTCCTCCTCGCCCCACAGGCGACGCAGCGGCTCCGAGCGGAGATCCGCGGCGTCGAGATCTGCGGCGAGCGCGGTGCTGCGGAGCGGATCGGGCGTGGGGGCGAGGGTGTCGGACACGGCCGTCACTCTACGCGTCTTCAGGGTTCTCATTCAGCCAGCGGCCTAGAATCACAAGGTCACCACTCACGAGCAGCCTGGGATCCCGGCGTTCGAGGAAGACCTTCATGACCGCGACCATCTTCGAGAACGGCCTCCGCACGCGCCTGCAGCGCCTGGCGCGCGGGTCCGTCATCTCGGCGATCGTACTCGGCCTGGTCAGCACGGGCGCAGGCAGCGCGGTCGCAGCCGCCGACGACGAGTCAGAGGCGTCCTCCGTCGAGCTCCTGTTGTCGGCGGGGGTGCGCGGAACGGTCGCCCCTGGCACAGCGACGACGGCCTCGATCACCGTGCAGAACGACGCGAAGTCCGAACTCTCCGCCGGACGAGTCACTCTGGAGATCAACCGCACTCCGCTCGCGGACGAAGCCTCGGTCACGACGTGGCTGAATGACTCCGACGCCACAGGGGGTTTCGACCAGCTCGGAACCGACACCGTCGCACCGGTCGACGCCGAGACCTCCGCGACCACGAGCCTCTTCCTGCCTCCCGAAGTTCTCGGCGACCTCGCACCGGGTGTGTACCCGCTGCGCGCGACGCTCAGCGGGGCACAGAACGAGGGTCAGGATGCCGCGCGAACGGTGACGTCGACATCCGTGCTCGTGGTGACCGCTGCTGCGAATCCGCCCGTCGCCGTGATGGTGCCGATCACGGCGACGCCCTCCGACGGCGCCCTTCTCACCGCGGACGAGCTCAGCGCTCTCACCGCGCCCGACGGCGCACTCACCGCGACGATCGAGGGTGTCCGAGGGACGTCCGCGACCCTGGCGATCGACCCGGCGATCCCCGCCGCCATCCGCGTGCTCGGCTCTTCGGCGCCGCAGAGCGCGCGCGAGTGGCTGCGACTTCTCGACGCTCTGCCCAACGAGCGGTTCTCTCTGCAGTTCGGCGATGCCGACGCCACCACACAGGCGCAGGCGGGTCTTCCGGGACTGCTGCAGCCCACGACGCTCGCGCCGTTCCTCACCCTCAGCAGCTTCACCGAGCCTCCGGACGAGACCCCCACCGCGACTCCCGCGCCGACTCCCGCCTCGCTGCCGACGGATGGCAGCGCACCGACTCCCGTGCCTACACCGAGTGATGAGCCGAGCCCTCAGCCCACCGACGGTCCGGTGCTGCCCGACGACGCACAGCTCATGGCCGTCGAGGGGTCGACCCCCGGCATTCTGTGGCCCCGCAGCGATGTCTCCGCCGCCGATCTCGACACGTTCTCGACGTACCTGAGCGGCGGCGCGGTCACTGTCCTCTCCTCTGCAGCGGTCGGCGGTGCGGTCGGCGCGCACGCCGCGATCGATTCGCACAGCGTGCTGGTCGCCGTGGATGCCGCATCGGATGCTCTGTCGCAGGCGGCGAGCGAAGACGACGACGCCGCCCGTCAGCAGTCGCTGGCCGAGGCGAGCGCTTATCTCGCCCTGTCAGCTCAGGAGAGTCCGACGACGCCGCTTCTGATCGGACTCGACCGCGACGAGACCCGCACCGCTGATGCGCTCAGAGAGGCCGTCTCATCGGTCGACTCCCTCGCGTTCGGTCTCTCCGAGGTCCTCGCGATCCCGGCGACACCCTCGACCCTTTCGACCGAGCCCGACCCGGCACGAGCCACGGCCCTGCAGGGGATGCTCGACAGCGAGGTCGTGCTCGGCGAGTTCTCCACGATCCTCGACGACAGCCAGCTTCTGCTGAGCCCCAAGCGCATCCAGATCATGCGGGCGACCGCGGTCGGCCTGACTGACAAGGGCTTCTCAGAGGCCGTCGCCGACGTGAACGAGCAGACGACCGAGACGCTGAACGCGGTCGACATCCCTCCGGCGAGCACCATCCAGCTGCTCTCCGCCAACGCCGACCTCCCGTTCTCGGTGCGCAACGACCTGCCATGGCCGGTGAACATCGAGCTCACGGTGAAGCCGAGCGACCCGCGCCTCGAGGTGCAGTCCGTCACGCCGTGGACGATCCAGCCCGGCACGACGACGAGGGTGAAGGTCCCCGTGTCGGCCCGAGTGGGCAGTGGCGAGGTCACCCTGACGCTGTCGCTCTCGAGCCCCACCGGTGTGCCGATCAGTCAGCCCGAGCGCGTGCGCGTCTCGGTGCGGGCCGAATGGGAGACCATCGGGCTCGCCGCATTCGGCGGTCTGATCGTGCTGCTGCTCGGTCTCGGCATCATCCGCACCGTCCGACGCCGGCGGCGTGAAGCCCTCGCCGGCGACGAAGAACAGGCGACCTCCTCACCGGATGCCGTCGAGGAGCTGAATGAGTAGTCTCGGCCGCGCCAGTGCACTGATCGGGGCCGGAACGCTCATCTCGCGCGTCACCGGGCTCCTGCGAACCATCGTCCTCGTCGGCGTGATCGGCTCGGTCGGTGCGGGCGCCGCAGACGCCTTCGCGATCGCGAATCAGCTGCCGAACAACGTCTTCTCTCTCATCTCGGTGGGCGTGCTGACCGCGGTGATCATCCCGCAGATCGTCAAGGCGACAGCGGACGCCGACGGTGGCAACGCCTTCATCTCGAAGCTCTTCACGCTCGGCACCGTCGTGCTGGTCGTCATCACGGGTATCGCCACGATCGCCGCGCCCTGGCTCGTGTGGCTCTACGCCGGCAAGGAGGGTTCCGCGGAGTTCCTCGCGCTCGCGACGGCGTTCGCGTACTGGTGCATGCCGCAGATCCTCTTCTACGGGCTCTACGCGCTGCTGGGCGAGGCGCTCAACGCACGGCGGATCTTCGGGCCCTTCACCTGGGCGCCGGTCGTCAACAACATCGTGTCGATCGCAGGCTTCCTCGTCGTGGGCGCGCTGTTCGGCGGCCCGCTCACCCGCGTCTCCGACTGGACTCCCGAGATGATCGCCGCCCTCGGTGGAACGGCCACGCTCGGCATCGTGATCCAGGCCGCGATCCTGCTGATCTTCTGGCGCCGCACGGGTCTCGCGCTCCGCCCCGACTTCCGTTGGCGCGGCGTCGGACTCGGCAACGTCGGACGGCTCGCCGGATGGACGTTCCTCATGGCGCTGACGAGCCTCGGCGCCGGACTCGTGCAGACCCAGATCCTCACCGAAGCCTCCGGACGAGGCGCGTCCGTCGCCACCTTCCAGTACGCCTGGCTGATCTTCATGCTCCCGTACTCGATCATCGTGCTGTCGATCGGCACGCCCTACTTCACGCAGATCAGCGAGCACGCGGCGGCCGGCAGACATGCCGAGGTCCGCGCAGACATCGCCCAGAGCATCCGCACCCTGCTCTTCTTCATCGCCGTCGCCGTCGCCGCGGTCGCCGCGGCAGCGATTCCGGCGTCGCGAGTCTTCACCAATCAGGCGTCGCACGCCGAAGAAGCGGCGCTGGTGCTGCTCGCCTTCCTCGTATGCCTGGTTCCGCTGACGATCCTCTTCATCGTGCAACGCACCTTCTACGCCTACGGCGACACCCGCACGCCCTTCTGGTTCACGCTGTTCCAGTGCGGTCTCGTGGTCGTCACCGCTCTGGTCGCGCAGTGGCTGCTCACCGCCGAGATCATCGAGGTGACCATGCTGGCCGCAGCCATCGCGCTGGGCCAGTCGATCGCGAGCACCCTGCAGATGATCGTGGCCAGCTGGCTGCTGCACCGCAAGATCGGCGGACTCCAGATCCGCACCTGGATGACCGCTGTCGTCCGCTACGCCGTCGCTGCCGTTCCTGCCGGGTTCGCCGGGTGGGGCGTCTTCCTTCTGCTCGGCGGCCCGACCGGGTGGACCACGTCCGACAAGATCCAGGGAGCCATCGGCACCTGCATCATCGGCCTCGCCGTCGTGGTCGTCTACATCGGCATCCTGGCTGTCCTGCGCGCTCCGGAGCTCAAGGTCGCGAGCGGCATGCTGCGGCGTTTCCTGCCGGGCCGCTGAGCCCCCTCGCGCGGGAATGTCGCGCGGTTACCATTGGTTGAAGCAGTCGAACGTCTTTCGGCGTCTCAGCATCTACGACGGAGAGCACATGCGTCAGGTCATCATCATCGGTTCCGGTCCCGCCGGATTCACCGCCGCCATCTATGCGGCGCGCGCGAACCTCAAGCCGCTGCTCATCGCGAGCACGGTCGAGGTCGGCGGAGAGCTGATGAACACCACCGAGGTCGAGAACTACCCCGGCTTCCCCGAGGGGATCCAGGGCCCCGAGCTCATGGCGAAGTTCCAGGAGCAGGCTGAGAAGTTCGGCACCGAGGTCGTCTACGACGACGTCACCGAGCTCGACCTCGCCGGCCCCGTCAAGAAGGTCACCCTCGGCAGCGGGACGGTGCACGAGGCCCAGTCGCTGATCTACGCGACCGGCTCCGCCTATCGCAAGCTCGGCATCGAGGGCGAAGAGCGCCTGTCGGGCTACGGCGTCTCGTGGTGCGCCACCTGCGACGGCTTCTTCTTCCGCGAGAAGACGATCGCCGTCGTCGGCGGCGGCGACTCGGCGATGGAAGAGGCCACGTTCCTCACCCGCTTCGCCGAGAAGGTCTACGTCATCCACCGCAAGGACACCCTGCGCGCCTCGAAGATCATGCAGGAGCGGGCCTTCGCGAACGAGAAGATCGAGTTCGTGTGGAACAGCGAGGTCGCCGAGATCCTCGGTGGCGACTCCGTCACGGGCGTGCAGCTGCGCAACACGGTCGACGGCACGCTGAGCGACCTCGCGCTCGACGGCCTGTTCATCGCGATCGGCAACGACCCGCGCACGCACCTCGTGCACGACAAGCTCGAGCTGACCGCCGAGGGCACCATCTGGGTCGACGGCCGTTCGTCCGTCACCTCGGTCCCCGGTGTGTTCGCCGCCGGCGACGTGATCGACCCCACCTACCGTCAGGCCATCACGGCCGCTGGCTCGGGCACGGTCGCCGCTCTCGACGCCGAGCACTTCCTGGCAGACCTCGAAGACGCATCGGTCGAGTTCCCGGCCGCCGAAGCCGCTGAAATCATCACCGCCTGAGCGGACGGGAACACTTTCACCTCGCCCGCTGTTGTAGCAGGCGAACCTCGAATCAAGGAGAACTCTGATGAGTGCAAAGGCTACGAGCCAGGCGACCTGGGAGCAGGACGTTCTGCAGGCCGAAGGTCCCGTCCTCGTGGACTTCTGGGCCGAGTGGTGCGGACCGTGTCGTATGGTCGCCCCCGTTCTGGACCAGATCCAGGCGGACAACCCCGACAAGATCACCATCCTCAAGCTGAACGTGGACGAGAACCCGCAGCTGGCGATGAAGTACCAGATCACCTCGATCCCCGCGATGAAGGTGTTCCAGGGCGGTGAGGTCAAGACGACCATCATCGGCGCCAAGCCGAAGCCGGCCCTCGAGCAGGACCTCGCGGCTTTCATCGGCTGATCCTGCAGTCTTCAGGGCCGTCACCCCTCCGGGTGGCGGCCCTTTCTCGTACCCGGCCGCTTCCGTCCCCATTCCTGAGACGAGAGCCGACTACTTGTCGGAGATCCGCACCGGAGGAAGTCCTCGAGACGCTCGAGCGCGGTCGACGAGCTCCTGGATGATGGGGGACTTCGCGGCGTTGTAGGTCGTCCTCCCCCTCGCCTGGGCGGCGACGGCGTCGCACTTCGCATGCGAGTAGCGATCGGCATCCTCCGGATGCTCCAGAAGCCAGTCCCGCAGGATGCGCTGGTGCACCGCATCCCACTCCTCCTCGACGAAGAAGTGCGCGATCGCGATCCGCACGCCGTCAGATTCACGGATCATGACCGGGTGCGTGCGCACAGCGCTGCCCAGGCGCCAGCCTGCGGCTTCCAGAGCGGCCCTGCGCGCGTCGAAGTCGCTGCGATCGACGATGCGGATGGCCAGGTCGATGATCGGCTTCGCGCGCATGCCGGGGATCGCCGTCGATCCGATGTGTTCGATCAGCCAATCCGCGTCCGCGACCGCGTGAATCTCAGCGGCGAACGCCTCGAACTGGTTCGGCCACTCCGGGTCGTAGGAGACGAGCATTCGCGGCACGATAGGTGCCTAGGAGGCGTCGGCGACGGACGGGTCCCAGCGTCGGTGCCGCTGCTTCTCGTCGAGAAGGCCCCAGACCGCCGGCGTGAGCTCGGGGTACTCCAGCGCGATCTGACGCAGCACCCGGTAGTGCCGAGCCGCGTTCGGTCGCACACCGTCGTTCGCGGTGATGTTGTCGGCTCGCAGCAGGTAGACGACGAGCTCATCGACGCTCGGCAGCTCCTCCATGAACTCCCACGGATCTTCCCCGCCGAGGAGCCTCTCCTGGATCAGCACGGCGAGTTCGTCCGACGCTTCTGCTCTCAGCACTTCGAGGCTGGCGCGGCGCGGAACTGACTCGGTCATGCTTCCAGCCTACGTCGCCCTGCGGGTGCCCCGGCGCTCCACCTTCAGCTCGTCCGTCATCTCCTCGAGCTCGCGACCCTTGGTCTCGGGCACCTTGAAGTACACGAAGAAGAACGACAGCAGCGCGAAGAACGCGTAGAAGCCGTAGGCGAATGTGAGGCCGATCTCGGCGAACACAGGGAAGGTGGTCGAGATGAAGAAGTTCGCTGCCCACTGGGCTGCTGCCGCGACCGCGAGTGCGCCGGCGCGGATCGAGTTCGGGAAGATCTCTCCCAGAAGGACCCAGACGAGCGGACCCCAGGTGGCACCGAAGAAGACCACGAAGCCGTTCGCGCAGATGAGGGCGACGGTCGCCCAGGGGTCAGGCAGGGTCGCTGTGCCCTCGGCGTTCAGCTCACCGAACGAGAAAGCGAGCGCCATGAGGCCCAGCGTCACCGTCATACCCACAGAGCCGACGAGAAGCATGATGCGTCGGCCGACCTTGTCGACCAGCAGGATCGCGATGATGGTCACCACGATGTTCGTCACCGACGTGATGACGGAAGTCAGCAGGGCACTCGACTCATCGAAGCCGACGGACTGCCACAGTGTCGTCGAGTAGTAGAAGATGACGTTGATGCCGACGAACTGCTGGAACACGGAGAGCAGGATGCCGACCCACACGATCGGCTTGAGCCCCAGACGACTGCCCCGCAGGTCGCTCAGCGACTCCTTGCGCTCGGTGTCGATGGTGCTGGTGATCTCCTGGATCTTCGCGTCGACGTCAACGGCCCCCGTGACCGTCTCGAGCACCTGGGACGCGCCTTTCAGATCGCCCTTGCGCACGAGATATCGCGGCGATTCGGGCAGACGGAACGACATGATCCCGTAGACGAGTGCGGGCACCGCCTCGATGATGAACATCCATCTCCAGGCGGTGAGTCCCCACAGAGGCTGGTCTGCGGCACCCGCGAGGCCCGCCAGCCACGCGTCGGAGAGCAGAGCGGCGAAGATTCCGGTGACGATGGCGAGCTGCTGCAGAGAGCCCAGTCGACCTCGCACCCGGGCAGGCGAGACCTCGGCGATGTATGCGGGAGCGATGACGGATGCCGCACCGACACCGAGACCACCCACCACTCGCCAGATGATGAGGTCGACGACACTGAACGCGAGTCCCGAGCCGATGGCGGAGACGAAGAACATCGCCGCCGCGAAGACCATCACGGGGATTCGCCCGCGTTTGTTCGCAATCGGTCCTGCGAACCACGCACCGACGGCACACCCGATCAGGGCCGACGACACCGCGAAGCCCTTGAGCCCGACCCCGAGGTCGAAGCCCGAGACGTTGCCCGCGAGAGCATCGACGGCGCCGTTGATCACGGCGGTATCGAATCCGAAGAGGAAGCCACCGAGTGCTGCGGCGATACTCACCGCGATGACGCGGCGTTGGAACTTCACTGGACTCGCTGCTCCGGACATGACTCCCCCTCATCGACGAGATGTCGAGAGTCTACGACCGCTCAGGGGTCGAGCGGCGGTATCACGCCGGACCGTACCCCGATTCGCCCAATTCACCGAGGATGCGGTTCAGATCCTGAATCGATGCGAAATCAATGATGACCTGGCCTTTTCGAGCGCCCAGCGACACCTTGACGCGAGTGTTGAGCCGATCGCCGAGGTTGCCGGCCACCTCGTCGAGGTATGCCCGTCGAGCGCCCGGAGTCGGCTTCGCCGTCCGGCCGGGTGCTGCCGGCTCCGTCTTCGCAGCGACCTCGGTCGCGCGCACCGACAGGTCCTCGTTCACGACCTTGTCGGCGAGACGCTGCATGGCCTCGGGTGAGTCCAGGCTGAGGATCGCGCGAGCGTGTCCAGCCGTCAGCACCCCCGCCGCCACACGCTGCTGCACGGGAACGGGGAGCTTGAGCAGACGGATCGTATTGCTGATCTGAGGGCGCGACCGACCGATCCGCGTGGCGAGCTCTTCCTGGGTGATCCCGAAGTCCTCGAGCAGCTGCTGGTATGCCGAGGCCTCTTCGAGCGGATTCAGCTCGGAGCGGTGCAGGTTCTCGAGCAGAGCATCGCGCAGGAGATCTTCGTCGGCAGTCTCGCGGACGATCGCCGGGATCTTCTCGAGGCCCGCCTCCCGCGCGGCGCGGGTGCGCCGCTCCCCCATGATCAGCTCATACTCGCCGTCGCTGTTCTTGCGAACGACCACCGGCTGCAGAACGCCGAACTCACGCACGCTGTGCACGAGCTCTGCGAGGTCCTCGGGATTGAAGTGCGTGCGCGGCTGACGCGGGTTCGGCACGATCTTCTGCGGATCGACCTCGACGAGGTGGATGCCGGGAACGACCTCGAGATCGCCTTCTGCTGCGGGCTGGTCACTGGTCTGCTCCGTCGCCGGCCGCAGGTTGGCTCCGGGGAAGAACACATCCACGGGACGCTCGGACTGATCAGCCGTCGGGATGAGGGCTCCGATGCCCCGACCCAGTCCAGTGCGCTTCGCCATCATTTCTCCTTGCTCTGCGTCGCCGTCCGCGACGCGATCTCGACAGCGGCCTCGCGATACGCGACGGCGCCGGCGGATTGCCCATCGTAGGCGATCACGGTCTGACCGAAACTCGGTGCCTCCGACACCCGCACGGAACGCGGGATGACGGTGTCGAGCACCTGTTCGGGGAAGTGTGTGCGGACCTCGTCCGCCACCTGCTGCGCGAGTCGCGTGCGTCCGTCGAACATCGTCAGCAGGATCGTGGAGAGGTGCAGTCCGGGATTCAGGTGCTTCTGGATCATCTGGATGCTGCCGAGCAGTTGACTCAGACCCTCGAGCGCGTAGTACTCGCACTGGATGGGGATGAAGACCTCGTTCGCCGCGGTGAAGGCGTTGATCGTGAGCAGCCCGAGCGACGGAGGGCAGTCGATGATGACGAAGTCCATACGGTTGTCGACGAGATACTCCTCGAGCGCCCGTCGCAGTCGATGCTCCCGTGCGACCTGCGCGACGAGTTCGATCTCTGCGCCGGCGAGATGGATGGTGCTCGGTGCGCAGAAGAGGTTCTCGTCCTCGGGACTCTGCTGCACGATGTCAGCGAGCGGGGTGTCTTCGATCAGGACGTCATAGACGCTCGGAGTCTCGGCGTTGTGCGGCACTCCGAGCGCGGTCGAGGCGTTGCCCTGAGGGTCCAGATCGATCACAAGGACCCGTGCGCCAAGACCCGCGAGTGCAGAGGCGACATTGACGGCGCTCGTGGTCTTACCTACGCCGCCCTTCTGGTTGGAGACCGTCAGGATGCGGGTGTCGCCGGCGAAGTCGATGGACACGGTCTCGAGTGCTCTGCGTCGTGCGGAGAGGTCGGCGAGTTCCCGCGCGAGCGGCGTATCCATCCCGAAAGAGTCCTTCGGTGATGCCTTTTCGGGCTGTTTCACGTGAAACATCCACTCCTTTCGGGGCCGTGTTCCACTCTAATCGCTGCGGCAGACGTTGCCTTCTCGAATCCTTACTGAGTCGTGCAGGCCGGTGATAACTCGTCCGGACGTGCCGTTGCGGAGAGAATGGCACTTTCGCCTTCTGGCCTGGGTGTTCATTGTGCCGTTGAACGTCCTGACGCACCGGAGATAGGGCTACACGCATGGAGGGACGACGTCCACGCACTGCACCATCTGTCGCGCCGGCGACCAGTTCGTGTCGGTGGTTGCACGGGCGTGAGGAGAGCAGGTGTCTCTGTCCTCGGCCCACACGGATGTCGCGCCCTCTGTGAAAGAGGCTGCCCGCTAGCGGCTCACGGGACTCAACGAGCCTCCGTCGCTGACGCCCCTCGTTTCGGGGAGACCGACCGGTCACAAAGGACTCGTCAGCATCCTTCACACCACTATCGCGTGGAACCGGATCCTCCCCTGTGCGCCGAGGTCCGTGGTGACGGTCGACAGCCGCATAGTTTCACGTGAAACATCTGACGCATATCGGCCTGGATCAAGATCGTAGGAGCTGCTCGATCCGGTCGACGACGGCGGTCAGCGGTTGAGTTGCGTCGATCTCGGACGTGCATGTCGCCCGCAGTAGCGGCTCCACGGTTTCGAGGTTCGTGCGAATCTCGTCTTGCTGCACCGTCGTCGAGCCGTAGGGATTCGAAGATCGCCGACGAACACGATCGAGCATCACCGAAATCGGCGCTGACAGGAGGACCACGTGGTCGAAGCGGTCGTAGAAGGCACCCTGATTCGACACCGTGCCAGACACGATGACTTCGGTGCTCTCCCCGAGTAGCGCACCCATCAAGACCTCGTCCCACAGTCCCGACTCGGTTGTCCATGGTCCATAATCGGTGTCGACGACGGAGTATCCCCGCTCCCCCAGTACCTGCAGCGCGCTGGACTTGCCGACGCCAGACATCCCAGTGATGAGCATGCGCACCATGCATTCACCATATCGATGTTTCACGTGGAACATCGCCGACGTGAGTGACAGGAGCGTTCTACCCGGACCGCGTGCAGGCGGACGAAATTGCCTCCGCGTCCAGAGCTGCTCCGGCTAGCCGAGCGGTAGCAGGCCCCCACTCTTGCTTCGGGTTCTACGCTGGCTCCAGCCGGCGCATGACTGTGAGCGCGACGGGTTTCACTCCGCTGCGTGAGCGCCTGCCCTCATCGCATCGGGGTGGTGTCACCAGCGAACCTCACCCCCGAGGTCACCCACGCGCGAATCACCTAGTCGTCACAGACGCATCGCGCACGCCACGCACGGCTTCAGACAGCCCAGCCACGTCGATTGACAAAGGGTAGCGCCGTGATCGCGTGAGACCGACCATTCGGGGCGGAGCCCCACCCATCTCATCGCGACCTCAGCGGCGTTTCACGTGAAACATCTCCTCAGACGGGCACTAACGAAGTACGTCGTTCGCATGCTGCACAGCTATCAAGGATTGGGCCAAGGAGCGTCGACGGCCTCGGCTCTTCGCTGCAAGCATCGCTCTAGGGTCAGCTCGCCCACCTTGGGTCCGGTGAGGATCTAGTGCATGGCGTCGATCCGCAAAGGAACCGCAGGCGCGAAACACCACTCACAGTGTTTCACGTGAAACGTTCGTCTACTGCGTCCCGTCTGCTCTTCCCTTGCGTCATACTGACGGCAAGTCAGCACGAGCCACGCCCACCGGCTGGCCACGGTTGCCGAGCTCGGGTGGTGCACGGATCCGCCCCTGAACTGGGGTTTATCCGAGAACCCCGCCCGCGACCGTCGCAGCAGACCTCGGGGTGCACCTCGCTGGCATCCGCAGCAGGGGCATCAGCAACGACCGCGTGCGTCCCATTGCGGGTAGCCCTCCAGAGCGCTGCTGCTCGGGCTCTCGGTGCGACACCGAGCCTCGCGCCAGCTCACGATTTCTATCGTTCAAACCGGGGACCGCCGCTTCTCGGGCCAAGAATCCCCGCACCTTCGAGACGCCCGATGACTCGTCACATCAATGAGCTAGCGACTGTCTCGCGAGCGGGGCTTCGCAAACTACTCACTGGGATCGTGACGCGATCACTAGTCTTTGAAACCGTCCACCCGACGGTGTACGGGCACCCAGTAACGACGCGCCACTAGAGCGCCCTCAATCGCCCACGTCGCGGCCGGCCCCGAGACCCTCCCCCTGTTCCTGCTATCGCGCGGTCGCGATCATCCGAAGCCATCACGACCCGCCGCTCGATGTTTCACGTGAAACACTTGTGCCTGCCGCATAGCGCGACGCGGTCGGCCCGAGGAGAGACGTCCATTCGTGCCAGGAAGGCTTGTCACTCACTCAAGCCATGCTGCGAAGAACCCCGGTAAGACTGAGCAGGGTGTTGCCAGATCACCCTTTCGCCCGAATGTTGTCAACGGCAGCGGGTCAGAACAGCCGCCTGACCGGTTCCGCCGCGATACCCGATTGAAAGTTCCAGCTATGTCCGGCCGCCCACCATGCCTAGAGCAGACGGTCCCGCTCCTCGGCGCCATGATCTGGTTGTCAGCTCGCAACGCTCCCCCGGCGGATGATCTGGACCGGGATGACACCCGTAGCCACGCCAAGGGCACCGCGATCCGTTCCGTGGCAGCGACTCAACGATTGTTTCACGTGAAACATACGACTCCCGGCGGACCCGCGCCCCGGTCCACGAGCTCTGAGCGCCACACGTGCGCTCCACCACGCGCGGACCCCACTCAGTAGTCAGAACGCCCAACAGACGGCACACGGCACACGGCACACGGCACACGGCACACGTCCGAGTAGCGCAGGTCAGATCACGAGAGCGCAGATCAGAACAGGAGAGATCACTGCAGACCGCACGGTGTAGTGCGGTCTAGGGCAGTTCAGTGAGGTGAAGTCCGCTGCTGTGAAGTGACGTGGGTCGAAAAGCAAGGATCCAGACCCGGCGCTAAGAAGAAGGGTGGCTCGCAGCACCGCTCCCCCGCGCAGCGACGAGCATCGCAGCGCACAGCAGCCGTCCGCAGTGCCTCGAAGTGCGGCTGAGTGGCACAGATCAGACCAGCGAGCGCAACGCCCTCGTGACCCGGACCACCGCAAGTTGTCGGCGGAATCCCTTCACCCCACCTCGGCCCGCCCCGACTTACCCCCGCATGGCAGTCGTCCTAACCATGTTTCACGTGAAACATGGTTAGGACCCCCGGTCGTTCCCAGAGGGGCGAACACTCTCGCTTACGAGCACACGGGGACAGACCCATTCCGGATTCCGACACCGGACACGTCTGCGGTGAAGCCTGATCTGTCGTGGCACACGCCCACGTCCCGTTACCACCGAGCGTGATCCCGGGACAGTCTTTGACGGCGAGGGCAGAGCGCCGGCGGCTATCCGGCACTGCTGAGCGTATCCGGCAGCGCTTGAGTGCCTCATCACGTCGCAACGGACCTCCCACACAGGTGCACGACCAGGGTCGGAAGAAAACCCTTCTCATCAGCCATAAACTCGAATCGTGGCATGATCGTCGAGGGACTCTACCGGCCTCGCGCGGTGACCAGGTCTGGCTCAACCGGGCGAGCCCCGACAATAGATCTCATATGCTGCAGGGGCAGATCACAACAGTGCCTGGCCCATGACCACCGTGCGTGGCCAAGTCACCCACCACCTGCGACATAGCACGCGGGTACACATCTCGAACGTGGAATGTGCGCCCATCCCCGACGAAGCTCAGGTTCCTGAACCGCGGCATCGACCCGTCAGCGGACGACTGCCCTCACCACGCGCGTCGTCTCGGGCAGTACGTTCTCGCCGAGAGTCTCGACGCGGACGTCCGACAGGCGGAACTTCTTGATCTGCTTCTGCGCTGCTTCGATCTCGTTGACGGCATTCATTCCCTTGAGAAGGGTGAGCTCGCCTCCATCGCGCACGAGCGGAGCGGTGAGCGGGATCAGCGTTTTCAGAGCACTCACCGCACGAGCTGTCACGACGTCGAAGCTCGCAGGAGTCACCTCCTCGGCACGCGCGCGCAGAACTTCGACATTCGTGAGCTTCAGCTCGGCGACCTGATCGTTCAGCCAGATCACCCGGCGCTCCATCGGCTCGACGAGCGTCCAGTGCACATCGGGTCGCGCGATCGCGAGGACGATACCGGGCAGCCCCGCACCCGAACCGATGTCCGCGACCGAACCGTGGAACAACGGGGCGGCGATGACACTGTTCAAGATGTGCCGGGACCACAAACGCGGGAGCTCGAGAGGACCGATGAGTCCTCGCTCCTCGCCATGCTGCGCGAGAGCCGCCGTGAACTGCCGGGCCAGCTCGATCCGATCGCCGAAAAGATCGACCGCCACCGACGGTTCGATCTCCAGGTCACTCACGACAGCATCCCGCTGGCCTGACGTCGCATGTGAAACGTCAACGACGACGCAGAACAGTGTGGCGGTCGGCACCCTCGCCATAGGACTCGGACACGAGACCCTGATCAGCCGCGATGTCGTGCACCAGCTTGCGCTCATAGCTGGACATGGCGGGCAGCGACGCCTGGGTCGCTCCATCGTCGAGCTTGGCTGCGGCGGCGTTCACGAGCGTCTCGAGCTGACGGCGGCGCGCATCGCGCGATCCGCCCACATCGAGGATCAATCGCGAGAACGAACCCGTCTTGCTCTGGACCGCAAGACGCGTGAGCTCCTGAAGCGCCTGCACCGTGTCGGGTGCAGACAGAAGCGCCAGTCCGTCTCCCTCAGCCTCGACCGAGACATATGCGCGGCCCTGCCGCACGTCGAGGTTGAGGTCCCCATCGATGTCGGCGATGTCGAGCAGCTCTTCGAGGTAGTCAGCGGCGACGTCGCCCTCGTTCTCGAGCTCTGCGACCGTGGGCTCCACGGTCTCGGTCACGTTGTCGGTCGTCACGAACCGCTCCCCTTCTTCTTCGAACGCTTCTTGCCCACCGGCTGCTGACGCTTGGGGGCCTGCGCCTTCGCGCGCTCCGCCTCTTCGAGCAGACGCTGCTGCTCTGCTTCGTATGCCGCCATCGGGACGACCTTGCCCGAGGCGTCGATCGCCTTGCCCTTGCGAGCAAGACGCTCTTCACGAGCCTTCGCCGCCTCAGATCCGGGAGTCGGCATCTCACGGATGACGAGGAACTGCTGTCCCATGGTCCAGAGGTTCGAGATGAACCAGTAGACGACCACGCCGAGCGGGAAGAAGATGCCCGAGAAGATGAAGCCGAGAGGCAGCACGTAGAGCATGATCTTCTGCATCTGGTACGCCTGGCCGGTCTTGGCTTCGGGCGACAGGTTCTTCGAGATGATCTGCAGCTGCGTGAAGAACTGCGACGCGATCATGAGCACGACGAGCGTGACCAGGATGATGATCGCTGTGGTGTTCCCCGCGTCGACCGCGTTCCCCAGCGTCTCGTGCAGCGATGCGACACCGAAGAGCTCGGCGTTGTAGAACTGCTCGGTGAGCTCGGCGTTCAGCAGACCGACGCCTCCGACACCCAGGTTGTGGTGCTTCGAGACGTCGCTCAGAACGCTGAACAGCGAGAAGAAGATGGGCATCTGCACAAGAAGCGGAAGACAGCTCGACATCGGCGTCGTGCCGTGCTTCTTGTAGAGCGCCATGGTCTCGCGGCTCATGGCCTCGCGAGAGAGCTGATCCTTCTTACCCCGGTACTTCTCCTGAACTTTTCGAAGCTCAGGAGCAATTTCCATCATCTTTCGCTGGCTCTTGATCTGCTTCACGAAGAGCGGGATCAGGGCAGCACGGACCACGATCACGAGACCGACGATCGACAGCACCCAGGTCAGACCGGATGCGGCAGGAAGACCGACGGCCGTGAACAGCCAGTGCCAGGCGACGAGTACGAGCTCGACGACCCACTTGAGGGGCCAGAGGATGGTTCCGATCAGATCGAAGCCGCCGGAGGCAGGCTCCGGCGAGGGTGTTGCGCTGGCGAGCAGAAGGTCAAGACCCACCGATCAATCCTTTCGGGCAGGGACGACGAAACCGTGAGCGGTCAGGTCATAACGGAAGTGTTCGTGCGGACGGACGTCATCGACGCCGCCGTGGCTCCAGGGATTGCAACGAACGATGCGCCACGCCGAGAGCGCCGCTCCCCGCACTGCGCCGTGCTGTTGCACCGCACCTACAGCGTAAGCGGAACAAGATGGGTAATAGGCGCAGACATCTCCATACATCGGGGAGATCACCTTGCGGTACCCGGCGAGGAACCCCAGGACGAGATTCCGCGGGATCAGCGGGATGCTGCGGATCGCGTCACCGGCATGAAGGTGAGCGGAGCCGATCGAGGATGCCGGAAGAGCGGTCATGGCCGCTGCCCGAGACGATCCAGGCACCGGTTCACGTCCGCACTCAGCTCGGCGTAGGTCGCGGTCGCGGATGCAGGAAGGGCACGGATGACGACATCCGTGCCCTCGGGGACCCGCGTCAGCGCGTCCGCACACACGGCTTTGAGTCGCCGGCGCACGGTGTTGCGCACCACAGCGGTGCCCACCTGCTTGCTGATGATGAATCCGAACCTCGCGGCTCTGCTCTCGCCCGTCGTCAGCATCGAGGTGACGACCTTGGCTCCGCCACAACGGGATCCGCGTCGAACGACCAGTCGATAGTCGCTCCCGCGGGTCACACGATACGGGCGGGCGAGCACAGCGATCTACGCGGAGAGCTCGGTGCGGCCCTTCGCGCGACGAGCCGAAAGGATCGCGCGGCCGGCGCGGGTACGCATACGAAGACGGAAGCCGTGCTTCTTGGCGCGACGACGGTTGTTGGGCTGGAAGGTGCGCTTGCTCATGGAATCACTCCGGGAATGCTGCCACCGGGATCATTTTGACCGGAGACATAGGGATCTGCCGTTCAGGCATAAGTCAACCGATTAAGGGTACGTCTTGACGGCGCGCAGAGCAAATCTGCGCGCTTCGACCACCAGCTCAGGCACGATCCGCACAGCTATTATCCACAACCCTGCGGCATGCACGTATGAGCAACACGCGCGCGGATTCCCGTAGGCAGGTTGCCGTTCCCAGCCGTGGTGACTACCGTGGCATCCGAAGTTATCCACAGGCGGGCCGCGTCATCCAGACGGCCCGTCGTCCCCTCAGCACGGAGCGTCATGTCATCACCTGCCCAGCCCGACGTTCCGATCTGGACCACGGTGCAGGAGCTCCTCGAGGCGGACGACCGAGTCACTCCTCAGCTCCAGGGATTCCTCAGCCTCGCGGTTCCGGCCGGCGTGATGGCGGCCACCCTCTATCTCGAGGTCCCGAACGATCTCACCGCCGCGCAGATCAACAAGAGGCTGAGGCTTCCGATCATGGAGGCCCTCTCCCACATCGGCGACGAGGTGACGTCGTACCGCGTGGTCGTGAATCATGAGCTCGCCGAGCAGCCGACGGCGCCCATCGCGGTCGCCGACTACGGCCGCCAGGAGCAGATCCGCGTCGAATCCCCGATGGAGCAGCCGACGCAGCTGCGGCACGAGTCCCGTCTGAACCCGAAGTACACCTTCGACAACTTCGTCATCGGGCAGTCCAACCGGTTCGCCCATGCCGCTGCCGTCGCCGTCGCCGAAGCGCCGGCCAAGGCATACAACCCGCTCTTCATCTACGGCGACTCGGGCCTCGGCAAGACGCACCTGCTGCACGCGATCGGCGACTACGCCCAATCCCTCTATGCAGGGGTCAAGGTCCGGTACGTCTCCAGCGAGGAGTTCACGAACGATTTCATCAACTCGATCGCGAACAACCGAGGTGCAGCCTTCCAGGCCCGCTACCGCGATGTGGACATCCTCCTGATCGACGACATCCAGTTCCTACAGGGTCGCGCGGAGACCCAGGAGGCGTTCTTCCACACCTTCAACACGCTGCACGACCACAACAAACAGGTCGTCATCACGAGCGACGTCGCGCCGAAGCATCTCACCGGCTTCGAGGATCGCATGCGCAGTCGGTTCGAATGGGGCCTGATCACCGACGTGCAGGCGCCCGACCTCGAGACGCGCATCGCGATCCTCCGCAAGAAGGCGCAGAGCGAGGCGCTTCATATTCCCGACGAGGTACTCGAGTACATCGCCACCGTGGTGTCGTCGAACATCCGTGAACTCGAGGGTGCGCTGATCCGCGTCTCCGCATTCGCCAGCCTGAACCGTTCGGCCCTCGACATCTCGCTCGCCCAGACGGTGCTCCGCGACATCATCGACACGGCAGAGGACAACATCATCTCGCCGACCGACATCATCACTGCGACCGCGCAGTACTTCAAGCTGACGGTCGACGACCTGTACGGCTCCAGCAGGTCTCAGCAGATAGCCACATCGCGCCAGATCGCGATGTACCTGTGCCGCGAGCGGACGAGTCTGTCCCTGCCGAAGATCGGCCAGCTGTTCGGCAACCGCGATCACACCACCGTCATGTACGCCTACAAGAAGATCAGCGAGCTCATGAAGGAGCGCCGTTCGATCTACAACCAGGTGACCGAGATCACCACGCAGCTCGGTCGACGCTGAGTCCACGTCGCCTCGAAAAAGGGGGTCGTAGCTTCCGATAGGAGGCTACGACCCCCTTTGCGTGCGTGTGAGCGGCATACGACGGAGCAGATCGATGCCAGTTTGCACATGTGGATAACTTGTGGATGACTCGCCTGCAGGTCGGGACGAATGTGTGTGAAACCGTCGAACCTGTGGATAACTGTGGGAGACGGTTCGACCCGACGGATGCCGTCCACCCGCGGATTCCTCAGGGATTCCACAACTGACAACCGTGTAGTTCCCTACTCGCGTCTGCTTTCCACCGAGTTATCCACAGTATCCACAGGTGTTAACACCGTTAAGGAGTTAATTCAATTCAGGGGCGATCCGATCACCAGAGGGTGGGGAAAGTCCGACAGGCCCGAGCTTTGATCCGGTCGTAGGGATACTCCCGAGTTGGGGGCTAGCATGGGAAGCCCTGCACTGGCAGGACCGATGACGACACGTCTCAGAACGACGACAAGGGAGCACCCGTGAGGTTTCAGGTCAACCGCGATGTCTTCAGCGAGGCCGTGTCGTTCGTGGTCAAGCTGCTTCCGCAGCGCAACCCGCAGCCGATCCTCGCCGGCGTCCTGATCGAGGCAGACGGCTCCGGTCTCACGCTCTCGGCGTTCGACTACGAGGCATCCGCGCGCACGACAATCGAAGCCACCGTCGACACACCGGGCACGATCCTGGTGCACGGTCGACTGCTCTCCGACATCGCCAGCCGCCTTCCCAACGCGCCGATCGAGATCGCCGTCGAGGACGACGGCAGCATCACGGTCACCTGCGGCTCGGCGCGGTTCACCCTCGCAGCCATGCCGGTCGAGGAATATCCGTCGATCCCCGAGGTGTCCGGTTCCTCCGGCGTCGTGCCCGCCGACGATTTCGGCACCGCGATCAGCCAGGTGGGTTTCGCCGCCTCGCGCGACGACGTCACCCCGGTCCTGACCGGAGTGCAGCTCGAGGTCTCCGGCCAGACGCTCAGCCTCGTGGCCACCGACCGCTACCGCGTCTCCCTCCGTGACGTACCGTGGGACGGTGAAGCGGTCGAAGCCAGCGCACTGGTGCCCGCACGCACTCTTCTCGAGGTCGGAAAGACCTTCGGTCATGCAGGCACCATCCAGATCGCGTTCTCGGGAGCGGGCGACCGCGAGATCATCGCGTTCACGGCCGGCAACAAGACGGTCACTTCACTGCTGATCAAGGGAAACTTCCCTCCGGTCCGCCGTCTCTTCCCGGAGCAGACCGAGCACTATGCGGTCGTGAACACCGCAGACCTCGTCGAGGCCGTGCGCCGTGTGTCGCTCGTGCTCGACCGAGCAGCTCCGCTGCGCTTCACGTTCACGTCCGACAGCGTGACGATGGATGCGTCGGGCAGTGAGCATGCGCGTGCATCCGAGTCCGTCGACGCGATCCTCTCGGGTGGCGACGACGTCACGCTCGGCCTCAACCCGCAGTACCTCATCGAGGCGCTCGGCGCGGTCAAGAGCGAGTTCGTCCGCGTCACCTTCACGTCGAGCGACAACGCGAACAAGCTCAGCCCCGTGCTGATCACGAGCCAGACCTCGGTCGACCAGGCCGGTCTGGATTCGTTCAAGTACCTGCTGCAGCCGAACCTGCTGCTTCGCTGATCCTGCGACGGGCGCGCTCCGCGCGGCGACGGCAGTGTCAGAGCCCGAAGGTAGGCTGACAGCGTGATTGTGGAACACCTGAGCCTGGTCGACTTCCGCAATTACGCGACCGCGGATCTCGCTCTGCACAAGGGTCCCAACGTCCTCGTCGGGCGCAACGGCCAGGGCAAGACCAACCTTGCCGAGGCTGTCGTCTTCCTCGCCACTCTCGGTTCGCACCGCGTCTCGTCGGATGCGCCGATGGTGCGCGAGGGTCAGGATTTCGCGATCATCCGCGCTCGCCTCTCTCACGGCGAACGCAAGGTGCTCATCGAGGTCCAGCTCAACAAGCAGGGCTCGAACAAGGCGCGGATCAACGGCTCCCCCTCGAAGACCAATGAGCTGCCTCGCTACGCCCATGTGGTGCTCTTCGCTCCCGAGGATCTGCAGATCGTCCGCGGCG
This sequence comes from Microbacterium sp. Bi98, assembly GCF_918698045.1. NCBI lineage: Bacteria > Bacillati > Actinomycetota > Actinomycetes > Micrococcales > Microbacteriaceae > Microbacterium > Microbacterium sp. Bi98. The sequence goes on along the minus strand of NZ_CAKKLK010000012.1, from coordinate 62,482 downwards.
ACCCCTCGTCTCGGCGTCGTTTCGTCGACCAGCTGCTGATCCAGCGCACGCCCCGCATGTCTTCGGTCCTCGCCGATTACGACCGTGTTCTCAAGCAGCGCAATGCGCTTCTGAAGTCGGCCAGGGCGCGTGGCATCAAGGGCGAGGCCCTGAGCACCCTCGATGTGTGGGACGACAAGCTCGTCTCCCTCGGTGCCGAGATCATCACCGCGCGACACCGTCTCGCCGCAGATCTCCAGCAGCCGGTGGCCGAGGCGTACGCGGCGATCGCGGGCGAGGATCATCGCCCGCAGCTCGAGTGGGCTCTGTCGGTGCGAGGAGCGGATCCCGAAGAGGGTGTCGACGCGCCGGCCGAGACCTCCGGAGACATCGCCGAGATGTTCCACGCCGCACTTCTCGCGAAACGGTCGAACGAGCTCGACCGCGGTCTCACTCTCACCGGCCCTCATCGCGACGACCTCGTCCTGCGCGTTCGTGGTCTTCCGGTGAAGGGGTATGCGTCCCACGGGGAATCCTGGTCGGTGGCCCTCGCGCTGCGTCTCGCTTCCGCAGAGCTGCTGCGCAGCGAGTCTCCTGCCGGCGATCCCGTCCTCATCCTCGACGATGTGTTCGCCGAACTCGACGCCGATCGCCGTCAGCGGCTGGCAGCTCTCACCGCGGGCTATGAGCAGGTGGTCGTGACGGCAGCCGTGGAGGAGGATATCCCCGAGGTGCTCCACGCCCATGTGGTGCGGATCTCGGCGGGAACGATCAGTGATGAGAGGGAGGTGGCAGATGAGTGAGATCGCACCCGATCCGGCATCCGAGACTCCCGAGACCGTCGCGACCTATCTGCGCCTGCGCGGACTCGCGCCGAGTTCGAAGACGTGGAAGCGCAAGCGACGCATCGTCACCGACGACGACAACGCGCCGTTCACGCCCGGCCGCGACCCCGGACCGCTCGGAGCCGTGCTCGACAAGCTGACGCGGGACTCCGGCTGGCAGAAGACTCTCGCCCGTGAGGACCTGGTCAGGCAGTGGTCCGACCTCGCAGGCACGGACACCGCCAAGCACTCCGAACCCGTCTCCCTCGAGCGCGGTGTGCTCACGGTGAAGTGCGACTCGACCGCCTGGGCGAAGAACCTGCAGTACATGCGGGGAACGATCCTGACGGAGATCGGCCGACGGTATCCGGACGCGGGTGTCGAGAACCTCCGCTTCATCGGACCGGACGTACCCTCCTGGAAATGGGGTCCCAGAGTCGTTCCAGGACGGGGCCCGCGCGATACCTACGGGTAGGACACCACGGATGGGGTCTGAAACGCTCAGAGGGCCACACGCGGCCGCTGAGCCGCATCTCGCCACGAAAAGCCGCTAGACTGGGGATTCGTGATATCGATGTGGAGAATGCCCTCTGATGACGCCTGAATCCCCCGCTGACGAGACGGAATCGACCAACGGGGGAACCCCCGCGACCGAGGGCAAGATCTCACCCAAGGTGAAGCAGCCCGGTGAGTACGGTGCCGACTCGATCCAGATCCTCGAAGGTCTCGAAGCCGTCCGCAAGCGCCCCGGTATGTACATCGGTTCCACAGGACCGCGTGGTCTGCACCACCTCGTCTACGAGATCGTCGACAACTCGGTCGACGAGGCTCTCGCCGGTTACGCCGACACCATCTTCGTGACGCTGCTCGAAGACGGCGGCGTCCGCGTGGTCGACAACGGCCGCGGCATCCCGGTCGATCCCCACTCCTCCGACCCGACGAAGTCCACGGTCGAGGTCGTTCTGACCATCCTGCACGCCGGCGGAAAGTTCGGCGGCGGCGCGTACGCCGTCTCCGGCGGTCTCCACGGCGTCGGCTCGTCGGTGGTCAACGCCCTGTCGACGCGGTTCGACGTCGAGGTCAAGCAGAAGGGCTTCGTCTGGCGGCACAGCTTCGCGAACGGCGGCGTCCCGCAGCAGCAGCTCGAGAAGGGCGAGGCGTCCGACGACACCGGAACCAGCATCACGTTCTGGCCGGACGCCGAGATCTTCACCGAGACCACGAACTTCGAGTACGACACCCTGCGCACGCGCTTCCAGCAGATGGCGTTCCTCAACAAGGGCCTCCGCATCGAGCTGTCCGACGAGCGTCCCGATTCGGCTTACCAGGTCGAGGTCGACGGGCAGCCGACCCTCACCCAGCCGAACGACGTCTTCTTCTACGAGCGCGGTCTCGTCGACTACGTCGAATACCTCAACAAGGTGCGTCACGCCGAGGTCGTCAACGACGAGATCATCGCCTTCGAGTCCGAGGACACCGAGCGCAAGATCTCTCTCGAGGTCGCGATGCAGTGGACCACCTCGTACACCGAGAACGTCTTCACCTACGCGAACACGATCAACACCCACGAGGGCGGCACGCACGAAGAGGGCTTCCGTGCAGCGCTCACCACGCTCGTCAACAAGTACGCCAGGGCGAACAACCTTCTCAAGGAGAAGGACGACAACCTGTCGGGCGACGACGTGCGTGAAGGTCTGACCGCGGTCATCTCGATCAAGCTCGGCGAGCCGCAGTTCGAAGGGCAGACCAAGACGAAGCTCGGCAACACCGAGGCCAAGGCGTTCGTGCAGAAGGTCGTCGGCGATCAGCTCGGCGATTGGTTCGACCGCAACCCGATCCAGGCGAAGAACGTCATCCGCAAGGCGATCGATGCGGCCACCGCTCGTCTCGCCGCGCGCAAGGCCCGCGAGACCGCTCGTCGAAAGAGCGTCTTCGAGTCCGCCGCGATGCCCGACAAGCTCAAGGACTGCACGAGCAAGGATCCCTCGATCAGCGAGATCTTCCTCGTCGAGGGTGACTCGGCAGGTGGCTCCGCTGTGCAGGGTCGCGATCCGCACACGCAGGCGATCCTCGCTCTGCGAGGCAAGATCCTCAACGTCGAGCGCGCGCGTCTCGACAAGGCACTGGGCAACAAAGAGGTCCAGGCGATGATCCAGGCCTTCGGCACCGGAATCGGCGAAGAGTTCGACATCGAGAAGGCGCGCTATCACAAGATCGTGCTGATGGCGGATGCCGACGTCGACGGCCAGCACATCACGACGCTGCTGCTCACGCTGCTGTTCCGCTACATGCGCGGACTGATCGAGGCCGGCTTCGTGTACCTCGCGATGCCGCCGCTCTACCGTCTCAAGTGGACGAACCAGCCCCACGAGTACGTGTTCAGCGACGCCGAGCGCGACGCGCTGCTCAAGTTCGGACTCGACAACGGCAAGAGGATCCCGAAGGATGCCGGCATCCAGCGCTACAAGGGTCTCGGCGAGATGAACGCCAAGGAGCTGTGGGAGACCACGATGGACCACAGCACCCGGACGCTCCGCCAGGTGACCATCGAGGATGCCGCAGCGGCCGATGAGATCTTCAGCGTGCTGATGGGTGAGGACGTCGAATCGCGACGCAGTTTCATCCAGCGCAACGCCAAGGATGTCCGCTTCCTCGACATCTGACGCGTCCCGCGCCTGCATTCGTTCCCATAACGACCGGAATCGACAACACACATGACTGACGAAGTACGCCCCGAGCCGGCACACGACCACGGCAAGATCGACCAGGTCGACCTGCAGTCCGAGATGCAGCGCAGCTATCTCGACTACGCGATGGCCGTGATCGTCGGCCGTGCGCTGCCCGACGTGCGCGATGGACTCAAGCCCGTCCACCGACGCGTGATCTACGGCATGTACGACGGCGGATTCCGCCCCGACAAGTCCTTCTCGAAGTGCGCTCGCGTGGTCGGCGAGGTCATGGGTCAGTACCACCCGCATGGTGACTCGGCGATCTACGACGCCCTCGTGCGTCTCGTGCAGCCCTGGTCGCTGCGCTACCCGCTGGCCCTCGGCCAGGGCAACTTCGGGTCTCCCGGCAACATGGGTGCCGCGGCGCCCCGGTACACCGAGACCAAGATGGCCCCGCTCGCGCTCGAGATGGTTCGGGACATCGAAGAGGACACGGTCGATTTCACCGACAACTACGACGGCCAGACTCAGGAGCCGACGGTTCTTCCGGCCCGCTTCCCGAACCTCCTCGTCAACGGGTCGGTGGGTATCGCGGTCGGCATGGCCACCAACATCCCTCCGCACAACCTGCGCGAGGTGTCGTCTGCCGCCCTCTGGGCGCTCGACAACCCCGGCCTCCCCCGCGAAGAGCTGCTCGAGGGTCTCATCCAGCGGATCCCCGGCCCCGACTTCCCCACCGGCGCGCAGATCCTCGGCACCAAGGGCGTGCACGAGGCGTACCGCACGGGTCGCGGCTCGATCACCATGCGCGCGGTCGTCAACGTCGAGGAGATCCAGGGCCGCACGTGCCTCGTGATCACCGAGCTGCCGTACCAGGTGAACCCCGACAACGTCGCGGTGAAGATCGGCGACCTCGCCCGTGACGGCAAGATCACCGGCATCGCCGACATCCGCGACGAGTCGTCCGACCGCACGGGTCAGCGTCTCGTGGTCGTGCTCAAGCGCGATGCGGTCGCGAAGGTCGTGCTCAACAACCTGTACAAGCACACGCAGCTGCAGGAGAACTTCGGCGCGAACATGCTCGCGATCGTCGACGGCGTGCCGCGCACGCTCGCGATCGACGGGTTCGTGACCCACTGGATCACGCACCAGCTCGAAGTGATCGTCCGACGCACGCGCTTCCGTCTCGCCAAGGCAGAGGCTCGCATGCACATCCTGCGCGCCTACCTCAAGGCGCTCGACGCTCTCGACGAGGTCATCGCTCTCATCCGTCGATCGCAGACCACGCAGGATGCGAACGAGGGACTGCAGAAGCTCCTCGACATCGACGACATCCAGGCCCAGGCCATCCTCGACATGCAGCTGCGCCGACTGGCCGCCCTCGAGCGTCAGAAGATCCTCGACGAGGCCTCGGAGCTCGAGCGGCTGATCGGCGAGTACCAGGCGATCCTCGTCGACGAGTCGCTGCAGCGCGACATCATCCGCGAAGAGCTCACCGGCATCGTCGAGCGCTTCGGAGACGACCGTCGCACGCACATCCTGCACGGCTTCGACGGCGACGTCTCGATGGAAGACCTCATCGCCGAAGAGGAGATGGTCGTCACCATCACCCGCGCCGGCTACATCAAGCGCACGCGCAGCGACAACTACCGGTCGCAGCACCGCGGCGGCAAGGGCATCAAGGGCGCCCAGCTGCGGGCCGACGACATCGTCGAGCACTTCTTCGTGACGACGACGCACCACTGGCTGCTGTTCTTCACCGACAAGGGTCGCGTCTACCGTTCGAAGACCTACGAGGTTCCCGAGGCCGGCCGCGATGCGAAGGGAACGCACGTCGCGAACCTCCTCGCCCTGCAGCCCGACGAGAACATCGCGCAGGTGCTCGACATCCGCGACTACGGGGTCGCCGACTATCTCGTTCTCGCGACGCGCGACGGTCTGGTCAAGAAGACGCGTCTCGACGCGTATGACACCAACCGCCAGGGCGGCGTCATCGCGATCCGCCTGAACGACGAGGACGAGCTGGTCTCGGCTCTCATGGTGAACGCTGAGGATGACATCCTGCTCATCAGCCGCCGCGGCATGTCCGTCCGGTTCAGTGCGACCGATGATGCGCTGCGACCGATGGGACGCGCGACCGCCGGCGTGAAGGGCATGAAGTTCCGTGAGGGCGACAGCCTGCTGTCGGCATCCGTCGCCGCCCTCGGCCAGTTCGTGTTCGTGGTGACCGACGGGGGCTATGCGAAGCGCACCGCCATCGAGGAATACCGCGTCCAGGGACGTGGTGGATTCGGCATCAAGGTTGCCAAGCTCAACGACGATCGGGGCACTCTCGCGGGTGGTCTGATGGTCTCCTCCGACGACGAGGTCCTTGTGGTTCTGTCCAGCGGCAAGGTGGTACGCTCTGCCGTGGCCGAGGTGCCCGCGAAGGGCCGAGACACCATGGGAGTGGTGTTCGCACGGACGACGGAAGCCGACCGGATCCTCGCCATCGCCCGCAACGGTGAGCGGGGCCTCACCGAAGAAGACGAATCGGATGAGGCTGCGGTGGACTCCGAGTCCACGGCCCCCGAGACGAACGAGAACCCTGAGGAAGCAGACGCATGAGCACAGTAGCCGACAAGCTGGCGAAGAAGTCCACGCGCAAGACCGGTGGCAAGCAGGTGCGCCTGCGCCTCGTCTACGTGGATTTCTGGTCGGCCGTGAAGCTGTCGTTCCTGGGCGCTGTGGCGCTCGCGATCGTGACGATGGTGTCGTTCTTCCTGATCTTCCTCGTGCTGCAGGCGACCGGCATCCTCACGCAGGCGGATGAGTTCATCGGAACCATCACCGACAACTCCGTGCGGATCTCCGAGGTCGCCGGCCTGCCGCAGGTGATGGCATTCGCCGCGGTGGTCTCGATCCTCAACCTCATCGTGTTCACGGTGCTGGGTGCGGTCATCGCCGGGATCTACAACGTCGCCGTGAAGGTGACCGGCGGACTGCTGGTCGGGTTCATGTCGAACTGATCGTCAGGATTCGAGGAGGGGCGGATGCGAACAGCATCCGCCCCTCTTCTGTTCTCCGACGGAGTAGGGAAAACCCGAACCCGGGTCTCCGGTTGCCTCGGTGTCGGCCGGATCGGGGCCGCCGTACCTTTGAACCATGACGACACACACTGCCACGCCACCACCGGCGACGGCCACGAAGCCGCCGTTGCGCATCGTGCTCTCTATCCTGCATCTCGCGGGAATCGGAGTCATCGGCGGCTTCATCTTCGCGACTCTTTCCGGACTCCTCGGCACCGGCCTCGGCCTGCTCTTCGCGGCGGGCGTCGGCATCGTGCTGCTCGTCGGGCTCGTGTACGCCCTGTTCGGCGTCGGCTGGTTCGAGGTCGCGCGAGTCAGCGCTCTCTACAGGTCGCCCATCACGCCGCTCAGATGGCGCCCTCGGGATCGCCCCGGGTTCGCGGGCTGGCTCCGCTCGCTCGGCCGCCAGGCCATCGACGGCCGCATGTGGAGGGCCCTCGCGAACTTCGCGATCACCGCCGTTCTCGGCTGGATCGTGCTGCGGCTCGCCTTCGGCCTCGTCTGGTCGATCGCCATCTCGTTCGCTCCTCTCACGGGAACGGATGCCGTGATGGGTCCGTTCGGCGGGGGCGGCATCGACCCCGCGTGGGCACCGCTCATCGGGATCCTCGGAGTAGCCGCGTGCCTCGCCGGAATGATCGGACTGGCGCTCCTCAACCGCGTGCTCTCACTCGCCATCGTCGTTCGCAGCCGCGAGGCCGAGCTCACCGAGCGAGTGCGCACCAGCACTGCTCAGCGTGAGGGCGCTGTACGTGCCGCGGATGTCGAACGCACACGTATCGAGCGTGACCTGCACGACGGCGTCCAACCGCGACTCGTATCGGTGGGCATGACCCTCGGGCTCGCCCAGCAGAAGATCGACAACGACCCGGATGCCGCGAAGGAGCTGATCGCCGAGGCGCACACCTCGACCAAGGCCGCGATCACCGAGCTGCGTCAGCTGGCCCGTGGCATCCATGCATCGGTCCTCGACGACCGGGGCCTGGACGCGGCGCTGTCCGCCCTCGCCGGCCGCTCGCACATCCCCGTCCATCTCGATGTGCGCATGGACGGCCGCTGCAGCCGCGAGGCCGAAGCCGCTGTCTACTTCTCGATCGCCGAGTCGCTCACCAACGCCGCGAAGCATTCGCGGGCCAGCGAGGCGCGTGTCACTGTCCGTCTCCGCGACGGAGGGGTGCTCTGGGCCCGCGTCGAGGACAACGGCATGGGCGGCGCCCAGGTGCAGCCCGGCGGAGGCCTCGACGGCATCGCGAATCGCATCCTCGCAGCGGGCGGAACCTTCCGCCTCGAGAGCCCCGTCGGCGGACCGACCAGCCTGGAGGTGAACGTGCCATGCGCATCCTGATCTGCGAGGACTCCGTCCTGCTGCGCGAGGGGCTCGTGCGACTGCTCGAGGACGCCGGACACAGTGTGGTCGCGGCTCTTCCCGACACCAGCGGGCTCAGCGAGGCCGTCATCGAGACGGACCCCGAGCTGTGCATCCTCGACGTACGGCTCCCCCCGACCTTCACCGACGAGGGCATCCGCGCGGCGCTCGGACTCCGGGACACCAATCCCGCGCTTCCGCTGCTCGTGCTCTCTCAGTACGTCGAGGAGCGGTATGCGTCGGACCTCATCGCCGCACAGGGAGGGCCCCTGGGATATCTGCTCAAGGACAGGGTCGCCGACGTCTCTGAGTTCCTCGCCTCCGTGCAGCGGATCTCCGAGGGTGCCACCGTGCTCGACCCCGAGGTGGTGGCTCAGCTGCTCACCCGCCGCAACCGCGACGACCGGATGCAGCGTCTCACCGAGCGCGAACGGACCGTGCTCGCACTGATCGCCGAGGGCAAGTCGAACCAGGCCATCGCCGGTCTGCTCTTTCTCTCGGAGGCGAGCGTCGAGAAGCACATCACCGCGATCTTCCAGAAGCTGGGCTTCGAACAGGGCGAGTCGGGCAACCGACGCGTGCTGGCGGCCCTGGCACACATCGAGAACACGGGCGGCTCGACGCCGACCGGACAGACAGGACTGGGACGATGACCACGAACAACGACGACTACCAGGGCGGGCACACGCCCCTTACTCCCCCGCCGGCATCCGCGCCGCAGGGACAGGAGCCCACACCGGCGCCCGCGCAGGCGCAGGCGGCACCGGCCGATGCCGGCCGCTCTTCGGGGACGACGGCGATCATGATCGTCACGGCGATCGTCGGAGGCATCGCGCTTCTCGGAGCGGGCGGGTCGGCGGCTGTCGCCGCCACCGGCAGCATGATGGCCTCCACTCAGGGCAGCGACGCCGCGCTGACCGAGGATGCGTCCGGCATCGACACGCTCGACCTCGACGTGGATGCCGGCAACATGCGCATCGAGTTCGGTGACGTCGATGAGGCCGAGCTGGCAGTGACGAACGCTCGCGGTCCTGCCTGGAGACTCGAACGCGAGGGCGACGAGCTGATCGTCCGCAGCCCGGAGTTCCGCTTCGGATGGTGGTTCGGCGAGTGGTTCGGCGACGACCAGTCGGCGGTGCTGACCCTGCCTGAAGAGCTGAGCGACGCGCAGCTCGATGCCGACCTCACTCTCGATGCGGGCAGTCTCGATGTGGTCGGAGACTTCGGTGCCCTCGACGTCACGGTCAACGCCGGTGCGCTCGATGTCGAAGGTGCGGCGAGCAGCCTCAGCATCGACATGAGCGCGGGTCGTGCCGATGCGATGCTCGACGGCGTCGACGCGGCCGATCTCAGTGTGTCGGCGGGCGACCTCACCGTCGAGCTGACGGGCCGGGCACCGTCTGAGACGACGATCGACGTGAGCGCGGGCTCGGTCGATCTCACGGTTCCGGATGAGTCGTACTCGATCATCCAGGACGTCAGCGCCGGATCGCTCGACGCGAAGGTCGATCAGTCATCCGGCACCCGGAACACGATCGACGTCACACTTGCGGCAGGCAGTGTGACGATCCGGCCGGGCCGCTGATTCCGATCGAGGGCGAGGGCGCGCCGGTGCCCTCGCCCTCGATTGGGTATTTCGGGAAATCTCCGGTAAAGTTTCGGAGGTTGACGGGCCCATAGCTCAGGCGGTTAGAGCGCTTCACTGATAATGAAGAGGTCCCAGGTTCAAGTCCTGGTGGGCCCACTCCTCAACTAAATGAATACCCTCACGGGGCCTTAGCTCAGTTGGTAGAGCGCCTGCTTTGCAAGCAGGATGTCAGGAGTTCGAATCTCCTAGGCTCCACACTGTGTTGAGACAGTTCGAGAAGGCCCCGCCATGTGCGGGGCCTTCTCGTTTTCGCATGTCTCCACAGGTGTTAACAACCCTGTTAACAACTGCTCGCGCGGTGCCATCTGAGTGCACAGCTGTGGATGGACCTGTTAACAACGAGGGTGATGCGGCACCCGCCTCTCACTAGACCTCCTAGATATCAACCCCCCTCCGTATTCTCAGGTCGAGGGCGTAGCGTGCTGGCATGACCGACGGGAAGACGATGATCCAGACCGAGATCGTGTTCGATGGATCGAGCTACTTACTCGCCCAGGATCAGAACATCGATGATCTGCGAGAACGTATCGAGTCAGCCACGAAGACCGCCGGCACCTTCGTCGACATGGTCGTCGTCGGCAACCGGGCAGTCAGCGTGCTCATCACCCCGACGACGCAAGTGACGATCAGTGTGGCGACTGTGGCATATGACCCCCGCGATACCGGTGACGTCGACTTCCCGTACACCGGTTTCTACGACGAGCTCTGACTCCACGCGTCTGAGCGGGTGATCAGAGGTTCGGCCCGCGGATCATCCGCACCGGTCCTCTGGCGTCGTCGATGGACACCTTCTCGCCCTTCTGCGTCACGACGATCTCATCGCGCTCGGCGAGTGCAGCCGCGATTCGGCGGACATCCGACATGGTCGAGCGCCACGAGTCCCCGCCCACAGTCCGGGCGACGTCACTCGGACAGATCGAAGACTCGCCCCGCTTGCGGATGAGCGCGCGCATCGCGGCCGCGATCCTCTCGTCGAAGTCGTCGCCGGTGCGGTCCTCCCACCAGGGCGCCCCTCGTTCCCCGAGCGCGGTCTTCGCGTCCTGCACCCGACGTCGTGCGTCCGGCTCCTGCGCCTTCACCGCGCGCCGCGCAGCCATCAGCTCGTTGACCAGCTCCTGGCGGAATGTCTCGGGGATCAAGGGGTCGGTCGCGCGCCACCGCCGGCCGTCGATGACGACGTGATGACCGTCGGGCGTGCGCTCCGGACCGCTCACACCGCCGCCGTTCGCGCTGTCGTCCGAGGTCATGCAGCCAGTCAATCCGACCATGATCAGGTCGACCAGGGGCTTGACCGCACCTGGGTACCCCCGATCGGGAGGAGATCCGCGCTGCGGAGGACGAGTCGACGGACAAGCGCCCTCCCGTGTGCGGATCTCCTTTCGAACGGCTCTCGCTCGGGGGTCAGACGGCCCGCAGGTCGTGCGGGGCGACGTTGAGACGCTCGCACCCGTCGGCGGTCACGACGACGATGTCCTCGATGCGTGCGCCCCATCGGCCGGCGAAGTAGATCCCGGGCTCGATGCTGAACGCCATGCCCTCACGCAGCACGAGATCGTTGCCGGGCGCGATGTAGGGCTCTTCGTGTACCGAGACGCCGATGCCGTGACCCGTGCGGTGCAGAAAGGCCTCGCCGAGCCCCGCCTCGGCGAGTACGGACCGCGCCGCGGCATCGACAGCCTCGGCCGTCGCGCCGGGGCGCACGGCGTCGACAGCGGCCTGCTGAGCGCGGACGAGCACGGCGATGCGATCGGCGGCTTCACTGTCGGGTGTGCCGACCACGTAGGTGCGGGTGCTGTCAGAGTTGTAGCCGCTCGGCACGGCGCCGCCGATGTCGACGACGACGACGTCTCCGTCCTCGATCACGCGGTCGGACACCTCGTGGTGGGGATCCGCGCCGTTGGGCCCGGAGCCGACGATGACGAACTCGACGGTGCGGTGGCCCTCGGCCACGATGGCCTCAGCGATGTCGGCCGCCACCTCGCGCTCGGTGCGCCCCGCCCGCAGCCACTCGGGCACTCGACGATGCACGGCGTCGATCGCGGAGCCGGCACGCCGGAGCTCGGCGACCTCTTCAGCATCCTTGATCATGCGTCCCTCACGCAGCACCGGGGTGGCGAGCTCGACGCGCACGTCGATCCGGTCGGCGAGCGGGATCACGTGCAACGCCGGCAGAGCGTCTGAAACTCCCACTCGCGTGACTGCGCCCAGGGCGGCGGCCACGAGGTCGTAGGGATTCTGTCCGTCGACCCAGTCGGAGACGGCGAGGCCGAGCTCACCCACCGCCGTGGTCCTGACCTTCGCCAACTCCATGCGCGGCACGATGACGGCGGGAGCGATGCCGGGTCCGAGCACGAGTGCGGTGAGGCGCTCGATCGTGTCTCCCTCGACGCCGACCAGATACTCCAGATCAGGGCCCGGACCCACCACTATCCCGTCGAGACCGGCGTCAGCGGCAAGCGCTGCTGCGCGATCGAGTCGAGCGGCGTACACGGAGGCGGGGAACGGCAGTGTGCTCACGGCATCCACGCTACTGCGCCGGCCGTTCCCCGGGAACGGTGACTCAGCTGACGGCGAGGCGGATGCGCTCGGTGAGAACCTTGCGGTTCGCGGCCGAGAGATCGAGCAGCGCGTATGCGGTCGGCCACATCGTGCCGTCGTCGAGGTTCGAGATCGGCTCGAAACCGAACGTGCCGTACCTGACCTTGAACTTGCTGGCCGGCTGGAAGAAGCAGAGCACCTTGCCGTCCTTGCCCCAAGCGGGCATGCCGTAATACGTCCGCGGCATGAGCTCGGGAGCGACCTCCGTCACGAGGTCGTGAAGCGCCTTCGACAGCTCTCGATCGTTGTCATCGGGAAGCTTCGCGATCGCCGCCTCGAGGTCTGCGACACCCTCGGCCCGCACCTCTTCCGGGGTCTTCTTGGCACGAGACCGAGACTTGCGCTTGTCGGCCGCGGCCTCCTTCATCGCCTCGCGCTCTTCGGCACTGAAGTTCTTCTCGTTGTCAGCCATGGCCGACTCCTTTCACTGTGTGATCTGCGATGAATCTCACACTACGGATGCGGCGCACTGCTGTGCTTCTTGATTCGTGATCGATGTCTCGGGGTCGAGCGTGACGAGCCGGACGCCTCTCGAGGCGAGGTTTCGTCCAGGATCGTCACGCGCGTACCCTCCCTGAACCCCGGCCACTATGGTGGACGCATGGATATGCGGGTCGCGGCATACGCGGTCGTCACCGATGACGACGGTCGCATACTTCTCGCGCGCTGGACCGAGGGTCGTCGAGTGGCATGGACGATGCCCGGCGGAGGGCTGGAACCGGGTGAGGCTCCCGAGGACGCCGTGCGGCGTGAGCTTCGCGAGGAGACCGGCTACACGGTCAAGGTCGGCGAGCTGCTGGGCATTCATTCGAGGGTGATCCCGGCGAGCCAGCGGGTGAACCAGTCGGATCAGCCTCTGCACACCCTGCGCATCGTCTACCGGGCGTCGGTGACGGGCGGCAAGCTGACATTCGAGGCCGATGGCTCGACCGACATGGCCGAGTGGTTCCCACTGAAAGCCGTGAAGGAACTGCAGAGGGTCAAGCTGGTCGACATCTCGCTACGGATGGCCGGAATCCTCTGACTCAGTCGCGGGCCTCTTCGGGCACCGAGATGTCGGCGACTGTGGCACCGTACGCGGTGATGAGGTCATCGGCGTCGACGAAGAGGCTGTAGCCGTGAGCGCCGGCACCCATGGCGATCCGCTGCCCGACGATCGACTCGTCGGCGAAGACCGGCCAGTCCGTGGTGCTGCCGATGGGCACGATTGTTCCGCGCTCGTAGCCGGTCGCCGCGAGGGCGAGATCCGGCTCGGGCAGGCGGAGCTTGTTCACTCCGACGACCGCACGCAGCTTCGGCCACGAGATCGACCTGCCGCCGGGAACCAGCGCGAAGAGATACGTGTCGTCCGACCGCTTGACGACGAGCGTCTTGACGATGCCGGAGGGCGGGATGCCGAGCAGCTCAGCCGCCTCGAAGAGACTGCGGGCGGCAGGACGCTCGCGGATCTCGATATCGAGTCCGCGAGCCGCTGCGGCGTCCCTCACCCGGGCATGGAGATCCCCCGGCTCAGTGGCCGGGGGCTCCGATGTCGAGGTCACGCGTCAGGTGCGGAGAGCGGGTCGTCGGCGACCCAGAGCTCGTCGTCTGCGCGCAGTGCCTGCCAGGCGGCGTAGAGAACGCCGGCCGCTGCGGCGACTCCGAGGATCAGGGCGATGACCGAACCGACGCTCGGGCCCTTCGGCTCGGGCTGAGTGGCCTTCCTGACCTTCTTCACGACGCCTTCGCGCTTGGCGTTCGCGACATCCCACGCGGTGAGCGCGGTGCCGACGACTCCGCCGACGATCGGGACGACCTTGTCGTCCACCACGTGGTGACCGAAGCGGACGCCGCGGTCGACGACCGGTGCGACGCGACGGTTGTAGGTGTCCTGGACGACAGGACCGACCTGCTCGCGACCGAAGTGGCCGAGCTGACGTCCGGCTTCACGCGCGACGTCGGCGGCGTGGCCGACGAGGACCTGCTGGTTCTCCCAGAGCTGGTTGGCGTCGTTCTGAAGACGACGCAGCTCCTTCTTCCGCTTGCGGCTGATGCTCACGATGCTCTCCTGTCGATTGGAGTACGGATTCCCCATCTTGCCACGCGACCGTGTATGGGGCGAGGGAATCGCCGAACCCTTGCGTCGGAGGCCGATGAGCGCTACACGCGGGCCAACTCATGGGAAGCTCTGCGAGAATGGACCCATGGCTCACGCTTCTCATGTCGCAACCCTGCACACCAACCACGGTGACATCGTCATCAACCTCTTCGGCGACCACGCCCCGAAGACGGTCAAGAACTTCGTCGGCCTCGCCGACGGCACCCAGGAGTGGACGCACCCCGCCACCGGCAAGCCGGGCGAGGGTGCTCTCTACAAGGACGTCATCTTCCACCGCATCATCCCGAACTTCATGATCCAGGGCGGCGACCCGCTCGGACAGGGCGTCGGGGGCCCCGGATACAACTTCGACGACGAGATCAACATGGAGCTCAACTTCAACGAGCCCTACATCCTCGCCATGGCCAACGCCGGTCTGCGTCGCAACGCCATCACGGGCAAGGCCGAGGGCACCAACGGCTCGCAGTTCTTCATCACGACCGACCCCACCCCCTGGCTCCAGGGCAAGCACACGATCTTCGGCGAGGTCGCCGATGACGCCTCCAAGGCTGTCGTCGACGCGATCGCCGCTGTGCCGACGGCTGCGGGCGACCGTCCCATCGAGCCGGTCGTGCTGCAGTCGATCGACATCGTCGCGGCCTGACGCCGACGCTGGCCGATCCGGATGACGACGCCTGAGTTCGCGGACAACCGCGACAACTTCTGCTACCGGCATCCGGATCGGCAGAGCTTCGTGCTCTGTCAGCGGTGCCTGCGCACGATCTGCCCCGAATGCCAGACGCAGGCGGCTGTCGGGGTCATCTGCCCCGAGTGCATGGCCGCAGAGCGAAAGAACCGCACTCCCGCCCAGAAGCGCGCCGAGCGTCGCTGGGGCGGGCGGGGCACCGCGCTCTCCTCGCGCGGCAGCGGCAAGCCCGTCGTCACGTACTCGCTGCTGGCGATCACGTCGTTCATCGGGCTCCTTCAGCTCATCCCGGGAGTGGGCCAGGCGATCACGGGCCAGCTGCTCTTCGCGGCGGGCTATCTGTATCCGGATCTGTCGCTCATGCCGTTCGAACCGTGGCGGCTTCTCACGGCGGTGTTCGTGCATGGCGGTTTCCTGCATCTCGCGCTCAACATGCTGGCGCTGTGGATGCTGGGTCAGAGTCTCGAACCGATGCTCGGCCGAATCCGCTTCCTGTCGCTGTACCTGATCAGCGGACTCGGCGGTTCCGTCGCCGTCGCACTGCTCGCGCCCGGAACCGCGACGGTGGGCGCCTCCGGTGCGATCTTCGGCCTGATGGCCGCCCTGCTGATCATCGGACGGCACATCGGCGCGAACGTGACCGGCATCCTCGTGATCCTCGGCGTCAACTTCGTCGTCGGCTTCGTGTTCTCTCAGAACATCGCCTGGCAGGCGCACCTCGGCGGGGCGATCGTCGGTGCGCTCGTGGCGTTCATCCTCACGAGGACCCGACGGCGTGAGCAGCGGACGCTACAGATCGTGCTGCTCGTTGCCGTCGTCGTCGCGCTCGTCCTGATCGTCGCCCTGTTGGTACCGTTCCTGATCACGACGGTTTACTCCTGATCAGAAGTTGTTAACAGGGTTGCTGACCGATGTGAATAACATCTGTGTAATTCTCCCCATGTTGGGGATAACCTGTGGATAACTCAGAAGAAGGCCCCTCTCGCCAGCGCGAGAGGGGCCTTCTTCGATATCGGTGGGGCGGGCGTCAGCGCCAGCGTGTGGTCATCAGGAAGCCGATCAGGGCGATGCCCAGGCCGATCGCAAGGTTCCAGTTGTCGAGCCCCGGGATCGGGAACTGCATGCCCGAGATGTAGAACACGAGGATCCACACGAGACCGAGGAGCATGAAGCCGACCATCACCGGCTTGAACCACACGGCGTTGGGTGCGGCTTCGCCTTCGCTGCGCGGAGCTTCGGGTTCTTCGGTCTTGCGGTCGCGTGCCATTCCCACAGTGTACCCAAGAGTGTCATATCGCGCGGAAAACCAGGGCCGCAGGGCGGGAGTACAGGTCTGGCGGATAGCATGTCGCCATGACTGCATCCGTCGTCTCGGGGGAGCGACGTGCACACCGCCGCCGCCCCCGGTCGCGCGCGACCTTCACCAGCGTGCTCGGCGAGCTGCTGCTCACGGGTGGAGTGATCGTGCTTCTCTTCGTCGCGTGGCAGATGTGGATCGGCGACATCATCATCGCGGCCCAGAAGAACGAAGAGGGTGCGGCGGTCTCGCAGGAATGGGCGAACGCACCCACTCCCGAGCTCCCACCGGTCGTCGAGACCGACGACGGAGCGACAGTCTTCGAGCCCGTGATCCCCGCCGCTCCGGCCGACACCGAGCTTCTCGGCCAGATGCACGTGCCGCGCTTCGGTGCCGAGTACAACGTCGGCATCTACGGCGGTACGACGCGCGCGCGCACGCTCGACAAGCTCGGGATCGGCGTCTACACCGACTCGAAGATGCCCGGTGAGGTCGGCAACTTCGCGATGGCCGGCCACCGCACCACCTGGGGCAAGCCCTTCAACCAGCTCGACAAGCTCCAGGTCGGCGACGCGATCGTCGTCGAGACGCCTGACGGATGGTTCACGTACCGTTTCCGGACGCTGGAGTACGTCAAGCCCACGCAGACGGACGTGCTGCTCGATGTGCCGCAGATGCCCGGCGTCGCGACGGGGGAGAAGTACATCACGCTGACCGCCTGTTCGCCGCTGTACTCCCTCGCCGAGCGCATCGTCGCCTACGGCGTGTACGAGAGCTTCCAGCCCCGCGCCGAGGGTCCGCCCGCCGCGCTCACCGATCCACCGCCTCCGCCGGCCGCGCCGTCGATCTAGCCGAACGGAAAGAGACGACCCATGTACGCCGCACTCTGGCGCATCCTCCCCGGCCCGTGGTGGCTGAAGCTCTTCATCCTCCTCGTGCTCGTCGCAGCGGTGCTCTACGGGCTCTTCTGGTACGTCTTCCCCTGGGTGAGCCCGCTGATCACCCCGGGTGAGGTCGACCTCGAATGACCCGCGTGCTCGTCGTGGACAACCACGACAGCTTCGTGCACACGCTCGTGGGGTACCTGCGCGAGCTCGGTGCCGACGTCGCGCTGATCGAGGCGGATACCATCGATGCCGCTGAACTCGCGGTGATGCTGCCGGACTTCGACGCGCTGCTGCTCTCTCCCGGCCCGGGCACCCCTGACGATGCCGGCGTCTCCGTCGACGCCGTGCGGCTCGCCGCGAGGATCCGGATGCCGCTTCTCGGCGTCTGCCTGGGGCATCAGGTGATCGGCGCCGCGTTCGGCACCACCGTTTCAGAGGCGCCTGAGCTGATGCACGGCATGGTGTCGCCGGTCACGCACGACGGATCAGCGCTCTTCGCCGGCATCCCGTCGCCGTTCGACGCGGGCAGATATCACTCCCTCGCTCTCGCGGAGACCGACCTGCCGGCTGACGTGGCCGTCACAGCGCGCACCGCGAGCGGCACCGTCATGGCACTGGAGCACACCCGTCTGCCCATACTCGGGGTGCAGTTCCACCCCGAGAGCGTGCTGACCGAAGGCGGATACCGTCTGCTCGCCAACTGGCTCGAACTGTGCGGCGACGCACATGCCGTGGCACGCTCAGCGGCACTGCACCCGCTGTCGGGCCCCGACGCTCGTGTGGATCAGCCGGCGGCGACGCAGTAGCGCAGTTCGACCGTCGAGCCGATCGCCACGTCTCCCGGCGCGGCCGACATCGACGACACGGTGGGCGGTTCGGTCGGCGTGCAGTCGATCAGCTCGACCGGACTGGGCGTGAGGCCGATGCGTTCGAGCTCAGCCTGAGCCGCTTCCATCGTCCACCCGGTGACGTCGGTGAGGGTGACCCGGCCGCTCGCGACGACGAGATTCACGATGGTCTGCGGTGCGACCTCGGTGTCGGCCGCCTCGCTGGCCTCCATCACCGTCTCGGCCGCCAGCCCCTTGTCGTTGCGCTGGATGACCGTGCCCAGTTCGAGCCCTGCCGCCGCGAGTGCGTCTTTGGCGGCCGTCAGAGACAGGCCCTCGAGCATCGGGACGACGACCGTCTCCTTGCCGGAGGACACGTAGACCGTCACGGAATCGCCCTCGCTGACGGCGGTGCCGGACGCAGGGTCTGTGCGGGTCACGTTGCCCTCGACGATGTCGTTGCTGGACTCGAGCACCAGCTTCGAGGTGAGATCGAGCTTGCCGAGATCATCCTGGGCGCGCTCGGACGAGACATTGACGAGATCAGGCACCACGCGCGAGCTCGACGGCACGTCGTCCGGGCGCATGCTGAGCGTCCAGACCCAGAACAACACCGAGGCGAGAAGCACGGCAAGCAGTGCCACACCCGCCCAGATCCACGCGACGGGCGGACCCGACTGCGTGCGAGCCATGGTGGTGTCGGTGCTCAGCTGGCGGAGCGACCGGGCGGTCTCCTGCGCGGCACGCGGATTCGGTCCGTACAGCTCGCTCGTGAGCGCGCCGAGCTCCTTGCGGCTCGGCGCATGGCCGGAGACCGCCGAGTCGAGCGCAGCGCGGAAGTGCGCGGCATCCGGGTATCGCTGGTAGGGATCCTTGGCCAGCGCGCGCAGGACGATCGGGTCGAGCGCGCCGGGGGAGTCCTCGTTCACCTCGGTCGGAGGGACCGGAGTCTCGCTCACGTGCTGGTAGGCGACGGCCACGGGGGATTCGCCGCGGAACGGCTGACGGCCGGTGAGCAGTTCATAGAGCACGACGCCGGTCGAGTAGAGGTCGGCGCGTGCGTCGACCGGTTCGCCCTTGGCCTGCTCGGGTGAGAAGTATGCCGCGGTGCCGATGATCTGGGTGGTCTCGGCGACCGTCGATGACGAGTCGGACACGGCTCGGGCGATGCCGAAGTCCATGACCTTGACCTGGCCCTTGTCGGTCACCATCACGTTGCCCGGCTTGATGTCGCGGTGCACGACACCCGCACGATGCGAGTAGTCCAGCGCTTCGAGGATGCCGTCGACATAGCGCACGGCGTCGTCGACGGGCACCGGGCCCTTGGCGATGATGTCCTTCAGCAGCGTGCCGCTGATCAGCTCCATGATGATGTACGGAGGCTCATCCGTGCTGCTGTCGGTCGTCGAGGGGTCGCCGGCGTCGTAGACGCGGACGATCGACGGGTGCGACATGCGCGACGCGGACTGGGCCTCGAGACGGAATCGCGTGCGGAACGCGTTGTCGCGTGCCAGCTCGGGGTCGAGGATCTTGATCGCCACCGCACGACCGAGCGTCAGATCGTACCCGCGGTACACCTTCGCCATGCCGCCGTGCCCGATGAGCTCGTCGACGCGATAGCGACCCGCGAGAACGCGTGGCTCTGTCGACACGTAGTGACCCCCTGATACGACCTTGTGGATGCTCCAGCCTACGGCGGGAGCGGGTTATTCGCCTGAGTCTCCGCCGTCTGCGTCGCCTTCATCGGCGCCCGGCGCGGCGGGCAGGATGACGACGCCCGGCATGGCATCCGACTGCTCGGACGGCATATCACTGCCGCAGAAGACGCGGAACGTGGCGGTGATCGACTGTCCGGCCGTGCCGGGCACGATCTGCGTCGAGAGCACGCTGGGTCCGAAGCTGCGGATGGACTCGCCGGCGCTGCCGCCGGAGAACGTCGCGTTGGTGAGCGTCACCTCGAAGGCCGATCGCGCCGGGGTGCCCGAGGGGCACTCGAAGCTCGGCCAGTTGAGGGTCACGGGCTCGCCCTCGGTGGCGGTGCCGGCGATGGTCGGGGTGCCCGAGGGCTTGCCCACCTTCACCTGCTCCTTGAAGGTCGTCAGCGTGATGGCCGTGCCCTCGGGAACGTTGCCGCCGGGCTGCACGGACTCGACCGTGCCGACCTGGTTCGCGTTGGGAGCGATGGTGTTGCCCACCACGCACTCGGCCTGGAGTCCGGCGTTGACGGCAGCGGTCTGCGCGGCATCGCACTGCATCCCCACGAGACCGAGAGCATCGACGTCCACGAGCTCGGGCTCGGGCGTCTCGGTCTCGGTCGGTGTCGGCTTCGGGGTCTGCGACACGGTCTCCGACTGGGTCGGCTCGGGATCGGGGTCGCCCTGATTCATCAGGGCGAACACGGTTCCACCGAGCACGATCACGAGCAGTGCGATGAGAGCGATCAGCGGCCACGTCCAGGGGCTGCGCTTCTTCTTCTTCTCGGCTTCCTCCTCGGCCTGCTCGCCGGTGGGCAGCTGGGCCGTCGTGGGGAGGATGCGCGTCGTGCCGTCGTCGCCCGATGCGGTGAGCAGCCGGGTGGCGTCGTCGGAGGCGACACCGCCGGTCGCGATGGCCGGCACCGCGATGGCCGCGGAGTTCAGGTCGCCTCGGCGCAGAGCCTGGGCGGCGCGTGCGACGGTCGCCGACGACGACGGGCGGTCGGCGGGCTTCTTGGCGATCATCGCCATGACGAGGTTCTGCACCGGGATCGGCACGGTCGGCGGCAGCGGCGGAGGCTGCTCGTTGATCTGCGCCATCGCGATCGCGACCTGCGACTCACCCGTGAAGGGCCGCTTGCCTGCGAGGCACTCGTAGGCGACGATGCCGAGCGAGTACGTGTCGGTCGCGGGTGACGCCGGGTGCCCCGACGCCTGCTCGGGCGAGAGGTACTGCACGGTGCCCATGACCTGGCCGGTGGCCGTCAGCGGCACCTGGTCGGCGATGCGGGCGATGCCGAAGTCCGTGATCTTGACGCGGCCGTCCGGCGTGATCAGCAGGTTTCCCGGCTTGATGTCACGGTGCACGAGACCTGCCGCATGCGCGGCCTGCAGAGCGGATGCCGTCTGCGCGACGATGTCGAGGGTCTTGTCGGCGCTCAGGGCGCCGTCGCGCTCGAGCACGGTCGAGAGGGCCTCGCCGGGAACGAGCTCCATGACGAGGTAGGCGCTGCCGTTCTCCTCGCCGTAGTCGAAGACGCTCGCGATGCCCTCGTGGTTGACGAGTGCGGCATGGCGCGCCTCAGCGCGGAACCGCTCGAGGAACCCGGGGTCCCCCATGTACTCGTCCTTGAGGATCTTGATGGCCACGGTGCGACCGATGACGTGATCCGTCGCCTCCCACACCTCGCCCATGCCGCCGATCGCAATACGCGACTGCAGCTCGTAGCGACCACCGAACGACACACCCTGCGTCGGTCTCATCTGCCCAGCACCGCCTCTATGACCTTCTTTGCAATCGGAGCGGCGATGGTGTCGCCGGATCCTGACTGCCCTTGTCCACCGCCGTCTTCGACGAGGACCGCTACTGCCACCTCGGGGTCGTCCGCCGGCGCGAAACCGGTGAACCACAACGTGTACGGCTTGTTATCGTTCTCGGTCGTGCCGGTCTTCCCCGCCACATCGACCCCGTCTATTCTTGCACCCTGCGCAGCGCCGTTTGAGACGCTCGCGACCATCGACGCCGTGATCTGATCGGCGATCGTCGCATCGGTCGTCTGACCGAACTGGGTGTCGTCGTACGAACGGATGACCGAGAGGTCGTTGCCGATCACCGTGTCGACCAGACGGGGGTTCATCACGACGCCGTCGTTCGCGATGCCGGCCGCCACCATCGCGATCTGCAGCGGCGTCGCGGTGACCTGTCCCTGGCCGAATCCGGTGAGGGCGGTCTGCGCGTCGTCGAGGGCACGCGGGTAGCTCGACGGAGTCGATTCGAGCGGCGTCGAGAAGCTCCGGTTGAAGCCGAACTTCTCCGCCATCTCGCGGATCGCGTCATCGCCGAGCTCGACGGCGAGCTCGGCCATCGGGATGTTGCAGCTCAGGCGGATGGCTTCGGAGATCGACACGGTGTCTCCGCTGCCGCACGTGCCGCCCCAGGCGTTCGCGACCGTGTTCGTCGAGCCGGGCAGCTGATAGCGGGCCGGGTTCGGGAGCGTCGAGTCGGGCGTCCAGTTGCCCGACGCGTAGGCCGCGGCCGCCACGACGAGCTTGAATGTCGAGCCGGGAGGGTTGAGGTCGCCGGCGATCGCTCGGTTCGAGAGGGGCTTCGTGGGGTCTTCGTCGAGCTGGTCGTAGGTTGCGTTCGCGGCATCCGCGTCGTGCGTCGCGAGCTGGTTGGTGTCGAACCCGGGGGTCGACACCAGTGCGAGGATGCGCCCGGTCTTCGGCTCGATAGCGACGACCGCGCCGTTGAGGCCCTGCAGAGCGTCGTATGCGGCGCGCTGCGCGGCCGTGTCGAGGGTCAGCTCGACGCTGAATCCGCTCTGCGGCTGACCCGAAAGGATCCGCTCGATCTCGGCGAAGAAGGCGCTCGATCCCGTTCCCGACAGGTCGGCGTTCATCGCCCGCTCGATGCCGGTCGCTGACTGCAGCGCCGGGTTGAAGTACCCGGTGACAGGGGCCCACATCGCGGCATCCGTGTAGACGCGCTGGAACTGGTAGCGGTCATCCGAGGGGGTCGAGGAGGCGATCGCGACGTCGTCGACGATGATCGACCCGCGCTGGATCTCGTAGCTGTCGAGGAGCGTGCGCCTGTTGTTCGGGTTCTGCCCGAGGGCGTCGGCCTCGACGACCTGGATCCAGCTGGTCGCGGCGAACAGCGACAGGAACATGAACAGCATCACGATGCTGAGACGGCGGAGTTCTTTGGTCATGTCAGCCGATCACCGCCCGGGGTTGGCTGCGGACGCCGTCGGAGATGCGCAGCAGGATGGCCACGATCAGCCAGTTGGCGATGAGCGAGGATCCACCGGCGGCGAGGAACGGCGTGGTCAGACCGGTCAGCGGGATGACCCTCGTCACGCCGCCGACCATGATGAACACCTGCAGCGCGATGGTGAACGAGAGGCCGATGGCGAGCAGCTTGCCGAAGTCGTCCTGACCCGCCAGTCCGATGCGCACGCCACGGCTCACGAAGACCATGTAGAGGCAGAGGATCGCGAACAGCCCGATCAGGCCGATCTCCTCGCCGAGGCTCGTGATGATGTAGTCGCTGTGGGCGAGGGGCGTGACGTCGGGGCGTCCCTGACCCCAGCCCGTGCCGAGAAGGCCGCCGTGCGCCAGCCCGAACAGGCCCTGCATGGGCTGGAAGCCGGCGCCGTCGGGGTCGACCTTCTCGGGGTCGAAGAGGAACAGCCAGTTGACGAAGCGGCCCTGCACGTAGCTGAGGATCTGTGTCGCCACCGCGACACCCGCAGCCACGAGGGCGAGGCCGATGAGCACCCAGCTGGTCTTGCCGGTCGCGACGTAGAGCATTGCGACGAACATGCCGAAGATCAGGGTTCCGGTTCCGAGGTCGCGCTGGATGACGATGATGCCGAGCGAGATCGCCCACACCACCAGAACCGGTCCGAGTTCGCGCATGCGCGGCCACATGATGCCGAGGAACTTCGTGCCGACAGACGTCAGGCTCTCCCGCGTGCGCACGAGATAGCCCGCGAAGAAGATCGCGAGGCAGATCTTGGCGAGCTCGCCGGGCTGGAAGGCGAACATGCCGCCGAGCGACACCCAGACCTGGGCGTTCGCATCGGGGATGCGCAGGCCCGGGACGAAGGGGAGCAGCAGGAGCAGGATGCCGGAGAGGCCGAAGATGTAGGTGTAGCGGAACAGCACCCGGTAGTTGCGCAGCAGGATCACGCACGCGATCGCCCCGGCGAGAGAGATGCCCGTCCACGCGAGCTGCTTCGTCGAGTAGGCGTCCCACCCTGTGAGGGACTTCGCGATGTCGATGCGATAGATCATCGCGATGCCGAGGCCGGTCAGCAGCGTGGCGATCGGCAGCAGGAACGGGTCGGCAGCCGACGCGACGGCACGCAGCACGAAGTGCACGGCGAAGGCCAGAACGGCGAGGCCACCGCCGATCGCCAGGATCATGGGGTCGATCAGACCCAGAGCACCGAGCTGCACGAGCGTGAGAGCGCCGCCACTGAGAGCGACGGCGAAGAGCAGCAGCCAGAACTCGCGGTTGCGCTGCGTCTGCGGCATCCGCATTCTCTTGAGGGCCTTGATGACGCTGGTGTCGGCCGTGACGTCGGCGGTCATCCTGCGTCCTCCGTCGGCGTCGCGGTGGGCAGGGGAGTGGGCAGCGGGGTCTCGCCGATCACGCGGTCGGCGCCGGCCTGGAGTCGCGCGACGATGGCCTCGGCATCCGAGAACGACCGCGCCGTGATCGTGCGCTCCACGGAGTCACGCTGGTACGGCGGAAGGTTGGCGAGCAGGATGTCGGTGTCGCGGAGCGGAGTCGACAGGGTGATCGGGCCGATGTTCTGCTGCACGCCCTGGTAGATCACGACACTGTCGTCGTCGGCGCCGACGAAGTAGCGCGTCTGCGTCCAGCTGTAGGCGGCGAAGGCGGCGAACACGAGCATCGCGACGACCACCAGCATCCCGGCGATCCATCCGAGACGGCGGCGCTTGGCGCGTCGACGGTCCTCTTCGATGAGCTCTTCGAGGTATTCGGGGGCCGGCTCGAAGTGGCTGGGCTCGTTCGCGGCCTGGCGTACCGGGTGCAGCCAGTTGCCGCGGGGCGCGCGCACCGGAGGAACGGTCACGTTGGCGGGGTTCGATGCCGAGCCGACGATCGTCGCCGTGCCGGAGTGCATCGCGTGCTGACCGCCGACCTCGACGAGGACGATCGTCACGTTGTCGGGGGCTCCGCCGTCGAGCGCCTGCTTGAGCAGGTTGTCGGCCGTGCGGCCAGGCGCCATCCCCATGCGCATCGCCTTGAGGATGTGCGCCTCGTCGACGACGCCCGAGAGGCCGTCGGAGCACAGCAGCCAGCGGTCGCCCGGCTGGGTGTGCATCACGAACATGTCGAGCTCGGGATCGGCGTCCATGTCGCTCAGCACGCGCATGAGCACCGAGCGACGCGGGTGGTATCGCGCCTCTTCGGGCGTGATGCGGCCCGAGTCGACGAGTCGCTGCACGAAGGTGTGGTCGGCCGTGATCTGCGTCACCGCGTCGTCGCGGTAGAGGTAGATGCGCGAGTCGCCGATGTGGCCGATGACCGCGTAGTCGTCGACCATGATGACGGCGCTGAGCGTGGTGCCGAGGCCGGCGAGCTCGGGACGGTCCTTGGCGGCGCGGATCAGATCGCCGGCCGCGGTGGTCGCGGCGGCCTGCAGTGAGGCCTGTGCGTCGTCGACCGACGAGTACGGCTGGTCGAGCGGCTCCATCCGGTGGATCGCGATGCTCGAGGCGACGTCACCGCCGGCGTGACCGCCCATGCCGTCGGCGACGACGAAGAGATTCGCCCCGGAGTACCCGGAATCCTGGTTGTTGGAGCGGACCTTCCCGGTGTGGGAGATCGCGGCGCTCGAGCCTTCGAAGACCATGCCGGGGTCAGGCTCGCAGCTCGAAGGTCGTGGCGCCCACCTTGATGGGGGTGTCGAGGGCGAGGGCGACGGGACCGCCGGTCACGCGCTGGCCGGCGACGAAGGTGCCGTTGGTCGAGTCGAGGTCCTGGATGGCCCAGCTGTCGCCGCGCAGCATCAGACGTGCGTGGTGACTGGACGTGTAGTCGTCGCGGATCACGAGGGCGGATTCGCTGGAGCGTCCGATCGTCAACGTCTCGTTGCCGAGGGGGAGCTCGAGCCCCGCCTTCGGACCGGAGGTGATGACGAGCCGCTTGGCCGTCGCGACCGTGGCGGGACCGGTGCTGGGCTTCGACGACGCGGGGCGCGAGGCCGGGGCGGATGCGGGCGACTGCGTCGGAGCAGGCGTCGCCGCGGCGACCTCGGCCGGGAGCTTGCGGACCTTCATGCCGAACAGATCGGCGCGCAGCGAGTAGACGACGCCGAACACGAAGAACCACAGCAGCAGCAGGAAGCCCACGCGCAGCAGCAGCAGGACGAGTTCACTGGGTGTGCTCACGAGATGGCCCCGAACGCGCGGGTCGCGTCGTCGTCGCGCGGCCGGGGCGGGCGCGACGGGGTGGCGACGGGAACGATGCGGAACACCAGGTCGGTGCGTCCGATGGTCAGGGTGGTGTCGGAGGGGAGGGCGGCTTCGCGCACCTTCTGGCCGTCGACCTTGGTGCCGTTCGTCGAGCCGAGATCGCGCATCATGGCGCGCTCTCCGTCCCAGAGGACCTCGACGTGCTTACGGCTGGATCCGGCGTCGGCGATAGTGATGTCGGCATCCGTTCCGCGGCCGATGACGGTGCGTGCGCGGGTGAGCGAGTGGCGACGCCCGTCGACGTCGATCACGGCCTGCCACTCGACGCGCCCCTCGACGGTTCCTGAGCTGACGTTGACCGTGCCGGTCGCGATCTTGTCGTCACCCTCGAGCGAGATCGAGAGCGGGCCGGAGAAGCTGTAACCCTGCGACTTCGCGTGCTTGGTGAGAAGCGCGTGCAGTTCGTCGGTGAGGGCTCCACCGAGCCCCTGCATGCGCTCGGCGTCGTCGGTGCTGAGGCGCACGACGAAGTTATTGGGCGCGATGATGCGGTCCCTGCTCACCACAGCCGCTTTGGTGTCCGCTTCGCGCCGAAGGGCGGAAGCGATCTCCACGGGCTGGATGCCGCTGCGGAAGGTCTTCGCGAAGGCGCTGTTCACAGCGCGCTCGAGACCCTTCTCAAAGCTGTCAAGTAGTCCCACTGGGCTCCTCTGGCATGCCGACCGGTAGGCACATCGTAGCGAGGTGTGCTGGGTGAACGCCCTCGCGAGGCGGGAAAACGCCGAGATTCCGGGGGAGTGGGGGAGTGGGATGCGCCGGATGCAGGACCTCGGCACGTCTGCAGGACCGAAGAACATCCTCTCGTCCGGCATCCGTGCCCGACTCCTGCAGACCGCGGCGGCGCCGGTTTCATCGATGGGCGAAACGCGTGATATCTTTGGGAAGTTGAGTTCTTCGGAGCCCGACATACTCGCGCGAGTGGCGGAATGGTAGACGCGCTGGCTTCAGGTGCCAGTGTCCTTATGGACGTGGGGGTTCAAGTCCCCCCTCGCGCACAGCGAGCAGTGAATGAGAGACAGGCCCGGTTCCTTTCGAGGAAGCCGGGCCTTTCTCATGCATCGGCAGAGGTGTCGGCGGGGCGTCAGCCTCGGATCGACCGCCGAGCGGCTTCGAAGCGCACCCAGTCGTGGTCGGATGCCGGCGTCAGCTCCCACTCCTCGACGGGGCCGCTCTCCCATGCCGTCGCTGCCACTGCACCACCGGCATCGGTGAGATCCGTCACCACGGCGGCGTCGAGCCGGCCTCCGGCGAGCAGCTTGTCCTGCGACGCCTTCTTCACCCGACCCCACCACTCAGGCTCAGGTGTCGCGGTGAGCACCTCGCCCTTCTTCAGGACGGCGGCGACGGCGTCGGCGCCACTGTCGGCGGAGTCGTCGACGACGAGAACGGGCGGGCGCTTCACGCCCAACGCCGCCATCACCGCCTCGCCGAGGGAGTCGTAGGCGCCGGCGCTCGCCCGACGGCCGTCGAGGGTGTGCTCGATGTGGAAGCTCATGGATGAAGGCTACTCACGGTGTGCGGACGACGCGCCGAGAACCCTCGCTTATTTTGAATGACTAAAAATAAGATACGGTGGGGAGACGACGTGGTGCCGGGGTTGCAGCCCCGGCACCACTGTCCGTGAGACACCACCATCCCTGACTGAGGAGGCTCGCATGAGTCACGAACACGCCCCAGAGTACCCACGCCAGACGCCCTCCATGGAGAAGTCCCTCGGACGGGACGGGCGCGAGCGCATCATCCGCCAGGCGCTCGAGCGCATCGACGGTGCGCCCGCGCCGACGGTCGACATGATGCAGGCGGCGATGGGGACGGAGTCACAGATCCGCCTCGTGCACGACGTCATCCGCGCCTACCTCGACGAGCACCGGTTCACCGACACGAAGGACTGGGCTCAGAGCCTTCGCGAACGATCGTCGCGCAGCGATCAGAAGGCGGAGGCGGTCTGAGATGCGAATCGACTCGATCACGCCTCTCTCCCTGTCTGCTTTCGCACAGCACGAGGCCGTGCAGCGCATCACACCCGCCGACCTGCTCGCCACTCCTCCTCGACTGACCGACTCGGGTCGTTTCGTCGGGCGGGTGGACTCGGGTGGTCTCGGCAGCCCGCGCTACTTCGTCGGGGAGTACCGCGACGGGGCGATGCCGAGCGCGCTCGTGCTCGAGTACGGCGCCGCGTCCGCCGGCGACGGGCGAGCGACCCGGGTGTGGAGCCTGGCCGACCGGCGGGGCACCACGCCCGACTACCGCCTCATCCACGACGACTCCTCCCGGGGGTATGTCACGGTGTGAGCGACCGGGCTCACAGCACCCTCGCAGGACTCGCCGCCTCCACGTGTTGGCGCTCAGGCCCCACTCGTGATGGTGTGAGCAGGTGAGATCGCCAGCTTCCCCCCACAGCGACGACCAGAACGACGTCACGTCAGGCTCCGAACCCGCGTCTCGACCGCGTCGTCGGCGCGGTCGAGTGATCGGCTGGATCAGCGTCGCCGTCGTGGCCGCCCTTGTCGCCGTGGGCGCCATCGCCTACGGGCAGCTGCAGGGCAACGTCACCACGGCGCCCATCCGCTCGGACGACGGTGAGAGCGAGCCCGAGCTCGCGACGGGCGATCTGAACATCCTGCTGCTCGGGTCCGATTCCCGGGCTCTCGAGTCCGAGGGCTTCGGCGAAGACGACGGCACCGAGCGCAGCGACGCGATGGTGATCGCTCACATCTCGAGTGACAACACCCGCATCGACGCCGTGCAGCTTCCGCGCGACACCGTCGGCGACCTGCCGGCGTGCGACGACAACGGGCGCGGGTCGTACGGCGGCGGCTGGGGGATGCTGAACTCGGCACTGCAGTACGGACCGGCCTGCTCCGTCGCGGCGGTCGAGCAGCTGACCGGTCTCGCGATAGACCACTTCGTGCAGATGGACTTCGAGGGGTTCATCGGCATGGTCGACGCGATGGGCGGCATCGACGTGTGCCTGCCGGAGCCGCTGCAGGACGGGCACGCACGCCTCGACCTGCCCGCCGGCCCCCAGTCGATCAACGGCGACCAGGCACTCGCACTCGCTCGCACGCGCCATGCGCTCGCTCAGGAGAGCGACATCGCCCGCCTCGGGCACCAGCAGATGGTGCTCTCGGCGATCGTGCAGAAGGCCACCAAGTCCGCCGTGCTCGTGCGCCCCGACCGGCTCTACGCGTTCCTCGATGCCGTGACGTCGTCGATGACCGTCGACCCCGGTCTCGGAGCCCTGACCGATCTCGCCGGCCTCGCCGCGCGGGTCGCGAATGTTCCGCTCAGCAGCGTCACATTCCTCACCATGCCGACGACCGAGGCCCCGGAGGACCCCAATCGCGTCGTGCCGACCGCGGACGCCGACGTCATCTTCCGGGCGCTGATCGACGACGTGCCGATCGTGCTCACCACCGACGAGGTGCAGCCCGAGGCGCCGGTGCGCACCGCGCCCGTGCAGATCCTCAACGGTGCCGGTGTCAGCGGTCTGGCGTCCCGCGTCTCCGATGACGCGACGGGCTACGGATACACCGTCGCCGGCATCGCCAATGCCGACCCGGTCGACCTCACGACCATCACGGCCGCAGACACCCCTGACGCCCAGCAGACGGCGCAGGCGCTCGCCGCAGAGCTCGGCATCCAGGTCGTCGTCCAGGTCGGAGACGTCGACGGCGTGCAGCTGCTGCTCGGCGCCGACTACGAAGCACTCACCTCGCAGCCCCGCGCCACCCCGGTGCCACCGCGGCCGGTGGATGCGGTGAACCGCAGCGCCGACACCGACCTCTGCGCCGCCTGAGGCGTACCCATCACGCCTCCGTGGCGTGCGCGGTGTACGACGACTTTCCAAATTGGAAAGTGGCCCGGGTCACCGAACAGGACCGGCAGACTGGAGAGGACTTCCTTCCTCTTCGTCAGGAGACGCAATGCCGGAACAGCCTCGCCGAACCCCCAGCCAAGCCGTGCTCAGCGTGCAGCAGGTCGAGCAGGTCAGCCCCGACCTCGTGCGCATCACGGCCGGAGGCGACGGGTACGAGGCCTTCACCGACAACGTCTACACCGACAAGTACGTCAAGATCCTGTTCGCCGAGCCTCGCCACGGGCTCACCCCTCCCTACGATCTCGCTCAGCTGCGGGAGCACAGCCCCGAGAAGCTGCCCACTCCGCGCACATACACGGTGCGAGCAGCGGATGCTGAGCGCCAACGTCTCGTCATCGACTTCGTCGTGCACGGCGATGAGGGTGTCGCCGGTCCGTGGGCTCGACGTGCACAGGTCGGGGACACGCTGGTCGTCAGCGGCGCGGGCGGCGGCTACCTGCCCGAGCCGGGAGCGCCGTGGCATCTGCTCATCGGCGACCACACCGCGCTCCCGGCGATCTCGTCGGCCCTCGAGGCGATGGACTCGGATGCCGTCGGGCACGTCATCCTCACCGTCGCCGACCCCGGCGACCGCATCCTTCCCGATGCTCCATCCGGAGTGGCGGTGCGATGGACTGAGTCCGATGACGAGCTGCTGGCCGTCCTCGCAGAGCTGGCCAGGTCGGACGGGCACCCCGGTGTGTTCGCGCACGGTGAGCGCGGAACCATCAAGGCCGTTCGGGCCCTGCTGAAGCAGCGCGAGGTGCCCAGAGAGTCGTTGTCGATCTCCGCCTACTGGGCGCGAGGCCGCGCGGAAGACCAGTTCCAGGCCGAGAAGCGGGAGCCCATCGGTCAGATCGAGTAGGCGCCGAAGCGCGGTCAGAAGCCCTCGGGATCCCGCGGCGTGTAGGCGCCCTCCAGCTCTGCGAGCTCGGCGGCCTCGAGTCGGATGCTGACGGCTGCGACGGCATCGTCGATGTGGGCGGCCTTGGTCGCGCCGACGATCGGGGCGGTCACCGCCGACTGCTGCGCGACCCACGCGAGGGCGATCTGCGCCCGGGAGACGCCGCGTCCCTCGGCGACGCGAGCCACCGCATCCACGATCGCCCGATTCGACTCCTCTTCGCGGTGGTAGAGCGTCGCGCCGAAGGCATCGGTCGCCGTGCGCGTGGTCGTCTCGTCCCACTCCCGCGTCAGCCTGCCACGCGCCAGCGGCGACCAGGGCAGCACGCCGACGCCCGAGTCGAGGCAGAACGGATGCATCTCCCGCTCCTCCTCGCGCTGCAGCAGGTTGTACTGATCCTGCATCGAGACGAAGCGCGTCCAGCCGTTCTGCGCGGCGACACCCTGGGCCTTGGCGAACTGCCACGCCCACATCGATGATGCGCCGATGTAACGAGCCTTGCCCGAGCGGACGACGTCGTGCAGCGCCTCCATGGTCTCTTCGATCGGCGTCTCGGGGTCCCACCGGTGGATCTGGTAGAGATCGACATACTCGGTGCCGAGGCGCGTCAAGCTCGCGTCGATGCCCGACAGGATGTGCCCGCGGCTGAGTCCGGCCTGATTCGCGCCCGGGCCCATGCGCCCGTGCACCTTCGTCGCGAGCACGATCTCGTCGCGGCGCGCGAAGTCCTTGAGTGCACGGCCGACGAATTCCTCGCTCGTGCCGTCGGAGTACACGTCGGCGGTGTCGAACGTCGTGATTCCTGCCTCGAGAGCCTGCGCGATCAGCGGGCGGCTCGCCTGCTCATCGAGCGACCATCCGTGTGCGCCGCGGTCCGGTGCGCCGAAGCTCATGCATCCGAGCACCACCTTCGAGATCTTCACTCCGGAACGGCCGAGCCTGACGCTGTCTGCTGTGTCGAGCATCCGAGATCTCCCTCGAGTCGTGGTCTGCGATCGATGCTCTCACGGTCACGCGCGGTGCGGGGTCGTCGGTCACAGGAAGACGCGGAGGTAGTCGCCGATCTTCTCGCCGCTGTCTTCGGGGACGACCTCGACGCTGAGTCGGGCGCGCACGCCGGCGGTCTCGACCTCGATCGGCATCGCCCCGCATCCCATGACCGGCCCGTTCTCAACGCCGTCGATCACCAGGCAGACCCTTCCGAGCCCGCTCTCATCACTCGCCTCGACGGCGTAGAAAGTGTGCCCTTCGGAGTCCTCGCCGAGCAGGCGCGCCGTGTCGGGGACCACCGTCGCGATCTGGTCGGACGTGACCGACTCAGGCAGGCGGGCGGATTCGCCGCTGGCGAGAAGGTCGACCGTCGGAGCGTTGACGCAGCCGGCCAGAAGCGCGACCGCCCCGAGCGCGAGAGCCGCGCTCACCAGTGGACGGAGGCGCGAGCGGTTCATGACCACACCATAGGGGCGACCGGGTGTCGACACAATCGAGCAGCCCGCCGAATCGGCTCGGCCTGTGACGTCACCCGTCGGGATCGGGGCGGGAATGATCCTCGCCCTCCGCCGGGCTGTCAACCGCCCTGCGCTCGCCGCGGATCGGACGCATCATGAGAGCTCGGACACCAACCCTGGAGGGCATCATGTCGAACATCGACGCTTTCGCGAACAGCTTCCCGCCGGACATGCCCGGCATCCCCCGAGTCGACGACTTCTCGGACGGCACCTTCCCCACCGATACCGACCAGCCCGAGACCCAGGGCGACGACCCGGTCGACGCCGAGCTGGGCGACGACGGACAGGGTGACCTGGCTCCGGAGGACGAGGGTCTGCAGCACAGCGGCGACGCGCCGACCGACCTGCGGGACGGCACCGAGTGAGCGGCCGCGGCGAGGAGTCCGGTCAGGATCTCGGCGGTGCAGAACCCTCCGAGGAAGGGATCGCCGCGCTGATCGAAGACCGCAACGCGGACGACCCCGACCAGGTCGGAGAGACTCCCGCCGGAAACGCTGGCGCCGACTCGGGCGGTTCCGGTGCGGTGCGCGTCGACCCGTCGTCGGAGTCATCCGTGCAGGACGAGTCCATCCACAACGACGAACCGGGTATCGGAACGCGACGCTCGGGCGACTGACCGTCGCCATCTGTGCGACGACCGCAGCGAAGGAGATCTCTCTCGACGAAGGGTGAGCCGTCGGCATCCGTCCTTCGTGCTGCGAGATCTCCTTCCCTGCGTGTGCGCGCAGTCATAGGATGCTGCGGGTGAGCGATGCACTGGATGACGGCCCCTTCTTCCACGGCACCAAGGCAGACCTGCGACCGGGCGACCTGCTGACCGCCGGATATCCGTCGAACTACCGGCCCGAGATCGTGATGAACCACATCTACTTCACCGCCGTGGCCGACGGTGCGGGACTCGCCGCCGAACTCGCGCCGGGTGATCGCGAGCCGCGGGTCTACGAGGTCGAGCCGACCGGGGACTTCGAGAACGACCCGAATGTGACCGACAAGAAGTTCCCCGGCAATCCGACCCGTTCCTATCGCAGCGCGGAGCCGCTGAGGGTCGTCCGCGAGGTGCTCGACTGGACCCGCCTCTCGGCCGAGGCGCTCGCCGCATGGCGTGAACGGCTCGCGACGCTCCGCTCCGACGACCGCGCGGAGATCATCAACTGAGCGCCGGCGCGGGGCGTCTCAGTGTCGGACCAACCGCCGGGCGAGCGATCCGAGAACGCGGTCGATGATGACGAAGACGAAGCCGACCGCGACGAGAGCGACCGTGAGGGCGATGATCCACTGAGCGACGCCCGCGACCCCGAGCACGTCGACATCCATGAACGGGTAGGGATACGCCTGTCCTGGTGTGAACTCGCCGCCGAGCGCACCGTAGACGAAAGCCCAGGTCAGATACACGTAGGGGAGCAGTGTCCACAGCAGAGGATCGATCCACCGGAACGATCCCTTCGGCACGAAGACCAGCCAGTCGACGATCACCAGCACGGGCGTGATGATGTGGATCAGGTTGTCGGTGAGTGAGAAGATCTCGGCGTCGCCGTCGGCGAACCTCGAGGGAACGAGCACGATCAGGTAGATCAGCATGGTCACGGTGATCGCGAACATCACCGCTCCACTGCCGCGTGCGCTGGGCGTCGATGTGCCGAACCGTCCGCGCTGACGCAGATCGCCGACCGTGCGGACGAGGAGGAGCAGCACCCACGCGAGACACAGGAGGTTGCTGACCATCGTGTAGAACAGCAGGGTCGTCCACGCCGGCTGACCGGTCAGGATGTCGGAGTGCCGGATGACACCGGTGAGGATGATGGCGAGCGCCACGACCCGGTAGACGAGTGCGGCCGGTCGGAAGTTCACCGCGGCGCGGGAGAACAACGGGGTGCGACGGGGCACGGACTCCGGGAGGGCGGAAGCCGTGGACAGGGAGGCGACGGCTTTGGACATCCTTCGAGGCTACGCGTCCTGAGGCGGCGTCAACGCCGATTCAGCGGCGCACCGGGTCGGAGCCGGCGTCGAGGAAGCGCTCGAGGTCGCGCAGAGTCGGTGCCGCCTCCCAGTCGCCGGGAACGAGGCAGGCCATGGCGCCACAGGCATTCGCCCGGAGCAGGACCGCATCGACCGCCTGGCCGTCGAGCAGGGCGCTCAGATACCCGGCCACGAACGCATCGCCCGCACCGACCGTGTCGACCGGCTCGATCGTGAACCCCGGCGAGTCGACCACCGATCCGGCGGTGAGGACCGAGGCGCCGTCAGGTCCCTGCTTGAGCACGGTCGTCGCGCATCCGGCCTCCCGCAGGCGTTCCGCGGCATCCGCTGCCGAGGTGCCGGGATACAGGATGGCGAACTCCTCGTCGCCGCCGAAGACGATGTCGGCACGTTCCGCGAGTTCGCGCAGCACGGACCCGGCGACATCGGGCGACGCCAGCGCCGACCGGTAGTTGATGTCGAAGCTCACGATCGTTTCGGCTGCCCGAGCACGATCGATGGCTGAGTGGACGGCCGCCCGGGCCGTCTCGGACAGCAGCGGAGTGATCCCGGTGATGTGCAGGAGCGACGCGTCCTCGACCCACCCGTCGGGCAGGTCCTCCGGTCGCAGCCGTGATCCGGCTGACCCCGCACGGTAATAGTGCACCGCGGTGGATGCCGCAGACGGGCGCTCCTTCACCATGAGGCCGGTCGCGGCATCCGGGTCGACGATCGCGCGCACGTCGACGCCATCACCGCGGATCTCTCGGACGATGCGCTCGCCGAGAGAGTCGTCGCCGACGCGGCCCAGCCACGAGGTCGTGACTCCGAGTCGCGCGAGTCCGATCGCGACGTTGCTCTCAGCACCGCCGATGCCGAACGCCATCGAGTTCGCATGACGCAGCGAGCCGATCTCGGTCGTGCGCACGAGCGCCATCGTCTCTCCGAGCGTGACGACGGACGGCGACGAGGTGGTCACTCGGCGCTCCGCGCGCAGACGTCGACGAATGACGCGGCGCGCTCCCGCAGTGCATGCAGGTCACCGCCGGCGAACGCGTCGCCGAGCAGCGGCCCGCCGACGCTCACCGCCACCGCACCGGCACGCAGCCACGCCTCGGCCCCGGCAAGATCGACTCCCCCCGAGGGCACGGCGACGAGGTCGGGGAAGGGGCCGCGCAGATCCTTCAGGTACGCGGGTCCGACCTGCCCCGCGGGGAACGTCGCGCGAGCGTGCGAGCGCCACGGCATCCGTCTCACCGGGCTCAGCCACCATGCCGCGTCCATTCAGGGCGGACGGGCCGCAGCCGCACCGGCGGCGGCGAGCGGCGCCACGGCCGTCATCGCCTACAACGACCTCGTCGCCCTGGGACTCGAGGCGGGATTGCTCGAGCTGGGCAAGCGGTGCCCCGCCGACATCAGCATCGTCGGCATCGATGACATCGACCTCGCGGGTGCGGTCACCCCGGCGCTCACGACGGTGCGGATGCCGATCGAACGCAGTGGCGCGCTCGCCGTCGACCTGCTCCTTCAGGCGATGAACGGCACCGCGATCGACGACGTCGTGACCCTCGGGTCGCAGCTGATCGTGCGCGCGTCGACCGCTCCGCCGCTTGACGACTCCCGCTGAGTCGCCCACCGTCGCACCGTGTCCGACAGGTGAGTACCGCGGAGTGCGGCCCGTGTCAGCGGAGGATCCCCTTCCGGCGCGCCTCCGAGACGGCCGCGGTGCGTGAGGTGACATCGAGCTTCGAGAAGATGTGCGCGAGATGCGATTTCACGGTCGTCTCGCTGACGAAGAGCTCGTCGGCGACCTCGCTGTTCGACCGGCCGGCGGCGACGCGCTCGAGCACCTCGATCTCACGGCTGCTGAGACTGACTCGGGGTGCACGCATCCGGTCGAGCAATCGCGAGGCGATCACGGGCGCGAGAGCACTCTCTCCGGCGGCCGCCGCGCGCACGGCGGCGGTCAGCTCGTGCGGCGGGGCGTCCTTCAGCAGATATCCGCTCGCACCGGCCTCGACGGCGCCGAGGATGTCGGCATCCGAGTCGTAGTTGGTGAGCACGAGCACGTAGGGCGGCGCTTCGAGCGCCCGGATGCGTCGCGTCGCATCCACACCCGTGGTCGCCGTCTGAGAGCCGAACTGGAGGTCCATCAACACCACGTCGGGGTTCTCGCGCTCCGCGCAGGCGACCGCTTCATCAGGCGTTGCCGCCTCCGCGACCACCTCGAGATCCGGTTCCAGGCTGAACAGGGCATGGAGACCGGCTCGGACGATGGGGTGGTCGTCGGCGATCACGAGGCGGATCATGCGAACTCCGTGAGGGGGAGGTCGACGGTGAGCGTCGTTCCCCGCCCGGATGCCGTGTCGATCACGAGTCTTCCCCCGAGCTGCTCCACTCGCTCGGCGGTGGCGCGCAGACCGAACGAGTCGGACTTCTCAGCGGTACCCGGCGCAGGGAGCTCGGCGTCGAATCCGTCTCCGTCATCTTCGACCGTGAAGCGCAGGTGGTCGTTCTCGATGCCGATGGTGACCGTCGCCGTCGTCGCGTGAGCGTGCTGGATGACGTTGGCGATGGCTCCCTGCGTGATGCGCAGCAGCGCCGTCTGCAGGTGCATGGGCAGCACGACAGCGTCGGACACCCGCACCTGGACGTCGAGTCCCTGCGTCGCCCACTGCGTTCGCGCCAGTCGGCGCAGCGCCCCGCCGAGGGTCTGGTCGTCGAGCTGGGGTGGGGTCAGCTCACGGATGAATCGCCGAGCCTCGACGAGGTTCGCGGCGGCCGTCTCGCGCGCGAGCCGGATGTGCTCGATGCCCGGTCGGGTGTCATCGGCGCGTTCCGCGGCGTGCAGCAGCATCTGGATGCTGGAGAGTCCCTGCGCGAGTGTGTCGTGGATCTCGCGGGCGAGCCGGGCGCGCTCCGCGAGGACCCCCGACTCGTGTTCGCGCGCGGCGAGCTGTCCGCGGGTCGCCAGCAGTTCGCTGACCAGCGCCTCACGCTGCTGGGCCTCTCTCGCGAGGGCCTGGTAGCCGAGGCCGATCAGGAGGGCGACGCCGGCGCCGACGAACGGGCCGACCACGCCGCCGACGCTCCACCCGCCGTGGATGCCGAGGGCGCAGACGGCGACGATCGTCGCGGCCAGTATCGCCGCCGATCCCGCCCAGCGCCCCAGAAGGTGCAGGAACAGGAAGAACAGGGGGAACACGAGGTAGGCGGCGTCGGCGCTCACCCACAGCAGGCCCAACCACTCCGCCGAGAGCAGGGCGAGCCAGATCAGTGACGTCAGCCGTCGTCCGCGGGAGAGACGAGCGAGCAGCGCACCCGACGCATACGTCGCGCCGACGATCAGCGCCAGGACGATCGCGGACGCGCTCGACTCCGACGGGTCGAGCACGGCCCGCGCGATGACGACCCCCGTCAGGGCGAAGAAGAGGACGTGGAGACCGGTCCGCAGACCCACGAACACCGGGGTCAGAGCGGTATGCGCCATGGCTCGAACTCTACGCCGACGAGCGCACCGCGGCATCGTCCGAAAGGACGATCGAGGCGTCCTCACTCCGGGTGCGAAAGGCTCGTCGAGTGGCCGATGACGTCGAATGGGCCGACGGCGAAAGTGGAATGGTCACCGCATCGGAGACAGGAAAGGCACCACAATGTTCGTCGCGTTACGCGATCTCCGCTTCGCCAAGGGGCGATTCATCCTCATCGGCTCCGTCGTCGCCCTCATCACCCTTCTCGTCGGGTTCCTCAGCGGACTGACGGGGGGCCTCGCCATCCAGAACGTCTCGGGCGTGCTCGCGCTCCCCGCAGACCGCATCGTGTTCTCCGCACCCTCGGGCGGCGACGGTGCGGCCAGTTTCGCGGACTCCGCCATCACCGAGCAGCAGGCGAACGACTGGGCGCAGACGGCAGGGGTGACCGACGCGCGCCCCCTCGGCATCAGTCAGACCCGCGCCGAGACGGACGACACCCGGGCCGCGATCGCGGTGTTCGGTGTCGAGCCCGGCTTCGACGCTGCCGCCCCCTCCGAGAACGGACGGCTGCGCCTGTCGGTGCCCGCGGCGGACGCGCTCGCCGCGAAGGTCGGTGAGCAGATCGAGATCGCGGGCGTCTCCTACGACGTCGAGTCGATCGAGGGAGACGGCTGGTACAGCCACACCCCGGTCGTGCAGATGACCCTGCAGGATTGGCAGGCGTACTCGGCATCCACCGGAAACCCTGACGCCTACGCCACGGTCCTCGCTGTCACGGGATCCCCCGACTGGGATGCCGCGGATGCGGCGAACGACACGATCTCCGAGACGACGCTCGGATCGCTGACGGCACTCAGCGCCTTCCGCTCCGAGATCGGATCGCTCCTGCTCATGGTCGGCATGCTGTTCGGCATCTCGGGACTCGTCATCGGGGCGTTCTTCACCGTCTGGACGATGCAGCGCAAGGGCGATGTCGCCGTCCTCAAAGCGCTCGGCGCGAGCACGCGCTCCCTGATCCGAGACGCGTTGGGGCAGGCGCTGATCGTCCTGCTGGCGGGCATCGGCATCGGGCTGAGCCTGGTCACCGCGCTCGGCCTGCTCGCGGGCACCGCCCTCCCGTTCCTGCTGAGTCCTGTCACGACCATCCTTCCGGGCGGCATCATGATCGCC
The DNA here is from genome assembly GCF_918698045.1 of Microbacterium sp. Bi98. Taxonomy (NCBI): domain Bacteria; kingdom Bacillati; phylum Actinomycetota; class Actinomycetes; order Micrococcales; family Microbacteriaceae; genus Microbacterium; species Microbacterium sp. Bi98. Next base: position 23,456 of record NZ_CAKKLK010000012.1, on the reverse strand, counting down.
CTCGGCCTCGCAGGCGCCGCCTTCGCCCTGCGCTCCGTCACCTCCGCCGACCCTCTCACCGCCCTCGGGAGCAACCGATGATCCGCCTGAACGACATCACTCTGACCTTCCCCGACGGTGACTCGCGGGTGACCGCCGTGGACGGTGTCTCACTCACGGCTCACCCCGGAACCGTCACCGGCATCACGGGGCCCAGCGGCTCGGGAAAGTCCAGTCTGCTCGCCGTCGCCGGCACCCTCCTGCGTCCGGACTCCGGCGAGATCCTCATCGACGGGAACGACGTCACGGCCCTCAGTCCGGCCGAGGCGACGCGTCTGCGGCGGGACCGGATCGGGATCGTCTTCCAGCAGCCCAACCTCATCCCCTCTCTGACGGCCCGAGAGCAGCTGAGCGTCATGAACGAGCTCGGTGTGCCGCGCAGCCGCCGCCGCGATCGCGCCGCCGCGGCATCCCGTGCGGATGAGCTGCTCGCCGCGGTCGGCCTCGCCGAGCACGGTCACAAGAGGCCGCACCAGCTCTCCGGCGGACAGCGTCAGCGAGTCAACATCGCGCGAGCGCTCATGAACGATCCGAGCGTGCTTCTGGTCGACGAGCCCACCAGCGCTCTCGACCAGGAGCGCGGAGCGAAGATCATCGACCTCATCCTCCGACTCACCGATGAGCGCAACACCTCGACGCTGCTCGTCACCCATGACCTCGTGCACCTGCCGCGCATGCACGGGGTGCTGCACCTCGTGGACGGTCGCGTCACGCGGTAGGCTGACCCGGGCACCGGGTGAGATGGGTATGAGGCGATCCCGTGACCGCGGAGTACGCTCGCTCGTGTGGGGCGGATCACGACGCGGAGACCGATACTGAAGCTCACTCTCGGGGAGGGAGCCACTCGGCGTGCCGACACGCTCGCCGTCGAGGAGCCCCTGGAGATCCGGGTCGCAGGCTCACCGCTCGCCGTCACGATGCGCACTCCGGGGCATGACGTCGAGCTCGCGGCGGGGTTCCTCGTGTCCGAGGGGATCATCGCCCAGGCCGAAGACTTCCATTCGGCGATCCACTGCGGTGGCCCCGGCACCGGTGGACAGGAGAACACCTACAACGTGCTCGACATCGGCCTCGCTCACGGCGTCGCGCTTCCCGACCCCGAGGCCGCTCGGCGCTTCTACACGACCAGCTCCTGCGGGGTCTGCGGCAAGGCCAGCATCGACGCCGTCCGCACGGTGTCGCGGCATCCGGTGTCCGTCGACGATGTCCAGGTCGGGGCCGAGCAGATCGCGTCGTTCCCTGATCGGCTGCGCGCCGAGCAGGCGGCGTTCGACAAGACCGGTGGTCTGCACGCCGCCGCGCTGTTCGACGCCGACTCGGGCGAGCTGCTCGTGCTGCGCGAAGACGTCGGGCGTCACAACGCCGTCGACAAGGTGGTGGGGTGGGCGCTGCTGAACGACCGGCTTCCCCTGCGTCGGCAGATCCTCCAGGTCTCGGGCAGGGCGAGCTTCGAACTGGTGCAGAAGGCCGCGATGGCCGGCATCCCCCTGCTCAGTGCCGTCTCGGCCCCCTCGTCTCTCGCCGCCGAGCTCGCCGAGGAGGCCGGGGTGACGCTCATCGGGTTCGTCCGAGGGCGTTCGATGAACATCTATTCGCACGCGCATCGGGTGCGCCTCGACGGGCTCGCCCCGTCTGCGCACGCCGAAGAAGGGGCACGCCATGCTCGATAGCCAGGGACCCATCGGCACCGCGTTCGGGCTGATGCCCGCCGAGCCGCGTCAGGGCGGATACGGCCCTCGCACCGATCGACCGTGGTCGCGCAAGCCGTACCGGCATCCGGCCGCCGGGTGGGGAGCCGCCGTGTCGGTGGGGCGGGTGGTGCTGGATCAGCGAGAGCCCATCGCCGGACCGCTCGCGATGCTGCAGATGAACCACCCCGTGTCGGGCTACGACTGCCCCGGATGCGCGTGGCCGGACGACCCGGGCAATCTGAAGCTCGACATCTGCGAGAACGGCATCAAGCACGTCACGTGGGAGATGACGCGCAAGCGCGTCGACCGCCGGTTCTTCGCCGAGCATTCGGTCACCGAGCTCGCGACGTGGCCCGATTTCGACCTGGAGGACCAGGGTCGTCTCACCGAGCCGATGGTCTACGACGCCGCCACCGATCACTACGTGCCGATCTCGTGGGACGACGCCTTCGCGCTCGTCGGCGACGAGCTGCAGGCGCTCGACAGTCCCGACGAGGCCGCGTTCTACACCTCGGGGCGTCTGAGCAACGAGGCGACCTTCCTGTATCAGCTGATGGTGCGCGAGTACGGCACCAACAACCTGCCCGACTGCTCGAACATGTGCCACGAGGCCTCCGGACGCGCGCTCAAGGCGTCGATCGCGACCGGCAAGGGCACTGTCGACATGCACGACTGGGACGACTGCGACGCCCTCTTCGTGCTCGGCGTCAACGCGGCATCCAATGCCCCCCGCATGCTCACCGCGCTCTCGGATGCCGTGAAGCGCGGCGCGCAGGTCGTGCACGTCAACCCGCTCGTCGAGGCCGGGGCGACCCGGACGATCGTGCCGCACGACTTCGTCGACATGGCGCGCTTCGCGGCGACGGACACGAGCACCATGAACCTGCAGGTGCGCCCGGGGGGCGATCTGGCGCTGATCCGCGGCATGTCGAAGGTCGTCTTCGAAGCCGCCGCCACCGACCCGTCGGTGCTGGACAGCGAATTCCTCAGCACTCTGACGAACGGCATCGACGAGTACCGCGCACTGGTCGACGCCACGAGCTGGGCAGATCTCGTCGTTCAGTCCGGCCTCACGGAAGAGCAGATCCGCGCCGCCGCTGCGGTCTATCTGGCCTCGGAGCGCACGATCATCAGCTGGTGCCTCGGCGTGAGTCAGCACGAGCACGGCGTCGACACGGTGCGCGAGATCGTCAATCTGCTGCTCCTGCGCGGCAACATCGGCCGCAAGGGGGCGGGCCCGTCGCCGATCCGCGGACACAGCAACGTGCAGGGCAACCGCACGTGCGGCATCGATCACCGGCCGACGGAGGCGTGGCTCGACCGCCTCGCGGAGGTCTGTCGCATCGAGCCGCCGCGGCATCCGGGGCTCGACACCGTCCGCACGATCGAGGCGATGCATGACCGGCGCGTGAAGGTGTTCGTCGGCATGGGCGGCAACTTCGTGCTCGCTGCGCCCGACACCCCGTTCACCGCGCAGGGGCTCGAGAAGTGCCGCCTGACGGTGCAGGTGAGCACGAAGCTGAACCGCAGCCATCTCGTGCATGGCGAGAAGGCCCTGATCCTGCCGTGTCTCGGCCGCACCGAGCGTGACCAGCAGGCGCAGGGCCCGCAGGGCGTCACCGTCGAGGATGCGATGAGCATGGTGCACCTCTCGAGGGGACGCAAGCAGCCGGCATCCGCCTATCTGAGGTCGGAGCCGGCGATCATCGCCGGCATCGCGAAGGCGACCCTGCCGCACACGGCGACGCCCTGGGATTGGTACGTCGGCGACTACGACAACATCCGCGATGTGATGGCGAAGGTGCTGCCGGGGTTCGAGGGCTTCAACGACCTGATCCGCGACCGGCACGGGTTCCGCATTCCGCAGCCCGCCAGGGACCGCGTGTTCGAGACGCCGTCGGGCCGTGCCGAATTCTCCCTGGCTCCACTGCCGAACGTCATCCCCGAGTCCGCCGACACCCTCGTGCTGCAGACGGTGCGCTCGCACGACCAGTGGAACACCACGATCTACTCCAACGACGACCGGTACCGAGGCGTCAAGAACCTGCGCGAGCTCGTCTTCCTGCATGAGGACGACATGCGCGATCGCGGCCTCGTCGAGGGCGATCTGGTCGACATCGTGTCGACGTCGAAAGACGGGTCGACACGGATGCTGAAGGCGTTCCGCGCGGTTCCGTACGACCTGCCGCGCGGCAGCGCCGCCGGGTACATGCCGGAGATGAATGTGCTGATCGGTCGCAAGGACTTCAGCGTCCAGAGCGACCAGCCGCTGATGAAGAGCATCCAGGTGACGGTCTCGCGCGCGAGCGCGTGAGGGCGCTCGCCTGACTCAGGCGTCGACGGTCACTGCCTGAAGAGCGTGCACGACGGGGGCCAGCTCGGGCTGCGTGACCGCCTCGCCGAGAGCACGCTCGAGGGTCTCGTCGTGGACCGGATGCGCGTTCTCGTAGAGCGTCAGGCCCGCCGGGGTGAGCTCGGTGTAGATGCCCCGACGGTCGTCGGCGCAGAGGATGCGGGTGAGCAGCCCGCGGTCTTCGAGCCGTGTCACGAGACGCGTCGTGGCGCTCGGGCTCAGCGCGGTCGCGCGGGCGAGCTGCTGCATGCGCATGTGCCAGCCGTCCTGTCTGCTGAGGGCGTCGAGCACCGTGTACTCGACGACGGACAGGCCGACGGATGCGCCCAGTGCCTTCTCGAGGTCGGCCTCGATGATCCCGTGCAGAGCGGCGAGCGTTCGCCAGCCGCGTGCCCGGATCTCGACAGCGTCGTCTGAGATGCCCACAGTGACCTCCGAAGTAGTTGCTTGCGCGGGATAGTTGCGTATGCAATGATTATCCCTCGTGACGCAATATCCCGCGTCTGCAACTACTTTAGCAGAGGACCACGGAGCACACCCATGCCACTCGGACTCATCGCACTCGCCATCGGCGCCTTCGGGATCGGACTCACCGAGTTCGTGATCATGGGGCTCCTCCCCGACGTCGCCGCGGACTTCGGGGTCACCGAGGCCACGGCCGGCTGGCTCATCTCGGGCTACGCGCTCAGCGTGGTCGTCGGTGCACTCGGCCTCACCGCCGCAACGACCCGTCTGCCCCGCAAACCGGTGCTGCTCGGCCTCGTCGTGCTGTTCATCGTCGGCAATGCGATCACCGCCCTCGCTCCCGACTACACGACCGCCATGATCGGACGCATCGTCGCGGCGCTGTGCCATGGAGCGTTCTTCGGCATCGGATCCGTCGTCGCCGCCGACCTCGTCGCCCCCGAGAAGAAGGCGCGGGCGATCGCGATCATGTTCACCGGCCTCACAGCGGCGAACGTGTTCGGTGTTCCGTTCGGAACCTTCCTCGGACAGCAGTTCGGCTGGCGGTCGACGTTCTGGGTCATCTCCGCCATCGGCATCGTCGCCTTCGCGGGCATCGCCTTGCTGGTCACGGCACCGAAGACGGCAGGCCAGCAGGTGAGTCTGCGCAGCGAGCTCCGGGCCTTCCGGTCCGGGCAGGTGTGGCTGTCGCTCATCGTCACCGCGCTCGCCTTCGGCGGCATGTTCGGCGCCTTCACCTACATCGCCTACACGCTCACCGGGGTCACGGGCTTCGCAGACACCACGGTGCCGTGGCTGCTCGTGCTCTTCGGCGCCGGGCTCGTCGCGGGCAACTGGATCGGCGGACGCCTGGCCGACCGTTCGATCGACCGCACGCTGCTGATCTTCATCGCGGCTCTGGTCGTCGTGCTCGTGCTGTTCGGCTTCTTCGCCTGGTCGCAGCCCGTGACCATCGCGATCCTCGTTCTGATGGGCGCGTTCGGATTCGGCACGGTTCCGGGGCTCCAGAGCCGCATCATGCACTACGCCGGCGGTGCACCGACCCTCGCCTCCGGCGCCAACATCGGCGCCTTCAACGTGGGCAACGCCCTCGGCGCGTGGGCGGGCGGCCTCGGCATCGCCGCAGGGCTCGGCTACACCTCGCCGATCTGGATCGGGGCCGCGATCACCGCATCCGCCCTGGTCGTCATGGTGATCGCCGTGGTCGCAGCCAGGAAGCCGTCGCCCGCCCCCACCGGCACGCTGCAGACCGTCGCCGCGTGACCACCCGATTCGCGGAGAGAGAAAGAAGCACGAGCATGAACGCTCCCATCGTCCCCACACTCACCCTGAACAACGGCATCGAGATGCCGCAGCTCGGATACGGCGTGTTCCAGGTGACGGATGCCGAGACCACGGCCGCCGTCGCTGCCGCCCTCGACGCCGGGTACCGCAGCATCGACACCGCGGCGATCTACGGCAACGAGGCCGGCGTCGGGCGTGCGATCGCCGAGTCGGGCATCCCTCGCGACGAGCTGTTCGTGACGTCGAAGGCATGGATCTCCGACCACGGATACGACGCCGCCCTGCGCGCATACGACGCGTCCCTCGAACGGCTCGGCCTCGATCACCTCGACCTGTACCTGATCCACTGGCCGGCGCCCGCTCTGGCGACGTACCCCGAGACTTGGCGTGCGCTCGAGAGCCTCTACGCGGACGGGCGCGTACGAGCCATCGGCGTCTCGAACTTCGAACCGGAGCACCTCGCGCGCATCGCCTCCGAGGGTCGCGTCGTGCCCGCCGTCAACCAGGTCGAGCTCCACCCGGCGCTGCAGAACCGAGCGGTCGCCGAGGCGAACGCTCAGCGGGGGATCCTCACCGAAGCATGGAGCCCGCTCGCCCAGGGCGCCGTCCTCTCCGATCGCTCGGTCGTCGAGATCGCCGAGCGGCACGAGCGGACGCCGGCCCAGATCGTGCTGCGCTGGCACCTGCAGCAGGGACGCATCGTGATCCCCAAGTCGGTGACCCCCGCTCGCATCGCCGAGAACCTCGACGTGTTCGGGTTCGAGCTCACCGACGACGAGCTGGCCGCGGTCGACCGCCTCGAGCGCGACGGTCGCACCGGCCCCCACCCCGCCGCGTTCAACGGCTGAGGTCCTCGGGGCGGACTGCGGGCGCAGTGGTCACTGCGCCCGCATGAACTCCTCGGCCGCCTGCACCTGAGCGGCGGAGGGGCGGATGCCGGTGTACAGCACGAACTGCTCGAGGGCCTGCAGGGTCGCCACCTCGGCGCCCGTGATGACGGTCTTCCCGGCCGCGCGCCCGGCGGAGATCAGAGGCGTCTCCGCCGGCAGGGCGACGACGTCGAACACGACGGATGCCGCCGCGATCTGCTCCTCGGTGAACGACAGCGCGTGCTCGTCCGCGCCTCCCGCCATGCCGATCGGCGTGATGTTCACGATGATGTCGGTGGTGGCGGCATCCGCATCCGCCGTCCAGGCGAAGCCGTAGAGGTCGGCCAGCCCTCGACCGCGCGCTTCGTTGCGGGCCGCGATCGTGACGCGGCTGAATCCGGCGTCACGGAAGGCGGCGGCGGTGGCCTTGGCCATCCCGCCTGAGCCCCGCAGCAGCACCGATGATGCAGGGTCGAGGGAGTTGCGCTCGATCAGCTGGGCGATCGCGCTGTAGTCCGTGTTGTAGGCGGTGAGCACCCCGTCGTCGTTCACGATCGTGTTCACCGAGTCGATAGCCGTCGCCGAAGGGTCCATGCGGTCGACGAGCGCGATGACGTCTTCCTTGAACGGCATCGAGATCGCGCACCCGCGGATGCCGAGACCGCGCACGCCGGCGATCGCCTGGCCGAGGTCGGTCGGGGCGAAGGCCTTGTAGATCCAGTTCAGGCCCAGCTCCTCGTAGAGGAAGTTGTGGAATCGCGTGCCGTTGTTGCTCGGGCGTGCAGACAGCGAGATGCACAGGGTCATGTCCTTGTTCAGCATGGTCACCGCACCAGGCTACTCGCGCAGTCCGTCCCGTCATTGCCACCGATGACGACGATCGTCAACCCCCCTTGGCGGGATCGAACGGACTCCCCTAGGGTGAAGGTGCATGCACAGGGGATTGATCGTCTCCGTCTTCCCCAGAGACGGGCTGCCTTCCCCAGAGGCAAAGGCGATCCGTGCATGCGATTGGGCCCTCTCGAGTAGTTCTGTCCCCAACGGACTGCTCGAGAGGGCCGCTGTCGTTTGTCTCCATCGCACAAATTTCTAATCTGTCCCCCAAATGGGGGACAAAAGCAGGCGCGAGGGGTTAAGCTGGAATCTGACGCACCCTCCGGTCGTCTTCGGCCCTCATCGCTCCCCCCGCGGTGAGGGCCACACCATTTTCTGAGGGTCTCCATCTGCCCTGTCATGTGACCGCGGACGACCGCTCATGCAACATTTGGGTTACGGGCTGACATCAGGACTTCCGCTCAGCGCGTGCTCCACTAGCGTGGAGCACGTCGGGGCATCCTGCGTCGGCTTCTTTCCAGCAGAACAGGCAGTACATGAGCACCCAGGGCACGGTTAAGTGGTTCAACTCGGAGAAGGGCTTCGGCTTCATCTCCCCCGACGACGGCGGCGCTGACGTTTTCGCGCACTACTCCGCCATCGAGTCATCCGGCTACCGCTCTCTTGAAGAGAACCAGCGAGTCGAGTTCGACGTGGCGCAGGGCCCCAAGGGCCTGCAGGCTGAGAACATCCGTCCGCTCTGAGAGCGGACGTCATAGAACTCCCCGACCGGAGGTCTGCACTCGTTGCGACCCCCGGCGGGGAGTTCTGTGCTTTCCGGCCGGATTACCCCGGCCGGGTGGCCTCCGGTCGGCCGAGATCAGTGGAGCAGCAGCGCGCGCAGTTCGTCGGCGGATGCGGCGCGGAACGCGGCCTCATCGCCTTCGTGCGTGTCGCTGAAGCCCCACTCGACGAAGATCACCGGCACTCCGTTGGCGTTGCCGCCCTCGACGTCGTGATGGCGATCTCCGACCAGCACGGGGCGTGAGATGTCTGCACCGCGCTCGGCCAGACGGCGCAGCGCCTCGGCGACGATGTCGGTCTTCGACGCGAGCGTCGCCTCGTCGGGCGTCGCACCGACCGTCGTGAGGAAGTACGGGCGCAGTTCGAAGAAGTCGACGATCGCATCGACCTGGATCTCGGGCTTCGAGCTGGCGGTCGCCTGAGGCACCCCTGCCGCGTGCAGATCGCGGATGATCTCGGGCACGCCCGGGTAGGTCGCGACATCGGTCGTGTATCCGTCGGCCTTGCCGAGTGTCCGATAGAAGGTGACCGCCTCGGTCGCCTGCTCGGGGGTCATCGCCGCCTGCGCCTGAAACGACTCGAACATGGGCGGCCCGATCCAGTGCACGAGCTGTTCGCGCGTGGGAGCAGGGTGACCGAAGTGCGTGAGGGCCACGTTCAGACGGCGCAGGATGCCGACCGACGCGTCGGCGATCGTGCCGTCGACGTCCCAGAGCACGCACGAATAGGGGGAAGAAGCCATACCTTCCAGCCTATGGGCAGTGCACGACGCGACCGACCGCGGTGGACATCTGTGCAGATGGCCTCAGAACAGGCGGGGGATGCCGGACTCGATGCCCTTCATGTCGTCGTAGTCGAGCACGAGGCAGCGGATGCCGCGGTCCTCGGCGAGCACCCGCGCCTGCGGCTTGATCTCCTGCGCGGCGAAGACGCCCTGCACCGGCGCGAGGTGCGGGTCGCGGCCCAGCAGCTCGAGATAGCGGGTGAGCTGCTCGACGCCGTCGATGTCTCCGCGCCGCTTGATCTCGACAGCGATCGCCGCGCCGGCGGCATCCCTCACGAGCAGGTCGACGGGACCGATCGCGGTCGGGTACTCGCGGCGCACCAGGGTCGCGCCGTCGGAGATGCGCTCGACCTGCTCGGCGAGCAGGCGCTGCAGATCGGCTTCGACGCCGTCCTTCTGCAGACCGGGGTCGACGCCGAGGTCGTGGTTGGTGTCGTGCAGGATCTCGTAGATCTGCACGCGGAGCGCGTCGCCGGTCTTCTTGTGCGTCACTCGCCATACTTCGGTGACACCGGCGATGGACTCCTCCTCGCCGGGTTCCTCGGCCGCGAGGGAGCACGGCGGGCTCATCCAGTTCAGCGGCTTGTAGCTGCCGCCGTCGGAGTGCACGAGCAGACTCCCGTCTCCCTTGTGCACGAGCAGACGCGTGGCGAGCGGGAGGTGGGCATTGAGGCGGCCCGTGTAATCCACGGAGCAGCGGGCGATGACGAGACGCACCCGTCGAGCCTACTTCGTCGGGTCGACTCGTTCTGCTGATGTCAGCATCAGCGCCGAAGTTTCCACATCTGCGGCGGATCGACTCCCGTCGTCGATTACATCGGACTGGATCCTGACATTCTGGGCGGACAGGTCAAGGATGAGGAGATGACGGTGTCGATAGAGCTGGTGACCATGATCGTGACCGTCGCGACCACGCTGCTGGGGCTTGCCGCAGGCTTCGGATGGATGATCACGCGCACGGATGCGCGGTTCGAGATGTTCGAGCAGCGCATGGATGCGCGGTTCGAGAAGGTCGAGCAGCGCATGGATGCGAGGTTCGAGAAGGTGGACGTCGAGCTCGGAGAGGTGAAGATCGCCATCGCCCGACTCGAAGGCCCGGCGCCACGTCTGCTTGTCGCCCGCTGATCTACGAGGCTGACTTCGCGGTGACCGGCGGCGTCGACATCTCGTCCTTGCGGAGCGGGCGCGCGGCACCCGAGAACAGGCCGGACAACACGACCAGGCCGACGAGGATGTAGAGCGTGTTGAGCAGTCCGATGTGCTCGCTGATGAAGCCGAGAACGGGCGGGCCGCCCAGGAACGAGATGTAGCCGATCGTCGCGGCTGCGCTCACTCGCGCGGCCGCCTGGGCGGGGTCGTCTGCGGCGGCGGACATACCGAGCGGGAAGCCAAGAGAAGCGCCCACGCCCCACAGCGCTGCGCCCACGAAGACGAGAGGAAGGCTGGGGGCGAGGATGAAGAGCAGGATGCCGGATGCGGCGGCAACCGCGAGGATGCGCAGCACGGCGACGCGGCCGAACTTGTCGACCAGTGGGCCTCCGAAGACGCGGACGACGGTCATCGCGACCGAGAACGTCGCGAGCGCGGCGGCGCCCAGTGCGGTGCCGCCTCCGTGGTCTTCGGCGACGCCGAGGGCGAGCCAGTCGTTGGCACCGCCCTCTGCGAACGACATGCCGAGCATGACGACGCCGATCGCATAGGTGCGCGGTTCGCGCCAGGCGGACATCGCGACGTCCATCCGTTCCCGCCAGTGCGGCTTCTCTGCGTCGTTGGCCGCGGGGTCGAGCGCCTCTTCGCGTCGCGGCACGTTCGGGATGCTGGCGATGCCGATGGCAGCGATCGCGACGGCGATCACGAGCGTATGGGTGAAGACGTCGATGTGCAGCTGTGCGGCAAGCGCCCCGAGCCCGGCGCCGATCACGGTGCCGAAGCTGAAGAAGGCGTGGAAGAGGGGCAGGATCGTCTTGCCCGAGTGCTGCTCGATCGCGGTGGCCTCGACGTTCATCATGACGTCGACGCAGCCGTTGCCGAGTCCGAACAGCACGAGACCGATCAGCACCACGGAGTACGAGCCGAGGACGTTGGCGCCGATGCCGATGAGGGCCACGCCCGAGGCGAAGGTGAAGATCGACACCATCATGCCGAGGCGCGCGCCGGTGCGTGCCATGATCGCGGGGCTGGTCGAGATGCCGATGATCGAGGCGATGCCCGCGCCGAGCAGCAGCATGCCCACCTGAGCCTTGTCGACCTCGAGGGCGAGCTTGATGTCGGGGACACGGGACGCCCAGGTCGCGATCGAGAGACCGCTGGCGAGGAAGATCGCGAAGATCGCGGTGCGCCAGCGCACGTACTGCGATCGGGAGAGAGCCGTGTCCATGCGGATCAGCATATCGAATCGATTCGATGATCGGGAAGCCGGGGGGCTATCCTCGGAGTATGACGAGCCACGACAGCCCGCGCCGAGCGACGATCGCCGATGTCGCACGCGAGGCGGGAGTTGCCACGTCGACGGCATCCGTCGTCTTCAGCGGCAAGGCCAACGTCGCACCGGCCACGCGCGAGCGGGTGCTCGCCGCGGCGGCGGCCCTCGGGTATGCCGGTCCCGACCCGCGCGCCGCATCGCTGCGTCGAGGACGCAGCGGCATCGTCGCGGTCGTGCTCGAGGGGCACCTGCGTGCGGCGTTCCTCGACCCGGTGACCACCGCCATGATGGACGGCCTGACCGATGGGATGGCCGAGCTCAGTGCCGGCATCCTGCTGATGCGCGACGAGCCGGGAGACGACGAGTCGTCGCTCTCGAACGCACCCGTCGATGCGGTCGTGCTGATCGGGTGCTCGGGGCGCGCCAAGGCGTCGCTCGACATCGTGCGCAGCCGGGGCCTGCCGGTCGTCGTGATCGAGGGTGACGCGGGGGAGGGCATCCCGAAGATCCTGCTCGACAACTCCGCGGCGGCCGCGGACGTCGCACGTCACCTGCGCGACCTCGGACACCGCGACGTCGCACTCGTCACGCTGCCGCTCGACACCCGTCGCGAGCGGGGACCGGTCACTCAGGAGCGAATCGACGCGGCGACGGTGGATGTGACCATCGATCGCCTCACCGGCATGCGCGAGATCTTTCCCGACGCGCCCGCGATCTCGGCCGGAGGCAGCTTCATCGACGAGGGGCTCCTCGCCGGACGGCATCTGCTGGCGGATGCCGAGACGCGGCCGACGGCGATCCTCGCTCAGAGCGATCTGATCGCCGTCGGAATCATTCGAGCCGCGGAGGAGCTGGGACTGCGCGTGCCCGAAGACCTGTCGGTCGCGGGTTTCGACGGGATCGCCGCCGATGGGCTCGGCGACCTCGTGCTCACGACCAGCGTGCAGCCGGCGGTCGAGAAGGGGCGCGCCGCCGGAGAGCAGGTCGCGCGGATGCTCCGAGGAGAACCCGGCCAGACCCTGCACCTCACGTGCCGGTTCCGCGAGGGAACGACCACCGCGGCACCAACCCGCTGACCGGGTCGCTGCGGTCTCGCTCAGCTGCGCTGCGGCCCCAGGGGCAGGGTCTGACTGCCGAAGTCCAGGATCGAGTACCGGCCGCACTCGACCACACGCTCAGGCTGCACCGCCTGCGGAAGATCCCACGGCACGGTCTGCGAATCCTCGACGAGGAAGGACACCTCGCCGACTGCGAAGTCCGTGCGGTTGACCAGCCACGCGTAGCCGTTGAGCTGATGATCGACCTGGACGAGGCGCGAGGGGTCTGCGACATGCAGTGCGGGCAGACGAACGGTCCAGAACTGTCCGGCGCCCGTGCGACCGGAGGCGTCGACCCAGTCCGTCACGCACGCGAGATCGGGGTCCGGCCGGGCGGCCGCGTCCGTCAGGCGCGGGATGCTGAGGCCGCCGACGACGAGAAGCACCACGCCGACGATGGCAGCGGTCGAACGACGCAGGCGGGCGGGGAGGCGAAGCACGCGAGGTGACGCGACGAGCACGAGCACCGGAGCGAAGACGAGAGGCTGCAGGTAACGCGCGGCATGCGTGCCCAGCGCGATCGCCCCGACGACGACGACGATCGGTGCCGCCCAGGCCATCGCGGCGACGAGACGGGTTCCCGGGTCGCCCTGTTGCGCCGTTCTCACGACGGCGAAGACGATGAGGGCGACGGTGACCAGCAGCCCGATCAGCCCGGGGAGGCTCTGACCGCGTTCGGCGATGAGCCGTGCGTAATAGCCGACCGACTCGTGCCAGTGGTCGGGCTGCGCGTAGCCGACGCCGGTGTTCGCGATCCATGCCGCGAACGGAATACGAGCCAGGAAGCCCGCGGTGGTGCCGGCGAGCAGCACCGCGATGAGGGCGAGGATCTGCGCACGCCGCGACGGCGACACGGCGACGATGCCCAGGATGATCGCGAGGAGGAGGGTCGCCCACACCGCGTACAGCGGGTTCGAGAGAGCCGATACGAGCGCGACGGCGCCGAGAGCGATCGACGGCGAGGCTCTGCGGCGGCCGTCGTCGATCACGCGCCGAACGATGCCCACCGTGATGACGACGCCGATCACGGTCGCCGAGTAGTAGGTGGTCGTCAGCTGCAGAGATGCGAGGTCGAGCGCCTCTCGCGACGCCGAGACATCGGTCATCGCGAGCATGCCGAACACCCCGAGCGCGACGACGGACCAGGTGACGGGCGCAGAGCCCGCGCGGCCGCGGCCGGCGACGAGCCGGATGGCTCCATAGAGGGCGAGCAGATTGACGACCGCGCTGATCGCGAAGAGGCCGTTCACCGTCGCAGGCACGGCGGCGTCGATCGCGGTGAACGCCGCGGTCTCGGGCAGGAACAGCACGCTCGACATCGCCCAGTCGAGCGATTCTCCCGACAGCAGCGACCGCGCGAGCATCGCGACGACCAGTGAATCGCCGTCTCGGAAGAGCAGGTCGGACCGGGCTGACGACGCGACCACGGATGCGGTGACGATCGACACGGCGGCAGCGCACATCCAGCCGGCCAGCTCGCGCACCCACGTCCGAGTCACGGGGCTACTCTGCCACGAGCCCGCGGCAGACCCGGGCAGCTGGGCGGTCAGGAGACCTGCGACCTCAGATCCCAGACCTGCTCCAGGGGAGCGGTGCCCTCGGCGCCGTCTTCGTCGCGGAAGAGCTCGACGAAGCGACCGATGTCGGCCTGCCAGGCGTGGTCGGCCGGATCGTCCTCGAGCGCGGCGACCGCGGCATCCCAGTCATCGCAGTCGACCAGGTGGAACAGGCGCCGGCCCGACCTCCAGATCGTCCAGTCGTGGATGCCGATGCGCGCGAAGGTCTCGGCGAGAGCATCCGGGATGCGGGCGTGGTTCGTGCGGTAGTCGTCGACCGCGCCGTCGCGGATCTCGGAGTGCAGAGCGATGCGCATGAGAGGGTCCTTCCGTCAGTCCCTGGGCTGGAACGAGATCGCGACCGGGGTCGTCGCGTCCGCCACCTCGACCAGGATGGCACCATCGACGCGTTCCGCGATCACCGGATGCTCTCCGATCCGTGCGCTGCTCTCGTCGAGCAGGCCGTGCGGATCGGGGAGCTCGACGTGTCCGTTCCGGTCGACGACCGCGTGCACCGCGTCATCCGTGCGTGTCCAGCGCAGCCAGGGGTCGTCGGACGCCGGCATCCGCTCTTCCGGTCGCGCACCGAACACGGCGTGCCCGTGCTGCCTGTTCCAGTGGCCGATGCCCTCGAGGGTCTCTCGTTGCAGATCGGGGATGCGGCCGGACGCCTCGAGGCCGATGTTGAGCAGCAGGTTGCCGCCGCGTGAGACCACGTCGACGAGCAGAAGCACGGCCTCGTGCGCCGACAGCAGGTGCTCGCTCGTCTCCCTGCGGTTGTGGCCGAACGAGAGTCCGATCCCCCGGGTGTTCTCCCACGCCTCGCCGACCTCGACTGCGGTGCCGTGCACGTACTCGCTGGTGCGGAAGTCCCAGTGGGACTCGCCCCAGCGATCGTTGACGACGCCCTCGGGAACCTGTGCGTAGAACGTCTGGAAGGCGTGGGCGATGCTCTTCGGCCCCGGCTCGATTCCCGCAGCCGGCCACCGGATGTCGCCCCAGAGGATGTCGGGACGATAGCGGTCGATCAGGTCGATGACGTGGTCGTGCGCATATTCCGCGTAGGCGAGGTCATCGGGGGCGGGGGCGCCGTCATGGTCGATGGGCGGCAGGTCGGAGAAGTGCCAGTCGAGACCGCCCGAGTAGTACACGCCGAAGCGGAGGCCGGCCGCGCGCGTCGCGTCGGCGAAGGCTCCGATGAGGTCCTGGCCAGGGCCACGGGCGACGGTGTTGCGCCCATCCGTTCCCGGTGCGTCCCAGAGTGTGACGCCGTCGTGGTGCTTGGTCGTGGGGATGAAGTACCGCGCGCCCGTCGCCGCGACCACGGCGAGCACCTCGTCGGCGTCGAACTCCTCGGCCTTCCAGGCATCGAGGAAGTCGTCATAAGGAGCCCCGCCGTAGACCTCCTCGTGATGCCGGTGGGTCGGCGAGCCCTCGATGCGCATGGTGTTGGCGTACCACTCGGCATAGGGATTGTGGGCGTACCACTCGTCCCGTGGCACGGCGCCGAGCTCACCGGTGGGCTCTGCCCAGGCCGGAACCGAGTACGGCCCCCAGTGCACGAAGATCCCCAGTGCGGCGCCGCGGAACCACTCGGGAAGCGGTCGCTCGAACTCGCGGTAGGCCTCGGGACGAACAGGATCGGTCTCGAACATCGCCATCGGTAGGCACCTTTCATCACACCCTTGTGAACGGTTTCGTCTATCACGTATCCTATAGGAAATCTTGAACTCAAAGGAGAGGTTCGATGACAGACGCAGGCTTCCGACGCCCCACAGAGCGCATCCCCGGTGGGGAGTGGTTCAGCGGCGCAGGCTTCGGCCTCTTCGTGCACTGGGACCAGGCGTCGCAGCAGGGCATCGAGATCTCCTGGCCCCTCGTCGGACGTTCGATCATCCCGGGCGAGGATGCCGTGGAAGACGCCGTGACCGTGGCCGAGTACCAGGCGACGGCTTCGACGTTCGACCCCGTGAACTGGGATGCCGCAGATCTCGCGCGTCGTGCCCGCGAAGCGGGAGCCACCTACCTCGTCTTCACGGCACGTCACCATGCCGGATACAACATGTTCTTCACCGAGGAGTCCGACTTCGGCGTGCAGCACGGCCCCTTCGGTCGCGACATCACCCGTGAGTTCGTCGACGCCGTGCGCGCCGAGGGCCTGAAGGTCGGCATTCACTACAGCCTCCCCGACTGGAACCACCCCGACTATCCGGCATTCCGCGATGAGGATCGGCCGTACAAGCTCGAGCACTGGCCCGCCGCGGGCCTCGCCGAGTTCGCCGACACCCCCGACGCCACCGATCGCCACCGGCGGTCGAGTCCGGAGGAGTGGTCGCGCTACCTCGACTACGTGCGGGCGCAGCTGACCGAGCTCCTCACGAACTACGGGCAGATCGATCTGCTCTGGTTCGACGGCGACTGGGAGCGCTCCGCCGTCGAGTGGACGGCGCCGGCACTGCGCCGCCTGATCAAGGAGCTGCAGCCCGATGTCGTCATCAACGACCGCCTGCCCGGCCAGGGCGACTACCGCACCCCCGAGCAGGGCTTCCCGCTCACCCCGCCGACCGGTCCCTGGGAGCTGTGCCTCACGATCGGCGATCACTGGGCATGGCGCACGGGGCCGGACAACGAGAAGTCCGCGCGGTCGCTGCTCGTCACCCTCATCGACGTCGTCGCCCGCGGCGGCAATCTGCTGCTCAACGTGGGGCCCGGTCCCGACGGTGCGCTGGCGGCGGTCGAACAGGAGCGGCTGGGCGAGTTCGCGGAATGGATGCACGCGCACGCCGAGTCCGTGATCGGTGTCGAGCCCACCGTCGGCATCGACTTCCACGGGCCGACGACCGCGCGCGCCGGACGCCTCTACCTGCATCTGACCGCGGTGCCGGTCGACGAGATCATCGTGCGGGGCCTGCCCGTGCGTCGCATCACCCGGGTGCACCGCCTGGCCGACGATCTCGAGCTGCAGCATGACGCGAGCTTCGAGGTGCACGAGGCCTCGATCGCCGGCGACGACCTGGGCGAGCTGCGCATCGTCGCCCCCGCACCGAGCGGCGCCCTGATCGACGTCGTCGCCATCGACTTCTCCGAGTGACCCGAGCACGACCCGAACCCCCGAGCAGCACCCCCTCACCCATCGCATCGAATCAGCATCCAATGAAGGAGGCAGACAGAATGAATGCACTCTCATCCCGACGCGCGAAGCGTCTCATCCTGACAGGCGTCGCGGGCCTCACCGCTCTCACCCTCGCCGGCTGTGCCAGCGGCTCGGGAGGAGGAGGCGGCGACGCCGGCGGCCCTCTCGTGCTCTACACGTGGGCCGCCAGCGAGGGCGATCAGGCGCAGTGGGCTGACTTCATCGACGGCGCCCAGGCCGAGGATCCCGACCTCGACATCACCGTCGAGGGGCCCAGCTTCTCGGACTACTGGACCAAGGTGAAGACCCGCCTCAGCGGCTCGAACCCGCCCTGCCTGCTGACCACGCAGGCGGCCCGCGCGCAGGAGCTCGGCGACCTGCTGATGCCGCTCGACGACCTGATCGAGAAGTCCGACTTCGACATCGAGAACATCGACGCATCCATGCTCAGCGGCATGACGGTCGACGGCACGATCAGGGCGATCCCCTACGACGCCGAGCCGATCGTGCTGTTCTACAACGTCGAGGCGTTCGAGGCCGCGGGTCTCGAACTGCCCGGCACCGAGTACACGCGCGATCAGTTCATCGCGGATGCGAAGGCGCTGACCGACGGCGACAAGAAGGGCCTCGCGCTCGCACCCGGCATCTTCATCCCGAACGCCTGGTCGCTCGCCGACGGCGTTCCGGCCGTGACCGAGGACGGCGAGCTCGACCTCACGAACCCCGACTTCGTCGACCAGATCCAGAGCTTCTTCGACCTGGTGTCGGTCGAGCAGGTCGCCAACGCCCCCGAGGCGGCGGACGGCTCGGAGGTCTCGCAGCAGGCCTTCACCTCGGGCGAGGTGCCGATGCTGATCGAAGGTCCGTGGATGTACGGCAGCTTCGCCGACGCCGCCGACTTCACGCTCGGCGTCACGATCGTCCCGTCGACCAGCGGCGAGGCCGCCGCGATGACGGCGGGTTCGGGCTTCGGCATCGCGGCCAACTGCGACCGCCCGGACGAGGCGTTCGCGGCGATCGAGGCACTGACCTCGGTGTCGGTGCAGGAGAAGCAGGCCGAGGCGCGCGGCATCGTTCCGGCGCGCATCGAGGCGCTCCCGGCCTGGGCTGAGGGCAAGACCGAGGGTGCGGCCGAGGTCGTCGAGGCTCTGCTGGCCGATGCGACCCCGCAGCGCACCACCCCGACCTGGAACCAGGTCGAGACCCTGATGACCCAGTACGGAGTGCAGGGCTACCGGGGTGAGCTGACGGCGGAGGAGATCATGGAGACCATCCAGAACTCGGTCGCGGGCTGAGCGGATGGCGATCATGAGCGAGCGGAGAGAGGCCACGGCCTCCTCTCCCGTGCCCGGCGGGGCGGGAGTGCCCTTCGGCGCTCCCGCCCCGCGGGTTCCCCGCCCCCCGCGACGGCGCGGCCAAGCCTGGGTGGCGGTGGCCTTCCTCGCACCCGGGATGATCGGGTTCGTCCTCTTCATCCTCACTCCGCTGTTCGGGTCGGCCTTCATCAGCCTGTTCGACTGGAAGCTGTTCGGCAGCCCCGACTTCATCGGCTTCGAGAACTACGTCAAGCTGTTCCGCGACCCGACGTTCTACACGGTGCTCGGCAACACCCTGATCTTCGCGATCGTGTACACGGCGCTGAATCTGGTCGTCGCCCTCACCATCTCGCTGTGGCTCAGCACGCGCATGAAGGCGGCCGGGGCGTGGCGGGTCATCTTCTTCCTCCCCGTGATCACGCCCATGGTGGCCAACGCGCTGGTGTGGCGACTCCTGCTCTCGCAGGACGGTCTCGTCAACTCGATGCTCGCGACCGTCGGCGTCGACGGACCGAACTGGCTGTCGGACTCGGCGTGGGCGCTGCCCTCGGTCATCGCGATGTCGGTATGGCAGTCGTTCGGCTACAACGTGATCGTCCTGTCGGCCGGACTCAGCGCCATCCCGAAGGAACTGCTCGAGGCCTCTCGCATCGACGGCACCTCGGCGTGGCAGCGACTGCGCTTCATCATCCTCCCGCTGCTCTCGCCGTCGCTGTTCTTCTGCTCCACGATGACGATGATCGGCGCGTTCCAGGTGTTCGTGCAGCCGCTCTTCCTCACGCAGGGAGGGCCGGGAGAGAGCACCAACACCTTCGTGCTGTACCTGTACCGCAACGGATTCGTCTTCGATCGGCTCGGCTATGCATCCGCTCTCGCGTGGATCCTCTTCCTCGTCGTGATGCTCATCACGGCCCTGCAGTTCGTCGGCCAGCGCAGGTGGGTGAACTATGAGTGACGTCGTGAGCCTGCCCCGTCGTGCGCGTCAGCGCCGTGAGTCGCTCAAGGAGTGGCTCAACACCGCGGCCATCGCCGTGGTCGCGCTGATCTTCGCTTTCCCCTTCATCTGGATGTTCCTCACGGCGCTCAAGCCCGAGAACGAGGTCTTCACCGCCACCCCGCAGATCTTCGGATCGGAGATCCGCTGGGCGAACTTCGTCGAGGCGTGGACCGTCGTGCCGTTCGGACGCTTCATCCTCAACGGCCTGTTCGTCGCGATCCTCGGCGCCGCCCTCTCGGTGGTCGTCGCCGTGCTCTCGGCCTACGCCTTCTCTCGACTGCGGTTCAAGTACCGCGACAAGCTCTTCCTGCTGTTCGTGCTCACTCTCGTGCTGCCGCAGGAGGTGCTCGTCGTCCCGCTCTTCATCATGATCAACAGCTGGGGATGGAACGACAGCTACGCGGCCCTCATCATCCCGTTCGCCTTCACCGCGTTCGGCACGTTCCTGATGCGGCAGTTCTTCCTCACCATCCCCATGGAGTACGAGGAGGCGGCACTGATCGACGGCGCCTCGCGACTGCGCACCCTGTGGTCGGTGCTGCTGCCGCAGCTGGTCGCCCCGCTCAGCGTGCTCGCGGTGTTCTCGTTCATCGGCTATTGGAACTCGTACCTGTGGCCGCTGATCATCATCAACACGCAGGACATGGCCACGGTGCCCCTCGGGCTCGGCATGTTCACCGGTCAGTTCGGCACGCAGTGGTCGCTGCTCATGGCCGCATCGACACTGGCCGTCATCCCCTCGTTGATCCTCGTGCTGCTGCTGCAACGGCAGCTCATCAAGGGGGTCACCCTGGGCGGACTCGGAGGACGCTGATGACCACGACACACCACACCACGAAGCCCGTGCGGGAGGCCGTCGCGGACGCGACGGCCGGCAGCCGCATCGTGCACGCGGAGGCGCAGCTGTGCGACCTGCCCGTCGAGACCGAGCGCACGGATGCCCTGCAGACGTTCGTCAAGCAGGAGACCATCTTCGTGCGGCTGCGCACCGCCGACGGCACCGAGGGCATCGGCTACAGCTACACGATCGGCACCGGCGGCGGGGCGGTGCTCAGCATGCTGCGCGAGACGCTGCTGCCCGCTCTGATCGGGCTCGAGGCCGAGCGTCCCGAAGCGCTGTGGCTCGCACTCTTCGGCATCACTCGCGCCACCACGGTCGGGCCGATCACGGCGCTCGCGCTCGCCGCGGTCGACACCGCGGTCTGGGATGCGAAGACCCGTCGCGCCGGACTCCCGCTCTGGGTCGCCGCCGGAGGTGCGTCGCCCTCCGTGCCCGTGTACGACACGGAGGGCGGATGGCTGCACTTCCGCACCGACGAACTCGTCGCCCATGCGGTCGCCGCCAAAGAGCGCGGCATGGGCGGCGTGAAGATCAAGGTCGGCATGCCGCGAGGGCACCAGGACCTCGAGCGACTGCGTGCCGTGCGCGACGCGGTCGGACCCGGCATGGACATCATGGTCGACGCGAACCAGTCGTTCACGGTCGCCGAAGCCGTGCGTCGAGCCCGGCTGTTCGAGCAGGTCGACGTCTTCTGGTTCGAAGAGCCCCTGCCTGCGGAGGACGTCGAGGGGCATCGTCTTCTGGCGCGCTCGACGTCGGTGCCGATCGCGGTCGGCGAGAGCATGTACTCGCTCGGTCACTTCCGCGAGCACCTGCAGCGTGGCGGCGCGTCGATCGTGCAGGCCGACGTCGCCCGGGTCGGCGGGATCACTCCGTGGCTCAAGATCGCGCATCTGGCCGAGTCCTTCAACGCCCCCGTCGCGCCGCACTTCCTCATGGAGCTCCACGTCTCCCTCGTCTGCGCGATCCCCAACGCGCTGTACCTCGAGCACATCCCGCAGCTGCGAGCGGTCACGACGGGCGAGATCCGCATCGAGAACGGTCGCGGGTGGGCGCCGACCCAGGCGGGCCTCGGCATCCCCTGGAACGATGACGCCCTGGGCCGGCTGATCGTGTCATGAGTGCGCCTGTCTCCACCGCAGCGAAGCCCGTCGCGATCGGACGCGGAGGGCTTCTCGCCCCGCCCGTCGCCTATGGGGCTGCCGCGCTCGGCAATCTGTACCGGGCGCTGGACCACCGGGAGTGGCCGCGGATCGTGCCGGCCGCGTGGGAGGGCGGCGTGCGGTACTTCGATGTCGCGCCGCACTACGGTCTCGGCCTCGCCGAGCGACGCCTCGGCGAGAGCCTGCGTGAGCTCCCGCGTGAGGAGTGCATCGTCTCGACCAAGGTCGGACGCCTGCTGGTTCCGCAGGATGCCGAGGGCCGCTCGGACCTCGACAACCTGTTCGACGTGCCGGCGGATCATCGGCGCGTGCGCGACTACTCCCGCGACGGCGTGCTGCGCTCGGTCGAGCAGTCGCTCGAGCGCCTCGGACTCGACCGCATCGACATCGCTCTCGTGCACGATCCCGATGAGCACGAGCGCGAGGCGCTCGAGGGTGCCTTCCCCGCCCTGAGCGAGCTGCGGGACCAGGGCGTCATCCGCTCGTTCGGTGCCGGCATGAACCAGAGCGGCATGCTCACGCGATTCGTGCAGGAGACGGATGCCGACGTCATGATGGTCGCCGGGCGCTGGACGCTGCTCGACCAGTCAGCCGCCGATGACCTGCTCCCGATCGCCCGGGAGCGTGCGGTGACGGTGCTGGCCGCCGCCGTCTTCAACTCGGGAATCCTCGCGACGGATGCTCCCGCTCGCGATGCCACGTTCGACTACGGCCCCGCGGACCGCTCGGTGCTCGCCCGGGCTCAGGCGATCGCCCGGGTCGCCCGGCATCATGGCACCACACTCCCCGAGCTGGCCGCACAGTATCCGCTGACGCATCCCGCCGTGGGCGCGGTGGTGATGGGCGGTGCCAGCGCGGAGCAGGTCGCGCGCAACAGCCGTCTCGTCGCACGCCCGGTCGCCGAGGCGGTCTGGGACGATCTGCGTGATCGCGGTCTGATCGCCGACGAAGGGCACCCCCTACGATGAGACTCATGTTCGGCGACGACGAGGCACGCGGACCGAGGCCGCTTCCGGCGCGGCGCGCGCTCGTCGACGACGTGTACGACGCGGTGCTCGGCCTGCTCATGGACCAGGTCATCGAACCGGGAGCCAAGGTCAACATCGACGCGGTCGCCCGCGACCTCGACGTGTCTCCGACGCCCGTGCGCGAGGCGCTGACGCGGCTCGAGTCCGAAGGGCTCGTCGCGAAGCGGGCGCTGAAGGGCTATGTCGCAGCTCCTCTGCTCGACGCGGCGGGCCTGCGCGATCTGTACGACATGCGCGAGCTGCTGGAGCCGGAGGCGGCGCGGCGTGCATCGGCGCATCTCGACCACGAGACCGAGACCGAGCTGGCGGAGTCCGTGGTGACGATGCGTACAGCGTCGGCACCCGATGAGGACGAGCGCTTCCGCAACTACCGGCGGTTCATCGACGAGGATCTGCACTTCCATCACCTGATCGCGGAGAGTGCGCAGAGTCCGCTGCTGTCGGAGGCCATCGTGCGGCTGCGTGCGCACATGCACCTCTACCGGCTGAACTTCCGCCACGACTTCGAAGACGACACCGTGAGCGAGCACGAGAGCATCCTCGACGCGCTGCGCCGACGCGACCCCGAAGCCGCCGCCGCGGCGATGAGGATGCACATCGCGAACTCGTACGACCGTCTCGGTCCGGCGCTCGCTCGGCAGGCTGAGAACGCATCCGAATGAGCTGATTCTGCGTGCGAGATCGCGCAAATTGCCCGAAAATCCGGGGGAAACCGACCATTTGCATGGTCGGGCGCCGACATGATCGACCCTGAAGCGCGGAATATCAAGGTAAACTCGATATCGACACCCGCCCGCCCTG